>BJUT01000001.1 GCA_007988745.1 Pseudoalteromonas atlantica
GGCGCAAAGCTTGCTTGCGCGAGAAGCAGCGCAGCTGTTTATTTTTGCTAATAAAGATCTATTGCACAAAGAGAAGCGAAAGAGGAGCAAATGAGAAAATACCTTTCAGGACAAGACAGGTATTAAAACAAAAAAGCCGCGCTATTTTACATAGCGCGGCTTTTTAATGAGGCTAAGGGTTACTCAGCGCTCATTGTTTTAGTCATGTCTGAACTAGCACGACCTGCAGGTTTAATTGACCCTGCGCGTAAGCCACTATCAGGAACTAACTCACGTTTATCGTGTGCCATGGCAACTGATGTATGCTTTACGTCGCTATCAGCAACTGGTGTCGGTTGAGCCATAGGTGCGCTTGCAGCCCCTTTGCTAATAACCGTTTTTGCATTGGCATCTTTTTGCTCAGCTACTTCAGGCTCTGCTTTAACAGACTCAGGTGTCGCTGGTTGCTCAGCTACTTCAGGCTCTGCTTTAACAGACTCTGGTGTTGCTGGTTGCTCAGCTACTTCAGGCTCTGCTTTTACAGGCTCAGGTTTCGCTGGTTGCTCAACTACTTCAGGCTCTGGCTTAACAGGCTCTGGTGTTGCTGGTTGTTCAGCAACTTCAGGCTCAGCTTTAACAGGCTCTGGTGTTGCTGGTTGCTCAGCTACTTCAGGCTCTGATTTCACAGGCTCAGATGTTGTTATTGGTTGCTCAGTAACAACAACTGGCTCTTCAGCTGTTTCTGGGTCAACAGTTTGTACTGCATCGTCATTGGCTGTTGGTTGCTCTGCTTTAGGAGCAGCTTCAACTTTAGCTAAGTCTTCTACAGCTAACGCTTGCTCAACATTTTCTGATGCATCGTTTGAGGTTGGCTGTTCAGCTTTTGCTTTTAGCTCTGCCTCATACTCAGCGGCAGCTTGATCTGCTACTGGCACAAATGCAGGTGCTTCATCTGCTTTTTCTTCTGTAGCTTCACCTTGTTCAGGACGACGGCGACGCTGGCCCGAAGCGCGAAGGTGACGAGGAGAACGGCGTGAACGCGTACGTGTTTGCCCTTGCTCATCTTCAGAGTTTGCTTCGTCAGTTGACGCTGCAGCTACTGGCTTTTCTTCTTGCTCAGGTTGTGCCTTAGGCGCTTGCTCTTTCACAGGTGCAGGTTTTGTTTGCTCTGACTTTTGCTCATTTGCAGTTTGCTTTGCTGCTGGCGCTTGCTCTTTAGGCTGCTCTACTTTAGCTGTTTCAGTGCTTTGCTGCGGTTGCTCAGTGGTATCAGATGCTTTTACTTGTTCAGTATTTTCATCTTGGATACGTACTTTTTTGCGAACATTACGACGTTGACGGCGAACTTTTGGCTTCTGCTCTTTAGGCTCAGTGCTTTGCTTAGCCTCAGTTTCATTCGCTTTTGCGTCTGTTTTAACTTGCTCTTTGTCTGCGGTACGATTGTCGTTATTACGGTTATCGTTACGCTTACGCGAGTTAGGATTACGACGGCGCTTATTGCGGTTCTCGTTTTTCTCTTGGCTTTCGTTCGCGGTAGATTCAGTTTTCACTTCTTCTTCAGCAGGACGTTCACCACGAGGTTTAGAGCGAGAGTTATTACGACGACGCTGATTGTTATTGCGGCGACGGTTGTCACTGTTACCACGGCGATTGTTATTACGTGTTTGATGTTGCTTTTCTTGCTCAGCTTTTTCTTTTGCTTGCTTTTCTTCTTCGCTTTCACCAGCAAATAACGACTTAAACCAATTACCAATAGCAGCCAATAGGCCACCTTCAACCTTAGGTACAGCAACAGGCGCTGTTGGTTTGTCTACTTTAGCTTGTGGCGCTGGCGTTGAAGGCATAACAACACCTTTAAGCATCGGCTCTTCACGAACAGGCGCAGCTGCTGGTTTAGCCATTTCGAACGATTCTGGCTCAGGTGCAACAACTTGCTCGTAACTTACTGTTTCTAGTGTTTCGTCTTTACGTAAACGCATCACTTCGTAGTGCGGTGTTTCCATATGTTGATTAGGAATAATAACCACATCACATTTATGATGTTTTTCAATACGATGAACGCTTCTGCGCTGCTCGTTTAATAAATAAGCGGCAACCGCTACAGGCACTTGTGCATTTACTTGTGCTGTGTTGTCTTTAATTGCTTCTTCTTCAATTAAACGCAAAATAGACAAGGCGATAGACTCGTTAGAACGAATAGTACCTTGGCCGCTACAACGCGGACATGGGCCTTGGCTTGCTTCACCTAGTGAAGGTCGCAAACGCTGGCGCGACATTTCAAGTAAACCAAAGCGCGAAATTTTACCAATTTGTACACGCGCACGATCTGGACGAGCGGCATCTTTTAAGCGGTTTTCTACTTCACGCTGATGGCGTGGCGGTGTCATATCGATAAAGTCGATAACAATTAAGCCACCTAAGTCGCGAAGACGTAATTGACGCGCAATTTCATCAGCCGCTTCTAAGTTAGTATTCAGTGCTGTTTCTTCGATATCTCCGCCTTTTGTTGCTTTAGACGAGTTGATATCAATAGAGGTAAGCGCTTCTGTTGGGTCAATTACAATTGAACCACCTGAAGGCAAACGTACTTCACGTTGGAACGCAGACTCAATTTGGCTTTCAATTTGGTAATGCGTAAATAATGGCGTGTCGCCTTGATAAAGCTTTACGCGGCTCATAAAGTCAGGGCGAAAACGCTCAATGTGCGCTTTAGCTTCTTCAAATACACGTGGTTTATCAATTAATATTTCACCAATATCACGACGTAAATAATCGCGAATAGCGCGGAAAATCACATTGCTTTCTTGGTGAATCAAAAACGGCGCTTTAGCACTGTCGGCTGCTTGTTGAATTGCATCCCAATGTACTAAAAGTGCTTTTAAATCGTAGTTTAATTCTTCAAACGATTTGCCAACACCTGCTGTACGAACAATTAAGCCCATACCTTTAGGAAGTTCTAATCGGCTAAGTGCTTCTTTAAGGTCTGTACGCTCATCGCCTTCAATACGACGAGAAATACCGCCTGCACGAGGGTTGTTTGGCATTAGCACTAAGTAGCTACCCGCTACGCTAATAAAGGTAGTAAGGGCCGCGCCTTTTTGGCCGCGCTCTTCTTTATCAACTTGTACAATTACTTCTTGGCCTTCTTTAATCACGTCGCGAATATTTGGGCGTCCATGAAAAGTGTAACCTTGTGGGAAGTAAGTACGGGCAATTTCTTTTAAAGGAAGGAAACCATGACGATCGGCGCCGTAATCTACGAAAGCCGCTTCTAAAGAGGGTTCAATGCGTGTGATTTTGCCTTTATAAATATTGGCTTTTTTCTGTTCGTGACCTGGGCTTTCTATATCTAAATCATATAGGCGCTGGCCGTCAACCAGTGCTACGCGCATTTCTTCTTGCTGCGTTGCATTGATTAGCATACGTTTCATATTGTTACTCTACTTATTTTTTGTCGCTGACATGACGAAACGTGTTCGCCTGTTCAGTTGTTCCTTTTTTTAGAATGTGCAGCCTCACGACTGGGTCTGTAACGGAACGCTCTGTAATGTGTATGCAGTATTTTTTAAATGCTGGCTAACAATAACGTACGCTTACGTTATTAAATTCTTTATGGTGCTAAAACTGTCGGCTCTTATGCTCTTTACAAGTTTTACCCAGAAGTTGGCCTGTCATATCAATCTTTTTAGTACGTTTATGTTAGGCGCGTAGGGCTCGTTAAGTAACTTAAATACGATGAGTATTTTCTAAGTACTTGCGAGCAAAGTTCGCTGCCGAATGTTAATAAACGCTTATTTGCTAGATTTTTAGTTCTAAATAAGCTGCTATACGGTACTACGTGTGAGCAAATGCTGAACAACGTTTTTACGTCGTCACTATCAAACAAATTATTTGTTCATTGCTTTTATTTTTACATTAAATGTAAATTCATGTTCAAACTTAACCAGTAATATATTACGCGCATTACTGTTAGTTGATCGCACGTGTTAACTGAGTAGGCATAAAAGCTTTGGAAAACTTAACTCGGATCTGTATGATCGGCTACCCAGAATGTGCATCACGAATGTTTTAATGTGTTAAAAAGCACCGTTGTTATTTGCAAATACTAAATATTTGCGCTGCTGATTATCCCACTATTATAACCGTGTTAGCAACTAAATTATTTTACTTAAATCAGTGATTAGGCAATGTCAGAAAAAACCGGCTTACAAGTAACTTTTGTCACAATCAACGAAGACCATTTAGGTCAGCGTATTGATAACTTTCTTATTACCCATTTAAAAGGGGTGCCTAAAAGCGCTGTTTATAAAATTTTACGTAAAGGCGAGGTACGCGTTAATAAAAAGCGTATTAAACCAGTTTACAAATTACAGCTTGATGATGTAGTGCGTATTCCGCCAATTAAAGTAGCAGAGCGCGAAGAGTTTGTGCCTAAAAAGCTTGATAAAGTGAAGCAATTAGAAGACGCAATACTCTTTGAAGACAAATACCTTATTGTAATTAATAAGCCCTCGGGCATGGCTGTACATGGCGGCAGTGGTTTAAGCTACGGTTTAATAGAAGCACTACGCGTATTACGCCCAGATGAGCGCAGTTTAGAGCTAGTACATAGGCTTGATAGAGACACATCGGGGTGTTTACTAATTTCAAAGCGTCGCTCGGTACTTACCGCATTACATGAGCAGCTGCGTGAAAAAACAATGGAAAAAAATTACTGGGCGTTGGTAACAGGGCAGTGGGATTCGTCGGTTAAAAATGTAACTGAAGGGCTGCGTAAAAACACCCTCAAGTCGGGCGAGCGCGTGGTGCGTGTAGATAATAACGAAGGTAAACCTTCACATACTCGCTTTAGAGTACTTGAGCGTTTTAACGAGTGCTCGTTAGTGCAAGCCTCACCTGTGACTGGGCGTACTCACCAAATTCGTGTACATACACAGTGTAAAGGCCACCCTATTGCAAGCGATGATAAATACGGCGACCAAGGGTTTGATCTATCAATGCGCAAAATAGGCTTAAATCGCTTATTTTTACACGCCCACGATTTAAGCTTTTATCACCCTAAAAACGAAACTACCATGCGCGTAGAGGCGCCGCTTGATAACGCACTTAAAAGTTGTATTTTAAAATTAAGAGATGCTAAAGCGTAATGACCACCGCTGTATTAAAAAAATATAAACTGGTTATTTTTGATTGGGATGGCACTGTAATGGACTCAATTAGCAAAATTGTTAATTGTATTCGTCACAGTGCGCTGGCGCTTAATATTGAGCCGCCGAGCGACACTGCAATTAAAAATATTATTGGTATGTCGCTTGAACTTGCTATTGAGGTGCTATTTCCTGACGAGGTAGCGCAGCATCCCGCATTAGTTAACGGCTATAAACAGCAATACCGTGTTGATACGACTGCCACCCCTGTATTTGATAATGTAGAAAATGTACTAAGTGCGTTAAAAGCACAAGGGGTTATTTTAGCGATTGCCACCGGTAAAGGACGCGCTGGTTTAATGCGTTTATTAGAGCAAACTCAGTTAGGGCATTACTTTAGTGCCACGCGCACAAGCGATGAAGCACGCTCTAAACCTTCCCCCGATATGCTTGAACAACTATTAGCTGAATTAGCAATAAATGCCGACGAAGCACTCATGATTGGGGATACCAAAATAGATATGGCCATGGCACAGGCAGCCAACATAGATAGAATTGGCGTTACCATGGGCGTGCACAGTGCAGCGCAGTTAAGTGAGTTTAGCCCCGTTGCAACTGTTGATAATTACCAGCAGCTGCAACGCATACTACTTGGCTAAGGTTGAGCGGCGAGTATGTCGAGATTAAACTCAGCCAATAGCTGGCTGAGTTTAATTAGAGGCAAGCCTATTAAGCTATTAGGATCGTCCCCGTTTAATTTTTCAAATAAGCAAATCCCTAATCCTTCACTTTTAAAGCTACCAGCACAGTTATAAGGCTGCTCTGCATCGCAGTAGGCTTCTATTTGCTCTTTGGTGAGTGTTCTAAATACTACTTCAAAAGGCTCTATTAACGTTTTTGCTTTATCGCTAGCAATATCGTAAACACACAGGCCTGTTAAAAACGTGACAGTTTGGCCGCTAAACAAAGAAAGCTGCTTTATGGCGTTTTCTTTATTATGAGGTTTACCAAGTATTTGCCCATCAAATACGGCCACTTGGTCGGAGCCGATTGCAAGGCCTTTAACAAAATGATCGCAAGCGGCACGCGCTTTGCGCTCGCTTAGGCGCTTAACAAGTTGCTCTGGGGTTTCGTTTGGTATGGCGGTTTCGTCAATATCAGGCGAAAAAGTACTAAATGGCAGATTAAATTTTTGCAATAAAGACTGCCTAAATGGCGAGCTTGACGCTAATATAAGCGGGTGCTTCATAAATTATTATCCTAATTAAAATTAGTTTGAGTTAGGATAAATCAGATCCGTAATGAAAACACGTGAAAAACCATGTAAAAATGCTTTTTTGCTTTGACTAACCAATTAACTATCTATATGATGCAGCCCCTATGCAAAAGGTAAAAATTCCCATCACTCTTCATCCTGGGAAAGCAGCGCAACACCGTTTAACTTACGATGGTATTGTACCGCTTGAAAAACTTGCTCGTTTACGAGGTGTTGTACAGGAAGAAGTAGGTGAAATAGCGGTAAAAATTCAGTGCAAAACCGATGAGCAAGGTTTAGTTGTGATTAGTGGCAATTTGTCTACACACGTAACTGTAACTTGTCAGCGTTGTAATGATGATTTAGGGTTGGATTTGGATCAAGACTTTATGTATTCGCCTGTTGGTTTGGATGCTGAGTCAGATGATCTTCCTGAAGTCTACGATGAAGTAGCGCTTGATGAAAACGGTGAAATTAACGTGTTTGAGTTAATCGAAGACGAGCTAATTTTAGCAGTGCCATTAGTGCCTACACACAACGAAGCTTCGTGCAATTACTCATCAAAGCCTGCTAGCTTTGGTGTACTAAAGGCGGAAGATGATAAACCAAATCCATTTGATATTTTGAAACAACTTAAGAAAGGTTCTTAGGAGAAGACTAATGGCTGTACAAAAAAGCAAAAAGTCTCGTGCAAGACGCGGCATGCGCCGTTCACACGATGCGATCAACGGTCCAACTTTAACAGTTGACCAAACTTCAGGTGAGACTCATCGTCGTCACCATGTAACTGCTGACGGTTACTACAAAGGCGTTCAAGTAATTTCTAACTAAGAGATTGCTTTATGCTGACTAATCTAACCATAGCGTTAGATATGATGGGGGGCGATTATGGCCCCCGTTCATCTATCCCCGCTGCCGTTTGCGCAGTAAATGCTCATGCCAATTTAACACTCATTTTATGTGGCAACGAGCAAGTAATTACTAATCAATTAGAATCCCTCGATTCACTTTCACACCCACGTTTAATTATTCGCCATTGCAGCGAAGTTGTCACTAATGCTTGCGAACCCGCTTTAGCTGTGCGTTCAAAAAAAGACTCCTCTATGCGTGTCGCCCTTGATTTAGTTAAATCGGGTGAAGCACAAGCCTGTGTAAGTTCGGGAAACACCGGCGCTTTATTTTTTATGGCTCATTACGTATTAAAAATGCTGCCTGGCGTTAAACGCCCTGCATTGATATCGGCCGTTCCTACAGAGCGAAAAAATCCAGTTTATCTGCTTGATTTAGGCGCTAATGTGCATTGTGATTCAGAAATACTTTATCAATTTGGCATTATGGGCTCGGTAGTAGCAGGCCAAGCTCTTGGCTGCGACAACCCTAAAGTGAGTTTACTTAATATTGGCTCTGAAGACATAAAAGGCCATGAAGGCATAAAGCAAGCAGCGCAGCTTATGCAGCAAAGCCCTTATATTAATTACACGGGTTACAGTGAAGGCTGTGATATTTTTTCGGGAAAAGCCGATGTCATTGTGTGTGAAGGGTTTGTCGGAAACGTCGCATTAAAAACCTGCGAAGGCATTGCTAAACTGATCATGAAAAAGTTTACAAGCGCCTTAGAAAAGCACTTAATTTACAAATGCATGGCGTTTATTTTAAGTCCTATCATAAAAAAACTCTATAATCGGGTGAACCCCGACCAGTATAACGGCGCTTCTCTGGTAGGATTGCGCGGTATTGTCGTTAAAAGCCATGGAAATGCATCAGCAAAAGCATTTCAAGCAGCAATCGATGAAGCGGTAAAAGAGGTTGAACGTCAACTTCCAGATAAAATAGCCGCTATTTTCGAAAAAACACATTCTAAAAACTCGGCGGCCGAATAACGTTTAGGTGCCGTAGTTACACTAAATTTTTGTTTAATTAAAAAGAGCAAAGTATGGCACAAAAAATTGCACTTCTATTTCCTGGTCAGGGCTCACAAAGCGTTGGCATGTTAAGCGAGCTACTAGAGAGCTCTGACATTGTAAAAGCAACCTTTAGCGAAGCGTCAAGCGCACTTGGCTACGATTTAGCAGCGCTTGTACTAAATGGCCCAGAAGAAGAACTTAATCAAACTCACCGCACTCAACCTGCTTTATTAACAGCAAGCGTGGCAATTTACCGCCACTGGTTAGCTGCAAACCCAGATGTGGAAGTGGTTATGGCTGGTCACAGCTTAGGTGAATACTCTGCATTGGTATGTAGTGAGGTTATTAGCCTAGGTGAAGCGGTAAAACTTGTTGAAAACCGTGGCTTATACATGCAAGAAGCTGTGCCTGCGGGCGTAGGCTCTATGGCTGCCATTATTGGTTTAGGCGATGAGCAAATAAAAACAGCATGTGAAGAGTCTGCACAAGGCGAAGTTGTTTCACCGGTAAATTATAACTCACCAGGGCAAGTGGTTATTGCAGGGCATAAAGCTGCTGTTGATAGAGCTTCACAAGCGTGTAAAGATGCCGGCGCAAAACGTGCCTTACCACTGAGTGTGAGCGTGCCTTCACATTGTGAACTAATGAAACCAGCGGCTGAAAAACTTGCCAACGATTTAGCCGCTTTAACATTTAATACACCTAAGTGTGATGTAATTAATAATGTTGATGTAAAAGCACAAAGCTCGGCTGATGCAATTAAAGATGCATTGGTACGTCAACTATACAGCCCAGTTCGTTGGACAGAAACAGTACAGGCTTTAGTAGCTCAAGGCATTACGCAAAGCTACGAATTTGGCCCAGGTAAAGTATTAACTGGACTTGCAAAACGAATTGATAAAGCAATGGTATGTGGCTCAGTAAATGACGCTGCTGCTATCGACGCTGCAAAATAAGAGAATATAAAATGACTAATTTATTTTCATTAGAGGGCAAAGTTGTCCTAATTACTGGCGCAAGCCGTGGTATTGGTAAAGCAATTGCAAACACTTTAGTAGCGCAAGGCGCAAAAGTAGCAGGTACTGCTACGAGTGAGTCAGGCGCGGCTAAAATTAGCGATTACTTAGGTGATAACGGTAAGGGTTATGCTTTAAATGTAACCGATCCTGCATCGATTGAGGCTACATTAGCAGCAATAAAAGCCGACTTAGGCGATGTTGACGTACTTGTAAATAACGCAGGTATTACCCGTGATAATTTATTAATGCGTATGAAAGACGGTGAGTGGGACGATATTATCGACACTAACTTAAGCTCTATCTTCCGTTTATCTAAAGCGGTATTACGCCCAATGATGAAGAAAAAGAACGGCCGTATTATTAATATTGGCTCAGTTGTGGGCACTATGGGTAATGCAGGGCAAGCTAACTACGCGGCAGCTAAAGCGGGTGTTATTGGCTTTTCTAAATCGCTTGCACGCGAAGTTGCATCACGCGGCATTACAGTAAATGTAGTAGCCCCTGGTTTTATTCAAACTGATATGACCGATGAGCTAACAGAAGATCAAAAAGCGGCCACCCTTGCTAATGTACCAGCAGGTCGATTAGGTCAGCCTGATGAGATAGCAGCGGCAGTGTGTTATTTAGCATCTGACGCGGCTGCGTATGTATCTGGCGAGACTTTGCATGTAAATGGCGCGATGTACATGGTTTAACGGCCATTGTTATAAGCAAATGCTAAAAATAACTTAAGTAAGTGACCTCAAAAACATTGAAATTTTTATGATCTTGCTTTAAACATACTTGAAATCGCTGTGAAAATAAGCGATAAAAGACAAAACAAACACTCAGAGGTTTGACCAGACAATTATTTATGGTCAAATCATTGAATCAGAGAATTATGCGGCGTAAACTACGCCGCAATCTGAAAATAACGCATTGGCGTTTTTAATAAAGGAAAGAAGAATGAGCGATATCCAAGAACGCGTAAAAAAAATTATCATCGAACAGCTAGGTGTTAAAGAAGAAGAAGTTAAAAACGAAGCTTCTTTCGTAGACGACCTAGGTGCAGATTCTCTTGATACTGTTGAACTAGTTATGGCTCTTGAAGAAGAGTTTGATACTGAGATCCCAGATGAAGAAGCTGAAAAGATCACTACAGTACAATCTGCAATCGATTACGTATCAGCTCACGCTGAGTAATTAATCGCATATTAAAGGCAGCATTCGCTGCCTTTAATCTATATATCCAAACCACCTCAAAGTTCATGATTCAAATTCACCCGCTTTTACTCTCTACTGCATTCATTTGTAATAGCACATCTTTAGTTGAATTTGAGACTCGCACTTTGAGGTCGCTTGGGTATGAATTCCCTTTGTAATGCCAATAGATTTAAACTTAGTGAGTTAAACAGCTTACTAAAATAATACTATTTTAATCAATTGGTTTAAATATCCCTTATTGGAGGCAAACCGTGGCTAAACGTCGAGTCGTCGTAACTGGCTTAGGAATGTTGACGCCGCTAGGTAATGATGTGCAATCTACCTGGCAAGGCTTATTAGATGGTAAAAGTGGTATACAAAATATAACCCACTTTGATACATCAAAATTTGGTACTAAATTCGCTGGACTCATAAATGACTTTGATGCAACTGCATACATGTCGGCGAAAGATACTAAAAAAATGGACTTATTTATTCAGTACGGCATTGCAGCGGGTGTTCAAGCCTTTCAAGACTCAGGCCTTGAAGTTACTGAACAAAACGCAACACGTATTGGTGTTGCTGTAGGCTCAGGCATTGGTGGATTGACCCTAATTGAAGAAAACCACATAAAGCTACTTAACAGTGGCCCACGTAAGCTTTCTCCATTTTATGTGCCATCAACCATTATTAATATGATCTCAGGCCATTTATCAATGATGCATGGTTTACGTGGTCCTAATATTTCTATTGTGACGGCGTGTACTACAGGCCTGCACAATATTGGCCATGCAGCGCGTATGATTGCTTACGGCGATGCCGATGCGATGGTTGCCGGTGGCGCAGAAAAAGCCTGTACACCGATTGGTATGGGTGGTTTTAATGCTGCACGTGCGCTTTCTACCCGTAACGACGACCCGCAAGCTGCGTCGCGTCCGTGGGACAAAGACCGCGATGGTTTTGTACTATCTGATGGTGCAGGGGTTGTTGTAGTAGAAGAGTATGAACACGCTAAAGCTCGTGGCGCTAAAATTTATGCTGAGCTTGTTGGCTTTGGTATGAGCGGTGATGCGTATCACATGACCTCGCCACCGGAAGACGGTGCAGGTGCGGCACTTGCTATGCAAAATGCATTAAACGATGCACAAGTAAATGCAGACCAAGTTGGTTACATTAACGCTCACGGTACATCTACTAATGCAGGCGACAAAGCCGAAACGCAAGCTGTTAAAACTATTTTTGGCAGTGCAGCGCAAGATGTAATGGTAGGCTCGTCTAAATCGATGATGGGACACCTACTAGGCGCAGCGGGTTCAGTAGAGTCTATTATTTCTATTTTATCGCTGGCCGATCAAAAAGTATCGCCCACCATTAACCTAGACAACCCAGATGAAGGCTGTGACTTAGATTACATAGCCCACACTGCACGTGATGCAAAACTCGACTTTGCATTGTGTAACTCATTTGGTTTTGGTGGGACTAATGGCTCGTTGCTATTTAAAAAGGTATAATCCTTTTTAACAACGAACCACATTATAAGAGCTCAGTTGTTTAACTGGGCTTTTTTTATGCAAGCAATTCAATATGCAAACAATAATAACAACCGATGATACAAGTGCGATTAATACACGCGATAGAGGCCTTAACTACGGTGATGGTTTTTTTACCACAGCCAAAGTAATCGCTGGGCAAGTAGAGCATTGGCAGCACCATAAAGCACGTTTGGTAGAATGCGCAGAGCGCTTAGCGTTTCCTGCAATTAACCTTACTGAGCTTGAGCAACATATTGCAAAGGCGATTACTGGCTGCCAATTAAATGTGCTTAAAATAGTGATCACCCGCGGAGAAGGTGGGCGAGGCTATGGGTTGCCGCAACACACCCATTTAACCATTTTAATTACCGTGTTAGGGTTTCCACAAAGCTACCCAGCATTAGCAAAAACAGGGGTGAGTTTAGCCCTAAGCCCAATAAAATTAGCAGCCCAACCTTTATTAGCCGGTTTAAAAACACTTAACCGACTAGAACAAGTGCTGATTAAAAATGCCATGGCAAAACAGCAATGTGACGATGTTTTAGTACTCGATCATCAAAACAATGTGATTGAAGCCTCGGCAGCTAATATTTTTGCTATTCGTGATAATAAGGTATATACGCCAAGCCTTGAGCAATGCGGTATTAAAGGGGTTTATCTGCAATCGTTATGTGATAAATTAGCGGTTGAATTTAAGCAAGTAAGCCTAAATGAATTAACCCAAGCTAGTGCTGTATTTATTTGTAATAGCTTAATGGGCGCTGTGCCCGTTAGTCGTATAGAACAACATACATTTAATGTTGAGCAAAGCATGTGTTTATTAAATGAATTATTAGCCAAGGAGGCTAAGTGTTAAAAGTTATTTTATCGGTATTATTGTTAGCTTTAGTTACAACGCTAGTAGGGTATCAGCAATTACAAGCAACAATAACTAGCTCGCTAAATATAACAACGCCTACCCAGTTTGAAGTTAAAAAAGGCATGGGCTTTAACCAGCTATGTAAACAATGGCAAGCTAATAATTGGTTAAAAAGCTGCTGGCGCTATCAAGTAATTGCAAAGCTTGACCCAACACTAACCGACTTAAAAGCCGGCTTGTACGAGCTAACGAATACAAGCGTTATTGATAATATAAAAAAAATAAACAACGGTGAGCAAATCAGTTTTAGCTTTACTATTATTGAAGGGCAAAACTTACGCGAAGTGATAGCAGCCATTAGTAGTGCGCCGCATTTAACTAATAACTTAAATACAGAGCAACTGGCGCAGCAAATAGTAGGTGAAAAAGGCCATTTAGAAGGGTGGCTGTTTCCAGATACGTATCATTATCACAGCGGTGATACTGCCAGTAGTTTATTAAAACGTGCGGCCGTTAAAATGCAGCAAACACTTGAGCAAGCATGGCCACAACGTGCAGAAAACCTACCGTATAAAAACGCATATGATGCACTTATCATGGCCTCTATTATCGAAAAAGAAACAGGCCTTGCCAGTGAGCGCCCGTTAATAGCCGCCGTATTTATAAATAGATTAAACGCAAATATGCGCCTACAAACCGATCCCACCGTAATATATGGCCTAGGAGAGAGTTTTGACGGTGACATTAAACGAAAAGATTTACGCGATTACACTCCCTATAATACGTATCGCATTAAAGGGCTGCCGCCAACACCCATTGCCATGCCCTCAAAAGCGGCTATTTTAGCAGCGCTTAATCCGCCTAAAACACAGTATGTTTATTTTGTGGCGAAGGGCGATGGCAGTCACCAATTTTCAACCACGTTAAAGCAACACAACGCGGCAGTTAAAACGTATATATTAAATAAAACGAATTAAACTTTATATGAAACCAAAATTTATTGTTATTGAAGGCCTTGAAGGCGCAGGTAAATCAACGGCTATTTCGTTATGCCAAGACTTTTTAAATAAAAAACAAATAGACTTTATTAACGTACGCGAGCCAGGTGGTACACCCCTTGCCGAGTCTTTACGTACTTTAGTAAAAGCCGAGCATGAAGAAGACATAGCCTTTGAAACCGAACTACTTATTATGTACGCAGCTCGCTCGCAGCTTATGCATAATGTAATTAATCCGGCGCTTGATAAAGGGCAGTGGGTATTAGCAGATCGCCACGATTTATCATCTCAAGCGTATCAAGGTGGCGGGCGCGGCATAAGCGCTAATACCTTATCGTCTTTGTCGTCTATGGTATTAAAAGGGTTAAAACCTGATTTAACCATATACCTAGACATAGACCCCGTAATAGGCCTTGAGCGTGCTAAAGGCCGTGGAGAGCTTGATAGAATTGAGCAAGAAGCCATTGAGTTTTTTCAGCGCACGCGCATGCGTTATGTTGAGCTGGCAAATGACGATAGCTCAATAAAAACCGTAGATGCCAACCAAAGTATTGATAAAGTACACCGCGATATAACCAATGTACTACGCACTTTTTTTGAAGGGTTAAAATAACATGGCATTGCCATGGCTTAATAACGTAGAACAACAGCTTGCGCAAAGTTATAAAGCGCAGCGTTTTCATCATGCACAGTTGTTATGCGGGCCAAAAGGCGTTGGTAAGTTTGAGCTAAGCGAGCAATTAGCTAATAGCTTATTATGTCAAAATATTAATACCCACATGCAAAACGAAGGTAGCAAGTTAGCCCCGTGCGGGCAGTGTAAAAGTTGCTCATTAACACTTGCGGGTAACCACCCTGATAAACGGCTAACGCAAGTTGAAGGGCAAAGCATTGGTGTTGACGATATTCGTGCGATAAGCGATTTTATGAACCACTCCGCTGCGCAAAATGGCAATAAAGTGGCCATTATTGAAAACTGCGAAAAAATGACCACGGCAGCAGCAAACGCGTTATTAAAAACCTTAGAAGAGCCCAGTAATAGCCGTTTTTTAATTTTAACCACAAGCCACACTGCGCAGTTACCTGCCACCATTTTAAGCCGCTGTGCTAAAACAGATATTAAAGTTGCAAACCCAGAAGCGGCTAAAACCTGGTTAGCCGATTTAAATATTAGTGACTATGTGTGGCTGCCTTTATTTTATACGCAACCACTTTTAATTAAACAGTGGCAAGCGCAAGAGCAGCTGCAACACATTGATACTTTATATAAATTTGCAACTGAGTTTAAACAAAGCCATAATTTTAGTCCGCTTGTAAATATTATAAACAAACAACCTGAGCTAATACGCATTTTTACATTATTTTTAAGCGAGCAATTAAAACAGCAGCTTATAATGGGTTTAAGTTTTGACGCGTACCAAAGTGCTCAGCAAGCGTTGAATGAATTTTTACAAAATAGCACAGAGGTACTCGGGCTAAATTTACCTCTAGCAGTGTCGCGTTTAGCGCATGCCCTGCGAAACATTTAATAGGAATACATATGCAAGAGCTTTTAGTTGATGTAGATAACCTTGACGAACTTTATCGCTGCTACATGCCTTATTTAAAAAAAGGCGGCCTATTTGTACGTACCAATATGCGTTACGAAATCGGCTACTCTTTAGCGCTTAGAGTGACTTTACCTGATGCGCTAGAAGATGACGTGGTAACGGGTAAA
This sequence comes from Pseudoalteromonas atlantica, assembly GCA_007988745.1. Lineage (GTDB taxonomy): Bacteria > Pseudomonadota > Gammaproteobacteria > Enterobacterales > Alteromonadaceae > Pseudoalteromonas > Pseudoalteromonas atlantica. The sequence goes on from BJUT01000001.1 coordinate 15,593, forward strand.
GTTGCCTGGATAACACCACAAGGCGCACAAAGCTCTAACCCACCAGGTATAGGCATTAGCTTTTTAGATGATAAAACAAATTTAAACGCTAAAATCGAAAAGCTATTAGGCACTATGTTAAACTCAGGTAATCCTACATATACCATGTAGTTTTAAACGCATTTGCTTAATAGTAATATGCATAAAGCAGCCAGTTAGCGAGCGCTTAACCCTCGTTAACTTGCAATACTAACTTGCTTATATCAATTCGTTTAATACCCATTCGCTTACTTAAGTGATTTACTTTAAGGCTGAAAAAACGTGTTGATAGCTTGGCAAAAAATTCGCTATTTAGTTGTGCTCGACAATTGCTCCTGCATTGCTCTACCTTCTGCATCCATGCAGTCGTAAATGAGAGTTTTTTAACGCAGGCAGCGACACGTTTAGCTCCGCAAAATGATTAGGTATTATTGCAAATTGGTATAACTAAGTATTTTTGCAGGTTAGTATAATTTAACACCCAAAACCATACAGGCCGTATAGTGATTGTAGATTCTCATTGCCATTTAGATCGTCTTGATTTTGACAAATTAGATTTAAACCTAGATCAAGTACTCGACAACGCCCGCGCAAAGCAAGTAGAGCACTTTTTATGTGTAAGTGTAACGCTTGATCAATTCCCAAGTATGCTTGAAAAAATTAAACATTACGACGATGTATCGGCATCGTGTGGCGTGCATCCGCTTGATCAAAAAGATGCCCTTAATAAACAGCAACTCATTGATTTAGCATCGCATGAAAAAGTAGTCGCGATTGGCGAAACAGGCCTAGATTACTATTATTCGAAAGACACGCACGCAGTACAACAAGCCAGTTTTGTTGGCCATATTGAAGTGGCAAACGAATTACAAAAGCCACTGATTATTCATACCCGTGATGCCAGAGCCGATACTATTAACTTAATGCGTGAGCACAAAGCAGAAAACTGCGGTGGCGTACTGCATTGTTTTACCGAAGATTGGGATATGGCTAAAAAAGCGATTGATATGGGATTTTATATCTCTATTTCAGGCATTGTTACCTTTAAAAATGCCGTAGAGCTTAAGGAAGTTGTAAAACAAATCCCACTCGATAGATTACTCATCGAAACAGACTCGCCTTATTTAGCACCTGTGCCGTACCGTGGAAAAACAAATCAGCCTGCGTATGTAGAAGATGTTGCCTACTATATTAGTGAGCTTAAAGGTATTAGCTTTAACGAGCTTGCAAAAGCAACGACTGATAACTTTTATTCACTTTTTAAATTAGCAGCAAAAGGCTAACACATGACTACTCAATCGGCGCAACTCCCACTTTTACTAATGGGGCCTATAGTGCGCCGAGCTGAGCAAAGTGGTATATGTATACAGTTTGCTACTTCACGCCCTGGCAACTGCCAAATCACACTTGAAAACCAACAAAGCTACAGCGAGCAGCAAAGCATTGCATTAGGTAAATACCTTTACCTACATTTTATAATTATAAAACCCGTTGATAGCCAGTTTCCGCTCGACACATTATTAGCGTATACACTGCATATTAACGAGCAAAAAATTGACTTAACTCCTTGGTGCTTTGAAGGGCAAACGGCGCCTTCGTTTGCAATTGCCAATAAGCTTACGCATATTTTACATGGCTCGTGTCGCAACGCCCATCACCCCGCAAAAGACAGCTTAGTATCAGCAAGTGAATGGCAAAACACCCAGCGCAGTAATAAACTGCAGGGCGCACAGCTTTTACTGCTTAGCGGAGACCAAGTTTACGCCGATGATGTAGCCGGCCCTATGCTACTGGCTATTCATCAGCTAATAGATGCATTAGGACTTTATAAAGAGCAACCGCTTGAGCTCAATTTACCAGCAGATATAAATGAGCAGCTTTTTAACCGCCATCATTACTTACCAAAAACGCCATGGCAAAAACGTTCAAAATTGGGCGTTGGGTACTGGCTAAAAAAAGACGAGCCTCATTTTTCTAGCGTAAAAGCGCATAATCACTTAATTCACTTTGAAGAATTTATAGCGCTGTATTTACTTAACTTTAGTGCCGCCGCGTGGCAATGCGTTGATATTAAAAATAGCCATTACTCACAAGGCAATGAAAAAAATAACACCATTTTTAACGCCGAAAAAAAGGCGTTAATTGACTACGCAAAAGGCTTAAATAGCGTAGAGCGTTTATTTGCTAATGTATCTACCTTGATGATGTTTGACGATCACGATGTTACCGATGATTGGAACCTAACAGCAGGGTGGGAGCAAGCTATAAATCAAAACCCAAGTAGTAAACGCATCATTAATAATGGGCTGATAAGTTATTGGCTATTTCAAGGGCTGGGCAACGACGCGCTACATAAAACCGGCGCGCTTATAAATGATTTTAAACAAAGCCGTAGCGCCAACAATAGTTGGCAGTTTAAAGCCTTTGATAAGCCTCTGAACGAATTTAACTATTGGCATTATGAACTTACCACCACGCCTAAAGTAGTTGTGCTTGATACCCGTACACACCGCTGGCGTAACGAAAGTAACTTCAATGAACCCTCAGGCTTACTTGATTGGGAGCGCTTAACAGAGCTTGAAGAAAGCCTACTGAGCCACAGCAAAGTAATTATTGTATCGCCAGCGCCTGTGTTTGGCGTTAAATCAATAGAAGCAATACAGGCGGCGTTTAATATGTGCGGGCAGCCGCTTATGGTTGATGTAGAAAACTGGATGGCACACGAAGGCTCGGCCAAAAAACTGCTTGATACCTTTAGGCGTACAGACACACCCAATGAAACGCTTATTTTATCGGGTGATGTGCATTATTCTTTTTGTTTTTCGGTGCAAAAGCGTTTTGGCGATCACCCAAACCGAATATGGCAGCTCACCGCCAGCGGTATTAAAAACGAATTTCCGCGTAAGCTAATTAATGTACTCGATAAGCTCGACTCAATATTGTACGGCCCCAAAAGCCCGCTTAACTTTTTCACCAAACGCTGGCACATGGAAGTAGATAAACACCAAACCAAAGGTGAAGGCCAAAAGTACCTAGTAAGCGACTCTGCCATTAGCTTAATTACACTGGAGCAAGGAGATTTAGCGCGTTATCAACTAATCCACGGCGACGGCCACACCACCGAGTTTGATTTAGAAGAGCAGTAAAGCCGCGAAAAATTTGTTGAGTGAAGTAAAAACCTTAATTGCACAAAGAGAAGCGAATGAGGAGTAAATGAGAAGACACAACCAATCCAGACATTTTACTTTGTTTATTACGACTCATAAGCGTAGTGTCTCTAAACCTCTTTGTGAAAAAGTAACTTAAGCTAATTGCACAAAGGGAAGAAAATAAGGAGTAAATGTGAAGACATAACCAATCCAGACATCTTATTTATCACTGCTCTACAGTGGAGCGTCTCAAAACCTCTTTGTGAAAAATAACTAAGTTCAATTGCACAAAGAGAAGCGAATGAGGAGTAAATGAAAAGACATAACCAATCCTGGCATTTTATTTATCACTACTCTAAAGCGGAGCGTCTCTAAACCTCTTTGTGCAAATATTTTTAAGAATAGCTATTTAAAATCACGCCCTCGCTTAACAACTATTTTATTACTTAAAATCGCCAAACATAATATAGCCATAAACAACATTGAGTTAGCGCCTGCTTGGAGCGAATAATCTACCGAAGAATGCAACAGCATATCTACAATAGCGATAGCACACCCAAAAGCCACGCCCTGAAATAATGCTGTTTTGCGTTTTCTCATTGTCTGAATACATAACCATAAGCAATATAAAATAAGCGCCCCTAAAGCTGATGTTACGGGTATGCCTAGCTCTACAGCAAATTGAATATAGTCGTTATGAGCATTATCGTAATAGCCAGAGTACGGCTCAGATTGATACGCAGGGAAGGCCGTATAAAACGTACCGCCACCTGAACCCAATAAAGGCTTGTCGAGTATTAACGGGATTGAATCACGAACTACTTCATCACGTGTTTCAGATTGAATACTGGTTTCGCTTATACGTTGCTTTACTTTTTCTACATCAAATATTGCACCAATAATGATCAAATCAATTATAAAAAAACTAATAATAAGTAACTTAAACGCTTTAGGTTTTTTATTGTAAACAAACAAAGCCAACAAGCTAACAGCCATCAGTGCTATAAAAAAGGCTGAATTACCCATTCGACTGCGCGTTAAAATTAGCGCAATAATTATAATAATTAACGATATACGCAAAATTATTTTTGAGCTTAATAGTATTTCTGTCCAGGCGCGCAAAGTTTGTTTAAATGTAAGGTCACTTGCATGATTACCTCGCTTTAATTCACTCACTAATACACCAATACCCAAACATAAACATAGCGCTAAATAGTTAGCTAAAAAGTTAGAGTAAGTAAACGTACCTATGGCGCGTTGCGTGTGCCTATATCCAAAAATAGGGCTGAGAATATCAGGTGAGAGATTCAGGTAAGTTGCATACAAAGCCTGAAAAACACCCGCTGCAATAATGGTATAAATAAGCTTTTTTATACGCTCACTATTATTGCAATAAATAAATATAAGCCAACAAAAGCAAACCATAAAGCTCGTTTTTAACAGCATTTGTTTTGTTTGAAAGGGGTCTAAACTCAGAGTAAAAAATTGCAAAGTACACATAGCGCATACTAATAATAAAGCAGAAATAATGGGTAAAGAATAGCGAGGAGGGTACAACGTTTGGTTATTTACAGCGCTATTAATCAGGTGAAAAACAAAGGTTTTACAAATTAAAATACCCATTGCCATAATGGCCCAGGGTCGGTAGCTACCTAAAGGAAGGGGCAGCAAAAAAACAATTGCACACAGCAAAAAAAATATAAAACGATTCACAGCTTTCTCAAAAAAACGAGCTAATAGTTAAGCAATAGTGTTTAAAGTAAAAACGCAGCCATTAGGCTGCGTTTGTATTATAAAACTAATTATAATTTAGTTGCCAACTTCAGAAATACCAGCGTCACCACCGGTACCACCTGCGCCTTGAGGAACGGTTGTTGTAGGCAAGGTTACAATTACAGGGCCAGCTGCTGGGGCGGTAGGCTCTGTAGGACCAGCTGCTGTTGCTTCTGACGCAATAGTTGCATCAACTCCAGCTGTTATTGCAGCAAGCGTTACTGCATCGCTATTAACGCCTGCAGTAACTAAGGCCGCTAAAAAATCAGAAATAAACGGGCTATCTGCGCCAATGGCTGCAATAACTGCATTCATAATTATATCAAGCTGCTCAGCAGAACACGTTCCATTAGCGATAGGAGAATCTAAATCAATTGGTCCGGTATTTTGGCAAAGTTGCTCAATTGCAGTTACTAAGTTTTGTTGCAACTCATCCGATGGAGTTTCTGCTGTGGCGTTGTTCAAAATACTAATTAAAGTATCTAGGTTACCAGTTTGCACAACTACATCGTTGTCTGCTTGAGCATAAACTGGAAGTGTTACAAAGCTCGAAGCGCCAACAATCAAGCTAGCAAGTATAAGTGATCTCATTTTGAGCCTCTTTTAGAGGTTACTAATTACAGAACCTTAGCGTATTGGTACAAAAAGTAAACTGTTTATTCATACCACTACATTTAGTTTCTATAACTTTTGACGGTGGTATAATTAAGTTACCTTGTATACCGTCACACCCTAGGTTTTCAAGTGTATGTAATGTTTCAGGTTTTTCAATTAAACAAGCTACCACCTTTATACCAAAACCATGACAAATATTATTAACTGTTTGAATAAAAAATTGGCTTTGGCTGTTATCTAGTAAGTCTTGTATGTAACTACCGTCTATTTTTACATACTCAATATCTAAGCCTTGTAAGTATTTAAAGGAGGTGAGGCTAGTACCAAAATGCTCAATACATACATTAATGCCTATGTCTTTTATTATGTCTATATGTTGCGAGGCAATATGAACATTATAAAGTAAGCTGATCTCGTGTAGTTCAAATAACAAGTTAGTTTTTATAACAGGCTTTGTGTGTGAATAAAGCGTTAGCCATTCAATAAAATCAGTTGAATACAAAGATGCCTTACTCAAGTTGAGTGCAAATACATCGTTTGGATATTGCTCTTTAACATTAACAAAATTACGAATTATTTTTTTATCAAGCTCTTCAGTTAAGTTGAGTTTTTCTGCCATAGCAAACAAATGCCCGTTACTCACTTTCTCGTTTTCATGAATAAAGTGAGCAAATACCTCAAAATAGCATTGCTTATTTTGTGAGTTAGCACGTTTTACAGGTTGCACTGAAAAACTCACTTCACCAGATGCTAAAATTGACTGAATAAGTGTGCGCCACTGATTAACACTAAATAAAGTGTCTTTATCTATTTTATTATTGTTTGTGTCACCAATTGTACAGCCCGTGTCTAACGCTGATAATACGCGACCTACAGGCATTCCTTTTTCTACACTTACTAACGCAAAGTTAGCAAAGCCACTAACATGCAAACTATTTTTTTGCTGGCTAAATGCATCAATAATTTCAAGCCGAGTTCTATTTAAAAAATCACTATCGTAGGGCGCAAGGGCAATAAAAGTACTGCCATTTAACCTAAACACTTTTGCATTAGTAAGCTCGCCAAACGTGGTTTTGAGTATGTTTGCCACTTCGTTTACGTGTTCATCACCGTCTTGATAACTTACCGTTTTATTAATGTTTGCAAGCGAGGGCAGGGTAATCATCATTGCAGTAATAGGTGTCTCGTCACTTATAGAGTCAACTACCGAGTTAAAATGATTATCAAACGACTTTCGGTTACCTAAACCAGTTAAAGGGTCTATATATACTTCTTCGGTAAGGGCTTGTGTTTGCCTAGTAAGCGAGTCAAACGTACTTTGCAGGTTCATAACCATATTGTTAATGGCTTTAGTTACAGTGCGCAGCTCGCGCGCAACAGGTATTTCATCGTTGAGTGTAAAGCGCTTACGTGTAACTAGGTGGGCTTGGTTCTCTACAGCTCTAAGTGGTTTAAAAACAGCACGCAGTATTAAAAATGCAACAGCCAGTGACGCTATTAATAACAAAAACGACCCATAAAAGCTGCGTTTAGTATGTTCCCAAAGGGTTAGATACGATTGCCCAACATGGCTTGTTACTTCAAGCGTACCTGCCATAATCCAGCCATTGTTTAGTTCAGACAGCCTAGTTGGTGCGTTTAGCTTAACTGCGCTTATAAACCAATTAGGTACTGATTCAACACGCTTAGGGTTTACAAGTTCAAAAACCACCTCAGTCTGGGCATTAGTAAATTTTATTTGTTTATAATAACCTGAGTCAAAAATGGCCGTTGCCATTGTTTGAGCAATCATTATGCTGTCTTCTTCAAGGTAGGGCGAAATAGAAAGCCCTAAACTTGTGGCGGTATCTTGAGCGTGGCTGCCCATTTGGGTTTGCAAATACTGGCGAGTGGTATCTACATCGGTAACTACCCGAATACAAAAAGAAATTAATGAAATGACTATAATCAATCCATAAACTTGCGTTTTTAAACTCAAGCCATTTTTAAAAAAAGACGACATAACTAATAGTTCCTTTAACGTTATTCTATATGGGAGCAAGCTCACCTTGTTCAATTCGCTCTAGCATTGTATTCCAAGCAGATACACCACGGCTGTTTTTTACTTTGTTACCTAACCCCTTTGATTTAGCTAACCATAAACCTTGGCCATTAAAGCTGTATATTGGCGTTAAGTCGGTACGTTGAGTTGCTGGTAGTAATTTTGTATTGAAGTTTCCTAGCACATAAGGAATTTGCTTTGGCTGCTCAATATAAATTAAAACCATATGGGGTTGGTTAAGCTCCTTATGACGAACGTACATTAACCGAATTTTATCTTCAGGAATACCTAAAGCGAGTAACGTAAAGTATTTCGCAATTACATAGTCTTCACAATCACCCATGCCAGTGCCAAGGCTTTCAAGTGGTGTTGCCCAATAATCAGCTTTCTGCCAAAGAGCTTGATCAGACTTGTATTTAATTTTTTCATTAAAAAAGTCATTAACAAGATGTATTTTTTTCCATTCATTTTTGTTGATAGCTTCATCTATAAAACTTAACCAGCTTTTAATACGTGCGTGTCCTTGGCTACCATACTGTTGCTGGGCAAATGAAATTATATCGTTATTACGCAAATTCGTAAGCATATCTTGGGAGTGCACAACAAAAGATAATACGAATAAAACACAAAAAATGAAGCGCACTACTATTCCCTTTTGAAGCATTCCTTTAAAAATGAGCTTTAGTATAGTTGCATTAACATTAAAAAGGTAGATAGTATAAAAGTATTGGAAGCACTAATTTAGTGCGTAAAACCTTAATTTTATGCAACATAAATTTAACAAAAAAACAGTTAAAAAGGATGTTTTTTTGGTTGAGTAGATTGTTTGGGCGTGTATACTGTAAGACACATAGGGTATGTGAGAACGTTAATGGGCTTTGCTTTGCGAGATCTTTTTTTGTTCTATATAAGATAAAAGGAATTAATGTGAAAGTTTTAAAAGCTGTTCTACCTGTTGCTGGCCTTGGTACACGTATGCTACCAGCCACTAAAGCTATTCCTAAGGAAATGCTCCCTTTGGTAGATAAACCACTCATTCAATATGTGGTAGATGAAGCAGTTGCTGCCGGTATAAAAGAAATAGTTTTAGTCACCCACGCATCTAAAAATTCAATTGAAAATCACTTTGACACGAGTTTTGAGCTTGAAGCCACTCTAGAAGCACGTGTGAAGCGCAGTCTTTTAGATGAGGTCCGTTCCATAGTGCCAAAAGATGTAACGGTGATTTCTGTTCGTCAATCGGCCCCGTTAGGTTTAGGCCATGCAGTACTTGCAGCACGCCCTATCGTTGGCAATAACCCGTTTGCGGTAATGCTCCCTGATGTCATTATTGATAAATATAAATCTGATTTAAAGACTGACAACTTAAGTCAAATGATAGACCGCTTTGATAAAACAGGCCATAACCAAGTTATGGTAGAGCCTGTACCGCAAGAGCAAGTTCACCAATATGGAGTGGTTGATTTAGCGGGTAAAAAAATAAAAGCCGGCGAGAATTCAGTTATAAAAAACATGATTGAAAAACCAAATAATGATCAAGCACCAAGTAATCTAGCGATTACTGGGCGCTATGTCGTGTCAGAAATAATTTGGGATTTACTTGAATACACACCACCCGGAGCAGGTGGAGAAATACAGCTAACAGACGCACTACTTCAACTTCGTCACTTAGAAACATTAGAGGCTTATCATCTAAAAGGGAAGTCACACGACTGTGGTTCTAAGTTAGGTTATATGTTGGTAAACGTTGAATATGCGATGAAATCAAGCCAATTGGGAGAAGCATTTACAAAGGAAGTGAAAGCACTCTTATAAAATGTAATGAGTAAAAAGCTACATAGCGAGTTCATCATTTTAAGTTTTTATGTTTATAAAAAAAGATCATTTATACGCCTCATTTTGGGGGGCCCTAGCTGTTGGTGCATTGTTATTTAATACGATGTTTGGCGCGTTTGCGGCTTTAACTTTTTTAATAGCTGGGACTGCTTATGCTGCATCAGGCATCAACTTTACCCTGAGAGTATGTAAAAAAAATTGGGAGTTGTTTTTAATACCAGCTTTATGCTTATTATCTGTTATTTGGTCAGATATTCCAGCAACGGCATTGCGGGCAAATATACAGCTTTTACTCACTACAATTTTCGCAGTTGTCATAGCTAGTCGCTTGGGGCTTAACTTATTTTTAAGGGCTGGCGCGTTTATTATGTTAATTGCTATGGTGATGAGTTTAGTTTCATCTCGCACTGCTCTAAATGGTATGACAGGTGAAATAAGTTTAATTGGTATTTTTGGAAGTAAAAACTATTTAGCTGCAAATACTTCTATGTGCATTACATTAGCACTTACCTTATCGCTCAATAAAATGATTGATAGGTCCAGTCGTATATTAGGGGTTGTGCTATTAATTACTTCGACTTTAGTTTTAATTAAAGCTAAGTCATTGGGCGCAATGGTGTTTGTATTAGGTAGTATATTAATTTGTATTGTAATTATTTATTACCAAAATTTAGCTTTAAATAAGTTCACTAGAGGAAAACTGAACTGGAGTATCTTGTTAGTTTTTTTAACCGGTATGTTCCTTTTAGTCTATTCACTTATCAATGGCAGTTTTAATGAACTTATGTATAGCATTGGTAAAGATCCAACTTTAACAGGTCGCACACACTTATGGGCAAGAGGGATATCACTTATACAGGAAAATCCATTACTTGGAGTGGGTTTCCAGAGTTTATTTTATGTTGGAAATAATATAGCCGAAGATATATGGGCACTCCACCATGTCCCCTCTGGAGCAGGGTTTAATTTCCATAATATGTATGTAGATATGGGCGTTGAACTTGGCCTAGTTGGTTTGTTTCTTTACCTATATTTAATAAAGCTATTTATAAGTAGGATATTTGATTTACATAACATCGCTTATGGGAGTTCACATTTTTTTGCAATATTAATTTTAAGCTATATGTTTTTACAAACTTTTTTAGAAGCTGTTTGGTTTGAGCAGTTCACAGTTATTCATTTTTTTATGTGTGTATCTTGGGTTTATTTAAAGGAAGATGAGCGTTATGAATAAAGAAATACCTAAAGGTGTAATTATATTTGGTGGCTCAGGTTTTATAGGCACACACCTTATTGATAAGCTTCTTATACAAGGTTGTACAACTATTATCTCTGTGGACATAAAAGAGCCAAAATCCCCACGCAAAGGGGTGAATTATATTGTAGCTGATGTGAGGGACTTATCATCATTAGAGCTATTCAATAACATCGATAAAATTTATAACTTTGCGGCTATCCACACGACACCTGGCCATGAACATCATGAATACTATGAAACAAACATCTGTGGCGCACTTGAAGTATGTAAGTATGCTGAAAGAGCGGGTATCAAAAATATAATTTTTACTAGCTCAATTTCAGTTTATGGTCCGGGCGAAGATCAAAAAACAGAAGAAACCGAATTACAGCCTACATCATCTTACGGATACTCGAAAATGATAGCAGAGAAAGTTCATAAAGAATGGCTTAATAAAAACTCTGCAATTAATAAGTTAGTGATAGTGCGGCCTGCAGTAGTCTTTGGGCCTGGAGAAGGGGGAAACTTTACGCGCCTAGCGACTTTACTTAGTAAGGGTTTTTTTATTTATCCGGGCAGGAAAAATACAATAAAAGCATGCATTTATGTAGATGATTTAATTGAAGCCATTAGCTTTGCTGAAGATCAAAGACAGACATTAATAACATTTAATGGAGCATACCATCAAGGTTATACACTTGAAGATATAATAGATATTTTTCAGGCTAACCACTTTTCAGACGTAAAAACAGTAATGCTACCAAAATTTATTGTGCTCGGGGTGGCTAAAACTTTGCGTTTATTTAATGCGTTTAACATTGGAATTCACCCCGAGCGGGTAATGAAGTTAGTTAAATCAACAGACGTTTACCCTGGGTGGTTAGTATCTAAAGGTAAAAAGTTCGATGGTGGTGTAGAGGTCGCTTTAAGCAAGTGGTCATCCTCTACAGATGGAAAGTTTAATTAATAGGATCTCTCTATGGATATTTGCGTGGCAATTTGTACTTATAAACGAGATAGCCTTAAAGAGACTCTATATTCTATCTCAAAGCAATGCTTGCCAAGAGAAATAACGCTAAAAGTGCTTATAGCCGATAATGATAAGACCGATAAAGCAAGAGCTAAAATAGAGGGGTGGGCAGAAGAGTTTGGGTTGCGCTTAATTTATATCCATGCCCCTTCTCAAAATATCTCTATTGCAAGAAATGCGTGTTTAGACAATGCAGATAGTAATTGGTTGGCATGTATAGATGATGATGAAGTGGCTTCCATTAATTGGCTCTCAAACTTATATAAAAAAGCGCAGCAGGAAAAAGTAGCGGTAGTATGTGGACCTGTTAAAGCGATATATGACGACAGTGCGCCTAGCTGGATGAAAATATGTGATTTTCATTCTCAACAACCAGTTTTTGTTAAAGGGGTAATAAAAACAACTTCGACAGCAAATGCTCTGATTAACTTAAAGCACCAAGCTTGTAAGGGGTTGAGGTTTGATCTTGCTTTAGGTAAATCAGGCGGAGAAGATAGTAGCTTTTTTTCTTATGTTTATTCTAATGGTGGATGCTTTGCATTCGCAAAAGATGCATTGGTTACTGAAGATGTACCGCCTGAACGTGCCAACCTGATGTGGTTATTAAAAAGGAAGTTCAGGTTTGGACAAACATGCGGCGCACGTCTAATAACTAAAAATATCAGTGTACTAGATAAAATAAAATACAGCACTTTAGCTAGCTGTAAATTTTCATTTTGTATACTAATGTGCCTACTTTCAATACTAGGTAAAAACAAAAAATATCATTGGCTCCTTAGAGGCACGCTTCATGTTGGGGTGCTTGCAAAACTGTTTGGTAAAAAAGAAATAATTCAGTATTAGATAGTGATAAAGGGAGTATGTATTCAATGGATAACTGCAATAGGTTACTAGATGAAAGCTGATTTAAAAGTATCAGTTGTTATTGCTGCTTGGAATTCAGAAAAATTTATTAGCAAAGCAATAGATTCGGCGCTTCAACAAAAGGTTTCTCTTGAGGTTATCGTTGTTGATGATTTTTCAAGCGATAACACCTGTGAGGTTGTTGAGAATTATCGCGATGAGCGGGTTAGGTTAATCAAATCGAATAGCAATGGGGGGCCAGGTTATGCACGTAATATTGGATTTGAAGCTGCAAAAGGTAAGTGGATCGCAATTTTAGACTCTGATGATTATTTCTTACCTAATAGATTGAGCGAAATGCTTAATTCTGAAGATGATGCTACAGATATTCTTATAGATAATTTTTATATGTGCCGTGAGGGAGAGCAGGCGCTATCTCCCTTTTACACTAATGATGAACTCAAAACAGGCAACTTATCCTTAGCAGAATTTATAAGCGGGAATGCAGATTTCATGGGTAAAAAAACCACAGGTTACGTAAAGCCTCTTTTTTTAAAATCGTTTTTAGTAAAAACAAAAGTGGAATACTGGCCTGAAGTTCGAATTGGTGAGGATTACTACTTTTTAGCATCGTGTTTAGCGGCTAATGCAGTAGCAAAAGTTTTAGACTTTTTCGGGTATGTATACACCATTAGAGGCGACTCCATTTCTGGCCAGTTAACGGAAGGGCATATTTCAAGGTTTCAGTGGGGCGATAGAAAATTTGTAGAGATGTATGAACTTAATAAAAGTGAAAATGCAGCTCTTAAAATAAGAAATAGAAACTTATCAAACACTAAAGCTTATATTTTGCTTGTAAAATCAATAAAGCGTAAAAAGATTTTAAAATCACTTTCTATTGCAGTTATAAACCCAACAGCTTGCAGGCTGCTATGGTTACCAATACGTAAACGCTTATTAAGTTAAGAAAACAGGGAGAGTAATTTGAGAGTATTAGTAGCCGTGTTAACAACAGGAAGTAGAAGCGCGACTTTCGAGCAATGTATTTTAAGTATCCTTGAACAAAGCTACATTAGCAGCATAGAGCTAAGTATATTAATTGTTGAAAATAATTCCGAATTGACTCAAGTAGTTAATAGCAGCGTGAGTAAGTTTACTAACAATAAAAAAATTAATCTAATACACGTTTTAGAAACTAAACAAGGGATACCGTTTGCAAGGAATAATGCACTAAATTATGCACAAAATAACCAGTACGACTACTTGGCATTTATTGATGACGATGCTTATGCAGATAAAAACTGGCTGAACTTACTGTGTGATAAAGCGAAGGGCTATGATGTAGTTGCAGGCCCCCAAAAAGCCATATTTCCCAAAGGCACTCATAAATATTTTAACTTAGCCCGTTTGTACCACGAGCGTAAATTAAGGGATGGTGTGATGGTGAAATGGGTTGCTACCAATAATATCTTGATTAATGTTAATACACTTAAAAAACTGAATATTAGCTTCAACGAGTCGCTTATTCACGGTGGAGAAGATAAAGAGCTCTTTTTGAGGTTAACAGCATGTGGTGGCAAAATTAAGTGGGTTAATAATGCAATAGTTCAAGAACATATCGTTATTGAACGCTTAACAACTAAATGGGCTTTACGTCGCTGCTTTAGAATGGGTGCTACAGGCTTTAAAATTGAAAGCTGTAATAAGACTTTCTTAGGAGCACTTTTTACTTGCTGCTTTAAAGGGGCTGCTTATTTGGCAAAAGGTTTACTTTCATTTTTGCCATACTTTATTAGTTCGAAGCATACATGTTTAGATAGTTTATGTGACTTATCCCACGGTGTTGGTTTTTTTTATGGGCTCTTCTCCGGTGGTAATGTTAGGAGCTACGCGTGAAAATACACTTATTTTACTTATTTTACTTCTTTTGCTTACAGGCTTTCTCTTGGCCACTCTATGCACAAGAGTACAATCAGTTAGTGTGGAGTGATGAGTTTAACAGCGATGGCCTACCTGCTAATGAAAAGTGGGGGTACGAACAAGGCTATGTACGAAATGGTGAAAAACAGTTGTATGTAGCAAACAACCTTCATAACGCAAGAGTTAAAGATGGAATTTTAATAATTGAGGCAAGGAAGTTGGAGAGTGTAGAAACTAGTCTATGGGATGAATTATTTGACTCTCCAAAACCTATGTATACATCTGCTAGTTTAACTACACGTAATTTGCATTCATGGACGAATGCAAAAATTGAAGTACGTGCTAAATTACCCCATGGCATTGGAGTTTGGCCTGCAATATGGCTACTTGGAGTCGATAAGCAAGGCAAAGGCTGGCCAGCTAAAGGCGAAATAGACATGATGGAATATGTTGGTTACCAAAAAGATAAAGTGCATATAGCTCTGCATACTAAGATAAGAAATCACCAGAATAAAAAAGCGATAAATAAGGGGTTTACATTAAAAAATCTCTTATCTGAATATCATATATATGCTGTTGAAAAATATTCTAATGTTATTAAGTTTTTTATTGATGATAAGCTAGTTTTTAGTTATGAAAAAGAAGATGATAATACCGAATCATGGCCTTTTGATGAGCCGATGTATTTAATAATTAACTTAGCAATTGGTGGTTCTTGGGGAGGAAAACATGGAATTGATGATTCTATATTTCCTCAGCAGTTTTTAATAGATTATGTCAGGGTTTATCAGTAGGAATGTAATTGATAAAGTTTTAACTTTGATGCTTTTATATAAAAGCAAAGCAATGGATGGTAATGAGTGATGGTGATATTTTTTATTTCGGTATTTATTTTATTATATATATATGTTTTTTTTCCTTTAATCATATACATTTTTGGTGCTGTTAAAAAAGAGTATGTAAATACCACATTTACAGCTAATGATAAGAGTATCGTTATTGTCGTACCAGCTCATAACGAAGAATCAGTGATCAGCAAAAAAATCGAAAACCACTTGGCTTTAGATTACGATAAAGCGAGCTATAAAGTACTAGTAATATCAGATACGTCAACAGATCAAACTGTTTCAATAACCAAAAGTTATGTAGATAAATATCCTGGAAGAGTCGAATTATTTGAAGTAAGTGATGGCTTGGGGAAAACTAACGCAATCAATAAAGCTTTAGCTGGTGTTGAATGTGATTTTTTAGTTTTTTCCGACGCTAATGTTTATTTGAAAAAAGATGCATTATTGCAAATTTCAAAGTGCTATAAAGACGACGAAGTAGGTGGGGTTGCAGGTCAATTAATTTATACAAACGATGATCTTGAAGGAGCAGCACAAAGTAATGGCTTGTATTGGAAATACGAAGAAATGATTAAAAAATCAGAGTCTTTATCTGGCTCAATGATGGGTGCAGATGGTTCTATTTTTTCTATAAGAACAAGCTTATTAAGAGAGCTTCCAGTGCATGTGCTTGATGACTTCTGCTCGTCTATGGGCGTTATCAATCAGGGTTATAAGCTAAAGTTTGATGATACTATAGTTGCTTATGAAAAAGGTGCTGAAAGTACCGCAGAAGAATTCCCGAGAAAAATCAGAATTAGTAATCGCTCTTATAATAGCTATAAGCATTTACGATCAGAATGTTTAAATACTTTGTCGCTTTTTAATTTATGGAAGCTTTACTCACATAAAGTATTACGTTGGTATAGTTTATTATTTATGGTGTTGGCATTAGTTTCTAATGTGTATTTAGCGATTTTTGAGAGTGGTTATTTATTTAAAGTAATCTTAATAGCGCAAGTCTCGTTTTATATAATGGCTGTATTATCTTGGTTTGAAAAATTTCCTAAAGTGCCTGTTGTTTCAAAAATAGCTGTCATTGCAGAATACTTTACTATGGCGAATATTGCTGCGGGTATTGGTATATTACAGTCAATTACAGGTAAAAAAACGGTTACTTGGAAAAAAGCAAATTCTACAAGGTGAATATACGTTGTAAAGGCTAACAGTGTAAAAGTTAACAATAGGGATATATTTTGTCTGAGAACGATACTATAGCAGTTATTATTGCTGCTTATAATGCAGAAAAAACAATTACTAGAGCAGTAGAATCAGTAGTCAATGATAAATTTGTTAACCAAGTGATAGTTGTTGATGATTGCTCTACAGATAACACAATGCAAGTTTTAACCTGTTTAAATGCTAAGTTCTCTAAAGTAAGTATCTTTTCTACTGAAGTGAATAGTGGTCCCGGGAAGGCACGTAATATTGCCCTTTCTAGGGCGACTTCAAAATGGGTTACTGTGTTAGATTCTGATGATTACATTGAAACTGGTCGTTATGAAAAACTATTAGCTTATAGTGAAGGCGAAGACTTAATTGCTGATGATAAGTTTCGTATAAATGAAACTGACCCGCTAGCACGTAAAACAAAGATGCTTGGAGACAGGCAGGACTTTCCGGCAATAATATCTTTATCAGATTTTATTGAATCAAACATTACTAAAAAAGGTGAGTTTAGAAAAGAGCTCGGGTTTATAAAACCAATCATAAAGCGTCAGTTTTTAGAAAAATACAATTTAAGCTACCAAGAAAATATGCGTCTTGGTGAAGATTATGAGTTCTATTGCCGCTGCTTAATTTTGGGCGCAAAACTGAAGTTAATTGAAGCATCTGGCTATGTAGCTCTTGTTAGAGAAAATTCCCTCTCTGGCAACCATAGTAAAACTGATTTAATTCATTTAAGAGATTGTGACTACGCACTTGCAAAAATAAAAAGTTTATCGAGCCAAGAAAGAAAGTTACTACTACGTCACGCTAAAAGTATTAATATGAAAATTCAATGGATTTGCTTTTATTCATCTATAAAAAATAAGCGCTATAAAACAACAATTAAATCTATTACTAATTCCTTTTCAGCTTTTATTTTTATTTTAAAAAATTTAAGGACTCAGTTTTTCATTCGCGTAGTTAAAAGAAGATTAAATAAGTGAGCATAAATAAATCTTATGGAATTCTTTGGCTATTTGTCAGTAAGTTTTTTCCGCCAATAATTAATTTTGCTGTATTTACGTATTCAGCACGTATTTTAGCTCCAGAAGATTTCGGTCTAATCGCATTCTCACTGTCAATTATTTATATATCTAGTAGTTTTATGCCTGTTGGCTGGCGTGAATCGATAATAAAATACCAAATAGATGATACCTTAACGATTAGTAGTATTTTTTGGCTCCACTTTTTTGTTTCAATAATATTGGTGCTACTAATACTCGCTTTTTGTTTAGTTTCATTCTTCGACTTCCAGACAGAAATATTCAATATCGCTTTATCAATATTTTGCCTAAAACTAATTTTTGATGGGCTTTATGCTACATTAAATATAGTGCTTTTGAAGGAACAAAAGTATGCACATTTAGCTTTAAGAACATTTTTTTCAGGAGTTTTATCAGCTACTATAATAATAACATTACTTGTTTTAGATTATGGTATATGGGCATTAATTTGGTCACAGGTGGTGCTGTCCATTTTCAACTTTTTAGTAGTGTACATTCCAACCAGAGATAAAGTGAAATTTATATTCAAGTTTAATTGTATTATTAAGCTTAATTCATTTGCTATATATACCACTTTAACAAATGGCCTTACTTTTGCTTTAAGTCATTATGAGTCACTAATTATTGGTAGTATATTAGGTAATAGACAGCTTGGTTTTTACAGTGTGGCAAAAAGGTTATCTACTATAATGAATGAGGTTTTTATTGGTACAGTCTCAGAAGTTAGCTTCCCCATATTGGCGAAAACGCAAGCACAGAATGGCAACCTTAAAAAAGGTTTTTTAAACTCTGTTTATTTTTCAGTTTTGCTTCTATATCCTGTTTTTATTTTTTTACTTGCATATTCAACTGATATTTTTGTTGTCTTATTTACAGAGAAATGGATTGAATCTGTATTAATATTTAAAGCGTTTTGTATCGTTTACATGATTGTGATATTAGGTATCCCACAGAAAAATATTATTTTATTAACCAACAATGCTAAATGGTGGTTTAAATTACAGCTAAAGTTATCTTTAATCATAGTGCCGTTAACCACAATAAGTTTATTTTGGGGGCTTAATTACTTTTTAGCCGCTTTGATACTTGGAAAGTTAACCTATTGCAGTGCATCAATGGCGCGTTCTTGTAAATTATTAAATATAACTATTAGTGAATATCTTACAAGTCTTACATCACCTGTTATCTGTGCTGTCATAAGTATATTACTAACACTAAGTTTAAGTAACATCTTTTATTTAGGGACAACAATTTTAGAAATAGTTATAGAAGGGTTATTCTTTATAGTTATCTATTTCACATTAATGTACCTCTTTGACGGAGGTAAACTGACGTCAAGCGCCTTAAGTATTTTTCCAAAAAACAAAATTATTTTAAAATTAGCACATAAACAAAATTATAAGGAAATTTGAAGTGAAATTAACCTATTTTTCAGGTCACGTACCTAACTTCGGTGATGAGCTAAATAAATATATGTGGGATTCGCTAGTTTCACCTAGCTTTTTTGATGAAGACGACTCAAAGCTATTTTTAGGTATTGGCTCTATTTTGTGGGATTACTTACCTAAGAAACCAAAAAAAATAGTGATGGGCTCAGGTTATGGTGGTTATACCCCAAAACCAGACGTCCATGATAGCAGTTGGGATATTGCGTTTGTAAGAGGGCCAAGGACTGCTGCAGCTTTAAATATAAACCCTTCTTTAGCAATTACCGATGCCGCAATATTAACGCACTTTATGCAGCTACCTAAACAGAGTAAAAAGTATAAGGTTAGTTTTATGCCGCATTATGAAAGCATAACCCGTGGAAATTGGCAGGAAGTTTGTACACATGCGGGCATAAATTTTATAGATCCTACAAACCCTGATGTTTTATTTTCCTTAAGTGAAATAGACAAAACTGAATTACTTATTACTGAAGCAATGCATGGGACTATTTTAGCTGACACATTAAGGGTACCTTGGGTTGCACTAAAGCCAATACTTCCGATACACCATAATAAATGGTTCGACTGGGCTGAATCACTGGATATAAATTTAGAGTTTAGCCAAATGCCAAGTTCATCTATCAAGGACACATGGTCTCAAATGACCGGTAAGCTAGGGGCTGGTAAACGAAGTAGACAATTCGCTAAAGTTTTGAGTTTTACAGACAAATATTACATTGATAATGCCAGCGATAAATTGTTGAAGTTAGCTAAAACGGGTGGCCAGTTAAGTGATGATAAAATATTTGAGTTAAAAGCTGATATGGCTTTGAGTAAGTTATCACAGTATTGTGATTTAATAATATAAAATTAGTATTAAAATAGAATTCATATGGGCTGTAATATAAAGGAATATATAATGGATATAGTAAATGTAGGAGTTGTTATTCCTTTTTATCAAAAAGAAAATGGACTTTTATTCAATGCGCTGAATTCAATTTTTAAGCAAAAAGTTGTCGGTGTAAAATTCATAATTACTATCGTAGATGATGGTTCACCTATTAAAGCACTAAGTGAAGTTAATGAGTTAATATTACCTCAAAACTGTACTCTAAAGGTTATCGAGCAACATAACCAAGGTCCTGCTGCGGCTAGGAACCTAGCCCTTGATTATCTAAGTGAACAGAATATATCAGTGGTTTCATTTTTAGATTCAGATGATTGTTGGTTAGACTTTCATATAGAGACTGCAATCAAAGCATTGTGTGCAGACAATGCTGATTTTTATTTTTCAGATCATAGTCGCTTTGACTCCGAGCATTCTTTATTTAAAGAAGTTGGCTGTTTTAATGATTTTGATAGAGCTTGCAAAGAATACAATATTCATAAAGAAAAAGAGCTTGCAATACTCAGTGGTGAGGATTGTTTTAGCTTGTTTCTAAAATATTATATAAGCCAAACTTCAAGTGTAGTGTATAAATTTGATAACCTCAAAGATCACCGTTTTGATGAGTCATTACTTAGTGCAGGAGAGGATTATTTTCTTTGGTTACAGCTGGTAAATAGCTCTAATAAGGTTGTATTTTCTTTTAAAAAAGGTGTTTATTGTGGTAGAGGAGTGAACATATTTTTTGATTCATTTGACTGGTCAAAGAAAGAAGCTGCAAGCAGGATCGGATACGAAGCTTTATTTTATAGAAAAATCTATACGCACTTTAATTTAAATTGTAACCAGAAAAAAATTGTTAAATCTAATGTTTCTCGACTTGAAGAACAATATTCATATTTATTAGTAAAGCATGTAATTACTGGTAAAGGTTTAAATAAAGGGTTGTTGATTAAAATATTTAGGACGAGTCCAGCTACCTTAATTTTATTACCCCTAAGGTTATTTAACTTTATATTAAAATGAAAATGTGATTTTTAATATAATATGGTGGCAGGCTCTGGGTAAGGTGAAGAAGTTTTGTTTGTAAAACGTTTATAAATATTAGTTTATTTTAAGCTAAATAGAATTTTGAATGAAAGATTTGTTTAACTTTGTTTAACTTTGTTTAGCTTAGTTTATATTTATTTTTATTTTGTATGTATGCTGATTTATTATTTTAATTCACGTATAACTGGATTGTATTATTGAATCTTTGAATATACTCATATAACATAATTTACGCTTTTGTAAGCATTCTCACTTCAAGATATCTATAAGGATTAATAGTATGACATCTTCAAGGACATTTAAACCAACTGGCTCTTCAGATGCTAATTTTTATCGATTATTCGACATTTTTGCATTATTTATTGCTTTTCAATTCTCTGTTTTATTCTACGGAATTGACCTTACTCCTATATACATGGTTACTGCATTGACAGTAGCATTGAGTTTTTTATATTTCGCTGAAATTTTATCTGCATACAGGTCATGGCGTGCAGGGAAGTTTAGAACCATGGTAATGTGTGCTTGTGGGGCTTTATTTATCTCATTCTTATTTCTACTTTTAGTTTCTTTTATATTTAAATTCTCCGACTCGCTTTCTAGAATAGGCCTCGGGTTATGGTTTCTTCTAAGTGTAACATTTATGTATGGTTGGCGGCTGGCAGCATATTTATTTAAAAGAAATAGGAGAAAGTTAGGGATCAATTTACGTAACGTTGCAATTGTTGGGGCTACTGAGTCAGCCGTTCACCTATATAATGAGATCAACAAAAATGATGAATTAGGATTCAGGTTCTTAGGCTTTTACGACGACCGAAAACCAGAACGTTTATTTGAGAACTCGATTAAATACGAAGTGTCAGGGAAAGTGCAAGATGCTGTAAGTGCTGCCCGCAATGGAGATATAGGTGTTTTATATATTGCACTACCAATGAAAGCAGATAAGCGAATTGCTGATATATTGTTACAGTTGGGCGACACTACGGTTGATGTACATATTATTCCAGATTTTTTAGTTTCTAACTTGATACACGCGCGAATTGAACATGTTGGAGAGCTTGATACACTAAGTGTGTTTGAATCTCCCTTTATAGGAGCACGAGAGTTTATCAAGCGTACTGAAGACATAGTAGTTGCGGTGTTGATTTTGATGCTTATTTCTCCTTTGCTAATTGCTCTAGCACTAGCAGTAAAACTAACATCTCAAGGACCTGTTATTTTTAAACAAGATCGCTATGGCCTCGATGGCAGAAAGATAAAGGTATGGAAGTTTCGCTCTATGAGTGTTACAGAAAACAGTGATGTGGTTACTCAAGCTAAAAAAAATGATGCTCGTATCACGCCACTGGGCAGCTTTTTACGTCGTACTAGTTTAGATGAGCTTCCCCAATTTATAAATGTATTAAAAGGCGATATGTCTATCGTGGGGCCTCGGCCTCACGCTGTTGCGCATAATGAGGAATATCGTAAAAAAGTAGAGTTTTATATGTTACGTCACAAAGCTAAGCCTGGTATTACAGGTTGGGCACAAATAAATGGCTGGCGAGGCGAAACTGATACCCTAAATAAAATGGAAAAACGTGTTGAATTTGACCTGCACTATATTAAACATTGGTCGCTTTGGTTAGATATAAAAATTATTTTTATGACAATTTTTAAAGGGTTCAAAAATGCAAATGCATATTAAAACACTTTTATTTGTAGTTACCTTTTTCAACCTGTTTTTAGCTTTGCCAGCAATTGCTAGCTTTTCACATGGTAGTATTATAACTGAAAGTGGAGTCAAAATAACACCGACCATTCAGACCGGCTTCAGCAGTAATAATAACTTTTTCAGTACGCCAGAAGATGAAAAGTCACGCCTAATTTGGACTTTTGATCCAAATTTAAAAGCTGCAATTGAAGACGGACCTGATAGCTATAAATTAGATATTGGCACGCATAGCGCATTACATAATAAAGATTCGCTCGATAATTATACTCAAGTAAATATTGGAACAGCTATCCATAAAGAGTTTACCAGTAAACAGCGTCTTGATATGAAAGGTAATATAGATTGGCTATATGAAAAGAGGGGTCGTGGTTTAACAGAAGGTCTTGGTGATGATATTGATGAGTTAGTAAAGTATCAATTGAAAAATGCTTCTGCTCGTTACGAATATGGTGCGCAAAGCGCCAAAGCGTTAATTGCATTTGAGGGGGGGTATTTCAGTAAAGAATATCAAAATTTTAGAGAGCTCTCACAATATCGCGACTACGATAAATATTTAGTTGGTATTACTGGTTATTATAATACTCAAGCAGCTACTCGAATGTTTATAGAGGCTAAACAAGAAAACTATCGTTATGACGTATTAGCCAGTAGTGGTGTAACGAGAGATAGCAACGACCTGAAAATTCTTGGAGGCATACAGTGGGACGCTTCAGCAATAACTTCAGGAACATTCAAGTTAGGTTATCAGAATAAAGACTTTGAAGCTAATGAGCGTGAGAGTTTTAGTGGTTTAAGCTGGGAGGCTTCTGTCAGTTGGAAACCGCTTAGTTATTCTACGCTGCAATTAAGAACCAGTCGTTCAGCAAAGGATCCTCTTGTGCAAGGGGATTATATTAAAGAAAGTCTATATGGTGTGGACTGGAGTCATGATTGGAGCAATAAACTAAGCTCACTTGCTAGAGTTAGTTATATGAATGAACAGTATACAGGAAACATTGGCCGAGAAGATAAAACTAAAAATCTTCGCTTGGGTATAAGTTATATGGCAAATAAATTTGGTATGGTTTCCACATACGTAGACTTTGTTGATAAAAACTCTAGTCAATATTTAATTGAATATGACAGAGTAACTGTAGGAATTAATTTTACATTTGCATTAAAGGCTAATAAATGAAGTTTGTTTTTTTTTTAGTACTATCTCTAGTTTGTAATGTTTGCTTTGCCCAAAGTGACAAAAATTATGTCTTAGGTGCTGGTGATAAAGTAGAAATTAAGGTATTCGGCGAACCTGACTTAACGGTGACAGCACTCCTTGGCAATAGCGGGGAGGTTAATTATCCGTTTTTAGGAAAAGTAACGCTTTCAGGACTTAATACCTCAGAGGTTGAACATGTAATTGCTAAAGGTTTACGCCCAAATTATCTAGTTAACCCCAATGTTTATGTACAAGTAATTCAGTACAGACCCTTCTATATTCATGGTGAAGTTAAAAATCCTGGTGCTTACCCTTATCAACCTGCTATGACTGTGAATCAAGCTATAGCACTTGCTGGCGGCTTAACTGAGCGAGCATCTGTCGATAAAATTTTTATATTTAAAGAGCAAACAAAACAGCAGCAACAAAAGGGAAATTTAAACAGCCAAATTGCAGCGGGCGATACAATTAAAATAGAACAACGCTTGTTTTAAAGCAGTTTACAAGGCAGTAATGAATGAACGAAATAAATGAAAAAAATAATAATGAAGATATTATTGATTTAGGCTCCTATTTAAAAGTAGTTATGCGTGCAAAATGGCGCATTATGAGTTTTGCTAGTGTGATTACTTTGCTCACGATCATGATAACTTTCACTTTAGTACCAAAATATATTGCAACAGCTACGCTACTTATTGAGGCTGAACAAGCTAAGGCAGTTAGCTTTGAAGAAATATATGGACTCGACTCTAATCAAAAAGAATACTACCTCACACAATTTGAAGTAATAAAGTCAGATAGTATCGCTCGCGAAGTTATCCGCAAGCTTGAGTTAAAAAGCCATCCAGACTTTATAGCTAAGCCTAGCGCTTTCAATCAATTAAAGACACTAATAAAACAAGAGTTAAAACCATATTTACCCATTAATAAAAAAGAAGCCACTATTTACTCGTCTGATGAGCAAGCCGAACGTGAAATGCTAAGCTTATTAGGGGCTTTTAAATCACGCTTGTCAGTATCTCCAATTCGAAATACACAATTGGTACGTGTCAGCTTTGAATCGAGCGACCCTAAGTTAGCAGCGCTGGTGGCCAATACTGTTGGGCAAGTGTATATAGATAGTCAAATGCGAGCTAAAATGGGAATCACACAGCAGGCTTCCAGTTGGTTGAACACCCGATTATCTCAATTACGTATTCAGTTAGATGACTCTGAAGTACGTCTGCAAGCTTACCGTGAGCAGCAAGAGCTAGTGGATATTGAAGGTATAGCTGGGCTTGCAACACAAGAGCTAGAACAAATATCACAGCAATTAATAGTTGCTCGTAATGAAAAAAATAATTTACAAAGTATCAATCGAGTAATTAGTGAATATGGCAATAATAATTTAGAGTTATTAGGAAGTATGCCCGAAATTACTTCGCACCAAGTCATACAAAATGTAAAACGAGACGTTGTTATTGTTGAGAGAAAGCTAAGTGAATTAGGTGAAGTGTATGGGCCAAAGCACCCTAAAATAATCTCCGCAAAAGCAGAACTTGCTACCGTTAAGAGTAACCTCAATAAGCAAATTAAAGGGCTTGTTACTGGTATTGAAAAGGAACTCAATCGTATAACGCGTACAGTAAGCGCACTTGAGCGTGATTTGATAAAAATACGCGCTGAATACCAAGACATCACTCGTAAAGAAACAAAATATAATCAATTAAAACGTGAGGTAGAGACTAACCGCAATATATTTAACACGTTTTTATCTCGTTCGAAAGAAACTGAAGTTACAAGCGATTTTAGCTCGGCTGCCGCTCGCTTTACAGATAAAGCATACGCTCCGAACAGTCCATCAAAACCGAATAAAAAATTAATTATTATTTTATCTTTTGTTGGTAGCTTTTGTTTTGCTGCTGTAATGAGTTTTGTATTTGATGCGTTAAACGATACTGTAAAAACAAAAAGTGATGTAGAAGATAAAATTGCTCAGCGCATGTTAGGCTTACTACCTCATGTGAAAACACCTAGGAAAAGTACTTTTCCTATTCATGCATATTTAGATGAAAAATACAGACTTTTTGCTGAATCAGTTCGTACTTTTCGTACAAGCTTACTGTTAACTCAGCTTGATCGTGAACTTAAAGTAATTGCAATCACGTCAAGCACTCCCGGTGAAGGTAAAACGACGACCTCAGCTAATTTAGCAATGTCATTAGCGCAGATGGGTAAAGTGTTATTAATTGATGCGGATTTACGTAAACCAAGTATCGCGAAGCGCTTTGATATCCCTGTATTCCACCCCGGCTTGAGTAACTTAATAGTAGGTACAGAGCATTTTAGCGAGTGCGTACATGTAGATGGGCAGTCTGGTGTGGCTATTATGCCGAGCGGACAAATTCCAGCTAATCCGCTTGAGCTTTTATCTAGCCAACGTTTTAATGAAGTGCTTGAGGTATTAAAAACAAAATATGACCACATAATAATTGATACTCCACCAACACAAGCGGTAAGTGATGCTTTAGTAATTGCTAAAAGTTCTGACTCTGTTATTTACGTTGTTAAATCTGATGTTACACGCATCAAACCAATTAAGGCTGGGGTTGAGCGTTTATTTGAAGCTAAGGCCCATGTTGCTGGAATAGTATTAAACCAAGTTGATATTAGTAAAAGAAAAGATGAGCACAGCCATGGGTATTACGATTATTACGATTATTCGCAAAAGCCAGCTCAATCAAGTTCTTAGTAGGTGATCGCGTATGTTTGATATCCATTCACATATTTTGCCTGGTCTAGATGACGGCGCTAAAGATTTACAAGAGTCTTTAGCTCTTTTGAAAGTGGCTCAAGATGACGGCATAACGCACATGGTGGCCACACCGCATATTCATATTGGGCGTTTTGATAATTCGGTTTCCCACCTTTATACTGATATTGCAAAATTAAAGGCAGGGGCTTTGGCAGCAGGTATCAAAATGCAGCTGGCAGTTGCTGCAGAGGTTAGGCTTGATATTGAGCTAATGGCATTGGTTTTATCAAATAAGCTACCGTTTATTGGCTCTCTTGGTTCTGATAATTATATATTATTGGAACTACCTCACTCACATGTACCGCAAGGTTATGATAAGTTCATTAATTGGCTTGCAAAGCAAGGTATTAAAGTCATTATTCCTCACCCAGAGCGCAATAGAGAGATTCAAGCAAACCCCTTTTATATTGAACGATTAAATCAATTAGGATGCGACTTTCAGTTAACCGCTTCAAGTTTAGAGGGGGCCTGGGGCGAAAGTGCAAAAGCGATTAGTATTAATATGCTCGAAAATAACTTAGTACGGTATATAGCATCCGATGCACACTCAATCAAAAGACGTCCACCCATATTAAGCAATGCAAAAAAAATAGTGAAACAATTATTGGGTGAGGACAAAGCGGAAGATTTATTCGTAAATAATCCAAAACACTTAACGAGCACGTTGTTTAATGGCTAAGACCAAGCAGTTAGTTAATATTTTTCTCCTTGGTATTATAATACTTGTTATTAGCATTGAGAGCGTAAATAGCATGCGTGCTAATGTGTGGTATTTTAAGGCTGTCAATACTCTAAAGCAGTCTAAAGCATTAATGACTCCTGCAGAGCTAAAGTTTGCTGATGATGCAATTAACTTAGCTTTAAAGCTTGAGCCTACTCAGGCACATTATTGGCACCTCAGCGCTTATGTAAAAATGCTTGGATTGACTTTAAAGGATATGAAAAGTGAGGATATGTCATATTCTTTCAATGATATTGAACACGCGCTTTTAACTTCACTTCAAAATAGACAAGCTTGGTCTGAAACGTGGATTGAACTTGCAAAAGTAGTCAGTAGTCAAGAAGGGCTTTCTCAGCGAGTATTAAGGTATATAGATCAAGCTAAAAAAACGGGCCCTTATAAGTTTGAAGTAAGATCAGGCATCATTCAGATAGCATTAATTAATTGGCCTCAACTTCCTCCTAATTTCAAAGCTCAATATATGAATGAGTTAAATTTAGCTGCGCAATATGATGAGAAGCTCGAACAACTTTTTGAAATTGCGAACCAAATTAATAAAGTAACATTATTGTGCATGTCACTACAGTTTGGAAGTGAATTCAAATCTGTGAAAAAAAGTTCCACATTTGGAATGTATTGTAAATGAGTACTAATAATTTCAAGATAAGCTTATCAATTTTAACAAGAGTTATTAATTTCTAAAATCATATAGAACTGTGTCTAAGCTATTGTTTTGTATTATAAAAAATTACTTTTTATTTAAAGCTAGGCCTTTTTTTTCTATGGTATTGTAAGTTATTTTCGAAATATAAATAATTACAGCCAATGTAAGTAAAATAAATACATTGTTAACTTCCGCTCCTCCTAAGTCTAAGTACCGTTGTGAGCTTATAGTTGGCGCTACATTTATCCCTGTTATTTTTTGAATAATTATACCTATCGAAGTCAAAATGAATAATATTGCCGCATGGGTCATATATATTGAGTAAGATAGCTTGCCTATAGTTTGAAAAGCATTAAGTTTTAAAAATTTTGATAGTAAGCCTGCTTCATATGCAAAAAATAATACAGTTAATAAGAATAGTATTGGAGCAATTAAGGATTTATATTTAAAGTTAACAATCACGACTTGGACTATCAGAAATAAGAGTAATAGTTCTATTACTGTAGCTAATGCAGGGGGGGAATTTAAAATGTGAAGATTTTTTGAAAAGTAAATAAATTACAGTACCACCAAAAAAGCAAGATAACCCTTTCAAAACACTCTCTACTAATATATCCGATTTAAAATATATAAGGCTGAAAGCGATAGCTGATATACAGAACCAAACAATGGACTTACTGGTTTTAAAAAAGGCTATAGTAAAAAAGAGCAAAACATAACTATAGAATTCTATACTTATACTCCATGATGGGTAGTTAAAGCTTAGAGGGTCACTAAAAGGAGTCCAAGAGTGTATCAATAGTAGGTTAGGGAGAATTTGTTCAACTGATGTGTCATTTGTAAAAGGTAAATTATTAAATGAAATTCCTCCTAGTTTATAGGCAAATAACTTCCCAAGCTCTAGAAGGATAAATATAGCTAACATAAATATATGTAGTGGATATATGCGAAAAAAACGGGCTTTAATGAATGCGTTAAAATTTAGATCTTTCTTTTCGCCGTAGCTATGTGCCAAAACAAAGCCACTTAAAATAAAAAAGAACTCTACAAATATTGCACTACCTCTAAAAAAATCCAATTCAGTTATTGAGTTAACAAAGTGCATGTGAAAAATCACGACTGAGATTGCACAAATGCCCCTAAATGAATCAAGTGCTTCAAATCTTTTTTTCAAAACTTAGTCCTTTAAAGTGATCCGCCTACGAAATAAAACCCTATTTAAAGTTACTATATAACTAATTTTAAAAAGATTATATAAAACTTATCTCTAAGCATATTGAAAATATTTCTAAATTATAAGTCAATACTTAACAATGTTTACTTAAGGTCGGGTTAACTTCTTGAGGGGAGTAGGTTAGGTTGAATCAATCAAGAGGGCCTATGATTAATATTAAACTAAGTAAACCACTCTTGAGAAAACGCCCAGAGCCATTGTCATCAGCTCTGGGCTACAAATGGCTCTTAGTTGAGCCTTGCGCTAACTAAATACACTTTCGCAATTCTTAGGGAGAAGAAGAAAGTACCTGTAATTGTAGTTAACTAATTTGCAAAACTCTAAATTTTGTTTGTTTATTAACCGCAAATGATAACAAAGACTTAATAATATTGTGCACAGGTTACCCTTTGTGTTGAGTGTTTTATGCCCAGCTTATTAACTGGGTATTTTGCACAAGATCGCGTGGCAAAGAGTTTTTGATCCTATTCTTTTGCCATTTACCTAGTCCTATCGGGCAGCCACATAAGGTTAGTACTACTTCGCCGCTGGCTTTTGTAACGTCTTCTAGGCGTATATCTTTACCATTAAAGTAGTCGTTTGCTTGCTCGTTTGTTAAAGCATACGTATTGCTTTTGCATTCATTACCAAAAACGGTAGCAAACTCGTGAGTTAGTCTTACGCCGTTTTTATGAATAATACCTAGTTGAATACCTAAACGTGCGTATTTTATTTTGTTTTGAACGGCTTCAAACCCATCAGGAAATAACCACAGTTCTTTATCGCGCTGCATTAACTTACCTGGAAGCGCATTTAAGCCAAACTGTTTTTTAAGCTCGCTCATAAAAGAACTGGTTTGTTTTTTATCAAACTCGTTAAACGGAAACGCACCTTTTTTCACGCTTTGGGTTGGGTTATTGCAGCTTGCGAGTTTTTTATACTTAGCGATAAAAAAGCCTTCACTGTCGAATGTTTGCGGCCACACATGTAAATAGCCCTCGGCGGTTGTGGCTTTTTCTGCCCCTTTAAATAAATCACTTAGCGATTGCGGCTCAATATAGTCGCCAAATTCATTCAGTAGATAGTCGCATACTTGTTGGTTTTCGAGCGGGGTAAGCGTACAGGTTGAATACACCAATGTACCGCCTGGTTTTAATGCGTAAAAAGCGCTTTTGATTAAATCTTTTTGAACTTGAGCAATTTCTATATTTGATTCTATTGACCAGTTTTTAAGTGCGTCGGCATCTTTACGTACGGTACCTTCACCAGAGCAGGGTGCATCAAGCAAAATGCTATCAAAGCATTCAAACATATAATTACCAAATATGACGCCATCAAAATGCGAAAGCGCACAGTTACCAACGCCCATACGCTTAAGCGTAGCGCTAAGTACTTTTAAGCGTGATGACGAAAGCTCGTTGGCAACAAGTACGCCTTGGTTATTCATTATTGCGGCAAGTTGCGAAGTTTTAGAGCCAGGCGCTGATGCCATATCAAGTACGTAACTATCTTGTAAATCTGAGCTTTCAATACTTTGTTTTAGTGCCATAGGCGGCAGCATTGAGCTTGCCTCTTGTACGTACATGGCGCCGCTTAAATGTAAGTCGGTATTGCCTAATGCTAAGTTTTGTTCTTCATCGCTTGGGCGTTCTAGCCAAAAACCCTCACTACACCAAGGTATTGGTGTAAGTTGCCAGTTTTTTTTCTCTGCACGGTGTTTAAATTCGGCAACGCTAATTTTTAATGTATTTACACGAATAGATTTTCTGAGAGGGCGACGGCACGCGTTTATAAAGTCGTCTAAATTGAGGTGCGCAGGTAAATAGGTTTTTACGTCGTCAATAAAATGCTCAGGAATAAAAGTGTTGGCGTTCACGCGTTGGCTCGTACATTAAAAATAAAGCGCGATATTAGCACTTTTAACGCACTATTTCAGTGTTAAATAGCGGCTTTATAATTTATTAGTGTGTCGACATATTGTGTTTTTAGTTTAATGTTAAAGCAATTTTATACGACTTTAGATTAACAGTGTCGACAATAAGTGTGTTTTTTACTCATTTTTACCTTAGGTGGGGTTGACATGTTTTTTTATTAAGCACATAGTTAACCCATCAATTGTCGACAATTTATTTATAAAGCCATGACGCAACCTTTTTTAAACGATACACCTATTACTACAGCATCTGATCAAGTGTTTGTTGATATGCGCCGTGAAATAGTAGAAGGCAGCATACAGCAGGGTAGCAAAATATCGGAGCCTGAGCTTGCAAAGCGCTACGGTGTAAGCCGTGCGACGCTTAGAGAAGCGCTTAATCGCTTAGAAAGCTGTTACTTAGTGGAGCGTAAAGCCAATGTAGGTTGCCGAGTAGTGGCGCTAACCGCAGAGCGTTTAATTGAAGTATACCAAGTACGCAGCTCGCTTGAAGGCTTAGCATGTAGGCTAGCTGCCGACAATATGGCTGCTGACGAAGTTAAAGGCTTAAAGCAATTACTTAACCAACATTTGCAAACACAGCGCGTTAAAGAGGGGGAGTCGTACTATCAAGAAGCGGGCGATTTAGACTTTCACTATCGCATTATTAAAGGCAGCAAAAACGCCCATTTAATCCATTTGTTATGTAACGAGCTTTACCAATTAATACGTATGTACCGTGTACAAATGGGCATGGTAGGGCCGCGCGTATCAAAAGCGTTTGACGAGCACTTAGCCATTATTAACGCGATAGAAAACCACGATGGTGAACTTGCTGAAATGCTGATGAAACGACACATCAGTGCATCGCAAGCAAATATTCAAACCAAATTTGATTTGTTGAATAAAAAAACAACACTTTCTGCTAAAAGCTAAAAGCTAAAAGCTAAAAGCTAAAAGCTAAAAGCTAAAAGCTAAAAGCTAAAAGCTAAAAGTTAAAAGCTAAAAGCTAATAACAGTTAAACAGTCACAATGTCAGATTAAAAATATAAGTTACTCCATGTAGCAACCGTTCAAAGTGAGGAGAAAATAATGTCAGCAGGATTAAAATTTAAACAGGCCATTGCGAATAACCGCCCATTACAAGTAGTGGGTACTATTAATGCCTACACAGCCATGATGGCTGAAAAAATGGGCCACCAAGCTATTTATCTCTCAGGTGCCGGTGTTGCGAACGCCTCTTACGGTATGCCCGATTTAGGCATGACCAGCCTTGATAATGTACTTGAAGATATTCGCCGTATTACCGGTGCCAGCGATTTGCCACTACTGGTAGATGCCGATACAGGCTGGGGCGGGGCGTTTAATATTGCGCGTACCGTTAAAGAAATGACCAAAGCAGGGGCAGCGGGTTTTCATATTGAAGACCAAGTAGCGCAAAAGCGTTGCGGCCATCGTCCTAATAAAGAAATTGTTAGCCAAGGTGAAATGGTTGACCGTATTAAAGCCGCAGTTGATGCAAAAACCGATAGTGATTTTTACATTATGGCGCGTACCGATGCGTTTCAAAAAGAAGGTTTAAGCGCCGCGATTCACCGCGCAGCTGCGTGTGTAGAAGCGGGCGCTGATGCTATTTTTGCAGAAGCCGTGCATGACCTTGCCGATTATCAAGCATTTGCAAAGGCGATCAATGTACCAATTTTAGCTAATATTACAGAGTTTGGCCAAACGCCTATTTACACCAAAGAGCAGTTAAGTGAGGTAGGTGTTGAAATGGTGCTTTATCCACTTAGTGCGTTTAGAGCTATGAATAAAGCCGCGCTTAATGTGTACTCTGCCATTTTAAATGAAGGCTCGCAGCAAAGCGAAATTGAGAACATGCAAACACGCGCCGAGCTTTACGATTTTTTAGATTACCACACATACGAAAACACACTCGATAACCTTTTTTCATCAAAATCTGACAAATAATAACTATTAAAATAGATAACACACACAAATTTAGATAGGAGAAGATCATGGTAGATAAAGCATTAGGCGGAGCAGGTTTACGCGGGCAAGTAGCAGGGCAAACAGCATTATGTACAGTGGGGCAAACAGGCTCAGGTTTAACGTATTGTGGGTACGATATTAGCGAACTTGCCGAAAAAGCACAGTTTGAGGAAGTGTCTTTTTTACTTTCACGCGGCGAACTACCAACAGCCAATGAACTAGCCGAGTATAAAGCTAAATTAAAAAGCTTACGCGGCCTGCCAGATGCACTAAAAACCGTGCTTGAAAATATTCCTAAAGACGCGCATCCAATGGATGTTATGCGTACCGGTTGCTCAATGCTGGGTAACCTAGAAATGGAACTTGATTTTAGCCAAGCAAACGATGCGATTGACCGCATGGTTGCAGTGTTCCCAAGTATTATTTGTTACTGGTACCGATTTACTCACGATGGCGTACGCATTGAAACACAAACTGATGACGACTCAGTGGGCGCGCACTTTTTAACTCTATTACACGACAAAGCACCGAGCGAGCTTTTTGCGCAAGTAATGAATGTGTCGCTAATTTTATACGCAGAGCATGAATTTAATGCCTCTACATTTACTGGGAGAGTGTGTGCATCAACGCTTTCTGATATTCATTCTTGTGTAACGGGTGCTATTGGTACGCTACGTGGGCCGCTGCATGGTGGTGCAAACGAAGCCGCTATGGATATGATTCAGGGTTTTACAAGTGCAGAGCACGCCGAGCAAGAAATTATGGGTATGCTAGAGCGCAAAGATAAAATAATGGGCTTTGGACACGCTATTTACCGTGAGTCAGACCCACGTAACGTTATTATTAAAAAGTTCTCTGAAAAACTAGCTAAAGAGGTGGGCGATGATGTGCTTTACCCAGTGTCGGTTAGGTGTGAAGAAGTAATGTGGCGCGAGAAAAAACTGTTTTGTAATGCTGATTTTTTCCATGCATCGGCGTATCACTTTATGGGTATTCCAACTAAGTTATTTACGCCAATATTTGTGATGAGCCGTGTTACAGGCTGGACGGCACATGTTAAAGAGCAGCGTGCTAATAACCGTATTATTCGCCCAAGTGCAGATTACACAGGACCAGAGGCGCGCAGCTACACGCCAATTGAATCAAGAGGCTAATTAGTTACACATAATACCAATCCGTAACAATACTTAATTAAGCGGATTGGTATAGGGTGAGCAATACGCTCACCTCTTGCCTTTTATCTCCCGTCACCTATTAGCGAATAGATATTATGACCATAATTAATAACACCCAATACCGAAAACCATTGCCCGGCTCAAATGTGGATTACTACGACACGCAAGCTGCGGTAGATGCAATAAAGCCTGGTGCTTATGCCACATTGCCTTACACATCACGCGTACTTGCCGAAAACTTAGTGCGCCGCTGTGAGCCAGATATGCTAACCGATGCGCTTAATCAGCTTATTGAGCGTAAGCAAGATTTAGACTTTCCGTGGTATCCGGCGCGCGTGGTGTGCCACGATATTTTAGGCCAAACTGCATTAGTTGATTTAGCAGGCCTGCGCGACGCAATAGCTGCAAAAGGTGGTGATCCAGCAAAAGTAAACCCGGTTGTGCCAACACAGCTAATTGTTGATCACTCATTAGCGGTAGAGCACGCAGGCTTTGACCCTGAAGCGTTTGAAAAAAACCGTGCAATA
Source organism: Pseudoalteromonas atlantica (assembly GCA_007988745.1). Lineage (GTDB taxonomy): Bacteria > Pseudomonadota > Gammaproteobacteria > Enterobacterales > Alteromonadaceae > Pseudoalteromonas > Pseudoalteromonas atlantica. The sequence continues at coordinate 50,422 of BJUT01000001.1, forward strand.
GAAGATAGACGCAACGACGACCGTTTTCATTTTATAAACTGGACTAAAACCGCCTTTAAAAATATTGATGTTATTCCGCCTGGTAACGGCATTATGCATCAAATTAACCTTGAAAAAATGTCGCCTGTTATTCAAAACCGCGATGGCATTGCATTCCCCGATACCTTAGTTGGTACCGACAGCCACACCCCACATGTGGATGCACTTGGTGTAATTGCTGTAGGTGTTGGTGGGCTTGAAGCCGAAAGCGTAATGCTTGGCCGTGCCTCGTACATGCGCCTGCCTGATATAGTAGGAGTTGAGCTTACAGGTACTCGTCAGCCTGGCATTACCGCAACCGACATAGTGCTGGCCATTACCGAATTTTTACGCGCTCAGCGTGTGGTTTCAACCTATTTAGAATTTTACGGCGAAGGCGCTGATGCACTAACCCTTGGCGACAGAGCAACTATTTCAAACATGACACCAGAATTTGGTGCCACTGCAGCCATGTTTTATATAGACGATAAAACAATCGATTATTTGCGTTTAACAGGTCGTGATGAAGAGCAAATAGCCCTTGTAGAAAACTACGCTAAAACGGCTGGCCTTTGGAGCGATAGTTTAAAAACCGCAAAATATGAGCGGGTGCTTAAATTTGATTTATCGAGTGTTGGACGTAATATTGCTGGGCCTTCAAACCCACACCGCCGTGTATCCACCAGCGATTTAGCCAAAGAAGGTATATCTGGCGTTGTTGAAAACGAAGAAGGCTTAATGCCAGATGGCGCCTGTATTATTGCTGCTATTACCAGTTGTACTAACACCAGTAATCCGCGCAACGTAATTGCTGCCGGCTTACTTGCGCGTAATGCAAATGCCAAAGGTTTAATGCGTAAACCCTGGGTTAAAACGTCATTAGCACCGGGTTCAAAAGCGGTGCAATCATACCTAGAAGAAGCAAAATTACTCCCTGAACTTGAAAAACTTGGCTTTGGTATTGTGGGTTTTGCTTGTACTACCTGTAACGGCATGAGTGGCGCGCTTGACCCTGTAATTCAACAAGAAGTGATAGATCGCGACTTATACGCAACAGCGGTACTCTCGGGCAACCGTAACTTTGATGGGCGTATACATCCGTATGCTAAGCAAGCGTTTTTAGCGTCACCGCCATTAGTGGTAGCTTACGCTATTGCCGGTACTATTCGTTTTGATATAGAAAAAGGTGTACTAGGGAAAGATCAAAATGGTAACGATATAACGCTAAAAGATTTATGGCCAAGCGATGAAGAAATAGATGAAGTAATAAAACAAAGCGTAAAGCCAGAGCAATTTAAAAAAGTGTACGAACCTATGTTTGATTTAACCGTAGATTACGGTGAAGACAACGACCCGCTATACAATTGGCGCGAGCAAAGCACCTATATTCGCCGCCCGCCATACTGGGAAGGCGCCCTTGCAGGTGAGCGAACCATGACCGGCATGCGCGCCCTTGCTGTACTTGGCGATAACATTACAACGGATCATTTATCGCCTTCAAACGCTATTATGGCAAGTAGTGCCGCGGGTGAATACTTAACTAAAATGAACGTCCCTGAAGAGGACTTTAACTCGTACGCAACGCACCGAGGGGATCACTTAACAGCGCAGCGCGCTACATTTGCAAACCCTAAATTGTTAAACGAAATGGTGCGTGATGAAAACGGCGAAGTTAAACAAGGTTCATACGCACGAATAGAGCCACAAGGTTCTAACACACGTATGTGGGAAGCAATCGAAGCTTATATGCAGCGTAAACAACCACTCATTATTGTAGCCGGCGCCGATTATGGGCAAGGCTCATCGCGTGATTGGGCTGCAAAAGGGGTAAGGCTTGCAGGCGTTGAGGTTATAGCCGCAGAGGGCTTTGAGCGTATTCACCGTACTAACTTAATTGGTATGGGTGTATTACCGCTTGAGTTTAAACCTGGCACTACCCGCAAAACGCTTAACATTGATGGCAGCGAAAGCTTTGATGTAAAAGGCGAGCCAACACCAGGTGCAACGCTTGATTTAGTGATTACACGTAAAAACGGTGAGGTACTAACAGTACCTATGAAATGCAGATTGGATACCCAAGAAGAACTTTCTATTTATGCCGCTGGTGGTGTATTACAGCGCTTTGCGCAAGACTTTTTAGAAGCAACGCAATCAGCATAAGGGGCGTGCATTATGTTTAAACCACAAATTAAAGTGCCAGCAACTTATATGCGCGGCGGAACCAGTAAAGGTGTATTTTTTAAGTTAACCGACTTACCCAAACCTGCCCAAGTGGCAGGTGAGGCGCGCGACAATTTACTGTTACGCATAATTGGTAGCCCCGACCCATATGGCAAACAAACCGATGGAATGGGCGGTGCAACATCAAGTACTAGTAAAACGGTTATTTTAAGTAAAAGCGAGCAACCTAACCACGATGTGGATTATTTATTTGGCCAAGTGGCAATAGATAAACCTTTTATAGATTGGAGCGGCAATTGCGGTAATTTAACCAGCGCAGTAGGTGCGTTTGCTATAACGAACGGCTTAGTTGATAAAAGCACAGTACCCGATAACGGTGTAGCCGTGGTGCGAGTATGGCAGGCTAATATTAAAAAAAGCATTTTAGTTCATGTGCCTATCACCAATGGCGAAGTGCAAGAAACTGGCGATTTTGAACTTGATGGCGTGACCTTTGCTGCTGCCGAGGTAAAGCTAGAGTTTTTAAACCCCGCCGATGGTGAAGGGGCGTTATTCCCAACAGGCAATGTAGTAGATGACTTAGAAGTACCAGGTGTTGGTACTTTAAAAGCCACCATGATAAACGCGGGTATTCCTACTGTATTTATTAATGCCGAGGATATTGGCTATAGTGGCACTGAGCTGCAAAGCGATATTAATAACGATACTGACGCACTTAAAAAACTTGAAACTATTCGTGCCTATGGCGCAGTCAAAATGGGGTTAATAGCTAATATTAATGAAGCGCAAACACGCCAACACACACCAAAAGTAGCCTTTGTGGCAGCGCCATTAGATTATAACGCGTCAAGTGGTAAGTTTATTGAAGCTACAACAATTGATTTATTAGTACGTGCTATGTCTATGGGCAAGCTTCATCACGCTATGATGGGCACAGCCGCAGTCGCTATTGGCGCAGCCGCGGCTATTGAAGGTACGCTTGTTAATTTGGCCGCAGGTGGCGGGACATTGAACGAAGTTAACTTTGGCCACCCCTCTGGCACGCTAAAAGTAGGCGCAGAAGCTAAAAAAATAGCTGGAGATTGGCAAGTTACCAAAGCAAGTATGAGCCGCAGTGCTCGTGTGCTTATGGAGGGCGTTGTAAGAGTACCTCAATAGTATTTAACAAAATTAACCTGAATTCTGGATAATAAACCTATCTCTATCAGCCATTTTAAGCGCTAACTGCGTTGGATTTACTTAAAATTTCTGGTTAGAGAAAATAAATTTAAATATCACCATGATTCAATATGTTAGTAAATATCTTAGCCAGAGTTCAGATTAATTAACAAAGCTAAAACATAATGTTTTTAATCTATTTATTATTTTTGTAAAATATGAATAAGCTCTTATTTTTAATTTAAGGACTTAGTTTCAAAAAAATAAAGGGATTTAAAATGAATAAAATGGTTATTGGGTTAGCTTTTACAGTTTCATCGTTTGGTGCACTTGGAGAAAGCGCAGATGGCTGGCCAGAAGGCGGTGCAATGCACACAGGCAATATTTATAATTTAGAGGGCAACAGATACAAAATTAAAATCAGTAAAATGATGAATGAAATATACCCGCAACTAAATGACGACTACCAAATAGATGCAGTTAAAGCGCAAATAAAAGCATGGGAGCACTATATAGATGCAACATGTAATGTTGTTGGCATAGCAACTGGTGCAGGTGGGAGTTGGCCTTCAACGTATAGCGTAAAATGCGAGCGAAGCCTCAGTTATGATAGATACTTTGCGACTAAAAATGCGCTAAAGTGTGTTAAAAAACTTAGCGAAGCAGATTTTGTAGGACGTAGCGAAAAGCTAAATTGTTTAATTCAAACACTCAATATTAAAATATTTTAAGAGTAACAGCAGTGCTACAGCTATATTATAAAGTTAGCTGTAGCATTTTTAGCTTTACAAAAACTCTATTTCTACGGTTTCGTCTTTTGCAATATTGCCACTTTCGGCGGGCACCACAATAAGGCAGTTAGCGTGGCTAAGCGATGAGAGTACCCCCGAACCTTGCTTATTTATAGGCGTTACCAGTAGGTTATTGTTTTCGTCGGTACTGGCAATACCACGTTGAAAGTCGGTACGGCCGGGGCGCTTTTTAATCAGCGCTGTGGTGGTTGCTTTTAAACGTAACTTAGCAGTATGTTCATTTCCTGAAAGCTTTGTAAGGGCTGGCTTTACAAGTCGCTCAAGCGTAACGGCTGCCGATACGGGGTTACCTGGTAAACCAAAAAAGTAGCTGTTAGGTAATTTACCAAAAGCAAAGGGTTTGCCCGGCTTCATGGCAATTTTCCAAAAATGGATATCGCCAATTTCATTTAATACTTCTTTAGTAAAATCGGCTTCGCCAACCGATACACCACCAGAGCTTATTACGGCATCTGCTTGCTCGTTTGCTTTTAAAAATGTGTTTTTAATGAGCGTTTTATCATCGGCAATTATGCCAAAATCAATCACTTCTATATTGTTATCATTAAGCTCGCTTAATATAACAGCGCGATTACTTTCATAAATAGCACCTGCAGGAAGGGCATTGCCAGGCTCTATAAGTTCATCCCCTGTAGAAAATACCGCGACCTTTAGTGTTTCATATACACTTACTTGGTTAATACCAATAGAGGCAAGTAAGCCTACATCTACCGCTTTTAGTTTTCTGCCCGCTTTAAAAACAACACTATTTTTTGCAATGTCTTCACCTGCAAAGCGCACATTATTATTGAGCTCAAAATGACCTGTAAATGTTATTTTATCGTTATCTACACTGGCGTTTTCTTGCATAACTACCGCATTAGCGCCAGGGGGCAGGGCAGCGCCGGTCATAATTCTAACGCATTGCCCAGGTGTTAAGGTGTTTTTAAAGGTTTGCCCAGCAAATACACTGCCTACTTGCTGATAAGTTGTTAGCCCTTCGCTTAGGCAAAGTGCATAGCCATCCATTGCCGAATTATCGTGAGCAGGCACATTTATATTGGATTTAATATCGCTTGCTAAAACACGGCCAACACTGTGCATTATTGAAATGGTTTCTGCGGCTTTATTAAAGTTAATAGCGCTTAGCATGTTACTAATTGCGGTTTCTACTGGTAATAAACCAGGTGCATTGCATACATCGTTCATATATATTGTTTTTTATAATGTGTCTGATTTTTAAAACAATACTTATAATGTTAAAGCTTTACAATACATGGTGTGGTTATTTGTTATTACTGTTAGTGGTATTTAGCAATCCTCTTAACGCAAAAGAAACGCTGCACATAGCCGTTGCGAGCAATTTTAAACCTGTGCTGCAAACGCTGGTGACTAACCCAGCCCTAAAAAATATTAATATTAAAATATCAGCTGCTTCTAGCGGCGTATTGCACTCTCAAATTATGCACGGTGCACCGTACGATATTTTTTTATCAGCCGACGCTGCACGCCCACACGCACTGATCAAAGACGGCTTTGCACTAAATAATAGCTTAACCACCTATGCGATAGGTTTATTAGCCCTGTGGCAGCCAAGCAACTCAGTTATTAATAATAAATTAGCCATTGCTAATCCGCGGTTTTCGCCATATGGGCAATCATCGGCGCATTATGCTAAAAACTATATAAAAACACCGTATGAATTTGTGTATGCAAATAATATTACCCATGCGTTTCAATTTGTAGAAACAGGCAATGCCGCTAAAGGCTTGGTCGCGCTATCCACGTTAAAGTCGGCGTATCGCAAAACTAAAAATAAAAAATATTTAAATTACACGCTTATCGAATCTGAAAAATACCCTGAAATAACGCAGCAAGGCGTTATCATAAGCGCGACTAAGCATTTAACGACAGCTAAAAAGTTTATGGCTTTTTTAAATGACCCCTCAACCGCAAAAACATTATTAGAGCTTGGTTATAAAGCAAAGGAAAGTGATGTTAGCAAGTGATGTAACAGCGCTGTGGCTTACAATTAAACTTGCCTTTATAACGGCTGCTATTTTGTTGATTATATGCATTCCGCTTGCATGGCAGCTAGCCAGTTATAAAGGTAAGTTAAAGCCTATATTAGAAGCACTTATAGCAATGCCTTTGGTGCTGCCGCCTACGCTAATGGGCTTTTATTTATTGGTATTGTTTTCACCTACTCATGCATTTGGCCAGTTTTGGTTTTGGCTCACGGGTACGCAGCTCGCGTTTAGTTTTCAAGGGGTGGTTATTGGTTCGTTATTTTACTCTCTCCCTTTTGTGATGCAGCCGTTACTGGCGGGCTTTAAACAAATAAATACTACTTACAATCAAGCTGCTATTGCCTTAGGGATCAGTCCATTTAAGCGTTTTATGTATTTAACGTTACCGCTATTAAAGCCAAGCATAGGCAGTGCCTTTGCACTGGGCTTTGCCCATACATTGGGAGAATTTGGTTTAGTACTAATGATTGGTGGCAATATACAAGGCGAAACACAAGTGGTGTCTATTGCGTTGTACGACCATGTAGAGTCGCTTAATTATGGGGCAGCGCACCAATTGTCGTTGGTATTGCTAGCAATCTCGTTTGCGTGTTTAGTGTTGTTGTTTAAATTTAATAAAACCGTGATAAACGGAGCTGCTAATCGTGCTTAAAATACAATGTCATCAACGTTTGGACGATTTTGAATTACATGTTGATTTAGCTATAAATCAATTTGATATTTTAGGGGTGTTTGGCCCTTCGGGCTCGGGCAAATCGAGCTTATTACAGGCGATAGCAGGGCTTACGACGGCGCAAAATGTGTGTATAAATAATCATAATATTACCCATTTAAAGCCCGATAAACGCCTACTTACTTTACAGCTGCAGTCGTGCCCGTTATTTCCACATTTAAATGTGATGGGTAATTTACTGTTTACTCACAAGCATTGTAAAAATAAAAGTAATAACCTAACGCCTGATCAGGTAATTGATTTATTAGCACTAAACCCATTACTAAATCGTGATGTGTCGGGGCTTTCGGGCGGGGAGAGTCAGCGCGTAATTTTTGCAAGAACACTACTAAGTGGGCAATCTGTTGTTTTACTTGATGAGCCATTTAGCGCCTTAGATTGGTCAACGCGTTTTACTATGTTGGGGGCTGTTCAACAACTTAATAAATCCCATGGTATTAAATTTATTATTGTTAGCCACTCTTTAAAAGAGCTACTTTATTGTAGTGATACATTACTTCATATAGCGAAAGGCAACGTGCTCCAGTGCGGTGCAACACAAGAAGTGGTGCAAAGTATTTATACAAATAAGAGCCAAACGCCACTTAGTATACTTAGTTATAGTAAGCCTGAATTTAATGAGGCTTTTGGTTTATACCAGCTTACTCTTAGTAATAGCCAACAGCATTTATATGCAGTGCCTTCGCTGGTAAAACAAAACCATAAGTTAATTATAGAAAGCAGCCAAATAACCTACAGCAAAGTAAAACCAATTAACGAGAGTAGTTCAAATGTGCTAATAGGTATGCTTGAAAATGCCCAGCAGCTTGATGAGCAATGGCTACTAACTGTTAACGTAGATACGCAATTACTGTATTGCACGGTGTCTAAAAGGCAATGGCAGCAAAGTGCTGTAAGCCTAGGCGAGCAGATTTATTTGACAATAAATAACCTAGAAACGCTAAATTAGGCTTTTAAAAGCTGTCATGTATTTACAGTGTACTAAATTAAGCACTGCAAACAGGGCAGTGCTTATTTTTAACAATATTAAAACGGTTAAACTCCATACTCAAACCATCTACAAGTAATAGCTGCTCGGTGAGTTTACTAGGCAGTCCTGCAATAATTTTAAGTGCTTCAGTCGCTTGAATACTACCAATAAGCCCTACAATAGGCGAGAGCACGCCTGACTCTGAACAGCTTTGAGTTTGTTCGCCAAAGAGCTGTGACACACACCCGTAGCAATGGCTATTAGGCGCCATTGTAAAGCAAGCTACTTGTCCCTCTAACCTTATGGCAGAGCCCGAAACCAAGGGCGTACGGGTGTTATAGCAGGCGCTGTTGAGCAAATTACGTGTTGCTAAGTTATCAGTGCAGTCAATAACTACATCTACTTTGCTAAGTAGTTGTTCAAGGTGCGAATTTTCATTTAAAAATTCATCAATAGTGTGGATCTCTATTTCATCATTTAACTGAGTTAACTGTTTTTTTGCACTGTGGGTTTTTAAGCACCCAACATCACTTTGTTTATAGAGCACCTGCCTTTGCAAGTTAGTTGCATCAACCACATCGTTATCTACAAGCGTTAACGTACCTACGCCCGATGCCGCTAAGTACTGCGCAACTGGACAGCCTAATCCACCTAACCCCACAATAAGAGCATGACTTTGCCATATTTTTTCTTGTCCATCTATATCTAGCTGAGGAAGCATAATATGGCGAGAATAGCGTAATTGCTGCTGATACGTTAAAGGGGGTTTTTGCATTAATGAGTTCTCATAATTTTTTTTAACAATACCAATTAGTTAAAACCTAGAGCAAGTAAAGCTTAAAAATTCTTTGCACTGTTTACGCCCAACAAAGCTGCTTAAATAGTGCAAAGCGAAATAAATATTAATTCCCAAAAATATAAGTAACTGAAAAACCTACCTATTAATTGTTGGCTTAGTAATTGCTGAAAGTGGTTAACGTTAATTTAACAATCGTCGCAGTGTTATTACTACCAAAGTCATACTCACTGCTTAAAATAATAATCGTTACAAGGAAAAAAACATGCAACCGAGTTCTGGGTTTAATCTCATATCGTTTAGCGGAAAAATGAAAATACTACATTTAAGCTGGATGGTGTTTTTTATCTCTTTTTTTGTATGGTTTAACCATGCTCCATTACTAGGGGCAATAGCGGGCTCGCTAGGTATAACTATGGCACAGGTAAAAACGCTGCTCATTTTAAATGTGGCCTTAACCATTCCGGCGCGTGTTGTTGTTGGCATGCTGACAGATAAGTTTGGCCCGCGTATTGTTTATGCCGCTTTACTTATTTTATGTAGCATACCGTGTTTTATGTTTGCTATGGCCACCACGTTTGAGCAAGCCGCTATCGCGCGTTTTGCACTAGGCTTTATTGGTGCAGGCTTTGTAGTGGGCATTCGTATGGTGAGCGAATGGTTCCCAGCTAATGAGCTTGGTACAGCAGAAGGTATTTATGGTGGCTGGGGTAATTTTGGCTCGGCTGCCGCTGCCATGTTACTACCTGTATTAGCGCTTATGTTTGGCGGTGACGATGGCTGGCGCTATGCCATTGGTTTAACGGGCGTACTTAGCGTTATTTTTGGTGTTATTTGGTACATAAACGTAACCGATACACCAAAAGGGGGGACGTACTTTAAGCCTAAAAAAGTAGGCGCAATGGAAGTAACCAGTAAAGGTGACTTTGTATTATTGCTTATTATGAAATTACCTATGTATGGCGCACTGGCTTTACTTACTTGGAAGTTGTCTCCTACAGGCGCTAATTTAATTTCTGCCAATTTTGTTTTAGCCGTTTATGCATTTTTAGTGCTGTTATACGCTTACGAGGTATATAAAACCTTTGATATAAACGGACATATATTTAAACAACCCGTGCCAGAATCACACCGCTACGAATTTAAACAAGTAGCTGTACTTAATATTTTATATTTTACCACCTTTGGCTCAGAGCTGGCCGTTGTATCTATGCTGCCATTATTTTTTATGGAAGTGTTTGGCCTAGATATGGTGTACGCAGGTTTACTGGCCTCTGCTTATGCGTTTATGAATTTAGCCTCGCGCCCAGGTGGTGGTTGGATCTCAGATAGAATGGGCCGTCGTAAAACACTTATTGTTCTTACCTCAGGGTTAGCTGTTGGCTACTTTGTTATGGGCTTAGTTGACGCTAGCTGGCCACTTTGGCTTGCTGTAGCTGCTGCCATGGCGTGTTCGTTCTTTGTGCAAGCTGGTGAGGGAGCGGTTTTTGCTGCTGTGCCACTTATTAAACGTCGCTTAACAGGGCAAATTGCAGGTATGACAGGCGCTTACGGTAACGTTGGCGCGGTGGTGTATTTAACGGCGCTCTCATTAGTGGATTACCAAACGTTCTTTATGATTATTGCTGCCAGTGCATTGTTAGGTTTAGGGGCGTTATTTTTCATGAAAGAGCCAGATGGGCACATGACAGAAGTAAACGAAGATGGCTCTGTTGAACTTATTTCAGTGACTTAAGGCAGCGTTAACCATGTTTGATGAAACCCAACACGCTCAAGTTCGTAATAATACGCTAGATGTTTCTTTTGGTGGGCACAGTGCCGCGGGCATAAAAGATGAAAATCAAGATGCGTTTGCTGCTTTAAATACTGAGCACGAACAACAAGAAACAAAAGGCGCTATTGCGTGCTTAGCAGATGGGTGTTCATCAGCTAAAAATGTCAAACAAGCATCGCAGCTCAGTGTTACTCATTTTATAAATGAGTATTTAAATACACCCGACAGCTGGGCGGTCAAAAAATCGGTTTCTAAGGTTTTAGCTAGCTTAAATCAGTGGTTATATTCGCAATCAGTCAACTATAACCACTTAGGGCAACGCCAAGCTGATTGGATGACCACCTTTACGGCGCTTATATTAAAATCAGCTACGGGGTATATATTTCATTTAGGCGATACTCGCATTACGCGTTTACGCGATAATCAAATGGAAGCGATAACGCGGGATCATAAAGTAAATGATACGCTCACTCGTGCTTTAGGCGCGCAGTCACATCAAGAAATTGATGTTTACGAAGTTGACCTAAAAGCCGGTGATATTTACATACTGACTTGCGATGGTGTGCATGATGTATTGCCCTATAGTGAAATTGCCAACGAAATAAACGCCCATAACAACTTAGAGCAGGCAGCAAGTGCCATTACCTCACGCGCTATAGCACAAGGCAGTGATGATAATGTGAGTTGTTTATTAGTGAAGGTAAATAGCATTGCGCAGCAAAATCTAGATGAGCTTTATCAATCGTTAACGCAGCGAAAAATACCACCCGCATTAGAAGTTGGCCAAATAATTGATGGTTATACGGTTATTCGTAAAATCAACGAAAGCAGCCGATCGCACATTTATTTGGTACAGCAAGCACCTGATGCACCCCCCGTTGTATTAAAGGCACCTTCGGTTAATTTTGAAGACGATATACACTACCTTCAAGGCTTTATACGCGAAGGGTGGGTAGGGCAACGTATTAATCATCCTAATGTAATGAAGGTTTTAAATACACAATCGCAAAGCCGTTTTTTATATCATATTTGCGAGTACATGGACGGACAAACCCTCAGTGACTATAAGCACGACGTCCCTTATTTAGAAATAGCGCAAGTGCGCAGTATTGTAGAGCAAATAGTGCATGCGCTAAGGGCATTTCAGCGGTTAGATATGGTACATCGTGATTTAAAGCTCGATAACGTGATGATAGATGCTCACGGTAAAGTTACGTTAATTGATTACGGTACTGTAAGTGTTGCGGCTATGGATGAGTCGGTTAAGCAAATAGCCGATGACTGCCCGCAAGGGACTATAGATTATACGGCTCCTGAAACACTTATTTCGCTGCACGCCGATTTTAAAAGCGATATGTTTTCGCTTGGGGTGATTGCTTATGAGTTATTGTGCTCGAAGCTGCCTTATAAAACATTACCGGCAAGTCATACCCCTATTGATTACAGCCACTGGCAATACACAAGTATTCGCAAGTACCGAGCCGATATACCCTTTTGGTTAGATCAGGCTTTAATGAAAGCACTTGCGCCAAAACCAGAGCTCAGATACCACGCATTTTCTGAGTTTTTAACAGATATTAGTAAACCTAATCCACATTTACAGAGCTCAGCCAACAAAATTTCAATAATGAAACGCGATCCAGTATTACTCTGGAAGAGCATTTCGCTGTGTTTATTTATCATTTTATTGTGCGTGCTCATAATTAAAAACTAAGAGACCAACATGTTAAATTATAAAAATAACTTACCTATTATTTTAATGATAGGGTGCATTGCTGCGCCTTCAATTAGTGTTGCAGCGCAAACCGACCTTAATTTTAGGCTGCGTTATGAAAGTGCAGAGCAAGATAACGCACTAAAAGATGCCAGTAGCTTAACGCTGCGTACACGCCTTACTCATAAAACCGATGAAGTGAATAGCTTTTCTGCTTTATTAGAGGTCGAAGATAGCCGAAGCCTATTAGGTGTAGACGATTACAACAATACACTGGGTAAAAATACAAATTACTCAGTAATAGCCGACCCTGAAACCACAGAGATAGATCAGGCTTTTGTTAAATACGCAAAAAATGCTTTATCAATTAAAGTAGGTAGGCAAGTAATAGCGCTTGATGGACAGCGCTTTGTAGGCCACGTTGGCTTTAGGCAAGACAGGCAAACTTTTGATGCTGCAACAGTAAATTACACCTTTAATGATATTAACTTGCACTATAGCTACATAAGTAAGCGCAACCGTATATTTGCCGATAGCAAAGATATTGATGCATCCGATCATCTTATCAATGCAAGCTTTAAAACAAGCCTAGGTAAGGTGGTTTTATACAGCTATTTATTAAGTGACGATGCAATAGATAATGACAGCTTAGATACTTATGGTGTTTCTTTTAATGGTAATAAAACGCTCAGCGAGATTAAATTTTACTATAAAGCACAGTACGCCACGCAATCAGCATCAACGAGCATGAGTGATTTTGACGCTGATTACTATGCATTTGAAGGGGGGATAGATTTAGGCGGTTTAGGTATTGAAGTCGTTACATTAAAAGCTGGTATTGAGTCACTGGGTTCTGATAACGGCGATTATGGTTTTGCCACGCCGCTTGCCACAATGCATAAATTTAATGGCTGGGCCGATACGTTTTTAGCAACCCCAGCACAAGGGCTTGATGACACTTATGTAAGTTTAAATGGTAAAGCTTACGGCGGTAAATGGCTGTTGGCGTATCACAGCTTTGATGCCAACGATAGCGCCAATGGCGTTGATGATTTAGGCACAGAGCTAAACGTACAATACGTAAAGCCTATTAATAAAACCTATGCTGTAGGCGCAAAATATGCCGATTATTCAGCAGGAGATAGCGCTGCAGGCAAAGTTGATACCCAAAAACTGTGGGTATGGGTAAGCGCTAAATTTTAAGTATTTAACCTAAACCCTCGTTATTTAATTTAAAGCGTTACAAGTTGGTGCAATAGCGCCAGCTTGTGGTGCTTTCACTTCTTTTTTACTGTATTAAATTAGTTAAGCTGTTGAAATATATTGCTTATATATCTGGCTTGCATATTGCTATAACCAACACATAATAAATTATACATTTAAAGTACCCATCTAAAGTTAAGTGTATTTTAAATCAAACAGGTGATTTTAATGCCAAGCAAGCAGCGTGTTGTAGTTGTCGGAAATGGAATGGTTGGCCATCATTTTGTACAACAGCTAGTATCACAACAAGGTGATACTCAAAATATGGAGATTACCGTACTCAGCGGTGAAGACCGACTCGCTTATGACCGCGTACAGCTTTCGTCTTTTTTTAAAGGTAAAACCGAAGACGATTTAGCACTTACCTGCAGTAAAACCTATCAAGATTGGCAAGTGTGCTTTCATACTCATTCTAAAGTGGTTGATATAAACCGCGATGCAAAAACAGTCACTACTGCAAAAGGCAAAACATTTGAATACGACAAGTTAATATTGGCTACCGGTTCATTTGCATTTGTACCACCCATTCCAGGTAAAGACCGTGAGCATTGCCTAGTTTACAGAACCATTAACGATTTACACGCCATAAAAAAATCTGCACATGCCAGCAAAGTGGGCGTAGTAATTGGCGGCGGTTTATTAGGGCTTGAAGCAGCCAACGCGTTAAAGCAGCTTGGCTTGCAAACCCATGTAATAGAATTTGCACCACAACTTATGGGCGTACAAATAGATGGTGCAGGTGGTCGATTGCTTAAAAATAAAATTACCGAGCTGGGCGTTACTGTGCATACATCAGTGGCGACAGAGCAAATTATAGAAGGTGAAAACAGCCGTTATAAAATGTGCTTTAAAGGGGGGCAAACCCTAGAAACCGACATGATTGTATTTTCGGCCGGTATTCGCCCATACGATAACCTAGCTCGTGAGTTTAATTTAGAAATAGGTGAGCGCGGCGGCATCGTAATAAACAACCATTGCCAAACGAATGATAAAAACATATACGCCATAGGCGAATGCGCCCTTTGGAATAACTTTATTTTTGGCCTTGTAGCACCGGGCTACGCGATGGCAAAAGTAGCGGCGGGGCATGTTTTACAACAGCTGTCTTCAAACAAAGCTTTACACACTACCTCAAACAATTCCTCAAATAGTGCTGATGAATTTAGCGGTGCCGATATGAGCACCAAGCTTAAATTAATGGGTGTTGAAGTAGGCTCAATTGGTGATGCCCATGCACGCAGTGAAGGCGCAATTAGCTATTACTTTGAAGATCAACTAAACGGTATTTACAAAAAAGTAGTCACTAATGAGCAAGGCAATAAGCTCATAGGTGCTGTACTGGTTGGCGATACCAGTGATTACGATAATTTATTGCAGTATCACTTAAATGGCATTGAGCTTAGTGTGCCCGCAGAGTCATTAATAATGCCGCTTGCAGGTGACGCGGGCGAGCTAAACGCTGATGATTTGCCACAAGATGCCATTATTTGTGCGTGCCATAAAGTGACAAAACACACTATCGAACAAGCGGTTATACAAGGTTGTAGCGATTTAAATAAAGTGCAGCAAGCCACTAAAGCTAGTACGGGTTGTGGAGGCTGTGAAAAACTAGTGCAAAGCGTTATTAGCAGTGCACTTAATAATAAAATAGCCACGTTAACCCCAGTAGATGAGCCAGTATCACAGAGCGCTTAACGCAAATAATAAGAGAGCAGTATGGAAACATTAAACACATGTTCAAACACACCTTTGCTTAAACAAACCACCTGCGCTTATTGTGGTGTAGGCTGTGGGGTTGATATTTCATTATTAAATAATACCCCAACAAAACTTGAAGGCACACGCGAGCACCCCGCTAATTTCGGCCGCTTGTGTGTTAAAGGCACGCACCTGCTTGACACCACCGGCACTGATAATCGCTTAACCTCGCCTCTTATTGATAACGAACCCGCCAGCTGGGATACGGCAACTGATTACGTTGCCAACAAATTTAACGCCATTATTAAAGAGCATGGACCGGAGTCGGTTGCGTTTTATGTATCGGGGCAGTTACTTACTGAAGATTACTACGTTGCCAATAAATTAATGAAAGGCTACATAGGCTCAGGCAATATAGATACAAACTCAAGGCTGTGTATGTCATCGGCGGTTGCCGGTTATAAACGTGCGTTTGGTGAGGACGTAGTACCATGTACCTACGAAGATTTAGAGCAAACTGAGCTACTTATTTTAATTGGCTCAAATGCAGCGTGGACACATCCGGTGCTTTACCAGCGTATGGAGCGCGCAAAAAAGCTTAATCCAAACATGAAAGTAGTGGTTATCGACCCGCGAAAAACCGATACAGCCGAACTTGCCGATACCTTTTTAAATATAAAACCAGGCAGCGACGGGGCTCTTTATAACGGCTTACTTAATTATTTAAGTGAACATAACTATTTAGATACGCAATTTATAAACGAGCATACAAACGGCTTTGAAACAGCGCTTGCAGAGGCGAAAAAGTGGAGTGTTAAAGCGGTCAGTGATTTTTGTGATATTGACGCGCAGCTAGTCAGTGACTTTTACGCCTTATTTGCACAAAGCCCAACCGCTATTAGCTTTTATTCAATGGGTATTAACCAATCAAGCTCAGGGGTTGATAAGTGTAATGCCATTATAAATGCGCATTTAGCGTCGGGCAAATTGTTAAAACCTGGCTGTGGCCCGTTTTCAATAACTGGGCAACCTAATGCAATGGGTGGGCGTGAAGTAGGTGGCTTGGCAAATCAATTAGCAGCACATTTAGACATTGAAAACAACGCACACCAACAGTTAGTGCAGCGTTTTTGGCAATCACCAACAATAGCTAAAAAAGCAGGGTGTAATGCGATTGATATGTTTGATGAAATCGCCAAAGGGAAAATAAAAGCTATTTGGGTAATGGCAACCAACCCGATGGTGAGCCTACCTAATAACGCAGCCATACAACATGCACTTGAGCAATGTGAGCTGGTGGTTGTGTCTGACTGTATTGCTAAAAGTGATACGCTAAAATTTGCTGATGTGGCGTTCCCATCAACCGGATGGGGCGAAAAAAACGGCACAGTGTCTAATTCAGAGCGCAGAATATCGAGGCAGCGCCCGCTAGTTGAGCCATTTTCGGGGGCTAAAAACGATTGGCAAATAATGTGTTTAGTTGCCCAAAAAATGGGTTTTGAAGGGTTTGACTTTACAGACCCCAGTGGCATTTTTGAAGAATGGGCACAACTTACAGATTTTGAAAATAATGGTGAGAGGCTATTAAATTTATCAGCCTTAGTAGGGCTTTCGCAGCAGCAATACGATAACTTAAAACCGGTTATGTGGCCGGTACTAAAAAATGAGCCATATAAAAACGGGCAGGTTTTTGTTAATAATCAATTTAGCACCGCAGATAAAAAAGCCCGCTTTATTCCTATAACGCCCAAACTTCCTGTGCAACAAACCTCAAGCGATTACCCGTTTGTAATGAATTCAGGGCGAATACGCGACCAATGGCATACAATGAGTCGCACCGGAAAAAGTACAGCCCTTTCGACTCATATAACGCGCCCATATATTGAAATAAACCCCATAGATGCCAGCAAATTAAACATAAAAGCAAACGATTTAATAACTGCCAATGCTAAAACAGGGCAAGTTACAGCTCATGCAAAAGTGACGAAGGCTGTGCGTAAAGGTGAGTGCTTTATGCCTATTCACTGGAACAAGCAATTTGCCTCATCCGCTACGGTAAGTGGGCTCTATCAATCGGTTGTTGACCCTATTTCGGGCCAAGCTGAGTGTAAGCATGGTGCTGTTGATTTAGTTAAAGCGCAGTTTGCTCAGTACATGCAAATTTTTAGCAAAACAGAGCTTAATATTAACAGTGATTTTTGGCTTAAAGTTAACGCAAGTAATTGTTTTAACTATCAGTTGGCGCTCAATGAGCCGCAAAATGATTTGCTTTATTATTGCCAAACACTGACCGGGTTACAAGGGCAGTGGTCGGCAATGGGCAGTGAAAGAGCAATGCATATTCAATGTATTCAAAACCAGCAGTTAGTGTTTGTTGCGGTTATTTCGTCGGCTCAAAAAGACATATCACTTGAGTGGATAAATCATTTATTTGCAGAGCCTTTAATAACCTTTATCCAATTACAGTCATTGCTGTATGCCACGCCTGATGAAGAGTTTACTCAAGGCGCGCAAGTATGTAGTTGCTTTAAAGTACGTGAGCAACCCATTATAAACGCCATTAAAAGTGGTGAAAATACAGTAGAACAATTGGGGTCTAAACTAAAATGCGGCACTAACTGTGGGTCGTGTAAAACCCAGTTAAGCCAATTAATAAAGCAGCATACTACGCAACACGCTAACAGTATTGATGTTGCAGTTGAAATGTAAATAAACAAGGAAGCATATGCTTAATGATCAATTTGGTCGGCAGTTTAACTATTTGCGCCTCTCAATTACCGATGTGTGTAATTTTAGTTGCACCTACTGTTTACCAAACGGGTATCAGTGCGATACCCCGCGTAACTTTTTAAATAAAAACGAAATAAACACCTTAGTAAATGCATTTGCTTCACTTGGCACAAAAAAAGTACGCATTACGGGCGGTGAGCCGTGTTTACGCAGTGATGTAACCGACATTATAAAGCAATGTAAAAACACCCCAGGCATAGAAAAAGTCGCCATAACAACCAATGGATTTAACTTATTTAATAAAATTGATGAGTTTTACAGTGCTGGCCTTGATGCGCTAAACATTAGTATAGATAGCTTAAACCCGAGTATGTTTAAATTAATTACAGGACACGACAAGCTAACCCATATTTTAAAAGGGATAGACCGGGCAGTTGAGCTGGGCATAAAAGATATAAAAATAAATGCAGTGCTGGCTAAGCAATTTAATAAAAACCAATTGAATGATTTTTTAGACTGGGTAAAACATAAAAAAGTAACGGTACGCTTTATCGAATTAATGGAAACAGGTAATGGTGCCCCCTTTTTTGAACAAAACCATTTAAGCGGGCTAAGTGTTAAAACGCAGCTTTTAGCACAAGGTTGGTTACAGGTAGTGAGAGGTAAATTAAACGGCCCTGCAGAGGAGTTTTGTCACCCCGATTTTAAGGGGTGCATTGGCTTAATTATGCCCTACAGTAAAGATTTTTGTAAAAGCTGTAACCGATTAAGAGTATCGTCACTAGGCAAACTACATTTGTGCCTGTTTGCTGAGCAGGGAATAGACTTACGCCCGCATTTAAATGCGCAAGATACACCAGCCACTGTAAATGCGATTCAAGCGGCAATGGGCAATAAAACTATTAGCCATGAGCTTGATAAGCGCTTAACGGGCGCCACAACCCATTTAGCTATGTTGGGCGGCTAAAATGAGCAATAAAGCCGTGTTTACAGGGGTTGTACTCGCTGGTGGGCAATCATCCAGAATGGGCAGCGATAAAGCTAACCTCATTTTAAAAAATAAAACCTTACTGCAAAATGCATGTGAGTTATTAACGGCAGCAGGAGCAAGTGATGTACTTATAAGCCGTAATGTACAAAGTGCTACTGCGCAATACATCGCAGATATATACCCAGGTTCTGGCCCGCTTGGCGGGATTTATTCAACCTTAATGGCTACAGAGCAGGATATACTTGTAACCGCTGTTGATATGCCATTGCTTACTTGCACCTTATTATCGCAAATTGCATCTGCAGCAAGCGATAACCCCCACTTTCAAACAAATCAGCCACAAATACATGCGTGGCACTTTGAAAATGAACCGTTACCCCTGTATATTCGTAACACCCAAAGCGTTAAACGTCATTTAAAACAATTACTCATAAACGCAAATAGTCATAAATCAGTTAAACAGTTTACCCGTAGTATTGGTGTGCAAATGCTAAAATGTAATAAAGCTCATGCACTTGTTAATACCAATACACCGGCGCAATTTAAAGCTGTTAACGAGCAATTTGACCAACACAAACCTAATTTATTGAGAAGAACCCTATGAGCCATACCACAGAGTCACAAATTGCATTAAACATTGCCGTAATGACAGTAAGCGATACACGCGATGAAATTACAGATACTTCAGGCCATTATTTAATTAAAGCCCTTACTGAAGCAGGCCATCACTTAGCGGATAAAGACATAGTTAAAGATGATGTTTACCAAATGCGAGCAGTTGCATCGCAGTGGATTGCCGATGACACCATTCACGCTATTTTAGTAACCGGTGGTACGGGCTTTACCGAGCGCGACTCAACACCAGAGGCATTTGCACCGCTGTTTGATAAAAGTGTAGATGGATTTGGCGAGCTATTTAGACATATTTCGTACGGCGAAATTGGTAACTCAACTATTCAATCGCGTGCGTTGGCGGGCCTTGCCAATAACACCGTTATTTTTTGTATGCCTGGCTCTACGGGCGCATGTAAAACAGCTTGGACAGGTATTATAAAAGATCAGTTAAACTCAATGCACAAGCCATGTAACTTTGCCCCGCATATTACTATTGGTAAAAAATGCGAATCGCGAGAGCAATAATATGCTGAGCCACGTAGACGAAAATGGCCAAGCAAACATGGTTGATGTATCGCTAAAAGAGGTCACTCTGCGCGATGCATCTGCCGAGGCCTACATTAAAATGAGCAAACAGGCTTTTGAGCAAGTGTTGCTTAATCAAAATAAAAAAGGTGACGTGCTAGGCGTAGCCCGAATTGCGGGTATTCAGGGCGCTAAAAAGTGCGCTGATTTAATTCCGCTTTGTCACCCGCTGGCACTGAGTAAAGTAGCCGTTGATTTTGAACTTGATGAAGCAAATAGCCAAATTAAAGTTACTAGCTACTGTAAATTGGCGGGCAAAACGGGCGTTGAAATGGAAGCACTCACCGCTGTATCTGTGGCGACCCTTACACTATTTGATATGTGTAAAGCTGCCGATCCGCTTATGGAAATACACGGTATGCGTGTAACGCAAAAAGCAGGAGGCAAGCATGGTAGCTGGCAGCGAGACTAATTTAAATGATACTGATGCAGGGCATGTAAACGTACTGTTTTTTGGCCAACTTAAAGAGCGCCTAAAGTGCGATAAGTTAACCGTTGAGATAGCGGCCCCTCTTAGCATTAAAGCGTTTAAACACATGCTGGTTGAGCAAAACCCACATTGGCAGGCATGGCTTGAAGAGCGTGATGTATTGTGTGCGCTTAATCAAACTATGTCATCAAGCGATGAGCTTGTAAAAGCAGGGGATGAACTTGCTTTTTTCCCACCAGTGACGGGTGGCTAATGAGTATAAGCATTAACGTACAAACACAGGATTTTTCAGTAGGCGAGCAACATGGCGCACTTTGCAGTAATAACAAAAGTGATGGTGCCGTAGTGACGTTTACGGGGCTGGTGCGAGAATTTAGCAGCGGCGATAACGTAATCGCCCTTGAGCTTGAACACTACCCAGGGATGACTGAGCAACTACTGCAATCGATAGCTGAGCAAGCCCAAACACGCTGGCAACTTGCCCGCATAAGTATTATTCATCGAGTAGGCTATTTAGCGCTTGGTGAGCAAATTGTATTTGTTGGCGTAACTAGCCGCCACCGCCAAGCCGCGTTTGAAGGCGCACAGTTTATTATGGATTACTTAAAAAACCACGCTACGTTTTGGAAAAAAGAGCATTTTAAAGACTCCTCAAACTGGGTTGAGTTTAAACAAAGCGACAAGCAAGCGTTAAACAAGTGGGAAAAGTAGGTCTGTGTAAGCCTATATAAATGCGTTTATATAATATTAATGAAAAAATTTATCTCAAAAAGAGAATCAATAGAGTCAGCTTACCTTTGGATAGCGGCTCTACTTATTTTTATAATTATGTTAGAGCTATTAACTGGCTGGTCAATTGGGTCCAAAAGCTCTCCGAGTCAATCTTTAAATATTAATCCGGAGCAGTTTTGGCTGGAAATAAAACTCCAATGCGGTTTTGTTTCATGGGCAATTTTTAGAGCTTTTATTACATTCCCACTTTTTAGAGCGACTTACAATGGTATGCTTCGCTTTAGAGAAAAACACAAAACCATAGCAAATATCCTTTTCTATTTACTTACCCCTGTATTTGTAGTGTTTCTTATTTTAACTTTGTTATATATTTTTGACTTATAATCTTACTTTGTTGATCATCAAGGATGAATGATGAAACTTACGCACTCTTACTTTTAGCTATAATCAAAGGTTTAAGATGAAAATAATCTCTACCAACATCTCTAAAATAAAAACGGTTGTGCATAACGGCAAAGAGGTCAAAACAGGTATATTTAAAACACCAACCAATGAGCCGGTTGTTATTGAAAAGCTAAATATAATAGGTGATGAACAAGCCGATTTAGTCAATCATGGCGGGATGGATAAAGCGGTTTATGCGTTTTCGCACAATCATTACGATTATTGGAAGCACACCCTTAAAAATGATGATTTAGCAGTCGGTGCCTTTGGCGAAAACTTCACAATTTCAGAACTTGATGAGCAAAATATTCACATAGGCGATCGTATTCGTTTAGGTACTGCACTGCTTGAGGTAAGCCAGCCCCGTGTACCGTGCTTTAAATTGGCTATTGCACTTAATAATAAACAAAGCCTAAAACTGTTTACTCAGTATTACCACACGGGTGTTTATTTTAGAGTGCTTGAGCAAGGTGTTGCTAAAACGGGCGATGCCGTGACTTTTGAACATAAAGCTGAGCATAACATTTCGGTTAAAACGATGTTTCAGGCCTTTTTTGATAAACACTACCCAGATTATGAAAACGTATTATTAGCAGCACTTGAACTACCCGAGCTTGCACTTGAGTGGCAAACTAAAATCAAAAAGAAATTGGGGAGTTAAAAGAGCGTTATTAAAGCTGTATTACCTTTAATAAAAGCTCACTTTTAGCTGTATTATTTAGTTTGTTAAGTGAGCGACCGCTGATATGTATTTGCACACCAATTGGCTTAATGTGTCGTATTGCTGTTTGTTATTTAACGGCTGACTAAAATCACTACTTACCGCCACTGCGCATGCCCCCGCTGCAAACCAATGTGTTAGGTTGTCTAAATTAATGCCGCCTACGGGCATTAATGGCACATCAGAAAAAGGCCCCGTTAGCGCTTTAAAGTAATTAATCCCCATACTGCCTGCCGGAAAAACTTTAATAATATCGGCGTTATGCTCTATTGCATTGGCAACATCGGTAGGAGTGAGTGCGCCCATTAACACAGGTAAACCATGGCGGTGAGCAAGCTCTACCACGGCTTGATTAGTATTTGGTGTAACTATAAATTGCGCACCGGCATCAATCGCTTGTTGCGCAAGGGCGGTGTTAATTATTGTGCCAGCGCCAATGAGTGTATTTTTATAAGCAGCGCGTGCTTTTGCTATTTCTTGCTCAAAGCCAGGTGTATTTGAGGTGATTTCTAGCGCGTTAATGCCTGCATTGACTAAGCAATTAATTAAGGGGGCTACATCGCTTTGTTGCTTTAAGCGAAGTATAGCAACTAACTTATGTTGCTTTATTTGGTTGCTTATTTTTATTCTGTTGGCATTTAAAATTTGGCTCATAATGTCACTTCACTTTATTTAATCCAGAGTCACACGTGTAACAGCAATCGGCAATAATACTTAATTATTTTGGTGCTAAACGCGTTAAAAAGCTATCACTTTGATCATTTTGAATAACTAAATAGCGAATTTTTTGTCTAGTTATCAACACGCTTTTGCACCCTCAAAATAGCACACTTAACTAAACGAATTGGTATAAACGTTTTTTTCTCATAAAAAAACCGCTGATATTTCAGCGGTTTTTTATAAGTAATAAATTACATTACACGCATGCCTGGCTCTGAGCCATCGTCTGGGTTAAGAATGTAAATTTCTTTACCGCCAGGGCCTGCAGCTAATACCATACCCTCTGACATACCAAAGCGCATTTTACGAGGTTTAAGGTTTGCAACCATTACAGTCAGTTTGCCTTCAATGTCTTCTGGTGCGTAAGCCGATTTAATACCAGCAAACACTTGGCGTGTTTCACCGCCTAAATCTAGCGTAAGTTTAAGTAGCTTATCGGCGCCTTCAACATGCTCTGCTTTAGCAATTTTAGCAACGCGTAAGTCAACTTTTGCAAAGTCATCAAATTCAATTTCATCCGCAATTGGTTCTTTTGCCAGTGGGCTATTAGGGTCAATTGTTACTTTTGATTCTAGGCTTTCTTTTGATTCTTCAACCATTTTGTTCACTTTATCCATTTCTACACGTTGCATGAGCGGCTTAAATTTATTGATAGGATGTGCAACGAGCGCGTTTTGAACGCCATCCCATGCTAAGTCGTCATTTAAAAAGGCTTCTACGTTTGCAGCCATACCTGGTAATACAGGTTTTAAATAGGTAATTAAAACACGGAACAAGTTAAGGCCAAGCGAACACACTTCGTGCGCTTCTTGCTGTTTTGCTTCATCTTTAATGAGTACCCATGGCGCTGCGGCATCAATAAATTGGTTGGCTTTGTCGGCTAGGGCCATAATTTCACGAATCGCGCGGCTGTATTCACGGTTTTCATAGTGGGCAGTAATGCTCGGTGCAGCAGCTTGAAATTCTTCAAGTAGTTCTGGCTGCATAATTGTGCTACTTAATTTACCGTCAAACTTTTTAGTAATAAAGCCTGCACAGCGGCTTGCTATGTTTACTACTTTACCTACTAGGTCTGAATTTACACGTTGTGCAAAGTCTTCTAGGTTTAAATCAAGGTCAATAATACCGCTGTTTAATTTAGCTGCGTAGTAATAACGTAAGTACTCTGGGTCTAGGTTATCAAGGTAAGTACGTGCTTTTATAAACGTACCCTTTGATTTAGACATTTTTTCGCCATTGACGGTTACAAAGCCATGTGCAAACACGTTAGTTGGCTTTCTAAAATTAGCGCCCTCTAGCATGGCTGGCCAAAATAAGCTGTGGAAGTAAATAATGTCTTTCCCAATAAAGTGATAAAGCTCAGCATCAGAACCTTCAGCCCAAAATGCATCAAAGTCGAGGCCTTTTTCGTCACATAGATTTTTAAAGCTTGCCATGTAGCCAATTGGCGCATCTAGCCATACGTAAAAGTATTTGCCCGGTGCATTTGGAATTTCAAAACCAAAGTAAGGCGCATCGCGGCTAATATCCCACTGTTGCAGGCCATCGGTAAACCACTCATCTAACTTATTCGCCATTTCTTGCTGAATAGAGCCCGAGTGTAGCCACTCTTTAAGCATGCCTTCAAATGCTGGCAGGTCAAAAAAGTAATGCTCTGAATCTTTTAAAATTGGCTCTGCACCTGACATTACCGAGCGCGGGTTTATTAATTCGGTTGGGCTGTAAGTTGCGCCACACGAGTCACAGCTATCGCCATTTTGGTTTTCAGACTTACACGTTGGGCAAGTGCCTGTTACAAAGCGATCTGGTAAAAATATGCCTTTTTCAGGGTCGAATAACTGTGAAATAGTGTGCTTTTTAATATGGCCCGCATCATTAAGGCGGTTATAAATAAGCTCACTCAGCTCTTTATTTTCTGAGCTGTGGGTGCTGTGGTATTTATCAAACTTGATGTTAAAGTCGGCAAAGTCGCGCTGGCGTTCAATGCTTACATTTTTAACCATTTCTTCAGGCGTGATCCCTTGCTTTTGCGCATTAAGCATAATTGGCGTGCCGTGAGCATCGTCGGCGCAAACATAATAAGCTTCGTGGCCTTGTAGCTTTTGAAAACGTGACCAAATATCAGTTTGAATATATTCCAATAAATGGCCTAAGTGAGTAGGGCCATTTGCATAAGGTAATGCGCTGGTAATGAGGATCTTTCGCTGCGTCATAATCATTCCGAATTGAGGATAAACCACCATTTTTACTACAAAAAAGGCGGTTATCATTAATTTATCCATAAGCTTTGGACTAACGGTACGCGCAGCTTATGGATTTTTGTTAATTGACTGGTGTTAATGCCCTGAATGTTACATAATTCTGTGGCACTTTTCATCAAAGAAACGCTATTTAATTGCTATGTTTGGACTGTCGAAACTATTCTCCTCTAAATCGGTGCAAAAACAACCGATTATTACTGCCTTAGCGGCGTATCGAAGCGCGGCATTTGCCGTAGGTATTGATGAAAGTTTTATTGATACCATTTCGCAAAATGACGATAAATCAATACACATTAAAATAACGCTGCCATTTGCGGCTCAATCAGAAATGCCGTTAGTTGAGCAGCACGTAAGTGAAAGTATAAATACACCGGTTACCATAGACTCTGTGGTGACTATAAAAGAGCCTGCAAAGTTTAAAGCCATTAAACACATTGTGCTGATTGCCTCAGGTAAAGGGGGGGTAGGAAAATCCACTACCGCTGTAAATTTAGCTGGGGCGCTTAAAAGCGAAGGCGCAAAAGTAGGGATTTTAGATGCTGATATTTATGGGCCATCTATTCCTATGTTATTGGGGCTTGTAGGCGCAGAGCCGCAAACCAAAGATAACAAACTGCTTCAGCCATTTGATGCCAACGGCATTAAAGCGCAATCAATCGGCTTTTTAGTGCCAAGTGATGACGCAACGGTATGGCGAGGGCCAATGGCATCGGGAGCGCTCAACCAATTATTAAACGAAACTGATTGGGGCGAACTTGATTATTTAATTGTTGATATGCCACCGGGTACGGGCGATATACAGCTAACAATGAGCCAAAAAGTGCCTGCCAGCGGCACTGTTATTGTGACTACGCCACAAGATTTAGCCCTTGCCGATGCGCAAAAAGGCATTGCAATGTTTAATAAAGTTAACGTACCTGTGCTTGGGCTTATAGAAAATATGAGTCACTACATTTGTAGCCACTGCGGTGAAGCCAACCATGTATTTGGCAAAGATGGCGCAGAAAAACTTGCCCATAAACACGGCGTACCGGTGTTAAGCCATATTCCACTTGCCATAAATATTCGTGAATACTCAGAGCAAGGTAAATTAATCGCCAGCGATACCAGCGCGGCTATTAGCAACACATACAGCGCAGCGGCAAGACTGATTGCCAGCACGCTTTTTTATCAGCAGCACCAACACAGTGTTGAGATAGTGATAACGCAGGACTAAGAAAAAATGAGACTCTCAGATACCCATATTAAAGAATATTTAAGCGATGGCCGCATAGTGATTGAGCCTGCGCCGACTAATGAAATGATTTCGGGTGTGACAGCCGATTTGCGTTTAGGGAACAAATTTAGAACCTTTAACGCACATAACGCAGCGTACGTAGATTTAAGTGGCCCTAAAGATCAGTTAAATAAGGCTATGGAATCAATAATGAGTGAAGAGATTGAGCTTGCCGACGGCGAAGCTTTCTTTTTACACCCAGGTGAGCTGGCATTGGCCATTACGCATGAAAAAGTAACACTTCCTGCCGACATAGTAGGCTGGTTAGATGGTCGTTCATCACTTGCCCGCTTAGGTTTGATGGTGCATGTAACAGCGCACAGAATCGACCCAGGTTGGAGCGGCAATATTGTTTTAGAATTTTATAACTCAGGTAAGTTACCACTAGCGCTGCGCCCAATGATGAAAATTGGTGCAATGAGCTTTGAAATGCTTTCAGGACCCTGCGAAAACCCTTATAACATTCGTAAAGATGCAAAATATAAAGATCAAAGTAGTGCGGTAGCAAGCCGCATTAGCGACGATAACCTATAACAATATAAAACTATTAAGCGTTTAAAGGGCTTTTTTTGCTAGCTTAAACGCTTAATAATTTATGCCAATGTGCATTATTGCTTACACTGATATTAAATGTGTTTTTTATTTCTGGCTTTATAAACGAGTAAAAACTCGACTAATATAGATAATAAAATAACTATAATTACAATGCCTTGAATAGTGTGCAGCCTTTTAACCCTGTCAACACTCTCTTTTTCGTACTGCATAACTACCGTATTAAACGCTTTTAAAAGCGGCTCTTTTGCTAAAGAAAAAAAGCTTTCTTGCACTGTATCTAAATTAAGTGTTTGTGTTTTTAACTTTAGTACTTCTTCAACTCTATCTGAAAACATACTTAATTTTTTATCGACATTAACAGGCTCTTTAAAATACATTGCTAACAACTCGTTAGATAGCGGGCTTTCATCGCCTAATACTTGCGCCCCATAATGCTCACTTAATAAGTATTTATGATTATTTTTTAAAGAGTTTAAAGCATTAATGGCCAGTAATTTAGAATCCTGCGAGCCATACATTAAGTACTCTAAAGTAAACATGATCACCCGTTGCGAAAGCATTCTTTGTTGACCACTTTCATTTACGAGTTTTCCAGTATCGGTTTGCGCTTCAATGACTTCATCAAGCATAAAGTGAATACAGATAGATAAAATTGCAATTACAGTTAAGGGAACAATATAAACAAAAGAGATAGCGCCATGCTTTTTATTTGTAAAATCAGTATTTACCATTTAATTGCTACTTAATTTAAAATTATTAATGCTTTAGGATAGGATAGATTAAATATAAGATTTTTCACGTAATTAAAGTTTACAAGGTAGTTTGTGGCTTATTGAGATTTATGAAGTGCATAACCCAGTAGTTCAAAATACTTATTAAGCGCTTCATTTGCCTTATTAACATGTTGAGCACTTGGGTATATCAAGTTACTGCTTTTTAAGCCACTAACCAAAAAGCTATTTTGAATAGTGCTGTGAGCATCTATACAGGCTTCAAAGCAGCGTGCTGCAAGCTCCTCAGGCATACTCATATAATGCATGTTTTGCGCTTTATCGAACGTAATGCAGCGTTGTACGTAATTATTGGCGTTTGCGCCGCTTTCATCTAAAAACACGCTTTGGTAAAACTTATCGAGTGCACTATTTAGCGGATGGGCTAAATTAGGCGTGTTAGCAAGCCACAGCTTTGAAGCAAAACCAAAGCGAGGTTTTGCATTAAATAAATGCTCGCTTATATGATGATCAAACGCATGAAACCATTCGTGAGCCAATGCGCCACCGCCGGCGTTTTTTGCTAAAGCAAGGGTTTGTGAAGCTGCGTTATAATGCGCTTGGACGCCTTTTTGACCGCCATGCCCAAAGGCAAAATTTAGTTTGCCGCGCAGGCCAATAGCTTTGGGCGGTAAATGTAATATTTGAGCAAGGTCGGCGAGGGCATCGTAAATTAAGTTTGCACTAATAAAATGCTCTTCTTTGGTCACCCATTTTCCTACAACCATAGATCTAAAGCCAAAGGTGTCTCTAATATCACTAAAGTCAACTTGGTCGTCAAAGCGGTAGTCTGGCCCTTTACGAATGAATCCGCGTTTTAATCTGTTTGGGTAATTACGCATTTACATTTAATGGTGGCTAATTTAAGTAACGTGCTTTTACGTGTTCGGGCATGTGTTGGGTTTGTTTTTGTATTAATTCGTCTAATAAATTGTAAAGCGGGGCAGGGTTTAGCTGCTCTATTAACAACAAACTATGTGCAACGGCCTCAAGCGTAGAAAGACTGTCGGCTCTGGGGGCTTTTCTAATAGCGTAACGGCTTTGCGGTAACTGCTTAAAGCTCACTGTTTTAAATTTAGTGAGTAGCGGGGTCAGCTGCAAAATTTTATAGGCTTTTTTCCAGGTGCCATCAATCACGATTAAATGCGTAATGTTACTTAAGGCTTGCTTTGGGTTTGTATCATCTAAGTTGGTGGCGTGCTCATTAGGGTAGAGCAGTACCGTGGACTTAACAGGTAAAGAGTTGAGCATGGCAAAGTCGGTGTTATTTTCCCCTTTGATTATTTTGCAGTCAGTTAGGCTTAAATTAAGCAATTTTGCCGTGTTTTTCGCTATTTTTTCTTCACTGGGGTGTTGTAGAATAACCACGCTAACTTTATTTGTTAAACGTTTAATGGCCCCGCATATACAGGTAGAGGGCGTAAACAAACAGCGTTCACAAACTTGGCGAGTCATTAATTAAACTTTTTATTGCGAGTGTATTTTGATAATTATACATTTATAAAGTAATAAAGTTGGATTTTTTTACGCATAGATATACAGTAATACTATTAATTATAAAATGACACGGAATGTTTAGAAGGGCTTAAAATATGACAGAAGTACAAATAGATGAGGCTGCTCTAGAAAGTATGCATTCGTTACTTGGTGAGCAGTTTAAAGATACACTTGAATTTTGCTGCAGTGAATTTGAGCGCCTTGGTAATGAAGTAATTGCAACCATTGGTAACGATAAAGAAGCGGCGATTCGTCATGCCCATAGTTTAAAGTCGAACGCGGCTCAGTTTGGTGCCACGAGTTTATCTGATGTAGCCCGTGATATTGAGCTTAATCTAAATCAAGATAACTTAGCGCAAGCTGTTACTGCATCTACAGATTTATTGGCGCAAGTAAGTGGTTCGCAGGCCCAATTAAGAGCGTGGGTAGAGTCTAATTAACTTTATTTGTTAACGTGAATTTATTTCAGTATTAAGCAACTAATTACGCTGGCATTTTACGCCTTTACTAGGGTAGTCTTAGACTTTACTAGGGCGTGTTTGGCCTCTCGATAATAAATTTGATCACGCATTGCCCAAGGGCCACCCTTGGGCTAGTAACACAATTTTACCGAGCCCATTAGGTTATAACCCTCACATTGAACAAACCCACTCCTAGTTAATTATTTTTTTCCATAAAGCCAGTTCGCCCCAAAGAGGTAAAAATGTCAGATATTAAAAAGAGTCACAAATTAGAAGGTGTATGTTATGACATTCGTGGACCGGTTTTAGCGCAAGCCAAAAAAATGGAAGACGAAGGTCAAAAGGTACTAAAGCTTAATATTGGTAACCCTGCGGCGTTTGGTTTTGATATGCCAGAGGACATGCACCGCGATATTATTCGTAATTTGTATTCGGCCCAAGGCTACTGCGACTCTAAGGGGTTATATTCAGCCCGTGTAGCGGTTTATCAGCATTACCAGCAACGAGGTTTACATAACTTAGATGTAGATAATATTTATATTGGTAATGGGGTGAGCGAGCTTATTCAAATGATCACCCAAGCGTTATTAAATAACGATGATGAAGTGCTTATTCCTGCGCCTGATTACCCTCTGTGGACCGCGTCAGTTAAATTAGCAGGCGGCAACCCTGTTCATTATTTATGTGATGAAGAGCAAGACTGGTTTCCGGATATTGCTGATATAAAAAGTAAAATTACGTCTAAAACAAAAGCGCTTGTACTAATTAACCCTAATAACCCAACCGGGGCGGTTTATAGTGACGATTTACTTTTAGAGTTAATTAATGTGGCGCGCGAGCATAAGCTGTTACTGCTTAGCGATGAAATTTACGAAAAGATTTTATACGATGGCATCACTCACACCTCAATTGGTGCGCTATGCGACGATGTGCCCATTATTACCTT
This sequence comes from Pseudoalteromonas atlantica, assembly GCA_007988745.1. Taxonomy (GTDB): domain Bacteria; phylum Pseudomonadota; class Gammaproteobacteria; order Enterobacterales; family Alteromonadaceae; genus Pseudoalteromonas; species Pseudoalteromonas atlantica. The sequence goes on from BJUT01000001.1 coordinate 81,282, forward strand.
TAATGGCTTAGCTAAAACTTACCGTGCAGCGGGTATTCGTATGGGCTGGATGGTACTAAGCGGGCGCACTTCTGCAATGGAAGATTTACGTAAAGGGCTAGATATTTTATCGTCTATGCGTTTGTGTGCCAATGTACCCGCGCAATATGCGATACAACAAGCGCTAGGGGGCGTGCAATCAATAGATAGCTTAATCGACCCAGGCGGGCGATTATATGTTCAGCGCGATATTGCTTGGCGTGGGCTTAATGCTATTGAAGGGATAAGCTGTAAAAAGCCAAAAGGGGCGCTTTACGCGTTTGCTAAGGTAGATACGGCTCATTTTAATGTCACTGATGATGAAAAAATGATGTTTGATTTACTAAAAGCAGAAAAAATATTATTAGTGCATGGGCGTGCATTTAATTGGCCAGAGCCTGATCACTTTAGGTTAGTGTTTTTACCTAACAAAGACGATTTATCGAGTGCGATGCTTAAAATGCAGCGCTTTTTTAAAGACTATCGCCAAGTTTAGTTAATCCCAACTAATGCGCTGTAAAATAAAAAACGAGCTTAATTAGCTCGTTTTTTATTTACGCGATAATGCTGATAGGGCTTATTAGTACGCGCGGTCAACTCTTACGGTATTATCACTTAAATAGACCAACCGTACGTTATCACCTTTACTAAAGCGCATTGACTGGTCTTGGTCTTGTACCACCATGTATTGATCGCCGTTTTCTACCTGAATCAATAACTCTACTAGGTGTGTTTGCTTATAATAGCTTTTTTGCTGATTATTATGCGCCACGCTTCCGCCAATGACTGAGCCTAAAATAGTGGCGACGGTACGACCGCTCCCACCACCAAATTGATTACCGACAACACCCCCGAGTAGGGCGCCGCCAAAGGTTTTCCAGCCATTGTTTTTGTCTTGCACAAGCTCTTGTTCGGTAATTTTACGTACAGATTTTACATCGCCAAATAAAACCTGTTGTACAGGCACGGCTTTGTTTCGCTCATAGTTAGCAAAACTTGGTGCACTGAGTGTAAGCAATGCACACATTGCTATGGTTAAGGCTTTCATAGGTCTCTCCTGTTGGTGTTACGCAAAGGCGATATTTTGCCTTTGCGTGGATATGTATACCAATGCGCAAAAATACTTAATCATTTTGCGGCTAAACGTGTCGCTACCTGCGTTAAAAAATTCTCATTTAAAACAACTAAACAGTCATTTTTTTCCTAGTTATCAACGCGTTTAACTAGCCTCAAAATAGATCAGTTAATTAAGCGAATTGGTATTATTACCAACCAAATGTCGATTTTTCTTTCGTTTTACGAATTTCAGTTTCGTCTGCCCACTCTACTAGGCCGCTTTGCATATCCATTAAGCGCATTGTAAATTTGTAATACACATCTGATTTATCAGCATTTGATTTAACAATGCTCGATAAGTTGCCGTACAACATGTATTGCGCACCAATTTGTTTACCAAAGGCAACTGCGGTGGCAGGGTTTACAAGGGCATCTTCGTTTTGAAAGTTAAGCTGCTCACGTACTGATTCAACACGGGTCATGTCAACAAAACGAAACTTACCGCTGCGCAACAGTTGCGTAGAGATTGAGTCGGTAATAGATTCAGTGTCTATGTGTTCACTGGTTTTATTTTTAATGCGCTCAACAAATACCACAGGGCGTTTGTTTTGGGTCATTGTACCAATAACCGGCGAGCTGAGTAGTGAGTCGGTCATTTGGCTGGCTACTTTTTGTAAATCGGTAGAGCCAAAGTTTATATCGGTGGTTTCTACTGCTTGCGCGTCGCCATAACTAACTACGGCTTTATTGGCACAACCGCTTAAAATGAGGGCGCTGAGGCCAATAACTGCATAACTCGATAACGTTTTAAATTGTGTAGTGATCATTTTTATAACCCTTATTCTTTAAATTCTTGTGCGTCGGTAGACACTTCTCTTACAGCGAGCGAAAATGTAACCGCATCCGGTGTTGGCGCTAAGCCGGGTAATTGTGTTTTAGAAAAACCAAACAGTGTTAAGGCTTGCCAAGGTGAGTGGTTTCCTTTAATTACAAACCCGTCTTTGTCGTACCAATTAAACTGATACTGTAAATATTGCGACTTTTTATATTGGCTGCTTAGTGTTACTACCACGTCGGTTAACTGGTTTGTTTGGCGTGTTTTAACATCGGTAATGGCAAGCTTTTCACCTAGAGCAGGATTATCAACATGTAACTGCTCGTTAAATGTATTTTTGCTTTGCTCAACCGAAATGCCTGATGTATCAGGTTGGCTTGCACATGCCCCAAGCATTAATGCAGCCACTAATGGCAAAGTATATTTCATGATGACTCCTAGAGTTGAACCACATGGTAGTTAAAATAGTTATTAATAGAGGTTAGGTAAATTAAGGTTAACCCTTGCTTACTAACGGTAAAATTAATAGGCGCATGGTTGCCTATTAAAAGTGTATGCGACCCTGCATTTAAACTGCTACGTGCCATGCTTATTTGATTAGGTAAAGTAAGCCAGCTACGTGTATCAGCCTGCTCAGACGCCAAATTATAAATATTAGCAATAATATTGCCTACATCGCCTGTGCTACGTGCCAGCTCTGCGCGCACTTTTTCTTTGGCTACTAAGCGTAGTACTTGCCTAGATACGCGAGCCGGTATTTGTTGCTCTAATGTTTTAGCCGCTAATGCTTCTATATGCACTAATGGGTTGAGCTCTAAATTTTGCGAACCTATATTTACGCCATTAATATTAGTTATAAACGCATTATCTTTATAAACCGGCATTGCTAAACTGTAAAAACGCGCATCGCCACCTGAGGTATAAATAGGCAAGCGTAATTTAAATTCATCTTGTTTAGGCACTAAGCCTTGTTCAACCAATATAACCACTTCACCGTGATTAGCATGAAGGGGCTTTAATGGGCTAAAGCAGCGCTCAAACTCTTCTAAATCTTGATTAAAACCTTGCTTTTTAGCTAATCGCATTACATCTTGCTGTAAGTAGTGATTGTCAGGTTGAATCTCTAATGCTTTTTTATAATCAATGTAGGCATCATCGTATTGTTTATCACTTTGGTACAACAGCGCAGATAAATAAAACGTAAAGGCATTTTGAAAACCATTTTTAATACCGCGTGTCACATTACTCATACTTGGGTAATGCTGTTGTGCTTGCTCTATTGTGTCGTTTATTTGTGTTTGATTATCTGCAAGTGCATCGACTTGTACTTTGTTAGCGCGACGTATTTCAACCAAGGCGCCTTCTAAATCACTGTTGTATACATAATTAAGTGCTTTGTAGCTATGTAGCATGCTCATTTCATATGCCGGTGGTACATAGGTAATAGCAGAGTCGTTAGTGAATAAGGCGTTACTTTGTTCAAGCCCTGCACTTAATTGAATTTTTGCTGCTTCTCGTTTTGTTTGTACCTGGGCGTATACGTTTTCAAATTGTTGTTGTGAAAGACTTTGCTCGTTAGCAAGGTCTTTTAAACGGGCTTGCTCTAATTGGTTAAGTAAATAGCTACTGTGTAACTTACTATTGTTGGCAATAAGTGATTGAGCCTGTTCAATATTGTTATTTTGAATTGCGTTTCTTACAGGCGTCATTTGGCTTGCATAGTCGTTAAATAAATCATTAAAGCCTATGGTGCTGCATCCACTTAATATAAAACAAACACTTAAAATTATACTTTGGCGCACTGAGCACTCCTATATAGTTAGGTTTTAAAGATTAACATACTCTGGTTTTGGATTTGTGTGAAATAGTGTAAAAAAGCGTAGCCTACTTTAGGGCATATAGACCTGTGAGGATTTAAAAATCATTCTCCCTAAGGTCAGCGCGCGTTAGTTAAATTACGTGTATTTAAGGTAGGCAAATCATCATGAATAGCTTGTGAATACCAGAGGGTAGACGCGTAATTACAGCAATTTAGCAGTATATAAAGTTATAATGCTGCGAATAAGATTAGAGTAATTACAACAATACCGCTTTACAGCTAAATGGCTCAGCTGTTTAAATACAGCGCTGGCTGAGCAAGCCAATTTAAAGCATCTCATTATAAGGTTTTAGTTAAGGAGCGATTTTGAAAGCCACTTTATACACCCTCGTTGCATTAATAGCCTTTGCGGCAAATTCTTTACTTTGCCGTATGGCGTTAGCGCAAGGTTATATTGATGCGTGGAATTTTACAATTATCAGGCTCGTAAGTGGTGCCGTGTGTTTAGGCTTAATTATGGCTGTATATACGTATAACCTTAAGCGTAAGGGGGCGCTTAATGACGCTATTTTAAGTGATACCGGAAGTTGGCGAAGCAGTATTAGTTTATTGGTATATGCACTTTGTTTTTCTATTGCTTATATAGAGCTAGATACAGGCACCGGTGCGCTTATTTTATTTTCAGCGGTGCAACTTACCATGATTGGTTGGGGCATATATAAAAAAGAGCAGCTAAGTAAATTGCAGTGGGGGGCTTTTTTTGTCGCGTTAGCTGGGTTTGTGTATTTAATGTTGCCCTCTGCCGCTGTGCCTTCTTTGTTAGGGGCCTCGCTTATGGCGTTAAGTGGCGTTGCATGGGGCGTTTACAGTATACGCGGTAAAGCGTGTGTATCGCCGCTGCGGACCACCGCCTTTAACTTTATTAGAAGCTTAGTGGCTATTCCTGTTTTATTACTTGTAGCAATAGGCTATTTAAAAACAGTAAGTATGCAAGGGGTGTTACTAGCGTGCGCCTCGGGTGCCATTGCATCAGGCATTGGTTACAGTATTTGGTATGTGGCCATGCCGCTACTAAAAAGCACGCAAGCGGCGGTCGTACAGTTATGTGTGCCTGTACTGGCTGCTATCGCTGGTATGTTGTTTTTATCTGAGCAGGTAACAGTGGAGTTTATTATTGCAAGCTCACTAATACTCGGCTCGGTATTGGTGTTTATATTAAATAAGCATACAGCGCGGTAATGCCAAGAAAAGCCCGCTATTAAGGCGGGCTTACATTTGTTATAAAACGTTTATATACCGCTGGTAAATTATCTAAAATAGCTGACTTACCCTCTAAATCGCTGTTGCTTATACATTCGTAAAGCATCGCTTCGCTCAATGTGTTTACTAACCGCTGAGATTGCTTAATATGGCTAATATGCCAAAGTTCAGGTGCTACGCCGCCTAAATCCTGTTTGTAGGGGCGATAAAAACCATATTTAGCTAGATTTTTATCAAGCCACTGGCTGAGTGGCGCAAATGGCCCACCATGTTGGTATTCATCAGGGGTAAGTTGCAGCTTATAATCATCGCTAATTGCGGCGGTATCATACACATCAAGGTCGGTTCCTAAATGATGCCGACTAGCCCCTGGCATGGCAGAGTAAAGCATAATAGCCGTGCATTTTTCCAGTTCATTTAGCTTGCTTAAATCCACTATCTGTTGCTGTTTATTAAAAACAGGGCGTATACCTAAAAACTTGTTATTCCAAATCATAGCTTGGCGATTAAAATCGCGAAAACTTGAGGCAATAGTCAGCTCAAAACCAGCGTTTTTAGCGCCATTTTGCAGGGCTAAAAAGTCATCAATAATATCAGTATGTAACCGATGCGATTGAATCTCAGTGAGATGTGTATCACTTTGTCCAGTGATACACATTGCTAATGTATTGGTATCGAGTGCCATTAGGTTAACAATTGCTCTAAAATTTGCTCGTAAATATCAGCTAAAGCGATTAAATCATCGGTGCTTACACATTCATCTACTTTATGAATAGTGGCGTTGCGCGGGCCTAGTTCAATCACTTTTGCGCCTGTTTGCGCTATAAAGCGCCCATCTGATGTACCCCCGGTGGTTTCGAGGTTAGTGGTTAAGCCCGTGACAGATTTAATCGCATTTACGGTGGCATCAACTAACGGGCCATGCTCGGTAATAAACGGCAAGCCATTTACTATCCAGCTTAATTCGTAGTTTAAGTCATACGTTTGTAAAATAGCATTAACCCGTTCTTGTAGTTGCTGATGAGTTACTTCGGTACTAAATCTAAAATTAAATTGCACCTCAAGCTCGCCCGGTATGACATTCCCGGCCCCCGTGCCACCATTTATATTTGATACCTGGAAGCTGGTTGCAGGGAAAAATTCATTGCCGTTGTCCCACACGGTTTGGCTAAGTTCAGTAATAGCGGGGGCAGCCAAATGAATTGGGTTTTGCGCTAAGTGGGGGTAGGCTACATGGCCTTGCACACCTTTTACTTTTAAAAAGCCAGTAAGGGAGCCACGACGGCCATTTTTTACTACATCACCGAGTACATCTCGCGATGAAGGCTCACCCACTAAGCACATATCAATTTTTTCACCACGTGCTTCAAGCGTGTCTATTACTTTGGTTGTGCCGTTGATAAAGGGGCCTTCTTCATCGGAGGTAATTAAAAATGAGATAGAGCCTTTATGATCAGGGTTTTTAGCCACAAAGCGCTCAGTAGCAACAAGCATTGCTGCCAGAGAGCCCTTCATATCCGCTGCGCCTCGGCCATGCAGCAAACCATCTTCAATTAAGCCTGAAAATGGCGGGTGCTGCCAGTTTTGTGCAGGTCCTGTAGGGACTACATCAGTATGGCCTGCAAAACAAAAGTGTGGCGACTGGTTTCCTTTTCGGGCCCATGTATTGAGTGTATCGGTAAAAAATAATGACTCAATATTAAAGCCTAGGGCTTTTAAACGCTCGTTCATCATTGATTGGCAACCCGCATCTTCAGGGGTTACCGACTCGCGCTGAATAAGCGCTTGTGCAAGTGCAATTACTTCATGTGTCATTATTTAAATATCTCATCGTATTGCGCTGCTTTAAAGCCTAAGTGGTAGCTGTTGTTATTAACAAGTACTGGGCGCTTGATCATAGCTGGTTGCTCTACAAGTAATGTTATAGCAGTGTCTTTGCTTAGGTTTTGCTTTTGCTCATCACAGAGTGCACGATAGGTTGTACCACGCTTATTAACTAATTGCTCCCAGTCAATATGCTCAGCAAATTCGCTTACAAGCTGCTCGTTTACACCGTCTTTTCGGTAATCGTGAAAGGTAAAATCTATGTTGTTGTCGGCGAGGTATTTTTTGGCTTTTTTAATGGTATCGCAATTACTAATGCCGTAAAGAGTGATCATAGGTTTAGTTCTTCTTAATAATAGTTAAAAGGGGGTCTACACCCGCATTTACGTGCGTGTGTGAATAATGAAAAGTGCCTAAGTTATGGCCATTTAATAGCACTAAGCTGGCCAGTAAGGGCGATTTAAGTTCGCGTAAATCAAAGTAAGCTAAGCGCTGCCCTTTGCTTATTTTGCTGCCATTTAGCTGTGCAATATGTGTGTGTGTAATAGGCTGCTGCGCCGGTAGTGACAAGTTAATGAGAACCTTTAAACCGTTATTTGCTTGGAAAATAAATTCACATCCTGCATTTTTAACCTGCATTAAAGTGCCATCAAAGGGCGCTAAAATTTTGTGGTTACTTAATGCAACCAACATAGTTGGCCCAAGGGTAGAAAATTTAAAAAAGGGCTCAGGGTGCAGGTTCAAATCAATGACTTTGCCGCTAAAGGGGCTGGTAATTTTTAATGCGCTGGCGGGGAGCTTATTTTGCGCTAAAAACTCGATAGAGGCTGCTCTCATTTATTGATCTACTACTAAATTGTAGCCATCTTTTTTAAGTGCAGTGATGGCTTGCTGCGCAGTGTGTTTTTTTACCAAAATATAATCTGTGTCGTAGGTTGAGATAGAAAAGATAGAAATATTAGCCTTTGCAAGCACGCCAGATATATTGGCCATAATCCCCGTTAAAGAAAACCCCAACGGGCCAACCACTTCAAGTGCTTGCCAATCAGGCTCTGTATCTAAACACTCAATAGCAAAATGACTAGGGCAAACAATAGAAAGCTCATCATGAGTTTTAGAAATAAAAAATAGGGGTAATTTTAATAGCGCTACAGGAATGTCTGCATCCACTTCTAAACTATGAATTGACAACAGCGTGCTGTGTAATTGTAATGTTTGTTTTGACATTAATAACCTGCAAACAGCGTATAGAGTCAGTTAATAGTATAGATTATTGGCTTTAAATTAAAGGTGTAACAGCCACTAAAATAAAGGCTGTGTGACTGTGGGTAATAAGGATTTAAAACTTACCCACAATTTCTGTGGATAAGTATGGGAATTGGTAGGTATAAATAGCCTAACTAACTAATTAATAAGTAAATATTAGCTAGGCTATAAAAAGCACTAGTTTGATTTAGGCGTTTTCGAGCGCTTCAACTTGAGCTGCTTGAATAGCCGTAAGTGCAATGGTGTACACTATGTCATCGACTAATGCGCCACGGCTTAAATCGTTAACGGGCTTTCGCATACCTTGTAGCATAGGCCCTATGCTGATTAGATCGGCACTACGTTGTACGGCTTTGTAGGTTGTGTTACCGGTATTAAGGTCTGGGAAAATAAATACCGTAGCTTTACCGGCTACTGGGCTATTTGGTGCTTTTTTAAGAGCAACATTTTCCATAATCGCAGCGTCGTATTGCAATGGCCCATCAATAATTAAATCAGGACGTTTTTGTTGAGCAATTTGCGTGGCTTCACGCACTTTTTCAACATCGGCGCCAGAGCCAGAAGTACCTGTGCTGTAGCTTATCATGGCAACACGTGGCTCTATGCCAAACGCAGCTGCAGAATCAGCTGACTGGATAGCGATATCTGCTAATTGTTCTGCATTAGGGTCGGGGTTAATTGCACAGTCGCCATATACCAGTACTTGGTCAGGCAGCAGCATAAAAAACACAGACGATACAAGTGATGACCCTGGAGCGGTTTTAATTAACTGCAGCGGTGGGCGAATTGTATTAGCTGTTGTGTTAACAGCGCCAGATACTAAGCCATCGACTTTACCTTGCTCAAGCATCATAGTGCCCAGTACAACATTATCTTGTAATTGCTCTTGTGCTACGACTTCTGTTAAGCCTTTGCTTTTACGAATTTCGACCATAGGTGCAACATAGTCGTTAATCACCGATTTTGGCTCAACAATACTTACATGTTCGTTAAGCTCAATACCTTGTTGCTCGGCAATACGCATTATTTCATCGCGATCGCCAAGTAATACTGTTTTGGCAATACCACGTTGTCCACAAATAGCCGCGGCTTTAATAGTACGCGGCTCATTTCCTTCAGGAAGTACCACTGTTTTAGCTGCTTTACGGGCTTTATCTGTAAGTAAATAACGAAACGCAGGAGGAGAGAGCTTACGTGTTCTACCAACATTTTTTGCAAGCGTATCGAGCCAATCAGAATCGATATATTCTGCGTTGTGATCTTTTACTTTTTCAATACGTTGGTCATCATCGCTTGGTACTTCCATATTAAAATTATGCAGTAGTAATGATGTACGCCAAGTATCGGCCTCTGTGGCTAAAATAGGCAAGCCTGTTTGCATTGCTTGTTCACACAGCGCCATTATACGCGGCTCTGGTTCAAAACCACCGGTAAGTAAAATAGCACCAATTTTAGTGCCGTTCATGGCCGACAAACACGCAGCGACTAAAATATCTGAACGATCGCCCGGGGTGACTAATAATGCGCCCGGTGTAAAGTGGTTCAAAATGTTTGATACGGTACGCGCACAAAATGTAATACGGCGTAAGCGACGGTGTAGCATGTCGCCTTCGTTAATTATGGTGGCTTTTAAATACGCGCTTAAATCTTTAACGCGCGGCGCAACTAAATCAAAGTCCCACGGGATGGCGCCTAACAGCATAAATGGGTTTTTTCTAAAAATAGGTAAAGAAGCTAAACGGTTTAATTCGTTATCGAGCTCTTCTGCTTTGTATGAATCGACCAAATCAGCGCGGGCGCGGCCTTCTTCATCAAGCGGGGTATTCACTTTGTTAAAAATACAGCCTAAAACCCGCGGGTGATCAATGCCACCATAATACCCAGCAGCAATTTCTAAACGGTCTTCAATTTGCGTAATGGTGTAATTACCAGGGGTTAATACAAATACAATATCGGCACCCAGAGTTTGGGCTATTTCGCGGTTTACACGCCCAGCATAAGGTTGGCGGCGAGTAGGCACCATACCTTCAATAATAGCCACTTCATCATCGTTAATTTTACTTTCAAAGCGCTCTACTATTTCTTCAAGTAAATCATCGCCCTTACCATCGCCAATCATTTGCTCTGCATAGCTTAATGCAAAGGGAGTTGGTGGGGTAATTGATGAGCCTTGCATAATAATTTGAGTTGATTTTTCAGGGCCTGTTTCACCCGTACGTGGCTGGGCAATTGGCTTGAAAAAGTTAACTTTCACGGCTTTTTGCTCAAGCGCACGCACTAACCCGACAGAAACAGATGTTAAACCAACACCCGTAGAAACCGGAATTAACATAATACGACGTGCCATAATTAAAGCTCCTTCACAATGTTAGCGGCATCAAGGGCTATTACCCATTCTTCATTAGTTGGCATTACAACCGCTTTAGTGATCGCGTTGTCAGAGCTAATAATGCCTTCATTACCAAATCGCGCATCTAAGTTGGCTTGTTTATCGCAATCTAGGCCTAAAAACGCCAGTTGTGTGATTACTTTTTCGCGGATAATATCTGAGTTTTCGCCTATACCACCGGTAAAAATAAGCGCATCTAACTGCTGTAATGGCACCATGTAGGCGGCAATTTGCTTAGCAAGGCGGTAGCAAAAAATATCAAGTGCAAGGGCGGCTTTTTCATGGCCAGCTACAGCGGCTTCTTCTATGGTTCTGCAGTCGTTAGACAGTTCACTAATACCTAACAAACCACTTTCTTTATTCAGTAAGTTGTCGATTTGTTTTGCATCATAATTAAGTTGTGTTGTTAAAAAGTTAAATAAACCAGGGTCGATATCACCGCTGCGGGTGCCCATTACTAACCCAGCAAGCGGGGTTAAGCCCATGCTAGTATCTACACTTTTACCGCCTTTAATTGCACGCACAGAACAACCATTACCTAAATGCGCACTAATAAAATTGCTTTGCTCAACAGGCTTATTAATTAATTTAGCGGTTTGGCCTGCTACATAATAGTGGCTTGTGCCGTGCATACCGTAACGGCGAACACCGTGCTCTGTGTATAGCTTGTAAGGGAGTGCATATAAGTAGGCTACTTTATCCATGGTTTGATGAAATGCAGTGTCAAAAACAGCAACCTGGGGCAAACCAGCAAACGAAGCCTGCGCTGATGAAATACCCAGTAAGTTTGCATGGCCATGTAAAGGGGCAAGGCTTGAAGCATCTGAAATACCCGCAATGACTTTTTCATCCACTAATGCAGATTGAGTAAAGTGCTCACCACCGTGTACAACACGATGGCCTACGGCAATTAAATGCTCATCTAAGTGGTGATCTTTAATTAGGCTCACAAGCGTATTAATTGCTTCACCATGCGCTTGATTAGCAGCTAAGGTGATAACGGTTTTATCACCTTGGTATTTATATTTAATAGATGGATTTTCTGAACCTAGGCGTTCAGCTAAGCCCGAAATAATTTCATGCCCGTTATCAGCATCAATAATGGCAAATTTTAAACTCGAACTACCACAGTTTAATACTAAAACGTGTTGTGATTTAGAGGGCGCAGTTGGCATAGATACAGTTTCCATAAACAATAAATTTAGTAAGTGTACGTTAAGATATGAACAATACACTTAAGGTGCAAATTAAAGGTAAACTTAGCCACCATATAGGTGATAAAAAAGCGACTAAAGTCTAATTTATAAGATGCGTATTTTAACCCAGTTAATAAATTTAGTTTAGTGTTTAGTTGCTTATATATACAAAAACAATAACTTTTACTGCTAAAGTGTGAAGCTATTTATTTGTGTTACACTTACAGGCAGTGGCAAGCAGGCGCTACGGGTTTAAAAGTTTAGATGTGAGGAGTCATGATGCAAAAAAGTGTGATGTCACAATTACAAACGGGTAGGTTATATGCAAAAAAATGGCCTATGCGTAAAGAGTTAGCACCGTTGTTTAACGAATTTAAAGTAATTAAGGCAACCGAGCTGGCAATTACTGTAATGCCAATATTAGCCATGCTTACGTTATTTTTTCAGCTTAACTATTTAGGCCCCGATTTTTTACCGCAAGCGATTGCCAGTGCATTGTTTTTTTTATCGTTGCCGTTGCAAGGCTTGTTTTGGTTAGGTAAGCGAGCCGAAACACCATTAGAACCGAGCATGCAAAAATGGTACAACGAGTTATATACCAAAATGGTGGCAAATGGCTACCAAGCCCAAATAAGCGAAAACAAGCCCCGTTATATGGAACTTGCACACTTATTAAAAGACATGTTTGATAAAATGGATAAAGCGTTTACTAAAGAGCAATTTTAGAGCGCGTTTATCTATAAGTGTATGAGCAGAGCGCACGCTTTGCTCTATTTATTTATAACACTCCCTCTGGCATATGAGCTGACTCAATATAGCCGGGCAGTAACTTCCTCACTAACACTCGTTATTAAAACATCAATCGGCTTTACTAAACTCGGTAATGTAAAACGATAGGGTGACGCTTTGGGCGCCTTTTTCTTCAAGAGTTTGCCAATGTTCAGGTCTAAATTTCCACGCAAATGGTGTCATCATTATTAAATTTTTAATATCTGAAAAATTAAGCGTAACCTGCTCTGTAATGAGCTTTTGATCTGCTTTTATAAAGCCGCTTGGCGTGTCAATTTCAGTGTGTTTTGCTACATCTGCATAAATATATTCTTTAAGCTCTTTTAAATGCCACGGCCCTGGGCTTGCAACTACTAATGTGGCATTTGGCGCTGCTAAACGCGCCAGCTCTTGTTCAAACAAAGGCGCAAAAACACTCAGCAATACGTCAGCAGTGCCTGACTTAAAAGGCGCCTGGCTAATTGATGCAACGCTAAAATGACATTGTGGGTATCGCTTTGCTGCATATTTTACGGCTGATTTAGAAATATCGACGCCGTATACCTGCGCCTCTATTTTATCGGCAATGGCATGAGTATAAAATCCTTCGCCACAGCCTAAATCTATTAGCACGTTTGGTTTGCGCTCACTAATTATATTACTTAATGCGCGCTGTAAAAATGCGTAAAAGCCTTGCTCTAAAAAAGCACGCCTTGCTTGTACCATTTCGAGCGAATCACCCGGTTGCTTTGAGTTTTTGTGTTGCACCGGTAATAAATTTACATAGCCTTCTTTGGCGAAGTCGAAGGTGTGATTGTTGTCACATCGAAGTGATGAATTATGTTTTAAAAGTGCGTGGTTACATAAAGGGCATTGGTATTGCAGACTCATGAGTCTAGGTAGTCCTTATCATAAAAAGTTTTGACCCAGTGTGGCCGATAAGTGATCAAAAGCGTAATGGCCATACCGTTGAGCATTGCCTCAGGAAACCAAATGATAGCACTTAGGTATACGTAATTATCTGCCAATTCCTGCCAATTATATTGCCCTATAAGCAAATAAAACAAAGCCCCAAAGCTTATTTTTAGACATGCAATAAAGCCTGCCAATATAAAAGAGCATACAAAAATATAAACAAAAAAGTGACGCGGTAAATACTGATAACTCATTATAAAGCCAAGGTAGCTTAATAATGTAGGAATAAATGCACCAAACAGTATTTGCATGGGCAAAAGATTAAGATCAATGTTTGCAAAAGCTGCCAATAGGGCACTGGCCAGTAGGCTACTTAAAATAGCAAGGCGCCACCCTAAAATTAGCGTTGCGGCAGTTACACCTAAAATGTGTAAATCAAGACCGCTTAAAATACCCGCTTTAATTTGCCATAACATGGCAAACACTAACGCACACGCAAGTACCCCTATTTGCCGTGCAGGCGTTTTATAAAGTGCTTTATAGGTATTTTTTTCTACGCTTATAAAGGTAATAATTAAAACAAGGGCCCAAAGTAGCCCTTGCATTTTAAGCGTTAACATAGCAATTATTTAAAGGTTGACCAAATTGGCGCATGGTCAGAGGGCTTTTCTATGCCGCGTAATTCGTAATCTATGCCGGTATCAATACATCGCTCGGCAAGGGCATGGGTAGCAAGTACAACATCAATGCGTAGGCCACGATTATCTACAAACCCTTTAGAGCGATAATCAAACCACGAGTATTTGTCGCTTGTATCAGGGTTTTGCTCTCTGAAGGTATCTTTAAAGCCCCAATTTAATAATTTAGCAAGCCATTCGCGCTCCTCTGGTTGAAACGAGCACTTACCTGTTTTAAGCCAGCGTTTAGCGTTTACTTCACCAATACCAATATCTAAATCGGTAGGCGAAATATTGATATCGCCCATAACGATAACGTCTTCATCGGGCGTGTGGTTTGTTTCTAAATGGGTCATTAAATCTTTGTAAAACTGGCGCTTATAAGGGAATTTTGTTTCGTGATTTATATTATCGCCTTGTGGGAAATAACCATTCATTACCGTTAGGTCGCGGCCATTTTCTTGCTCAACTGTCACACTTATCATGCGTTTTTGTGCTTCTTCAGTGTCGCTGGCAAAACCTTTTAAGACCGATTTAGGCTCATTTTTGCATAACATTGCCACACCGTAGTGCGCTTTTTGACCATGAAAATAAACGTGGTAACCCATTTTTTGTACGTCCTCGAGAGGGAACGCCTCATCATGAACTTTAATTTCTTGCAAACCAATAATGTCTGGCTGGTGTTTATCTATAATTGCTTGTAACTGGTGTAAGCGAGCTCGCAGACCATTGATATTGAAAGAAATAACCTTCATAAAATTTACCTTTAATTAGACTCTGTTTTTATAACTAAATTGTATCAGTAAATAAGCCTACATAACATGATCGAAATGAGAAAATAGCTGCGCAAATGTTGATCAATTGGTGCGTAAAGTTTAAACATTGTAAATGCTTTATTAATTATTTAAATAAATAAAAAATTCAATTGATCTCGTAATTATTGAATATATAATGCGCAAAAATTACTTGTTTAGTCGTTCAAATAGGATCTCTCTCATGAAAACACAATTACTTTTAGCTACTGCTTTATTAGCCTCTGCGTCTGTATCAGCAAAAAGCAACACTTACTTTAGCCAAGATAATAAACTTGAATCTAAATTATGTGTATTAAGTGCAAATGAAGGCTTTAGCGCAGCGCGTAAAGAAGCAGCACAACACGGTGTATACTTATCGCGTTTTTCTAAAAGTGTTTTATGTAATGGTCAAGATATTCGCGACATTGCTAAAAAAGTAACGTCTAACCAAGCTGCTGAATCAAAAGTTGAAGTGTTTGCAAAAGATGCACACCAAGAAACACAGTTATGTATCACAGCGTTAAAGCAAGGCCTTGCGCCTGTTCGCCAAAAAATCGGTAACTTAAACTCATTAAAGTGTAACGGACAAAACGTAACTGAATTTGTAAAGCGTTACCAAAACGCAGCAATCTAATTGCGCGGTAACATGTAGATTAAAATAATACCCAGTTTGTACTGGGTATTTTTTTGCAAAAATTACAAGGTATGCAGCAATCATTGCAAAGCTAAGTAGTTGATTAATGTATATAAAATAAGCTAAATACACGTAACCTATTGATTGTTGGCGGCTTGTGCACTTTGGCATTGGACTTGTATTAGTTAAAGTGACATTTACTAACTACAAGGATACGTCTTATGAAAAAGTTAACACTCGCAACAACTATTTTAGCTTCGTTAAGTTTAGCCGCATGTGCCTCAAACCAAGGCCTTGAAAAAATCGATAGCGATTTTGCAAGTTTAGATAACGACAGTGATGGTTATATTTCAAAAGTAGAAGCAGATGACGATAGCATCTGGGGCCACTTTTCAAATATTGATACCAATATGGATAACGAGATCAGTCGTAAAGAATTTAACACTTACATGCAGTTAAATACCGGTAAGGTAGCGACTGACAGCGAAGTAAGTGAGTCGGCGTTTAAAGCTAAAATAGCTAAATTTGATAAAATCGAAAATGATTTTGGAAGTTTAGATAACGACAAAAATGGTTACATCTCAGTAGAAGAAGCTGACGATGATGATATTTCAAACCATTTTGGTTACATGGATGGCAACAATGATAAACGCATCAGTAAAGGTGAGTTTAAAGGCTACATTAGCAAATACGGTAAAGCCGTTGCTGAAGATGATGCACTAAAGCATTATAAAAACAGCTAATATTAGCTAAATACGCTACACATAAGAGCCAGCATTAATTGCTGGCTTTTTTGTGCATTTAATTTGTTTTAAAAGCAGATATATTTTCCCCCTTTTGCGATGTTCTGTCATAATAGATGGCTACGTATTTTAAAGGGCAAAGCAAAATATTATGGCGGGTCGTCGAATTAGTGATGAACAATTAATTGAGATCATTGAAGCGGCTATATTTGTCGCAGACAAACCTGTTAGCAAACGCCACTTAAAAGATACTGTACTTGCTGATTTAGCTATTTCCATGTCACGAATTAACACTGCAATAGACGCTATACATACCCACTACCAAACACGTGGCATCAAGCTAGTTGAAGTAGGCAGTGGCTATCGCTTTCAAGCGTGTAGTAGTTTAAGCCCTTGGCTTAGTAATTTATGGCAAGAACGGGCACCTAAGTACTCTCGCGCACTACTAGAAACTTTGTCGTTAATTGCCTACAGGCAACCAATAACGCGTGGTGAAATAGAGCAAGTACGAGGCGTAACAACCGGATCAGCAATTATTAAAACCCTTCTTGAGCGAGAGTGGGTTAAAGTAGTAGGGCATAAAGAAGTACCTGGTAAACCAGCGCTTTATGCAACAACAAAATTATTTTTAGATTATTTTTCGTTAACCGGTTTAGATGAACTCCCTGCATTGCCAGCGCAACAGGAAAGTAAAATAAACCAGTTATTAAGTGATCCTTCTGTGAGAGAACCATCCGAATGAGTATTCAAGGTGAAAAGTTACAAAAAGTCCTAGCCCGCGCAGGGGTAGGCTCACGACGTGAAATGGAAAAATACATTGATGCAAACCGCGTTAGTGTTAATGGTAAAGTGGCTAAATTAGGTGACCGTGTTGAGGAAACAGACTTAATACGTGTTGATGGCCACAGCGTAAAGATTGAAGAAAAAGCCGATCGTATTTGTCGTGTAATTATGTACAACAAGCCAGAAGGGGAATTAAGTACACGTAAAGACCCAGAAGGACGTCGTACTGTTTTTGACCGTTTACCACGCATAGACGGTGAGCGTTGGATTGCTGTTGGTCGACTAGATATTAACACAGCTGGTTTAATGTTATTTACCAACGATGGTGAGTTAGCTAACCGCTTAATGCACCCAAGTTATGAAGTTGAGCGTGAATATTCAGCCCGTGTATTCGGTGAAGTGACCAATGAAACCATTAAAAACCTAACGCGTGGCGTAGAGCTTGAAGATGGTCCGGCTAAATTTTTAACGGTTAAATCACTGGGTGGCGAAGGCATTAACCGTTGGTACAATGTAACGCTAAACGAAGGGCGTAATCGCGAAGTTCGCCGCTTATGGCAATCGCAGGATGTAGAAGTATCGCGACTTATTCGTATTCGTTACGGAAAATTAGAGCTAGATAAGCGCCTTCCTCAAGGTGGCTGGGCTGAACTTGATTTAGAAACCGTTAACTATTTACGCAAAACCGTTAAATTAGGCCGCGAAACACAAACTAAACTGTCGGTTATGCCTGAAAAACGCAAAGACAAGCGTGCTAAAATTAACCAAATTCGTAAAGCGGTTAAAAAGCATAACCAACGTGTTAAGCAAACTAAGCGTAAGTAATACCAATCCGTAATAATACTTAATCATTTTGCGGGGCTAAACGTGTCGCTACCGAGGTAAAAAAATGCTCATTTAGCACAGCTAAATAGCGAATTTTTTGCCAAGCGAACAACACGTTTTTCTAGCCTTAAAAGAGCTCGCTTAATTAAGTGAATAGCTATAATTACAAAAAGATTACCGACAAAAAAGCCGCAATATATGCGGCTTTTTTTATAATTAAAAATGTAGTTTACTTTTTTTGTTGCGCATCGAGAGACTCACCGTTTACATCACTCGAGTCATCACTCATTAAATATAAATACGTTGGCATTAAATCTTCTGGGGTAGCAAGCTTATCGCGATCCTCCCCTGGGTACGCTGATGCACGCATAGAGGTACGCGTTGCGCCAGGGTTTATACAATTTACACGGATATTGGTTTTACCTACTTCGCAGGCCCATGTTTGCATCATGCCTTCAACTGCAAATTTAGATATTGCATAAGGCCCCCAAAATTCGCGCCCTTTACGGCCAACGCTTGATGAAGTGAAAACAATAGAGGCATTTTCTGATTTACGCAGCACAGGGAATAGCGCTTTGGTGATCATTGCTTGCGCAGTAACATTCACTTTCATGATGTTTTCAAACGTAGAAGAGCAAAAGTGCTCAAGTGGCCCTAGCGACCCTAAAATACCGGCATTATTTAATAAGCCGTCTAATCGGCCAAATTGACTTTCGATTGTAGCTGCTAAATCACGGTAGTTTTGTTTTGTCGCGCCTTTTAAGTCCATTGGCACAATAGCAGGCTGAGGGTAACCAGCATTGACAATCTCATCGTAAACGCATTCGAGCTTATTTGTTGTTTTACCAAGTAAAATAACTGTCGCGCCATGCTTTGCGTAGGTAATTGCTGCTACGCGGCCAATACCATCGCCGGCACCTGTAATTAAAATTACTTTATTTTGAAGTGCATTTGGAGTTGCTTGATAAGTTTGCATATAAATACCAATTTATAAAATTTTTTTGATTTTAACATAGCAAATCGTCAAGTAATCGAATTTATTGAAAATTTAGGTGGCGGAATTATAAACTTTACGTTAAGTTTAACTGGTCTAATGTCTCATTAATAAACTGATTACATTGTTTTAACTTTACTACACTGATTAAACACACTTACTTTGAACGAACACACTATAAAAATAAAGATATGTGCGGAGCCAACAATATGAAAAAAATGCTACTCTCACTCTCGGTTACAGCTGCGTTAGCAGGTTGTGGCGGCGGAGAAACATTAGAAGATGTTAAAAACGATACTGCAACCATAATACCTAATGCCACGGTGACCTTTGACCCTGCGAATGGGGTTTTATCTGTCCCTAACGATTTATTAATGAGCGGCACTCAAGACGGCACAATTAATATTCCAGGTGAATTAGACGATGATAACGTCTCTGTGCCTCGCACTGCTTATGCAGATCCGCAATTAGCGCTAGGTGCGTTAGATGGCTGGTCATCGCAAGTGCCTTACAAAATTGATTTAACTTTCCCTACAGGTGTATCGCTTGATGAAACCTCTGCAGCGTCGCCTGGTACAGTAAGAATTTTTGAAGTGGTTATGGGCGCAAGCTTAACTGATGCAGAATGTGCTGTTGTTACAGCTGGTTCAGCGTGTAAATTGGTAGGTGAATTAACCTACGGCGTAGACTTTATTTCTCAAGCCTCAGGCGACGCAGTTGCTATTATCCCATTAAAACCTTTCACACCAGGAAGTTCATACATAAATGTATTAACCACTGGATTAAAAGACTCTCAAGGGCGTTCTATTCAGCCTTCTTCTACTTACGCTTCTGTAAGTGAAGAAGCGCCATTAATTACTGATGCTCAGCTTGGTCTTCAAGCGGCAGTAAATAGCTATGAGAATGTGGTTGTAAGCTCAGGTGATATTACTAAAGATGATATTATATTTTCTGCTGCTATGACCATTCAATCAGCGGGTCCTGTGCTTGGCACAATTAAAAACTTACTGGCAGCTAGCTTACAAAATGATGCTTTGCCAACACCAATGGTAAGTGTACCTGAACAAGCAATGGTAAATGTGCAGCAAGTATTTGCAGCTGCGGGTGTTAGCGTATCGGATGCGTTCTCTGGTGTGCAATATTTAAAAGGTAGCGTTATGTTACCTATGTATTTAGGCACCCCAACAGGCACTGAAATAAGTGATTTAAATGATACATATTGGCAAGGTATGTGTGACAACGCGGTAGCTGTTTTAGGTTACAAAGCTGCAGCAGGCGAAGCTTTCCCTGCAGAGCCAATTAGCGATAATGATGGGCTTTGTGCTGCGTTAAGTGACGGACAGTTGCGTGATTTAGGTTTAGACACTACGCGTCATTTAACTAAGTATAACTCTATTCCTAAAGTGCAAAGCATGGCGAATGTGCCAGTGCAAATAACCAAACCTATTTTACCGGTTATTAATTTTATTCGTGATTCACAAGGTCTTGATCCAATTGAAATGCCAGAAACTGGTTGGCCAGTTGTTATTATGCAACACGGTATAACAACAGACAAAGAAAGCATGTTGGCACTCACTGCACAACTTTCAATTCAAGGTTTTGCCACAGCGGCGATTGACCATCCTCGCCATGGTGAGCGTGGTGTAGATGTTGATGCTGATGGGACAGATGACTTTAATGCGACGACGGGCTCAGTACTAAGTTACATGAACTTAAACTCGTTGTTAGTGGCTCGTGATAGCTTGCGTCAATCATCAGCAGATTTATTAGGCTTACGCTTAGGTTTAAACTTTATTAATGATGCGACGATTAACGCACAAGATGTAACCTATGTAGGGCATTCTTTAGGCTCTATTGTTGCACCTGCATTTATAGCTCAGGCTAATACTCCGCTTGCAGATACAGTTGACCCATTATTTAAGGTAAACACGGTAGCACTTGCCAGTGGCGGTGGCGGTATAGCAAGCTTTTTACTTGAATCGGCTGCGTTTGGGCCATTTATTCAAGGCTCTGTATTATCGCAAGCTGGTACAGCAGAATCGCAAGAGTTCAACGAGTTTTTACAAGCAGATGCTATTTCAAACTGTGGTACATTATTACCAGATATGGAAGCGTTTTTAACTTGTGGCTACCAGGCGTATGTAACCTCACTTACTACGGCAGGGGAAACTACAAAACTTGCTAACATTCAAGCGGTAATGACCGAGTTTGCTTTTGCAGCGCAAACCGCACTTGATAGCGGAGACCCAACAAATTACGCAGCAGCGATAAATGCATTAGGTACCCCTGTATACACTAATGTAGTTGTAGGCGATGGCGCAGATAACAAACCAGACCAAGTAATTCCGCCAGCGGCAGCAAATAACCCTATATCGGGCACAATTCCGTTAGCAACATTAATGGGGCTTGAAACAGTAAGCACTTCACAAGCACTAAGTGAAACCCCGGCGAGTTATTTGGTGAAATTTACAAAAGGGCACCATGGCTCAATTTTAACGCCAGCACAAGACGACGCCCAAGCGGCAACTGTTGAGGGCAGTGCAGCAGCAAACGCTGAAATGCAGCTCCAAGTAGCTACTTATTTAGCTGCACGCGGGCGTATGTTATTAGTCAGTAACCCAGAGGTTGTGACTGATTAATCAGCAAATACCTTATTAACCTTGAAAAGCCACTGTTTAGTGGCTTTTTTTTGTTATAAAGCATGATAAATTAGCTTAAATTTATAAATGGAGAGACCAGTTGGAATTTTTATACGAATACGGTTTGTTTTTTGCTAAAACGGTTACCTTTGTTATTGCTATTGCAATTATTTTAACCCTTATTGTGGGTTCAGCAGTAAAGCCTAAAGCTAAAAAAGGAGCCATAGAAATAGACGATTTGTCTGAGCAACTAGATGACTTAAAACACAGCTTTTTAGAAAATACTTTAACTAAAAAAGAGTTAAAAGCGCATCATAAAGCGCAAAAAGTCGAGTCTAAAAAAGCGGCAAATGATGAGCCGAAGCCACGCCTATATGTTATTGACTTTATAGGTAGTATGGACGCTCATGAAGTTGAAAGCCTACGCGAAGAAGTGACCGCAATTATTGCCATCGCTAATCCTGAGAAAGATAAAGTATTAGTTCGCTTAGAAAGTGGGGGCGGCGTGGTGCATGGCTATGGTTTAGCTGCATCGCAATTACAGCGTTTTAAAACTGCAGGAATTAAGCTTTCGGTTTCTATTGATAAAGTAGCAGCGAGTGGCGGTTACATGATGGCCTGTGTGGCCGATGAAATATTAGCGGCTCCTTTTGCTATAGTTGGCTCTATTGGTGTAATTGCACAAATACCTAACTTTAATAAAATTTTAAAGAAAAACGATGTAGAGTTTGAGCAAATTACAGCAGGCGAATTTAAACGTACGTTAACCTTGTTCGGCGAAAACACAGATAAAGCCCGCGAAAAGTTTCGTGATGAAATAGAGCAAACACATGGTTTGTTTAAAGAGTTTGTAAGCAGTCAAAGGCCAACACTTAATATTGATAATGTGGCAACGGGCGAGCACTGGTTTGCAACACAAGCAATTGAAAAGGGCTTAGTTGATGTAATTAAAACCAGTGATGATGCGTTATTAGAACAGCAATCTGAGCGTCAAATATACAAAGTAAAATACAAAATTAAGAAAGGATTAAGTGATAAGTTAGCAATTGGGCTTAGTAGCTCTGTAAATAAAGCAGGCGTTAATTTAATGTCGCGTTTTAAAGCAATGAACCCATAAAACGTTATTAAAAGTAATAAAAAACCCTTGCTTAGCAAGGGTTTTTTATGGGCTTAAATAATTACTCAGTAGATTTGTGGTAATCTTCTAAGTCTTTAGCTGCGTTCGGGTCGTTAAATATTGTTTCATCTAATTGACCTTCTGACTTAGCAACCACACAAGTTACCATACAGTCACCCGTTATATTAACGGCTGTGCGCGTCATATCGAGCAATCTGTCAACACCAATAATAATTGCAATCCCTTCTACTGGTAAACCTACTTGGTTAAGTACCATTGCAAGCATGATTAAACCCACACCAGGCACGCCCGCAGTGCCTACCGAGGCAAGCGTTGCGGTTAGAATAACCATTAAGTAATCAGAAATCGTTAAATCAACAGCAAACACTTGTGCAATAAATACTGTTGCCACGCCTTGCATAATAGCTGTGCCATCCATGTTAATGGTAGCGCCTAGCGGAATAGTAAAAGAGGCAACCGAGTTATTAGCGCCGAGTTTTTTGGTCGCAGTTTCAAGTGTAATAGGCATAGTCGCGCTTGAGCTTGAAGTGCTAAAACCAAATAAACACGCGTGTTTCATTTTAGCTAAAAAGGTAAGCGGGTTAAGACCTGTTAATACTTTTAAAATAATACTGTAATTAATAAATGCGTGAATTAATAAGGCCGCCACTACTACAAGGAAGTACTTAGCTAGGCTGAGTATTAATCCCATTTCGATAGTGGTAAAAAGTTTAGCCATTAAAAAGAACACACCGTAAGGTGCAATGTTCATTAGTAGCGTTACTAGTTTTAAAATAACCGTGTTTAAATCTTCAAATACTGCGGCTACACGTTTACCTGCTTTGCCACTTAGCGCCATTGATACACCAAATAAAAGCGCAAACACAATAACTTGCAGCATGTTCCCTTTAGCCATCGCTTCGAATGGGTTAGTAGGGAACATATCGATAATCACTCGCGCTAAGGTTGGGGCTTCTTTAGCATTGAAGCTTGCATCTGATGGCAGTGCAATGCCTTGACCTGGGTTAAATAATAACGCCAGTGAAATAGCTACGGTAATTGCCACGGCAGTTGTAACTAAATATAAGCCAATCGATTTACCACCTAAACGGCCTAATTTTTTAGGATCGCTCAAGCTACACGTACCACATACAAGCGATACAAATACCAGCGGCACAACCAACATTTTTAAGCTGGCAATAAAAATTTGTCCGCCAACATGGAAAAGGCCATCTACAAAAAAAGCTTTAATTGGCAAAGAGAATAACCCAAGAGGAATTAGATAATCGTCTTCACCAGCTAATATAGCCTGAAATAAAAAGCCTACAGCAATACCCAGTGCCATGCCAATCATGATACGGGTAGTTAAACTCATTGAACGTATTTTAGACATATTCCCTAATCTATTTTTTCAAATTTGCCATAGACTACCAGCAAGGAAATATTTACTACAGAAAAAAATAGCCTTTGCGGAATTATTTACATAAAAAAGTGACAAAAAACTGTGATATTAGACTAAGTTATAGGTTAATATTAGGTAAACAACTATTAGTAAATAATAACAACGCTAGGGAGAGGTCCATGCCTTTAACGCGACTACTCAGCATTACACTATTTAGCATTTTGCTTTGCGCTTGTGGTGGTGGTGGAACAATCGAAAAAGACGGCACCATCGGAGATGATGACGATTCTACTACAGAAACATCCACTTACACGGTAACTTTAAAAGGTTACTTACAATCTAGTGACACTGAGTCAAACACGGTCACAGCGGCTGCTCCTTTAGAGCTTAGAGCTACTTTAGAAGATGAAGATGGCGATGCAGTCTCAGGTGAGCGTATTACTTTTACCCTTGCTGACTCAATCGGTGAACTAAACCCTACAGCAGGTACAGCGTTAACCCAATCAGATGGTATAGCGATACTGGAACTTACCGCGGGTGAAAATGCAGGAGCTGGTGAAGTAACAGCAACATATACAGTCGATGGCGAAAGTTACACCGATACGTTTGCATTTGAGTCGGATGGCGCACAATCAACAGATCCACAATTGAGTGTAACGCTTGTTGATTCATCTGGGGCTACGACTCGAAGTGTTGATTATTTAAACCCTGTTACCGCGCAGGTTGAACTATTAATTGATAATGAACCCGCTGCTTACCAATTAATTGAGTTTGTACTTACTGGTTTAGGGAGTATAAACCCTACAAATGGTACAGCTTTAACAAACGAACAAGGCATTGCAACAATTAGCTTGCTTGCAGGGACTGAAGCTGGGGCTGGCTCTATTGTGGCCACCTACACCGATAACGAAAATACTGTTTATAGCTCTGAAGGTTATACATTTACAACTGAAGGGGATGCGCCCATTCAAGGTGAATCATTAGACTTTTCTATCGGTTTAAGTCTTACCTCTTCAACGACGTTATCAGAAATTAGCACAATCAGCGCCGCAGATAGCGCAGTTGTTAAAGCAACTATTCTTGACGGAGATGGTGTTGAAGTTGAAGGGGCAGTTGTAAACTTCTCATCAACTCTAGGCAACTTAATCCCAAGTATTGGTACTGCACTAACGAATGAGAGTGGTGTTGCATCAATTAACTTAACTTCGGGTACTGTAGAAGGTGCAGGCGTTATAACAGCCCAGTACGAAGGTGTTGAGCAAACGCTGGGTTTTTATACAAAAGGTGATGCTGTAAATCCAGACCAAAGTACTGCAGATATTAGTTTTTCAATCCTAGAAAATTGTCCAGCAGACTTTAAATCTCAAAGAGATGCAAGCCAGTGTGATCTAGTAACTAGTATCTCAGGTGATTCAACGGCGATTCTTTATATCGAAGTGACTAACGAGAATTCGACAACTCCTCTTACGCAAACTCTAGTAACAGCGAGTACAACAATTGGCTCAATCACACCTTCAACTGGCACGGCTATTACCGATGTAAATGGTATCGCACTTTTAGATATAGTTCCTGGTCAAGATGTAGGCGCCGGTGAAATTACTGTGTCAGTGCTCGATAGCGATTTAACTAAGGCATTTCAAATTGCTGCTGTAGATGTTGAAATTGCTATTAGC
Organism: Pseudoalteromonas atlantica; assembly: GCA_007988745.1. GTDB lineage: Bacteria > Pseudomonadota > Gammaproteobacteria > Enterobacterales > Alteromonadaceae > Pseudoalteromonas > Pseudoalteromonas atlantica. The sequence goes on from BJUT01000001.1 coordinate 106,909, forward strand.
AGCTCGGTTGCAGACGATGAGCTATTAGCTGCAGGTGCAACAGCACTTATCTCAATTGAAATTTCAAAAGACGGTGAGCTATATACCACACCACTTACTGTTGAATTTTCATCTGGTTGTGTTGGCTCTGGCCAAGCACTTATAGATGAAACAGTAACCAGTATTGGCGGCTTTGCACGCTCTACATACCGTCCGCTTACTTGTGTGGGTGGGGATATAATTACGGCTACCGTGATCACCGGTGGCGATACGGTTTCTGCTAGTACTACTATAAATGTATCACCTGCCAATATTGGCTTTTTACAATTTGTAGAAGTGACTGAGCCAGTAATTGCATTAAAAGGTACGGGTGGTGCTGACAGAACTGAAATCTCTGAAGTAACATTTAAACTTGTGGATTCAAATGGCAATGATTTAGCTTCAAGAACGGTTAACTTTGAGCTGTCAACGGCAGTTGGTGGTATAACGTTAGGCACAGCCAGTGCAATTACTAATGCCAGCGGTGAAGTGACTACCTCAGTTCAATCGGGCTCAATTGCTACGCCTGTGCGTGTTATCGCATCTAGCGAAGAAGACGTAGATGGCGATACGGTTATTGTAACCGCCCCTTCAGATATTCTTGTAATTAGTACAGGCATTGCTGATCAAAATAGCTTTTCGCTATCGCGTTCAATATTTAACCCTCATGCGTTAAATGTTGATGGTAATACGGTATCGGTTAATGCTCGCCTAGCTGATCACTTTAACAACCCTGTGCCAGATGGAACAGCTGTTAGCTTTATCACAGAAGGGGGCGTAATAGAGCCAAGTTGTACAACAACCAATGGTACGTGTAGCGTAACGTGGACCAGCAGTAACCCACGCCCGTTTACTGACTCTATGTATGAAAATACCATTACGCAAAAGTGTGATGGTGGCTTACCATGCCCATTAGGAATTTTAAATAATGACTTAACGGTAGATTTACCGTTAGGTGGACGTGCCACTGTACATGCTTATGCAATTGGTGAAGAAACGTTTTCTGATTTGAATGGCAACGGCTACTTTGACAGTGAAGATTTTTTTGATGATTTATTTGATATTCCAGAAGCCTTTATCGATAACAATGAAGATGGCACCTATGGCGGTAAAGACTGTAATGATGGAACCGACCCCTGTTCACGTGATAACTCAACCGGTGATGAGTTTGAAGAATTTGTCGATTTTGATGGCAATGGTACATGGACCACACAAAACGGCCTATACAATGGTTTACTGTGTCGTGAAGAAGACGAAGCCGCAGGTATTTGTAGTCGTCAAATGGTTAATGTATTTCAAAACCAAGAAATCGTAATGTCGGGTGATACTGCATTCTTTAGGCTAGTTACATACGCGGATGATTGTTCTGCTATCGCGGGTGCAACCGCTTCAGAGGTACGTGTAAACAGCGACCCTGCAAGTCCACTTGTTCGCCGTGTGCAAAACGACCCCACTAGCGCAATAATGTGTCAGGTTGATGCAATAGATTTAACACAAACTGCATCAGGCACGGCTAGCCTTGGGCTTACGGTATTTATAGCGGATATATATAACAACCCAATGCCTGCTGAAACAACCATCTCTATTGACACAGACAATGGTATTTTAACAGGTAGTGATAATTACACTTACCCTAATACAACAAGTATTGTGCCTGTTGGTTTATCCTTTGGTATTACGCGTGAAGACTTAGATGGAGGAAATGAGCAGTTTAGTGGTATTTTAACCATTACTGCCGAAGCGCCTTCTGGGTTAGAAAGTACGCTTTCTGTTAGCGTAACCGACGATTTATAATCGGTAGAATGTAAAAAATGCCAACCTTAAGGTTGGCTTTTTTATTTGTGTTCTATATATTCCACAGCAATTATTTTAAAAACACCGGTTTGTATAATTTAACAACAAAAATTGTTTGTTTATTCAGTAAATACTGAAAAGTTTGTATTAAAAGCTTGTAACAATAGGTGTTTGTAGATATACCTATAAATATTCGCGCCGTTTATGTCGGCAAAACACATTTAAATATTTGGTTAGAAATAGGCAACTATGGGCAAATCGCTAGTAATTGTAGAGTCACCTGCTAAGGCTAAAACAATTAATAAATACTTAGGTAAAGACTTCATCGTAAAGTCCAGTATTGGACATGTGCGTGATTTACCTACTTCAGGTTCGAACAAAGCTAAAGTACCGGCGACTAAAACGCCAGCTGAAGTTCGTAAAATGGAGCCTGAAGAAAAGGCAGCGTATAAACAGCAACGAGATTACACTAACTTAGTTGCACGTATGGGTATTGATCCTGAAAAAGGGTGGGAGCCACATTACGAAATTTTGCCAGGTAAAGAGAAAGTAGTTCAAGAGTTAAAAAAGCTGGCCGAAAATGCAGACCAAGTTTATCTCGCAACGGATTTGGATAGAGAAGGGGAAGCAATTGCTTGGCACCTTCAAGAAATTATTGGTGGTGAGCCTGAAAAATATAAACGCGTTGTATTTAACGAAATTACAAAAAATGCGATTCAACAAGCGTTTGAAACACCTGGTGAACTAAATACCGACATGGTATATGCACAACAAACACGCCGCTTCTTAGACCGTGTAGTTGGCTTTATGGTATCGCCATTATTATGGGCTAAAGTAGCGCGCGGGCTTTCTGCTGGGCGTGTGCAATCGGTTGCGGTACGTTTATTAGTAGAGCGCGAACGTGAAATCAAAGCGTTTATTCCTGAAGAATTTTGGGATATACACGCCGATGTTAAAAATACCGAGTCACAATTACGCTTAGAAGTCACCAAACAAGCAGACAAGCCATTTAAGCCGGTAAATGAGGCTCAGGCTACAGCCGCAGTTAAAAGCCTTGAGACAGCCGAATATAAAGTAATAAGTGTTGAAGAAAAACCCAGCAAAAGCCGCCCAAGTGCGCCTTTTATTACTTCAACCATGCAACAAGCCGCCAGTACACGTTTAGGCTATGGCGTTAAAAAAACAATGATGCTTGCACAGCGCCTCTACGAAGGCGGTTACATTACTTATATGCGTACCGATTCAACTAATCTGTCAAAAGATGCAGTTGAAATGTGTCGTGATTATGTAACCCAAGAGTTTGGCGCAAAGTACTTACCTAAAGACCCAATTAGCTACAGCTCTAAAGGCAATGCACAAGAAGCGCACGAAGCGATCCGTCCTTCAAGTGTAACTGTACTTTCTGGGCATGTTGAAGGTGTTGATGCCGATGCCAAAAAACTGTACGAATTAATTTGGCGTCAGTTTGTTGCCTGTCAAATGGTGCCTGCAGAGTACGACTTAACAACACTTACTGTGGCCGCTGATGAGTTTCAACTAAAAGCAAAAGGGCGAGTACTTCGCTTTGATGGTTGGACAAAAGTGCAACCTGCGGTACGTAAAAAGAATGAAGAAGATCAATCGCTGCCAGCAGTAAAAGAAGGTGAAGTACTTAGTTTAATTGAGCTTGACCCTAAGCAGCATTTTACTAAACCGCCAGCGCGCTTTAGTGAAGCAAGTTTAGTAAAAGAGCTTGAAAAACGTGGTATTGGTCGTCCATCTACGTACGCATCAATTATTTCAACAATTCAAGACCGTGGTTATGTACGGGTAGAAAACCGTCGTTTCTTCGCTGAAAAAATGGGCGAAATTGTTACCGACCGTTTGGTTGAAAACTTCACTGATTTAATGAACTTTGACTTTACAGCAAAAATGGAAGGTCGTTTAGATGATATCGCCGAAGGCGAGCGTGTATGGACCCAAGTGCTTGATAAGTTTTATGCTGATTTTTCTACGCAATTAAACATAGCCAAAGATGAGCCAGAGCAAGGCGGAATGCGCCTTAATCAAATGGTCGAAACCGACATTGACTGCCCTACGTGTGGCAGAAAAATGGGTATTCGCACGGCATCTACAGGGGTGTTTTTAGGGTGTACAGGTTATAACTTACCGCCTAAAGAGCGTTGTACAACCACTATGAACCTAGTATCAGGGGATGAAGCGGTTGCGGCAGATGTTGAAGACATTGAAACTGAAACATTAATGCAAATGAAGCGCTGTCCAATCTGTGAAACGGCTATGGACTCTTACCTAATAGACGAAACCCGTAAATTACATGTTTGTGGTAATAACCCTGCATGTGAAGGGTATATCGTTGAGCAAGGTACCTTTAAAATTAAAGGATACGATGGGCCTATTATCGAATGTGATAAATGTGGCTCAGACATGGAGCTTAAATCGGGCCGTTTTGGTAAGTATTTTGGCTGTAACAACGAAGAGTGTAAAAATACGCGTAAGTTACTTAAAAACGGCGAAGCTGCGCCACCAAAAGAAGATCCTGTGCACATACCTGAACTTGAATGTGAAAAGTCAGAAGCTTATTTTGTTTTACGTGACGGGGCTGCAGGTATTTTCTTGGCGGCTAACACTTTCCCTAAATCACGCGAGACGCGAGCACCTAAAGTGGCTGAGCTAAAGCGTTTTAGAGAGCGTATTTCACCTAAGTTTTATTACTTAGCTGATGCGCCAGATAAAGATCCTGATGGTAATTTAGCCGTAGTACGTTATAGCCGTAAAAATAAAGCGCAATACGTGATGACTGAAGTTGACGGAAAAGCCACAGGCTGGACTGCTCACTACGAAGCGGGTACATGGGTAGAAGAAGCGAAGAAAAAAGCAGCGCCTAAAAGGAAAGCGGCTGCAAAAAAATCGCCAGCTAAACCTAAAGCAAAAAAAGAAGCTGAATAAACGTTAAAATTTATTTAGCCTAAGACAAATAAAAACCGGAATACACAGCCTGTGTCATTCCGGTTTTTTTATGATTATATGCGTCGCAATGGCTTTATTAGCCGCATATTTTTTATTGTTTAGATTTGTACAGTAGATACTTTTTTGTAGCCTTCAGACTCTAATTCATCATTAACGCATTGAAGAACATAGCCAAATAGATCGTCGTTACTTACATCATCATCTTTAGCCCAATTTACACACATATCTGTGTATTCTTTAATTGTTTGTGCAGAAGCTACTGGTGCATCGTCTGCGATTGCAACCGTTGCAGATACAGCAAAAAGTGGTGCAACTATTAATGCTAGCAATGCTTTATTCATTTGTTGATTCCTAAATAAATGGTTTAACGATTTAAATACATTTTAAAGCTGTATTTAAATAGTGCCCAATGCAGAACAACTCTGTTGGTGTAGTGATTTTTAATCGAAATTAAAATAAAAGATAACGAAAAATTTTTATCGTCAAGATGAGTAAATTACGCTTAAATAATTATATAAGTAATTGTGTTGTAATAAATTATAAGCTAAGGTCGCTTTTTTATAAAAAGATAGATTAATGTCAGAACACCAAGCAAAACCAACCAGTACGCCTCGTAAAATACACAAAGTAGAGCAGGGCTTAGAGTCGTTTATATTTAAAGGGCGCTGGTTATTAGCCCCGTTTTTTGTAGGCCTACTATTTGCTGTAATATTGCTATTAATAAAGTTTTTTAAGCAACTTTATTTAATGGGTATTGCCACTTTTAGTGCAACAAACCAAGAGTTATTAGTGGGTATACTTACCCTCGTTGATACCGCTTTACTGGCTGGTTTATTACTTATTATTATTTTTAGTGGTTATGAGAACTTTGTTTCAAAGCTTAATATAGAGGGCCACGAAGATAGGCCGTCATGGATGGGAAAAGTAGCTTTCTCTGGCTTAAAAATGAAGCTTATTAGCGCAATTGTTGCCATATCTGCGGTTGAGCTTTTAAAGGTATTTATTAATTCTAATATTCATTCAAGTGAGGAGCTATTTTGGAAAGTGATTATCCATGTCACCTTTGTAAGCTCTGGCGTGTTATTTGCGCTCACTGATTATTTAAATAGTAAAACACAATCACATTAGAAAGGTTAAGTTAGTGGTTTGGTGGCCTGTATTTCGTCTTAATACCGGCTATAGCAGTCCCACTATTTGAGCACACAAAAAAGCCCGATAAAATCGGGCTTTTGAGCATTATAAGTCAGGGCGTTCTTATTTTACAAAAGCAAAGTAACAGTCAAAACCATTCATGTTTAGCTTATTACCATCTAAAGTAGCATTACAATGAGATAGTGAGTCATGCGCCTCAGTCACTGTTTTAGTCAACTCAAATGTTTGATTGCTATCAGCTAAGTTAAACACACATAACATAGTTTGCTCGTTTAGCGTTCTGTAAAAAGCGAGGATAGGCTCAGCAGTATCAATAAAATTAATATCGCCTGCTAATAACACAGTATGCTGTTTACGCCATGCCATAAACTCACGATAGGCATTAAGTATAGAGTTTGCATCTTTATCTTGTACAGACACAGCCTGCTGCGTATGCGCGCTACCAACCGGTAACCACGGTTTAGCAGCACTAAATCCTGCGTTTTGTATGTTGTTACCTTCCCATGGCATTGGCGTTCTACAGCCGTCGCGACCTTTAAAGTTTGGCCAAAAGGTAATGCCATATGGGTCTTGTAGGTCTTCAAATGCTACAGAGGCTTCACCTAGCCCCAGCTCTTCACCTTGGTACATACATACGCTACCACGTAATGAAGCAAGTAGGGCTGTAAGCATTTTGCATTGTGCTGGGTTTATTTCACCATTTTGGCTCCAGCGGCTCGCAACACGCTCTACATCGTGGTTGCTAAACGCCCAGCACGGCCAACCTTCAGTCATGCGTTGCTCAAGGGTCTGTACGGTTTCTCTTATGTATTCACTTGAATAATCATCCGTGAGTAGTTCAAAACTGTAGCCCATATGCAGCTTATCACCGCCTTGGGTATATTCTGCCATTGTTGCCAATGAATCTTCCGATGAAATTTCGCCAAGTGATACAGTACCCGGGTATTTATTAAGTAGTGCACGTATGTCTTGCATAAACTCAATGTTTTCTGGTTGGGTGTTATTATAATAATGGTACTGAAAAGCATATGGGTTATCTTCACTAAAGCCACGGCCTTGGCGTTTATCTTTAGGCTTTGCAGGATTGTCACGTAATTGTGCATCGTGGTAGCAAAAGTTAATAGCGTCTAATCTAAAACCATCTACACCTTTTTTAAGCCAAAACTCTACATTTTCTAAAACAGCTTTTCTTACATCTGGGTTATGAAAGTTTAAATCAGGCTGTTCGGTTAAAAAGTTATGTAAATAGTATTGACCGCGACGAGGCTCCCATTGCCAAGCACCGCCACCAAAAATAGATAACCAGTTATTAGGCGCTGTGCCATCTTCTTTAGCATCTGCCCATACGTACCAGTCAGCTTTATCATTGTTTTGATTTTCGCGGCTATCTAAAAACCAGTGATGTTGGTCTGATGTATGGCTTAACACTTGGTCAATAATAATTTTAATGTCGCGTTTATGTGCTTGATCTATTAACTCATCAAAGTCGTTTAGGTCACCAAATATGGGGTCTATATCGCGATAGTCACTTATGTCGTAGCCAAAATCTTTCATTGGAGATTTGAAAAAAGGAGAAATCCAAATAGCGTCAACGCCTAAGCTTTTAATGTAATCAATGCGATTAATTATCCCTTTAAGATCACCAATACCATCGTTATTGCTGTCTTGAAAGCTTCGCGGGTAAACCTGATAAATAACCGCACCTTTATACCACTGCTGTTGGGCCATGCTTTTCTCCGTCGTTCCACACAGTATTTATATTGTTATTAGTTTGATTGAAACAATCACTAAATTTTCAAAAAGCATACGTGAAGGGTGCTGCTCTGTAAAAAGTCTGCATACGTATGCAGCTAATTTACTTACATAAAAGCGGTTTTAGCTAAGCAGAAAGTTACCCATAAAAACCGCTGCAGCACTTTTACCAATCATGTTTATTTAAGTATAACTAAAACAGCTGACTATTTTGGTGCTTATTTTTAAAGGGCTGCACAGCTTTGGTGATTCCACTCTTTGGTCAGACCAATTTAACCTGGTAATCTTTACAAAAGATATGCGTGTAAATTTATAAAAAACCTTTAATTAACGCTATTTACAAATAATGACAAAGGGATTTCAGGTAAATAATTGATGTATTTTTATAATGATAATAAATCACTAGGTTGCACCAATATAAAAGTATTTAAAACAGTGGGTTAAAGTTTTATTTGTGAACTCATTGTTAACTTTTAGCGTTTTGCATAGTACTGAATACGTATGCATAAAGTTGTTAATAAAATAATTCGAGCGTTAATATTGATGCTGACAACAAAATTAGCTCGCCTGTTTGACTATCACTCAAATAAAGAAGCGAGTATCACAATATGGGTAACGGGAAAAACATCATGTCTATGTTCAAACCAAGTATATTAACGTTGGCAATGGCTACTGCAGGATTAGCAAGCTTTGCCTCTGTAGCAGCACAAGAAGATACAGTTAAAAATGATGACGTTGAGGTTATCGAAGTAAAAGGCTTTCGTGGCAGTGTTGTAGAATCAATCAACACAAAGCGTTTTTCTACTCAAGTCGTTGAGTCAATTTCAGCTGAAGATATAGGTAAACTTCCTGATTCATCTATTGCTGAGTCTATTGCACGCTTACCAGGTTTAACGGCGCAGCGCCTAGATGGTCGCGCAAGTAGAGTATCAATTCGTGGTTTTGGTGAAAACGAAAGTGGCACTACATTTAATGGCCGCGAGCAAGTATCTATTGGCGATAACCGCGGCGTAGAGTTTGACCTTTACCCATCAGAAATTATGAGCGGTGTTACCGTTTATAAAACACCTAATGCAAGTATTGAAGCAGAAGGTATTGCCGGTGTTATTAACATGCAAACCGTACGTCCTTTAAGTAAAGGTGAGCGTGTATTTCAAGTTAATGGCCAGTACGAGCAAACTAGCTTTGATAAACTAAACCCAGACGGTAACGACGATGGTTACCGCGGTACTATTTCATACATTGATCAATTTGCAGATGACACCATAGGTGTTGCGTTTGCACTAAATACCATGAGCTCTCCAAATCAAGAAAAACGTTGGAACGCTTGGGGTTACCCTGAATTTACTGCTGATGATGGTCAAACGTACTCTATATTAGGGGGTGCAAAACCATTTGTACGTTCATCAACCCTTGAACGTGACTCAGCAATGCTCGTACTAGAGGCCGCGCCTACAGACAAATTAAACATGACGTTTGATGCGTTATATGTTGATTTTACAGACGAAAAAATCTTACGTGGTATCGAAATTCCATTCGCATGGGGTCAAGGTTCGATTGACCCTGCAAGCGTAGCTGTAGATGACGCAAGTGGTTTTATTACCAGTGCGGTAACAAATGGCCAACGTGTGGTTGTGCGTAACGACTACGAAGAGCGTGAAGCAGAATTAACCGCGTTTGGCTTTAACACTAAATACGATATTGATGACTCGTGGTCAGTAGAGTTTGACGCAAGTTACTCTCAAGTAGACCGTAAAATTTGGAGCCTTGAGAGCTACTCTGGCACAGGCCGAGGCGATGCTCGCGGTGTTGCAGATAACCTAGGTTACACATTTAACGGTGGTAATACAGGTGCTACGTTTACTCACGATTTAGATTACAGCGATTACAGCTTAATGCAATTAGGTGGTCCTTTATCATGGGGTGCAAGCTCTGCTTTAAATGATAAATATGGCTTAACGGGCACCGAGTATGAAAACCAAGCGCAAGATGGTTTCATTAATGCACCTACAATTGAAGATGAGTTATCTACGTTAAAACTAGCGGCATCTAAAGTATTAGAAAACGAATACTTCAGCTCAATTGAATTTGGTATGTCTTATAAAGAGCGCGAAAAAACCAAAGATTCGCAGGGCTTCTTTATGACGTTATCTGGGTTTTCACTTGATAACCCGGGTTTAGTTACCGTGCCAGAGCAGTATCGAATGGGCAGCGTTGATTTAGACTTTATTGGCATGGGCGATATGATTGCCTACGATGTAAATGGTCTTGTTAATGACGGCTACTACGACTTACTAGATGAAAGCTTAACAAATACGAGCCACTTAACTAAATCGTGGACCGTAAAAGAAGAAATTACCTCAGTATTTGCACAAGCTAATATTAATGCCGAAGTAAGCGGCTTAGCGTTAACTGGTAATATAGGTGTACGTTACGTTCACACTGATCAGTCATCGCAAGGTAATGCATTTAGTACTGTAGATGGCATTGTTGTGGCATCACCTACCAATATTAGCCACGATTATTCACACGTTTTACCAAGTTTGAACTTATCACTCGCGATTGATGAGCAGCAAACAGTACGTTTTGGTGCAGCTAAAACAATCTCACGCGCCCGTTTGGACGAGATGAACTCATCTATTGATGCATCATACAACACAACGCCTGATGAAAACGGTAACTTTTGGTCTGTATCGGGTGGTAACCCTAACCTAGAGCCTAAAGAAGCAACTGGTTACGATTTAACGTACGAAAACTACTTTAGCGATGAAGGTTACTTCTCTGCTGCGTTTTTCTATAAAGACTTAACCCAGTGGATTTTTGACGGCACATACGAAATTGATATGTCGGGCGTTGCTGACCCATCAACAGGTGAAATACCTGCTACTTCTGAAGGTACTGGCAGTGGTAAAGTAAATGGCGGTGGCGGCGACCTATACGGTTACGAGCTATCTCTAGCATTGCCATTTAAAATTTTCCACCCATCACTTGAAGGTTTTGGTTTAATTGCAAGCCATACAGGTATTGAGTCTGATATTGAAGATCAAAACGGCAATGAGTACGAGCTACCTGGTCTGTCTGACAAAATTCAAAGCTTAACGGTTTACTACGAAATGAATGGTATTCAACTGCGTACCAGCATGCGTAAACGTAGTGCCTTTAAAGGTGATGTATACGGGCTAGGTTTTGATACCGAGCAAGTGGATATCCTAGGCGAAACAATTTGGGACATCCAAGCTGGCTACGACTTTAGTGAGGCCGGTGTTGAAAGCCTTGAAGGGTTATCAATTCAGTTCCAAGTTCAAAACTTAACAGAAGAGCCGTTTACATCGCTTTCTGGCGATAACGCGCTACAAGTTCGTGACTACCAAGATTACGGTCGTACTTACTTGTTAGGCTTTAGCTACAAGCTATAATAAAGGTTGTGTGTAGGAGCCCTTGTAATTTGTTTTACAAGGGCTTTTTTATAGCTACTTTATCTAAATTTTATCAAACTTAACAAAGCTTTAAACTGTAAACGTGGACAATAATATGAAACCAATAAAACACGTCGTAATCGCAGGCGGGGGCACGGCAGGGTGGATAACAGCCGCCTTGCTTAATAAAGTGTTAGGTAAAGTAATTAAAATAACCCTTATTGAGTCAAGTACTATTGGCACTATAGGCGTGGGTGAAGCAACAATTCCGCCTATTATTCAACTTAACAATGCACTGGGTATAAACGAGCAAGATTTTATAAACGCTACAAATGCATCTATAAAATTAGGAATTGAGTTCGAAAATTGGAAAACCCCCTCTCATAGCTACATGCATGCTTTTGGCTCATTTGGAAAAGACTTCCCCTTTTGCGATTTTTACAATTTTTGGGTAAAAGGGCATATTAGCGGTGCAGAAGAAAGCTTATGGGATTTTTCTCTTAACTACCAAGCGGCTAAACAGCATAAATTTGCACCCTTAAATACCATACCTAATACACAATTGCCTGGCTTGAGTTATGCGTATCACTTTGACGCAACGTTATATGCTGAGTTTTTAAAAAACCTCGCAACATCACGCGGTGTTGAGCATATTGATGCCAAAATAGAGCAGGTTGAACAATGCCCTCTCTCAGGAAATATAAAATCATTAACCCTTGATAACACACAGCAGATAAACGGCGACCTTTTTATAGACGCGACAGGGCAGCGCGCCTTACTCATAGAGCAAACCCTTAACACCGGTTTTGTCGATTGGTCTCATTATTTACCCTGTGATAGCGCCGTGGCGGTGCAGTCTCAAGGTACTAGCGAGCTAAAACCTTATACGCGTTCAATTGCACACAGCGCAGGCTGGCAGTGGCAAATACCGCTGCAAAGCCGAATAGGAAATGGCTTGGTGTACTGTAGTCGTTATTTATCTGACGATGCGGCAACGCAGTTATTATTAAATAATTTACCCGCTGAGCCAATGACTGAGCCGCGGGTGATAAAATTTAAAACAGGACGGCGGTTAAAACAATGGCATAAAAATGTGGTATCGGTTGGCCTTGCCAGTGGCTTTTTAGAGCCGCTAGAGTCTACCAGTATTCATTTAATACAAAGTACCGTAACCCGTTTAATAAAGCTGTTTCCACACAATGGCATAAGCGAAGCTTTAGTTACTGAATTTAATAAGCAAAGCGTGATAGAAATTGAGCACATTCGTGATTTTATAATATTGCATTACACACTAACAGCACGAGAAGACTCCCCATTTTGGCGACAATGTAAGCAAATGGACATTCCTGACTCATTGGCCCATAAGCTCAAATTATTTAAGCAAACCGGCAAAGTAGTGCGCGAAAACGACGAATTATTTGCCGAAGTTGCCTGGCAACAGGTATTTATTGGCCAAGGACTTATCCCCGAAGATTACAACAGCATTGTTGACTCACTCAGTAGTGAACAACTAAACGATTTATTTTCAACACTAAAAACGCTTATTACCTCAACGGTAGATCAATTACCCACTCATAAAGATTTTTTAGCAAAAATTAAAAAGGCCTGATGATGCAACTTTTAAAAAAACTTTTACTTGTAAGTGCCTGTACTTTACCAACCATTAGCTACGCACTTGACGTTGAGCCAGCTAATTGGTGGGTTGGCATGAACAAAAACACGATTACCATCATGGTTCATGAGCAAAACATTGCAAACGAGCAAATTAAATTAGCTAAATACAACGGCGTTAAGTTAAATAAAGTAACTCGTACCGACAATCCAAATTATGTATTTTTAAATATTACCATTACCGACGCCGCTAAAGCCGGAACGCTTGAATTTAATAGCAGCGAAACAAGCAATAACTTTGAGTTTCCACTTCTTGAGCGAGATAAAAACAGCGCTCAGCGTCAAGGGTTTACATCAGCTGATACGCTTTATTTAATTAACCCAGATCGCTTTGCTAATGGTGATAAACAAAACGATACCGTCCAAAGCATGTTAGAAGCGGCAAACCCGAGTATAAAAGGTGGGCGCCACGGTGGTGATATTCAGGGCGTTATAAACGCGCTTCCCTATTTAAACGACTTAGGCGTAACACAGCTTTGGCTAACCCCTGTGCTTGAAAACAACATGCCTAACTATTCTTATCATGGCTATGCAATTACAGACTTTTATAAGGTTGACCCACGAATGGGCTCAAACCAGCTATACAAAACGTTATCAGTAAAAGCAAAAGAGCAGGGTATAGGGCTAGTAATGGATATGGTCCTTAACCATTTTGGCTCTGAGCATACTTGGGTTAAAGATAAACCAACTAAAGATTGGATTAACTTTAATGGTGAGTTTAATAAAGGCAAAAATGCCACCAGCCATGCGCGCCAAACCATACAAGACCCACACGCCAGTGAATACGACAAGCGCCAGTTTAACGATGGCTGGTTTGTAGAAACCATGCCTGATTTAAATCAGCGCCAACCACTGTTAAGTGAATACTTAATTCAAAATGCGATTTGGTGGATAGAATACGCCGATTTAAGCGGCATACGTGTTGATACCTACTCTTACTCAGATAAAGCATTTTTGAGTGATTGGACAAAAGCCATAATGCAAGAGTACCCAGATTTTAATATTGTTGGAGAAGAGTGGACGTCTAACCCTGCTATTGCCTCTTACTGGCAACGTGGCAAGCATAACCAAGATGGCTATACATCAAGCTTACCAAGCGTGATGGACTTTTCGTTGCAAGAGTCGGTAATTCAAGCGCTAAATGAAGATGAAAGCTGGAACACGGGTTGGATTAAAGTATATGAATCGTTAGCTAATGACTTTTTATACCCTGATACAAATAACATTATGGTATTTGCCGATAACCACGATATGAGCCGTGTTTACACTGAGCTTGGTCAAGATGTAGCCAAAACAAAAATGGCGATGACCTTGTTTTTAACTACACGTGGCATAGCGCAAATGTATTACGGTACGGAAGTACTATTAGATAACACCCCAAGTAAAGACCATGGTGATATTAGAATCGACTTCCCGGGTGGATTTGAAGGGCAAACTCGTAATGCCTTTACCAAAGAGGGCTTAACAAAACAGCAAAAAGAGATGCATAACACCATCAGTACGCTGCTTAACTTTAGAAAAAACAGCTCAGCATTAGATAAAGGAAAGCTTGTACATTTTACGCCTCAACAAGGGGTTTATAGTTATACGCGTATTAGCGATGAGCAAACAGTGTTGGTATTTATGAATAAAAACACACAAGCGCTACAAAAAAATATTGAGTATATGCAAGAGGTAATGCCTAACAGCACAACAGCATTTAATTTATTTACTCAAAAAACACAAAAGCTTGGCAAAACTATTGAATTACCAGCGATGAGCGCAACGGTACTCGTTATAAATACGCCACAATAGTGACCTGAATACGTATGCAGCAACTGTATGGTTGCTGCAGTAATCTTTAGTATAAAGTTAATAACAATACTGACAAAAAAGACACACAATGAAAAAATCAGTTTATGTACCCGCAGTACTGTGTAGTGCACTTATTGCTACAGGGTGTTCAGAAAATAACAAACCTGAACAACAGCAAGCACCTGCCCACACGCAAAATGAGCTTACCAAGCCGGTTGTATATCAAGTATTTACCCGTTTGTTTGGCAATACCGAAACAGCCAATGTGCCATGGGGCACTAAAGAGCAAAACGGCGTAGGTAAATTTGCCGACTTTAACGATGCAGCCCTCAAAGGCATTAAAGAGCTAGGTACCACGCACGTTTGGTATACCGGTGTATTACACCACGCGTTAGTGGGCGATTATACCGACTTCGGCATTTCACAAGATGACCCCGATGTAGTAAAAGGTCGCGCAGGGTCACCGTACGCAATTAAAGATTACTACGATGTTAACCCCGATTTAGCCGTTAATGTAACAAACCGCATGGGGGAGTTTAGCCAGCTTATTGAGCGTACACATAGCCACGGTATGAAAGTCATTATTGATATAGTGCCTAACCATGTTGCCCGTAATTATCAATCACTTGGAAAGCCTAAAGGCGTAGAGGATTTCGGCGCACAAGACGACACCAGTAAAACGTACGATAAAAATAACAACTTTTACTATGTGCCTGGGCAGTCATTTCAAGTGCCTACCTCTACAACTTATACCGTGTTAGGGGGAAAGGCTCACCCACTTGCGGATGGCTTTTTTGATGAAACACCTGCTAAATGGACAGGTAACGGTGCCCGTGCACCAAAACCCGACATTAACGATTGGTACGAAACAGTAAAAGTAAATTATGGCGTAAAGCCTGATGGTAGCTACGATTTTGCTCAGCTGCCAAACGACTATAAAGACAAAGATTACCGTGCTCATTATGCGTTTTGGCAAGATAAAGAGCTACCAGATAGCTGGTACAAATTTAGAGACATTGCACTTTTTTGGTTAGACAAAGGCGTTGATGGCTTTAGATACGACATGGCCGAAATGGTACCGGTTGAATTTTGGAGCTTTTTAAATTCGTCAATAAAAATGCAAAAAAGCGATGCGTTTTTATTGGCCGAAGTATATAACCCGTTAATGTACCGTGCCTATATTCAGCAAGGTAAAATGGATTACCTTTACGATAAAGTCGGCTTTTACGATACCTTAAAAGCGATAATGCAACTTAAACAACCTGCCAATAGTATTTTTGATGCGCATCAAAGTGTGCTCGATATAGAGCAACACATGCTGCACTTTTTAGAAAATCACGACGAGCAACGAATCGCAAGCCCGGATTTTGCGGGTAATGCCCAGTGGGGTAAACCTGCTTTAGTTGTTTCTAATTTAATTAGCCGCGCGCCAACACTTTTATATTTTGCTCAAGATGTGGGAGAAGATGGCTCTGAAAAGGCGGGGTTTGGAGCGCCGACACGTACCAGTATTTTTGACTACATTGGCGTCCCAGCGCACCAAGCATGGATGAATAACGGAAAATTTGATGGCGCTAATTTAACCGCAGAGCAAATAGCACTTCGTGATTACTACAAAGCGGTTATGTCACTGAATAGTTTACCTGCTGTAGTAGGCGGAGAAATGTCGGCACTTAACCTTGTAGGAAGTGAACGTGTTGTTGGTTTTACCCGCTCTTTAGGCCAGCAAAGTGTGTATGTGTTAAGTAACTTTAGTGAGAAGCCACAAACATTTACGGTTAATTTATCAAAGGCACAATTAGGTGCAGTGAGTGAAAATACGCTATTAAATGATTTACTTGAAAATCACACCACCGAGCTTAAAGCTCACCCGCAAGGCGCTACATTTAACCTCACACTTGATGCATTTAGCAGCGCAGTATTAACAAATAAGGCTAATAATGAATAATCAAAATAATAATACCGATAAGCCAAATTTAAGTTTTTGGCAAATATGGAACATGTGCTTTGGCTTTTTAGGCATACAATTTGGTTTTGCCCTGCAAAACGGCAATGTGAGCCGAATATTTCAAACATTAGGCGCACAAGTTGATGATATTCCCATTTTATGGGTTGCAGCCCCACTTACAGGCTTAATTGTTCAGCCTATTATAGGCTATTGGAGTGATAAAACCTGGGGGCGCTTTGGCCGCCGTCGTCCGTTCTTTTTTATAGGCGCAGTGTTAACAACGCTTTCACTATTTATTATGCCGCATTCACCAACGCTTTGGATTGCCGCGGGTATGTTATGGATCATGGATGCGTCAATCAACGTAACCATGGAACCGTTTAGAGCACTTGTTGGTGATAACTTGCCAGAAAAGCAACGCGCGACAGGCTACGGTTTACAAAGCTTTTTTATTGGTATTGGGGCGGTGTTAGCCTCAGCGCTACCATGGATGATGACCAACTGGTTTGATGTAAGTAATACCGCAGCCCCAGGGCAAATTCCTGAATCTGTTAAATACTCATTTTATTGGGGCGGGGTGGTGTTACTTGTCGCCGTGCTCTGGACCGTAGCACGTACTAAAGAATACAGCCCTGAGCAATTAGCGGCTTTTGAAAAGCAAAGCGCTCAACCTACTACAAGCAAAGTGGTTGATATTAACTTTATTAAAGGTGCCATTATTTTTGTGGTACTGGGTTTAGCAACTCTTGCATTAGTCATGGGCTTATCCCTTGAAAAAGAATTATACCTACTTGCTGGTGGTTTATTAGCGTTTGGTATTGTGCAGTGGATTGCAGCGGCGCTTAAAAGTGCGAATAAAACCCAAGGTGGTTTTTACCAAGTAGTACAAGATGTATTTACTATGCCGGAGGCCATGAAGCAGCTTGCCTGGGTGCAGTTTTTTAGCTGGTTTACTTTATTTGCTATGTGGATTTATACCACCGCTGCAGTAACAAGCTTTCATTATGGTAGTAGCGATGCAACTTCTAAAGCATTTAACGATGGTGCAGATTGGGTGGGTATTTTATTTGCCGCTTACAATGGATTTGCCGCAATTGCCGCTATGTGTATTCCGTTTTTAGTTAAAAAAATGGGATTAAAAGGCGCGCATTGCTTTAATTTATTGCTGGGCGCGTTAAGTCTTGCAAGCTTCATGTTCATTCAAGACCCTAAAATGCTACTTATACCTATGATAGGCGTAGGGTTTGCTTGGGCGTCTATTTTATCACTCCCGTATGCCATGTTAAGTAACGCACTACCGAGTAACAAAATGGGCGTTTATATGGGGATTTTTAACTTTTTTATAGTTATACCTCAGTTACTTGCCGCCAGTGTTTTAGGGCTTATTTTACGCCACGTATTTTCTAATCAGCCTATTTACGCATTATTAATTGGTGCAGCTTCGTTTGTTGTTGCTGCTGTTGCAGTAATGCGCGTTAAAAATTCTCATTAAGGACACACAATGAAAAAATATAACCTTATAACCGCCTCTCTTTTAACGTTAGGTTTAACGGCTTGCGGTGCTCAAAACACAAGCACAACTAACGAAAGTACCACAGCACAGGTTACATCGGCACCAGGCGCCCCAGGTGCAGAGCCTTTTTGGGCTTATGCGGGTAAAACAGGTATTGGTACATCATACGAGCAATACCAAAACGGCCAATACACTGATGCAGCTGCAACGGGGGATGTGTCTAAAGTATGGTTTTCAATTGCTAAAGGGATGATCACCGAAACCATGTTTGGGCTTATTCACCAAGCACAAATAAAAGACATGCAATTTATAGTAACAGGTAAAGATTTTACCGTTAGTGAAGTGGATGATTTAAATGTCACCATTGATTACTTACATAAAGATGCACAAGGTCGCCCGTTATCGCTGGCTTATAAAGTAACAAGCACTGATAAACAAGGCCGCTTTAGCCTAGAAAAACACATATTTACTGACCCAGATGGGCAAACCCTGTTTGTACGCAGCGTATTTAATACTGAGCTTGAAGGGCTAAAAGCGTATGTGTCTGTTAATCCGTACATTAATAATAACGGCTTAGGTGACTTTGCTAAAACAACAGAGCAAGGCCTAGTAGCATGGGAAAACGATAACTATCTATCACTTCAATCCGCATCACCATTTAAAGCAAAAACGGTAGGGTTTACAGGAAAAAGTGACGGCATTAATGCACTTAAAACTACGCAATCTATAACTACCCAATACACAAATACCGGCGAAACTGCTGGTAATGTAAGCATGCTTGCAGAGCTTGGCGAGATAAGTGCAAATACCACTTTTGATTTAGCCCTGAGCTTTGGTAAAACGCAGCAGCAAAGTATTCAGCAAGGCGAAAAAAGTTTGGCAAAAGGGTACCAAGCGGTGCTCGATCACTACAACGGCAAAGGAGAAGCGCTAGGCTGGGAAGATTACCTACAAAGCCTAAAACCGCTTAATACCATGGTTGAACAAACAGCCGATAACGGTAAGCTTTTATACACCAGCACCATGGTACTAAAAGCACAAGAAGATAAAACACACGCAGGGGCATTAATTGCTTCTTTATCTAACCCATGGGGCGAAACGGTTTCAGCCAAAGAGGGTTCTACGGGTTATAAAGCGGTATGGGTGCGCGATTTTTATCAAGTAGCCATGGCATTTATGGCGCTTGGTGATACTGCCACAGCAAAAACAGCGTTCGAATACCTTGAAAAAGTGCAAGTAAACAGCAAAACACCAGGTAATAAAGGCGATACAGGCTGGTTTTTACAAAAAACACACGTCGATGGTGAGTTAGAATGGGTAGGCGTACAGCTTGATCAAACTGCTATGCCTATCATGCTGGCATGGAAGTTACATAAAGCCAACGTACTTAGCGATGAAGAGCTAAAAAGCTGGTACGGCAAAATGTTAAAACCAGCGGCAGATTTTTTAGTAGAGGGCGGACTTGCTAAAATTTTGTGGAACGACACACAAATTACACCACCGGCAACACAACAAGAGCGCTGGGAAGAGCAAAGCGGTTATTCGCCATCTACAACTGCGGCAATAGTAGCAGGCCTTATTACCGCAAGCGATATCGCAACGCTTAGTGGCGATGATAAAAACGCGCAGCGCTACCTTGCCACGGCTAAAAAATACAGCAGCGATATTGAATCGCAAATGTTTACTACCGAAGGTAACTTAAAAGGCGAGAATAGCGATGGCGAATACTTTATTCGTATAGGCCAAGATACCGATGCAAACTCAAACACTAAAATTAACGCTAATAATGGCCGCGAAGGGTTTAATAAAAAGCAAATTTTAGATGGCGGCTTTTTAGAGTTAGTACGCTATGGCGTACGCGGTGCAAATGATGAAAGCATCGTTAAGACACTACCTGAGTATGACGATGAAACACTTGAAGATAACCTACAAGTAAAATACAGCTTTAGCTTTGACGATGGCAGCGGCACTTTTGCAGGCTACCGCCGCTATGGCAATGATGGCTACGGTGAAGATGAAGTTAAAGGCACAAACTATGCTGAGGGTGGTAGTAATACACCAGGCCAACGTGGGCGTGTATGGCCATTTTTCACCGGTGAACGCGGGCATTACGAAATCGCAGCAGCTAATGCAAACAACGCTCTGGATGATGCTAAACAGGCGCAAATTAAAAACAGCTATGTAAAAGGCTTAGAGCAATTTGCTAATAATGGCCTTATGTTACCAGAGCAAGTATGGGATGGTGTAGGGGTTAACAAAGCAGGTTATGAGCTAGGCGAGGGGACTAATTCAGCAACACCATTGGCATGGACTCATGCCGAGTATATTAAATTAGTCCGTTCATTGAGCGACAAACAAGTTTGGGATCATTATCCCGTTGTTGAGAAAGCTTTAAAATAAGGCTAGTTCAAAATGTAAAATTAAAGCCACGGTTAACAGCCGTGGCTTTTTTGTAACTAAGTGGGGGTTTAATGTTTAATAAGCACAATGGAGTGGAGTGATAAATTCTTAACTAGACCCTCTGGCAATTAATACCGGTGGTAAAAGGGTGCTTTGCACTTCTTCTTCACGTATTAATTTAAGTAAGTTCTCTACTAACATTTGCCCTGCGACGGTGGTGTCTTGCGCTATGGTTGTAAGCGGTGGGTTTATGTAGCTTGCAATGGCTATGTTATCAAAACCGACCACGGCCACTTCGTTAGGAACATTAATATTGGCTTCTTTTAAAGCGCGAATTGCACCAATGGCAATTAAATCACTAGCGGCAAATAAGGCGTTAAATTTTATGTTATTAGCAATAAGTGAGCGCGTAGCATGATAACCAGACTCTTCAGTAGAAATAGCATTGGCCATTTTTCGCTCATTAATGGTTATACCACTAGTAAGTAGCTCATCTTTAAACCCCTGAAAGCGGGCAAAAAATTCTGGGCTGTGATCAGATGCATCACCGATAAACGCGCAATCGGTGCGGCTATGGGCAATTAAATGGCCAGCGGCTAGTTTGCCCCCGCCGTAGTTGTCGCAGCATACAGTAAGATCTGGGCGGTTATCTACTGTGGCGCCCCAGCACACAAACTTAGTGTTTTGGTCAAGCAAGGTTTTAAATTTTGGCTGAAAGTCTATGTAATCACCATAGCCGAGCAAAATAATACCATCGGCTCTGTGGCTGTCTTCGTAGTCGGCTTGCCAATCGGCGCTAGCTGATTGAAACGACACTAATAAGTCGTAACCTTCTTTTGCACACGCACGGGTAATACTGCCCAGCATTGATAAAAAGAATGGATTTATTTGTGATTCATCTGATGTTGGGTCTTCAAACAACAATAGCGCAAGGGTACTACTTTGCTGAGTACGCAAGTTGCTGGCATTTTTATCAACTTTATAGTTAAGTTGTTTTGCTATGTCGTGGACGCGTTTGCGTGTTTCTTCATTAACAAGGGGGCTGTTACGTAAAGCGCGAGATACAGTTGATTGTGAAACCCCTGCATAATGGGCAATGTCAAATGAGGTGGCTTTACCTTTCATTGTTACAACTTAATTAAATGCTAAATAATTGTGTCATTTTCGACTATTAGTGAATTATTTCAAGCTTTTTGCGATTTATTATTGATCTAATCCTGACACCGGTGTCATAATGCCAATGTTTTATCATTTTGTTGTCAAAACGTATTAGCTGCTATTTTATATAGCAGCCTTTTTACTGTGATAGCTACTTTGAGGTGATAGCTCAAAGTGTATAAATAACAACGCATAGCCGTTGTAAAATAATAAGCATAAGCCGCTTACACAAAAGAGATAATACCATGAGCCAAAATTCTTCTGCCCAGTTTAACCCTATCCTAGTTGCCGATATTGGTGGCACCAATGCGCGCTTTGCATTAATTACCGACTTTAATGAGCAAACTAACCAATTTGTTATTGAGCATATTAACATATTTCCCAGTGCTAATTTTGGCTCTTTAGAAAGTGCACTTGAACAATACCTAACAACGATTCCTCATGTTACGCCAACTCAGGCATGTTTAGCTGTTGCAGGCCCTATAAAAGCAGGCCAAGTGCATTTAACCAATTTAGGTTGGCACTTTAGTGTTAGTGAATTTAAAGCACATTTTAATTTAACACAATTAGAAGTAATTAATGACTTTGCTGCATTTGCTTATGCAGCGCCTTATTTAGACTCAACGCAAAACATTACTATTAAGCCTGGTCAAGCCGATGCAAATGCAAACATTGGTGTTATGGGCCCAGGTACTGGCTTTGGTGCTGCGTGTTTAGTGCGTACAGCGCAGTCAACTGCAGTATTAAGCTCTGAGGGCGGGCATATGTCGCTTGCTCCTGTAAACGAGCTAGACGCTTTATTAATTAACGAGCTTCGTAAAGAGCACCCTCATGTATCTATAGAAACTGTTTTTTCAGGCCCAGGTATTGCCCATTTATACAAAGCAATGGCAGCCGTGAAAGGGGTTACAGCTAAAAATTTAGATGCAGCACAAATTAGTAGCCTTGCGAACAGTGGCGAGTGTGAAGTGTGCGATGCAACGCTTAATCAGTTTTGTGACTGGATTGGCAGTGTGGCAGGCGATTTAGCGGTAGTATATGGCGCATTAGGTGGCCTATTTATAGGCGGCGGTATTTTACCGCGCATGCAAACACGATTACTTGAAAGCCGTTTTGTAGAGCGTTTTTCGCAAAAAGGGGTTATGTCGCAATATGCAGGGCAAATTCCAGTTACTTTAGTAACACAAGATAACATACCGCTAATTGGGGCGGGTGCGTGTTTATATAACAGCAAGTAAATTTGCTTAATGGTTGTATTTGGATAATGAACAAATGAAAAAAGTAACCATAAATAGCGTAGCAAGCCATGCAGGCGTTTCTAAAAAAACCGTGTCGCGGGTTTTAAATAATGAGCCTAACGTGAGTGCAGCTACGCGAGAAAAAGTACTTAAAGTATTTAAAGAGCTTGATTACACGCCTAACCCAATAGCACGCGGGCTTGCGCAAAATCGCAGCTTTATTATTGGCTGCTTATACGACAACCCCAGTAAAAGTTATATAACGCGAGTGCAAACAGGTGCACTTGCTGCCTGTAAAGAAAATAACTACAACTTACTAATACACCCGTGCGAATTACGTGGCGATGATTTAATTAACGATATAGAGCAGTTATTACAAACCTCGCGTTTAGATGGCGTAGTACTGACCCCGCCATTTGGTGATTTTGAAAAGCTCGCTAATTTTTTAAAAGCTAAAAAAATACCCTATGCACGGGTTGCATCGGCGCTGCTAGAAGATGATTCAATTTCAGTGCGCAGCAACGACGAGCAGGGCGCTTATGAAATAACCGAGCACTTAATTTCGCTTGGTCATAAGTCGATTGCTTTTATTAAAGGCCACCCTGATCACAGTGCTACGCAACAGCGCTTTAAAGGTTACAGGCGAGCGTTGGCAAGCCACGGTATAGAATTTGACGAGCGCTTAGTAGAAGAGGGTAACTTTAGTTATCACTCAGGTGTAGACAGTGCGCGCAGCATTTTAGATTTATCGCCACGTCCTACTGCGGTATTTGCATCAAACGATTACATGGCGGCGGCGGTATTAAAACTTGCCACACAGCGCCAATTACGCGTACCCGATGATATTTCTATTGCAGGGTTTGATAATGCACCAATTGCTCGCCATATATGGCCGGGCTTAACGACTATTGCACAACCTGTTGAAGAAATGACTAAACAAGCTGTTACGCAGCTTATATCGCATATTTCGCAGCCACAGGAGCAGCCATATCAGGTAACGCTAGAATCACGTTTAATTACCCGCGAGTCTACTGCTGCAATAAAATAACCCCCTTTTTTGTTTTTCACAGTAACCCGAATTTGAGTGACGCTTATTCGGGTTTTTTTTGTGCGGATTTTAGCAAATAAACTAAAATTAGCATGGTCATTAATTGGTCACGTTAAAATTTTACACTATTTTTGTTACTCAGGGTTGACACCGGTGTCAATGCTATGCGTTAATACAGTGACACCGGTGTCAGGGTTGTTGTGAGAGGCTCCCTGGTAGCGTACCTTTGAACGGGTAAATCAAAGATGCTCAGTGCAGTTATTTACGTGGAGTCTGTAATTGCTACTGAGCCTTTTTCCTCTAACTAATAGAGATGAGCTAAATTATGTTGCACCCTCGCATTGAAGAAGTCACCCAACGCGTTATTGAACGCAGTAAACAAACCCGTCAAGATTATTTAGATCGTATTTCGCACGCAAAAAAACAAACAAGAGTCCGTGCCGGGCTAGGCTGCGGAAACATCGCTCACGTTATGGCTGCGTGTAGCAGCGACGACAAAGCGCGCTTAAAGGCTGATGAGCAGCCAAATCTTGCTATTATCAACTCATATAATGATATGCTTTCGGCCCATGTGCCATACAAAGATTTCCCTGATTTAATTAAAGACCTTGCTACTAAGTACGACGCCACTGCCCAAGTTGCAGGCGGTGTACCAGCAATGTGTGATGGCGTTACGCAAGGGCGAGACGGCATGGAATTATCGCTTTTTTCTCGCGACGTAATTGCTATGTCTACGGCGGTATCACTATCGCATGACGTATTTGACGGCGTTTTTTGTTTAGGCGTATGTGACAAAATTGTCCCAGGTTTATTAATTGGTGCCTTATCTTTTGGTCACTTACCGGTATTCTTTTTACCTGCTGGGCCAATGCAATCTGGTATTCCTAACAAAGAAAAAGCACGTATTCGCCAAAAATTTGCACAAGGTTTAGTAAGCCGTGAAGACTTACTTGAAGCTGAAAGCGCCTCGTACCACAGCGCAGGTACTTGTACGTTTTACGGTACTGCTAACTCAAACCAAATGTTAATGGAAATAATGGGCTTACACCTTCCAGGTAGCTCGTTTATTAACCCTTACACTGAGCTTCGCGATGGTTTAACAGGTAATGCTGTAGAAACCATGCTTAAGCAGCTTACAGATGATAAAGAAAGCCCGTGTTTAGCAGATGTAATCAGCGAAAAAACCATTATTAATGGTTTAGTTGGCTTGCTATCTACAGGTGGCTCAACTAACCACGCTATTCATATTGTTGCTATCGCAAAAGCGGCGGGTATTCAAGTAACGTGGAAAGACATGTCTGATTTATCAGAAGTTGTACCACTACTTACGCGTATTTACCCTAACGGCTCAGCCGATGTAAACCATTTCCAAGCCGCAGGCGGTATGGGCTTCTTAATGCGTGAATTAGCCGGCGCAGGTTACTTGCATACTGATGTTAAAACAATGCTTGGTGAAGGTTTAGCGCCTTACATGATGGAGCCGCGTTTAGATAAAGACGACAGCTTAATTATGAGCAACTCAACAGGCCCTTCAAAAGTTAAATGGGTAGATTGCCCAGAAAACTCACTCGATGAAGAAGTACTGCGTCCAATTAGCAATCCATTTAGCAAGCAAGGCGGCCTACAACTACTTACGGGTAACCTAGGTAAAGCAGTCATTAAAGTCTCTGCTGTAGCCACTGAGCACCAAGTAGTAACAGCCCCAGCTAAAGTATTTAGCTCACAAGGCGAACTGCAAGAGGCATACAGCCGTGGCGAGTTAAACCAAGACTTTATTGCCGTGCTTAAAGAGCAAGGCCCTAAAGCGAAAGGTATGCCAGAGCTTCATAAATTAACGCCAGTAATGGCAACACTTCAAGACGAAGGCTTTAAAGTAGCCATTGTGACTGATGGCCGTATGTCGGGCGCATCAGGTAAAGTGCCTGCTGCTATTCACTTAGCGCCAGAAGCTGTTGAAGGTGGCATTATTGCAAAAATTCTTGAAGGCGATTTAGTAACACTGGATGCGCCAAACGGAATATTAAAAGTACATGTTAGCGACGAAGAGCTTGCTAAGCGTGAACTACAACTTAGCCAACCAAGCTTAACCTTTGGTACCGGCCGAGAGTTATTTACTGGATTTAGAAATATTGTAAGCAGCGCCGATTTAGGTGCGAGTGCTTTTGGACTTGAATAATAATTGCCACACACTGGGTAATGAGGAACAAGTAATGAGTATTGAAAAAATCTTAGCGTCGGCACCTGTGGTGCCAGTGGTTGTAATCGAAAAACTAGAAGATGCAGCACCACTCGCTAGAGCGTTATACAACGGTGGCTTAAAAGCCCTTGAAATTACGCTACGCACGCCTGTTGCAGTGGAAGCTGTAAAACTAATGAAAGCAGAAGTTCCAGAAGCTTACGTTGGTACAGGTACAGTGGTTGATAAAGCAAGCTTTGACGCTTCAGTAGAAGCAGGCGCTGATTTTATGGTAAGCCCAGGTGTAAGTGATGAATTATTAGCATTAGCTAAAGATTCAGACATTCCCTTTTTACCGGGTGCAGCAACTGCAAGCGAAGTAATGCAGTTAGCAAGCCATGGCTTTAAGTACTTAAAATTCTTCCCTGCAGAGGCTGCAGGCGGAACGGCAATGCTTAAGTCGATTGGCGGGCCATTGCCGCACATTACTTTTTGCCCAACCGGTGGTATTAGCCTAGCAACAGCCCCTAATTACTTAGCGCTTAATAACGTTATTTGTGTTGGTGGTACGTGGATGCTAGATAAGCAACTAATTGAAAACAAAGACTGGCAAGCCATTGAAGCGCTTGCTCGACAAGCAAGTGAAGTTAAATAGGAGTCTAAAAATGATTAATGTAGCAATTAATGGCTATGGCCGTATCGGTCGCAACGTACTACGTGCACTTTACGAGTCAGCACAAAACAGTGAAATTAAAATTGTAGCAATTAACGATTTAGCACCGGCTAACGTAAATGCGCATTTAACACAATTTGACTCAGTTCACGGTCAATTTTCTCAAAAAGTAACGTTATCAGATAACACTATGCTGATTGGTGATGACGTAATTACTTTGACTCAAGAGCGTGACCCTGCAAACTTACCGTGGAAAGAGTTAAACGTAGATATCGTTTTAGAATGTACTGGTTTTTTCACTAAGCGTGAAGACGCAGCTAAGCACATTACAGCAGGTGCTAAAAAAGTAATTGTGTCTGCTCCTGGTAAAGATTTAGATGCAACGGTAGTACACGGTGTTAACAGCGATGTAATTAACGCTGATAGCAACATTATCTCTA
The DNA here is from genome assembly GCA_007988745.1 of Pseudoalteromonas atlantica. Taxonomy (GTDB): domain Bacteria; phylum Pseudomonadota; class Gammaproteobacteria; order Enterobacterales; family Alteromonadaceae; genus Pseudoalteromonas; species Pseudoalteromonas atlantica. Next base: position 134,067 of record BJUT01000001.1, read on the forward strand.
ACGCATCATGTACTACTAACTGTTTAGCGCCAATTGCAAAAGCAATTAACGACACAGTAGGTATTGAGCAAGGTAGCATGACTACAATTCATGCTTATACAAACGATCAAAACTTATCTGACGTTTATCACCCAGATCTATACCGTGCACGTAGTGCAACACAGTCTATGATCCCAACTAAAACAGGTGCTGCTGCAGCTGTTGGCTTAGTACTTCCTGAGCTTGCGGGTAAATTAGACGGTATGTCGGTACGTGTACCTACTATCAATGTTTCTTTAGTTGATTTTACGTTTATCACTAAGCGCGAAACAACTGCTGAAGAAATCAACGAAGTAATGAAAGCCGCAGCAACAGGTTCAATGAAAGAAATTTTAGAGTACAACGAGCTTCCGCTTGTATCTATTGATTTTAATCACAACCCTGCGTCATCAATTTTTGATGCAACGCAAACTAAAGCTGATGGCAAACTAGTTAAAGTAATGGCTTGGTACGACAACGAGTGGGGTTTCTCAAACCGCATGTTAGACCAAGTTAAAGCATTAGGTCAGTACTTATAATTGACCCTGTAAAAGTTTAGCTTTATCCAACCAAGCCTGCATTATGCAGGCTTTTTTATTTTGATTGATTTATACCCACTCGTTTAATAAAACGCTTAGCTCTTTAAAATTAGGCCGCGATGCAATATCCGTATTTATAGCACGCGCTGCTATATCGGACATTTTATTAAACAGTTCGTTTTGCTTATCTGCAGCGCTAACAGTGCTTAGCAAGTCCTCAATTAAACAACCAAAAGCGCGGACTTCTATAAGTTCTATGCGTTTTTTTTCTTCTTGAGTAAGCATGGCTAAATTTGTTGCAGCACCAAAATCACCAAATAAAACGTCATATTGTTCATTTATCATGGTGTTGTGTGCGTAAATATCGCCATGACTTACGTTGTTAGCATGTAAGTGGGCAAGGGTGCTTATCATTTGCTGGGCAACTTTATAAATTGCCTCAGGCGAATAGTGACAGTGTGTATTAAAGGTATCGCGCGTACAGGTTTCTAAACTTGGCGGCAAACCTAAATTAGCAAAGCGTGTATCTATTAGCTCCATTACTAAACCAAGCTGTGTGCTTTGCTCTATGTAGCTTAATACGTTAATTAAGTTTTTATGATAGCCTGCTTGTAAACAGCAGTTTACTTCATCAAGTGGGTAGCCATCGCTTGTTATTGCACCTTTAAATAATTTTACCGCCACATCGTGCTGTGCTGTTTTAGCTAAATGAATAAAGCCCGATGCACCTTGGCCAATTACTTTTTTAAGCTGAAAATTTTCAAGTGGCGTGTTTTGCAAACGACTGTTAGTTAAGCATTGAGCTTTATTAAATGCATTACCAGCAAAGGCAAACCAAGCAAGTTTGGGGAGTTCTAATAGCCAATTATCAAGTTTTGTTAGTTTATTAGCAGAGAGCCTAACTAGCTCTAAATTAGTACAAGAGGCCATACTCGCGGGTAGTTGTTTTAGGTTATTTCCTGCAAGGGCGAGCTTTTTAAGCTGTGTGTAATTACCAAAGTCACTTGGCAATGCGCTTAATTTGTTATCGGTTAGTATTAACCATTCAATATTTTTAGGTAAGCTGTTTAGTGCAAACTCTGTTATTTGATTGCCTTTAAATGCAACCATAATTAAAGCAGGGCACTTAGCGAGTACTTTAGGTATATGTTCAAATTGGTTAAACGATAAAAACACCCGCTTAAGCTTTGTTAAGCACGCAAACTCATCTGGCAGTGTAGTGAGATTATTGTTTGATAAATCGAGTACTTCTAGGGTATCTGCAAGGGTTAAAATTTCTAAAGGAAACTGTGTTAAGCCTTCTACGAGTTGTAAGCGAGTAACACCATTCAACCTACCAGACTTAAGCTCTGCAAGGGTATTCATAAATTTTCACAAGCCTTTTAAAATAAAAAAGCCAACATCGCTGTTGGCTTAAAGTAAATACGTTTAGTAAAGTTTAAAATTGCGCGTTATGGTAAACGTTTTGCACGTCGTCACAATCTTCAAGCATGGCTAAAAAGCGCTCCATTACTTCTACGTCTTCACCTTCAATAGGGGCTTCAACTTGTGGTACAAACGAAATTAAATCTACGTCAAAATCTGTAATACCCATTTCTTCAAGCGCTGTACGGGTGTTGTTGTATTCTGTATGTGGTGCAAAAACCGTCACTTTACCGTTTTCTACTTCTACATCTGTTACATCAACATCGGCCATCATAAGGGCTTCTAGTACAGCTTCATCGTCATCGCCATCAAAAACAAAAATAGCGAGGTGATCAAATAAATGTGATACCGAATTTTGTGCGCCTATTTTAGCGTTTGCTTTGGTAAAACAAATACGCACATCAGCAAACGTACGTTTGTTGTTGTCGGTTAAACAGTCAACAATAATCATACAGTTACCTGGCCCGTATCCCTCATAACGTGTGGCTGCGTAATCTTCACCGCCGCCGCCTTTGGCTTTGTCTATTGCACGCTCAATAACGTGTGCGGGTACCTGGTCTTTTTTAGCGCGCTCGATTAAACGGCGCAGCGCAAGGTTACCATCTGGATCTACGCCACCATTTTTAGCGCAAATGTATATTTCTTTACCGTACTTAGAATAAACTTTAGTTTTAGCACCCGCAGTTTTAGCCATTGAATCTTTTTTGTTTTGGTAAGCTCTTCCCATCTGCGTTTCGCCTTAATATATGTAAATTATTGAATAAAATTGCAAGGCCGTATTCTAAAGGTAAAGCCGCAGTATCGCCAGTAAATGGCGTTAATTAATCATCTTGCTGTTGTAATTGCCACATTTGAGCGTATTGACCATTTTGTAATAAAAGCGCTGAATGTGTGCCTTGCTCAACCAGTTCGCCCTTTTTAAATACTAATATGTTATCGGCATCAACTATAGTTGATAGCCGGTGTGCAATCACAATACTGGTGTGGTTTTGAGTTACATCGCGCATTGCCTTTAAAATGGCTTGCTCCGCGTGCGAGTCGAGCGCCGAGGTCGCCTCATCAAAAATTAAAATAGGAGATTGCTTTAAAATTGCACGTGCAATTGCAATACGTTGTTTTTCGCCGCCAGATACTTTTAAACCGCGCTCGCCCACTAACGTTTTATCGCCTTGCGCTAAAGTTGAAATAAAGTCTTTTAAATGGGCCATTTCTATTGCTTTATCTATTTCACTATCGCTTGCTGTGGGTCTGCCATAGGCGATGTTTTCGCGTATGCTGGTGTTAAATAGCACGGTGTCTTGTGGCACTATAGCAATGGCTTTACGCAGGCTATCGAGGGTGACGGCGTCTATAGCTTGGTTATCTATGGTTATACTGCCCGCGCTAATATCGTAAAAGCGGTAAAGTAACCGCGCCAAAGAGCTCTTACCTGCACCACTTGCACCTACAACGGCAACCTTACTGCCTGCTTTAACTTTAAAGCTGATATTACTAAGAATAGGGCGGTTGGCATCGTAACTAAAACTCACATTATTGAAGGCTATATTGCCTTTGCTAACACAAAGGTGTTGAGCATGGGGCCGCTGCGTTACCTGTGGTTTTTTATTAAGTAAGCCCAGCATGTTTTCTAAATCGGTTAGGGCGCGTCTTATTTCTCGATAAACAAATCCTAAAAAGTTAAGCGGTAAAAATAATTGGATCATGTAGGCGTTTATCATTACAAGTTCGCCAATTGTTAGAGCGCCCGTTACCACTTCTTTGGCACCTAACCACATTAGCGCTGTAATAGCGCTTGCAATTATTAACGCTTGGCCTGAATTAAGCGCAAGCAATGACATTCTATTTTTTAAACGGGCGGTTTCCCAATTTGCTAAAAAAGAGTCGTATGTTTTGGCTTCAAATTCTTCGTTATTAAAATATTTTACAGTCTCGTAGTTAAGCAGGCTGTCTATGGCGCGCGTGTTACTAAGGTTATCGGCGGCGTTTGCCTCGCGTATAAAACGGTTTCGCCACTGCGTTACTGTTACAGTAAAGGTAATATAAATAGCAACCGCTAATAAAGTTATTAACGCAAACCAAATAGAAAATAGCGAGCCAAAAATAATAGCAACGGTCAGTATTTCAAAAAGGGTGGGGACAATATTAAACATTAAAAAACGCATTAAAAAGCTCAGCCCACTAGTACCACGCTCTATATCACGGCTTATTCCACCTGTTTGCCTATCGAGATGAAAAGCAAGCTCTAGCGAGTGTAAATGTTTAAATACTTTTAACCCAATATCACGCATCGCGTGCTCTGTCACACGAGAGAACACCGCATCTCTTACTTCGCCTAAAAACACGCTGGCAAACCTAAGCCCACCATACATAAGCAATAGTAATGCAGGGATAACTAAAACTGGATTGATTGATTTATCAACCGAGTCGATAATTTCTTTTAATGCCCAAGGCATTAAAAGAGTTGCGCCTTTAGCTCCTATAAGCGCTAAAAGGGCTAAAAGTACGCGCCCTTTAAATTTAGTAATGTATGGCCACAGCGTTTTAATACTTTGTTTTAAGGTCATTGCATCGGCGCGTTTTATAGTACTGTGTTTAGAGCGCATTACGGATCTCAGTTAAATAAATACTTAATTAATATGCATTGTATTTTAAATACTTGCCCATATATACTATGCATCCCTTATTTTAGTTTGACGCAACCATGTTTAACATTCGTGTGTTTATATCTGCTTTTTTACTGTTTTGTGCGCTTTTTAGTGTTCAAAGTAGTGCGCAGTGCGCGACACATAAATTAAACACCGCAACCACCTCATTGAGTGTGTTTGCTGATAGCGTTGATCTAGCTAAAACGCTGCCTATATCAAAATCAGTAAAGGGAAATGAGCACAAAAAAACACATCAAACAGGGTTTGACGCTCATCAACCTAGGTTAACGGCCAGTAATTCTTCGTTATTTTTACATGTCGCGCAAAGTGAGCCTGAATACGACGTTGTATTTGAATTTTTTGCACACACCCTTTTTAGAGAAATATACCTAAGCCCCAACGCGTTTATTGCCCAACAGCCATGGTATACACTTGTAACGCATAGCAAAAAGTCGCGACTCAGCGGCTGGAAAGACGCTAATTTACTCTATACCGCCGTAAGTACCTACCACGCTTAATTTTCTTATTTAATTTTTATTAGGTTTTAACGTTTTACGTTTAGGCCTTGAGATTAATTGTGCTTTTAAAAAGTACGTTACCGGTTCTGGTAATAAGGAAACACCATGTTAAGTGTAAAAAAAGATCACAAGCCGTTTATGGCTAAATTTAAATTAAGCTATATAGCCATGCTTATTGTGCTGGTTTTATTAGCCATTAGCGCATTACCCAACTTATACCCTAATAAATCGTGGTTACATGTAAGCAATGCACCTCATAGCGAAACACAAGCTGTGCCAAGCACTAATGCATTAGTAACTTTTTTAAATAACCAAGGTTTAAAAGTTGAGCAAGGGCTAAATAATCAAACATCTATAAATATTTTGTTAAACGAGCCAACTAAAAGCGCACAAGCGCAAGCGGCTATAAAGGCGCAGTACCCACACACGCAAGTTAAAATTGTAGAGCATGCAACGAGCCCACTTTGGCTGCAAGAGATTGGCTTATCGCCAATAAAATTGGGACTAGATTTAAACGGCGGTGTGTTATTTGTACTCGACGTAGATTTAGATAAAGCAATTGATGAGCAATTAGTCAGTGCGTACCAGCAAGCAAAATCAATTATTATTAAGCAAAAAGCGCACGGCCTTAAAGTGCTGCAAACAGGGCACGGCTTTGAAATAAATGCACACCCAAATGGAGCGAAAAAGCTTACCCCGGTAATCAATGAGCTACAAAGTCGCTTTGCTAATTTAGCAGTTTCAACAACCAGTAATGGTGATATTAAAAATGCAAAATTCACCTATTCAGAGCAAGGGCGAAGCAACTTTGATAAAGAAGTAATGAGCCAAACGCTTACAACGCTTCGCTCACGTATAGAAGAATTAGGCATTACCGAAGCCGTCACTCAGCGCCAAGGTAAAAACCGTATACGCATAGAGCTCCCTGGCGTGCAAGACCCAACAGAGGCAAAGCGCATCATAGGTGCAACTGCATCACTTGGGTTTTATCAGTTAAAAGAAATTGGTGGGCAAACATTTGATATGCAATCAGGCGGGACCATCAAACTTGACCCAGTGCCAATTTTTACCGGTGAGCATATTAATAATGCCACAATAGGGCGCGATGACTGGGGTAAACCCCTTGTGCAACTTAGCCTTGATGGGCAAGGCGGCGATGCCATGTCAGCGTTTTCAAAAGCGAATATTGGTAAGCCTATGGCCACGGTTTACTCTGAGTACTCTCAAAACGCTAAAGGTGAAACCGTTAAAAAAAGCGAAGTTATAAATGTGGCTAATATTGCGCAGCATTTAAGTTCACGTTTTAGTATTACTAATATGAAAAGCCAACAAGCAGCGGCCGATTTAGCACTATTATTACGCGCAGGCTCGCTAACTGCACCGGTTACTATTGTGCACGAGCAAACAATTGGCCCAAGCCTAGGTCAAGAAAATATAACTAACGGCTTGGCCGCATTGATGCTGGGCATGGGTATTACACTTGCCTTTATGGCAATGTGGTATCGCCGCTTAGGACTTATTGCAAACGTAGCGCTATTATTAAATTTAACGTCGCTTGTGGGGCTAATATCGTTATTACCAGGGGTTGTGTTAACACTTCCGGGTATTGCCGGGCTGGTACTCACCATTGGCATGGCGGTAGATACCAACGTTATTATATTTGAGCGAATAAAAGAAGAGCGTAGAAAAGGCTGCTCTGCTTATCAAGCTATTCAAGAAGGTTATAAGCAAGCCGCTAACACCATATTTGATGCCAATATAACCACCATGATGACCGCGCTTATTTTATATGGAATAGGTTACGGCCCAGTTAAAGGCTTTGCCATAACATTGGCACTTGGCTTAATAACCTCGGTATTTACTGGCGTGTACGTATCAAAAGTACTAAGCCAAACGGTATATTTAAAAATGGCTAAAAAAGCAGGAGTAAATGCACATGCTTAACATTTTTTTAAAGGGCGAGGCGGGTACACGTCTGCGTTTTTCCGGCATGCTTTTGAGCGCCATACTTGTACTGCTATCGGTATTTACGCTTAGTCAAAAAGGGCTTAATTTTGGGCTCGACTTTACCGGTGGTTACCTAACAGAATTTACCACCAGCCAAGGTGTTGAGCTAAAACAACTTGAGCAATTTATTACTAAAAATCACAATGGCGAGTTTGAACTAACCGCACAAGGTAATAATCACTTTCAACTACGCGAAGCGCCCAGCGGTTCAACAGCAAATAGTAGTGATTGGCAAAGCGCCATTACACAAAATGCAGATATTAACGCCGAGGTTTTATCATCAGCGTATATTGGCTCGCAAGTGGGTGATGAACTGTTTGAACAAGGTTGTTTAGCGCTATTTTCAGCCATGGTTGCAGTAATGCTTTATTTAGCGGTGCGGTTTGAATGGCGTTTAGCCGTAGGCTCTGTGGTTGCGCTAGTGCATGATTTATTACTGGTACTGGGGCTATTTTCGCTATTAAGTATTGAGTTTAATTTAACGGTACTTGCCAGTTTGCTGGCCATTATAGGTTACTCACTTAACGACTCTATAATAGTAGGCGATAGAGTACGCGAGCTTTTACGTGTTAAATCTAATAATGCGCTTAGCCCCGCAAGTATTATTAACAACGCCATAAAAAGTACCTTAACGCGCACACTTATTACATCGGGCACCACGCTTGCTACAGTTGCAAGTGTTTGGCTCCTCGCGGGCGCGCCATTACAAGGCTTTGCCATCGCGCTATTTACCGGCATTGTAGTAGGCACGTTCTCATCTATTTGTATTGCCGCCACGTTACCCGAGCTTTTAGGGTTAAGTGCTAAAAATTACGAAGAAAAACAAGATGCAGAAACGCAAGCGTTGCTCGATATGCCCTAGCAATAAATGCTTTTAAAAATCTGCATTAAAACACAGGCGCTTAAAATAATGGTTTTAAGCGCCTTATAACGGTAAAATTAATCACATAGTTTACCGTATTGGTTATTAGCGCCTTTCATGAATAAATCCCACGTAATAGAACACCTTAAATTTGCACTCGAAGCACAATTAAACAGCGCAAAACAAGCTGCCAAAGCCGCGCACGACGCCGCTACTCACGAAGAAAGCGTTGCAGAAACGCAGTACGATACCCTAGGGCTCGAAGCCGCTTATTTAGCACAAGGCCAAGCCGAGCGTGTAAACGATTGCTACAAAAGCATTAAACAATTTGAAGCCATTTTTAAAGAGCCCACTCACAAAAAAGTGATTATAAGCTCTCTCGTTTGTTTAGAAGATGAAAACGCCTTACAAAAATGGTTTTATTTAGGCCCAGCCGCAGGCGGTTTAACGGTTGAAGTAAAAGGGCTGACTATTCAAGTTGTTACCCCCGAAGCCCCCCTGGGTAAACAACTTTTAGGCAAGCAGCTTGACGATGAAGTAAGCCTAACCATTGCAGGCAAAAACCATGAATATGAAGTGGTAGAAATTTTATAAAACATTGGTTTTTATGTAGGTCGGATAAGCGAAGCGCCATCCGACAAAACCATATCAATACAATAAACGCTTATACTTATAAATTAATTGTCGGATGGCATGGCTTCGCCATTTATCCGACCTACGTCAATGTTGTATATATCCTAAATTTGCGCTTTATTTGTCTAATGCGTAACAAATAATACAATGGATATGCAATGCAATATCGTCGTAATTATGTAAAAGGTGGGACGTACTTTTTTACAGTTAATTTGCTCGATAGGAATAAATCGTTGTTGGTTGAGCATATCGATTTATTAAGAGAGTCTATCCGTTTTGTTAAATCTCAAAGGCCATTTTATATAGATGCATGGGTTGTGCTGCCCGATCACCTTCATGCAGTTTTAACTTTACCAGATGATGATGTGGATTATTCGAGTCGCTGGCGAGAAATTAAAAAGCGATTTTCAAAATCACTCCCAAAGACAGAGTTTTTAACTCAAACACGGAAACGTAAAAATGAACGTGGAATTTGGCAGCGCCGTTTTTGGGAACATACTATTAGGGATGATAATGATTATTGGCATCATGTTAACTATGTTCATTTTAATCCGTTAAAACATGGCCTAGTTAGTCAAGTAGCTGATTGGCCTTATTCAAGTTTTCATAGAGCCGTGAAACAAGGTATTTATGCAAATAATTGGTGCGGATAAAAAATATAAATATTTCGTAGGTCGGATAAGCGAAGCGCCATCCGACAAAGCTATAGCTTCATAATACACTTTAGTTTTGTACAAAAGTTTTTGTTAAATGAAATAATTTCGGCCTTTATTACGCTTCGGATGGCATGCCTTCGCCATTTATCCGACCTACCCAACTAGTTAGCCTTTTTCACAAACTTCGCTGTTACCATCATTTCGCCAATACCATCTACTTTGCAATCTAGCTCGTGATCTTTTTTATCAAGCACACGCCTTACGACCGCTTTTGTGCCAATTTTAATAACTTGTGAGCTGCCTTTAATTTTTAAATCTTTGGCTACGGTTACTTTATCGCCATCAGTAAGTAAGGTGCCGTTGGCATCTTTAACTGAAATTGCGTCTTCATCGTTTGTACTATTTGGGTTCCATTCATAGGCGCATTCAGGGCATATAAGCAGTTGCTGGTCTTCGTAAACATATTCAGATTGGCACTGTGGGCAGGTAGGGTGTGACATTTATAACGCTCATAAAATATTAATTTTGCGTATTTTAATCTGCATTAATAGGAAAATATAGTTAATCAATATTTTTTATCTTCACGCTAAAAATATCTCGTTTGTGTGGTTTTTAAAAAGAGCATATAAAGCAGATGTCGCTTAAGCAATTTAAGCGCTAACACTTACAGTAGGTATTTGTTAAAGCACCCATCGTATTAAGTGATACGCGCAATGCCCACTTAGTACGATGGGTGTTTCTATTTATAGTGCTGAGTATTTTATTAGGCATGCTTTTTATATTTCTGACTTAACTAGGAAAAGTCGTGTTTAAAACCTTAATAGTGGTTGATAACAACGAGCAAACACTTGCTCAATCTTTCGAAAATGTGATTACGTTTAATAGTTACTTACGTGATTACCCAAAACATAATGAACCTAAAACCCGCATTATTAATTTATGCGACTCAAGCCAATACTTGAGTAAGGGTTACTATTGCTCATTGCTTGCTGAGGCCCGCAAACACCAGGTGTTACCCAGTGTTAAAACAATAAACGCGCTTCGAGGCGGCCAAGCACCTATGTTAAATGTGGGTCAAATTGATGGCGAAATTTACTTTGGTAATGCGCTAAACGAATTACAAAGTAAAGCGGCTAAATCGGTATTTAAACAATACCCAGCGCCTATTTTATTTGTAGATGAGCAAGGCTTATTGCAACAGGGTTCGCTAAGTTCTTTAAGCGAGGAACAATATAGCAATTTTGTAGCAAAACTAAATACGTTTACCCAAACACAATGGCGCATTGGCAATGTGCAGCGCCGTTTTAGATGGGATATGGCAATACTTGTTGATCATAACGAAAAAGTACCACCGAGCGATAAAGATGCTATTGCCCGTTTTATAAAAGCAGCGGCTAAGCATGGTATTAATGCGCAAGCACTCAGTTTTGATGAAATAGACAACATTGCCCAGTTTGATGCGTTATTTATTCGCCAAACTACAGCAATTGACCACCCAACGTATCGCCTTGCTAGTAAAGCGCAAAGCCTTGGTTTAGTGGTTATTGACGATGCTGAATCTATTCTACGTTGTTGTAATAAAGTGTATTTACACGATGCGTTTAATTATCAAAAAGTGCCGAGCTTAAAAACGGTTGTAGTGGCTGATCAATCAGCGCAAACGCTTGAGCAATTAGAAGAGTCGTTTACCTATCCGCTGGTTTTAAAAATGCCTGAAGGGTCGTTTTCTAAAGGGGTGTTTAAAGTTGCAAACCGCAGTGAGCTTGAAGCTAAGCTAACCGAGCTGTTTGAATATAGCGCATTGGTACTTGCACAAGAATACATGTACACAGAATACGATTGGCGAGTAGGTGTGTTAAATGGCCGCGCTATTTATGCGTGCCGCTACTTAATGGCGCGTAATCATTGGCAAATTTATAATCATGATGCTAAACGGTTTTTCTCTGGTGGTTTTGAAACGCTACCTACCTTTGAGTTACCAAAAGTTGTGTTAGATGCCGCTTTAAAAGCATGTAAAACTGTGGGCAAAGGCTTATATGGCGTAGATGTTAAAGAACATCAAGGCAAAGCATATGTGCTTGAAGTAAATGATAATCCAAGCATTGATCACAAAGTAGAAGATGGCTATTTGGGCGACGAGCTATACATGATCATTATGGACGAATTTAAACAACGTTTAGAAGCGCGAGGCCGTGGGTAATAACATGCGTAACCTTGTTATTCGACAGGCACTTAGCAGTGATTTAAACGCATTGATTGACGTTGAAAATACTTGCTTTAATAACGATAAATTGAGCCCGCGTAGCTTAAAGCGCTGGTTAAATGCTAAGCACGGTATTTTGCTCGTTGCCGATAATGGCGAGCAAGTATGCGGCTATGGGCTGGTGTGGTGCCATAAAGGCACGCGTTTAGCGCGTTTATATTCGCTTGCTGTAAAACCCACAATGCAAGGCAAAGGCATTGCCAAAATGCTATTAGCTGCGCTTGAAAAACAAACCAGCGAGCGTGGGCGACTTTACTTACGTTTAGAAGTGGCGGTAAATAACGAAAGTGCGATAGGGCTCTACAAAAGCTTGGGTTACAGAGTGTTTGGTCAATATAGCGATTATTATGACGATCATAGTGATGCACTGCGAATGCAAAAAAATATTCGCCAAACGAGTGAGCTAAAAGTAGCGCGATTAACGCCATGGTATCAGCAAACTACCGAGTTTACCTGTGGGCCAGCGGCGTTATTAATGGCAATGGGGGCACTTGAGCCAACAACGGAGCTTAGCCAATCACATGAGCTGGCACTTTGGCGCGAAGGCACCACTATTTTTATGACATCGGGCCACGGTGGTTGCCATCCGTTTGGTTTAGCGTTGGCGGCTAATAAACGCGGCTTTAAAAGCGAGGTAATGGTAAATACCACAGAGCCGTTGTTTTTAGATGGTGTACGCAATGAAAACAAAAAAGTGGTGCTTTCAACAGTACACCAACAATTTGTAGAGGGTATAGCGCAGGCAAATATACCGCTTAGCTATAAAGATGTAGAGCTTGAGCATATTGAACAGTGGTTAAGCCAAGGCTTTAGTGTGCTGTTACTAATTAGCACATACCGGTTTGATGGTAAAAAATCACCTCATTGGGTATGTGTTACCCACCTTGATGAGCACTGCGTGTATGTTCATGACCCATTTTGCGAGCCAGGCAGTGACAAACAGCTCGCAATAGATTGCCAGTACGTGCCTATAGCGCGCAGTGATTTTAGTAAAATGTCAGCATTTGGTAGCCAACGTTTAAGAACCGCGGTGGCCATTGCTAATAATTAATAGGTTTTCGTTAAGAGTGACTTTTTTAGATTTAATTGATGTAGCGCCTTATTCGTGGGCAGCCATTGGCACCGCCGCTTTTTGCGGTGCAATAATTGGCTTAGAACGGCAATTGCGCGGTAAACCTGTGGGTATTCGTACCTCAGCGCTCATAACGCTGGGCACGTATTTGTTTTTATCAACCGCGTTTAACTTACAAGGCGATGTGATTGATCATTCGCGTGTAGTGGGGCAGATAATTACAGGTATTGGCTTTTTAGGTGCAGGGGTCATGCTTGCAAAAGACGGCGCTGTAGTAGGGGTAACCTCTGCTGCAACCATTTGGGTGCTTGCCTCAATTGGCGTAATGATAGCCACCGACAATTTAGGTGCTGCCATTAAACTTTCGGTGCTGGTGGTTGGTATTTTATACGGTGTAGATGTACTGGAGGCAAAATTTAAAAGCCTAAGCAAAGGCGTACACACTAAAGTAAAAAATTATCAAAAACGTTACTACCGAAAAGACTTTAACGACCCAGAAAGCCACTGATTTAACGCCACTAAAGTAGCGTTTTACTTTAATGAATTTATTTATTTACATGAACACTAGATTAATGAGAAACTAGCTTTTTAATGGATTAAAGGTATTAAGAATGCAAGGAATTTGTATAGATGTTTTTCCAGTTCCCGAAGATAGAAAATATTGGGTCGTTAGGGCTGGAGTAGGGGCTCACTTTTTTTCTCATTTCGTTCAAAATAATCTTGTAGCAATTGGTCATGCTGATATGCTAAATCTATCTGCATTAGAAGACACTAGCTTCCTCTCCATTGAACAAAAATCAAAAATAATTTCATCACATCAGAAGTTTCTTCTTGAAAAAGGGGAATCAAAAAGTCAGGTAGGTAATAAAAACGCTCAGATAAAACGGTTTATCACAGATATCAAAAAGAATGATATTGTCATTAGTGTAAACGATGAGCGTATTATTGCTGGCGTTATTAAGTCTGATTGTTATTTTAGTGACCAATCAATAGAATTAACAGATCTAGTGAAAGTAAAAGATGTAAAGACTTGTGATTTTTCTTTAAGATACGACGTCCACTGGGGTAGAAGCCAAAGTAGAGATAAGATTCCTTATCCTTTAGAAAGAAGTTTAAAAAATACTGGTGCTGTATTTGGAGTAAACAAAAGTGAGCATATCCAAGCTTTAAATCATTGGCTTTTCCCAATCCATTTAGTTAATGATGAAGTTAGATGTTCAGTTAATATTGCTTCAGAAAAAGCTTTAGGAAATAATGAAGTCGCCAATTTATCAATCACTTATCGACAGTTAGAGTTACTTTCTTCTTTTTTGAAGACATGTAACGGAGAGAATGATGCGTCTTTAGATAATTTTCATAATTTCTTAAATGATAACGCAAGTACTTTCAACTATGAACTGACAGTTCAACATGCGTTTATGTCTCCTGGTGTTGAGTATCTTCAGTTAAATACAAATGATTTTATAAAAAATATTTATTTTGCAGCTGCCTTTGCTGCATTATTTAATACACAGATCTCTGTTGCAGAGGAGATTAAAGCTGATATGACAGTCCCCAGTAGTAAAATAGCTAAATTAGTAGAAGCAGTAAAAATAGAAACGAAATTTAGTAATAGTAAAAGTGAATTAAATTTAAAGATAAAAAAAGCAGATAAGGCGTTACTGGAACTAGATGATGGTTTTGGTGAGGCTACGCCTTCTAATAAGCTGATTCTATAATTAATAACCGAATAATTAACTTAAAATATAACTATAAAATGTTTCTATTATGAACATGTAGGGCTGCAAGTGAACTTTTTTGATGCATTTAAAAAACCATGGCGAGATAACTGGGCAGAGACCCTTCAATTTATTGTTATAGCTTTTGGTTTAGTTGTTTCTGGTTTCTGGGCTTATCATACGTTTGATACACTTTTACAAAAAGATAGAGCTGAGGCTGAGTTAAAGAAAACGACAGCCGAGTTATCTAAAAGTAAGGCAGAGCTCGCAGATTTACAAAATAAAATTAATGGGGTTGATTCCAGCGTAATAGATATTGACTTAAAAACAACTAGCCTTCCAAATGGGAACGTAGGCTTGATAGTTAATGTAATTATTAAAAATACAGGGACCAATGATGTTCGTATGTCTTGGGTGAAATCACCTTTAAAAATTTATCTGACTAAGTATAAAGGTGATAAATTGAAAGGGGAGTCGTCGTTAAGCCCACTTCTATACTCTAGACTTCAGGATAAAAATTCTCAGAATAAAAAATATATAGAGAAGGCACATCTGCTTGTTGGAGTAAAAAAGACTTTATCTTTTTTTACTGAAATTGAAAGGTCGGGCTTATATTATTTAGCATTCGAAGCTTCTGTTGACTTATCAATAAAAAATAAATTAAAGGACTCTAAAAAATTACCTGTTTGGTTCGCCTCTTCGTATATATTTATCGAAACTAAGTAATTCATTGTGCATATTTACAAGGTGAAAATTAACCAAATAATTTTCTTCGTACTACTTTTCTGTACTCGCTTGGCGTTTGGCTAAGCACTTTTTTAAATACGCGGGTTAAATGGCCTTGGTCGTTATAGCCGACCTCAAGTGCTACCTCTTGAATCGTTAAATTAGATGAAGCTAATAACTCTTTAGCGCCTTCTACCCGTAATTGTTGCCAATATTCTATAGGGCTTTGATTAGTCGCAAGCTTAAAGCGGCGGGTAAATGTACGGTAACTCAAACTAAATTGGGCGGCTACTTCTTGTAAGTTTAACTCGCTGGCTAAATTAGTTTTAAGCCAAAACTGAATTTGCGCTATGAGTTCATCTGGATGGCGGTCAACTGCGCCTTCAAGATAGCGCTGATCTTCGTATGGTTTACGTACCTCGTGCGAAAAGTTACGCTCTACATGTTGCGCAGCGGCTTTGCCATAGTATTGGCTAATAATATGAACGATCACATCGGCAAGGGCATTTAAACTTGCCACCGTATACATGCGCTCTGACTGGGTGATAAAAAAGTCGGGCTTTAAGCGCACTAACGGGTAGTCGTGGCTAAATTGTTTGGCGTAATGCCAGTGGGTTGTTGCAGGGTGCCCATCAAGTAAGCCCGCTTCTGCAACTAGGCAATTACCCGTGCCTACACCAATTATATGACTGCCGGTTTCAAAGCTTTCTTGTAGCCATTCAACCACTTCTTTATTAGTACGTACGACCGGACGAGGGTTTCGCCAAATCCCAGGTACAATAATTAGGTCGTTGTAGGGCGCGTTGTGTGTGGTGCAGTCGGGAACTATGGCAAGCCCAGTACGGTTTTGTATTGGCTCATTATTTTTAGCAATTAAATTTATACTAAGCGGTCTAAAGTCCGTGTGGCTTAAATGGCCTTTTGCATAAGCCTCACCCGCTCTTAGCATTTCAATAGGCAGTGTTAAACTGGTAATAAGTAAATGCGGGTACACTGCTATGGCAATATTTAACGCTGGGTTTACTGATTTTTTATGCATGTGAATGCTCCGACCAGTACTTTTTGGCCTTTAATGCTGAATATTTGGCTATTAAAGCACAAAGTGTTGTGGTTAATCCAATTAAACTGTTTGCTTCTCCTATAACACGTTTTAAAGGTTAATTATGACAGCATTACCCGTAATAGTAGGCATGGGTGGTATTAACGCCGCTGGCCGTACTTCTTTTCATCAAGGTTACCGCCGTATCGTGTTAGACGCATTAAACGCACAAGCTCGTAGTGAAACATTTTTAGGCCTCGCCACATTAATGAACTTAGTACGCGTTGTTGATGGTCAATTACAAGACACAAACGGTAATAATGTTGAGCAAAGCGACATAGAAGCACGCTTTGGTGAGCAAATTATTGCTGGCACACTTATTCGTAAAATTGAAAAAGAGCACTTTGATGCAGATGCCACGCCTTGGCAGCAAAAGATGACGTTAAAGTCTTCTGATGAAAACGCAATTGTGTTTGAAACGCGCGCACGCGATTTACCAACCCCAGTGCCTGCCAGTTGGAAAGTTCAAGAGCTTGAAGGCAAAAAAGTAAAAGTGACTATAGCGGCAGAGCTAGATGTAAAATTAGATTCTACCCGTGATAACCCAATTAAATCGGCAGGTCAGTTTCCTACCGGGTTTGATCCATCAATAATGTATAACAGCCGTTACCAGCCACGTGGTTTGCAAGCCACTATATTTGCTGCAAACGATGCTATTAAGTCAACTGGTCTTGATTGGCAACGCATAATGAATAGCGTAGAGCCAGATAAAATTGGTACTTATTCAGCCTCGGTTATTGGCCAAATGGACGACAAAGGATTAGGCGGTTTAGTTAAAGCACGCCAGCAGGGCGATCGTGTTAGTACAAAGCAATTAGCACTTGGCTTAAACACGATGTCGACTGATTTTATAAACGCCTACGTTACAGGTAATGTAGGTACTACGTTTTCTACCTCGGGTGCATGTGCCACATTTTTATATAACTTACGCGCTGCAGTAAACGATATTCAAGCAGGGCGCACCCGTGTTGCGGTGGTAGCAAGTGTTGAATGCGCTATTACGCCTGAAGTAGTAGAAGGCTTTGGTAATATGAGCGCCCTTGCTAATGTTGAAGGTCTGCGCCGTTTAGATAATTTAAGCAGTGAACAAGAGCCAAATTACCGTAAAAGCAGCCGTCCATTTGGCGAAAACTGTGGTTTTACATTAGGTGAAGGCGCACAAGTGGCCATTTTAATGGACGATGCGTTAGCACTTGAACTAGGTGCAGACATTATGGGCTCAGTACCGGATGTATTTGTAAATGCCGATGGTATAAAAAAATCAATCACCTCACCGGGCCCTGGTAACTACATTACAATGGCCAAATCTGCAGCGCTTGCAACAAGTTTATTAGGTAAAGAGGCGTTACAAAAGCGCAGCTTTATTTTAGCGCATGGTTCTAGCACGCCGCAAAATAGAGTAACAGAGTCACTTATTTACCATAAAGTGGCACAAACGTTTGCCATTGATAGCTGGAAAGTGACGGCGCCAAAAGCTTATGTAGGGCATACAATTGCCCCCGCCAGTGGCGATCAGCTCGCTATTGCGCTGGGTGTATTTAGCCATAATATTATGCCGGGTATTACTACCATAGATAAAGTTGCCGACGATGTTTATGCTGAACACTTAGATATACGTAACAGCCACTACGATTGTGGCGATATGGACATAGCCTTTATAAACTCAAAAGGTTTTGGCGGTAATAACGCCACTGCTACTGTACTAAGCGCTAAAGTAACACTACAAATGCTTGCTAAACGCCATGGTGAAAAAGCGCTGAGTGATTACGCTGATAAAAACACATCCGTTGTTGCTTCGCAAAATACCTATAAAGCGCAAGCTGACCTTGGTAAGTACGAATTAGTATATCGTTTTGGTGATGGCGCCATTGACGATAACGACATTGTAATTGGCGAGGACAGCATAGAGCTTCCCGGTTTTGATAAAGCAATTTCGTTTAATACAACCAACTCCTATCAAGATATGTTTTAAGCACACATACTTGAATCCAAAGGCGCTGTTTAAAGCGCCTTTTTTTCATCTTTTCAATCAGCTAAACCTACGGTGTGTTCTGTTTTGCAATTAAAATATACTGCTGTGAATTTTTACCTAGATGTTGACAATGTTTATTGTAAATAATAGCGAATCACGCTGGTTTAGTTTTTTCTACTTACTAACAGATGTGATCATTTATATGAGTTTAAGAGGTGCTTTATAGCTCATAACCGTTAAAGCAACGATTAGATTGATGAATAAATAGTAAGTATTTTCTTGCAGTAAAAACACACTTTAATAAAAATTTAATTATATTTTTAACTCTATGATATCAAGTTTAAAAAAGATAAAATTAATAACTTATGATTAGTATTAAACAATAAAAATAATTGAAAAACACTAGCGATGTTCCATACTATTTTTAATAGATAAGCCATATCAAAACTACTCCTACAATTAAATAATTACTAATTTGGCTATGAACTTTATTTACAACCCTTTGTAAATTTAACGTACGCCTGAACAGTTAATGATTAATTTCTGCTTAGGTAAATATTCAAATTATTAATTAGTTTAGGAATAGCAATGAAATTAACCTTAAAAATTCGTCGGATAAAAGGTAAGTTTTTACTTAGCTTTTATATTTTGTTGGTTCTACCGCACATTAGTATTGCTGAAACCGTTTTATTTGATGATTACCCCCAAAATGGCACCTCTTTGTGGTCTACTTCATCCAGTGAATCAAGCTTAACGCAGATAGATGAACCAGTAGCTGATGGCGATAAAGCAATCGTAATGTCAGCCCATCATTGGACCCAATCGGGTTTGCGCATTGCACAAGTACCGCCATACGAAGATACTATCCTCGAAGCAAAAATATACCGAAAGTCAGGTAGTAAAGGGACCCTTATGTTTCGTAGGGGGGAAAACTCTTTAAAGATAAATCTAGATGATTCTAATAGCGAGTTTTGGACCATTAATGGCGAGCCAGGACATAATGACTACTCAGATGACACTTGGCATACAATTCAAATACACCTTAAACACTTTAACTTAAACGAAGGAGAGAATGTACTCGCAGTAGGTATTCAGGGCCCTTACGGTACAGGTATATTTTATATGGATTCAGTCTACTTTAAAGAGAATAAATCGATTGTAACTACTAACCCTCCGGCGCCAGGGAATTGGGTACTTACTTTTGAAGATGACTTTAACCAAAACACCCTCAACCCTGATAAGTGGAAAGTTGGCAAGCAATACTTAGGTATGAGTGGCATTGCTGCTAATGCAGGAAGTGAAAATATTAGTGTTGAAAACGGTATGCTGATGTTCAAAGCCGAGCGAGAACTCTTTAGTCAAGGAGATAAAACGCATCATTATAAAGGGGCTGAGATCAGTACTTTTGGTCAGTTTAGGCAGCAATATGGATACTTCGAAGCCAAGATTAAGTATGACTCAATACATGGTACGTGGCCTGCTTTTTGGCTGTTAGCTGATAAAGGAATTTATGGGAGTGATACTTATAGGCGCCAAGCTTTATTAAAATTTAGTCTTGATGATATATCAGATACGGTTGACTCAGCACTTCTAAAGCTCAAGGTCTCTAAAGCAACAAATAAAAGCAGTGTTGCAGTACATAAAACACTTTCGAGTGATTGGTCTCAGAGTACATTAACGTGGGATACAAAGCCGAAGATTGACCCCATTTGGTTTACTCACCGTTATGGTGCTTCATCTGGTGATATTATTGAGGTTGATGTTACTGATTATATTCAAAAGCAGAAAAATGCGGGAAGTGATGCCAGCTTTGCCTTAGTCGATAACTATATGAGAAAACAGCTTTTAGAAATATTCAGTAATGAAGCAGAAAACTCAGCTGATAGGCCTGTACTTGTTGTTAATGACACAAATATAGGAATAACTGATGATGCAACAGTTCGTGGTGGTGAGTATGCTAAAAAAAACTATGGCGAGGAGCCTATTTTATTGGTTAAAGATGTGTGGGGCGATACATCAACCACTTTTGGTAGGGGTATGGAGTTCGATATTATGGAGTATTTAGGCGTGTGGGGCGGCGGTGTCAGTTGGGCTGCTCTACATTGGGATGGATACGGTAGTAAACATGCATCAGTAGAGTCAGATAAACTTTACCTTAATGAAACAGAAGATGACTTTCATCTATTTGGTATGCATTGGGCCCCTAATTACGTTGGAATGTATATCGATGGTGAAAAAGTATGGGAACATGAAAGCGAGCGGATTGGCAGCTTACCCTCATATGTGATCTTATCATTACAAGTCGGTGGATGGGACGGTAATACTCGTAATATTGATGATGATTTTGTGGCCACAATGCTTGTTGATTATGTCAAAGTATGGAAAAACCAAGAGTAAAATTAGTATTAAAATTTAGGGTAACCGGCTACATAAAAATGAATACTGATTTAAACTATTTACTTAGCAACGTGTAGCAAAGGCGCTGTTTAAGGCGCCTTTTTTTATGCCTGTGTTTTTTATAAAAGCCATAATAATACCAATCCGTAATACTCAATCATTTTGCGCGGCTAAACATGTCGCTACAAGCGTTAAAATTCTCAATTAGATTAATTAAATAGCGAATTTTTTACCTAGCTACAAACACGTTTTTCCAGCCTCATAATAGCTCACTTAATAAAGCAGATTGGTATAAAGTTGATTAAAAAATGACGTGTTTTTTATGGATTAACTTGCATTTATGGAGTACCTTTGTTTTTATAATAGAAACATAATCTAGGATGGATATATCGATGAAAAAACTTTTACTAGCACTTTCTCTCGCTTCAACCTTTACTCACTTATCAGTATCAGCAGATGATTTTGTAGCTGCTGAAATTATTAATAAAAACTACGACCAGCTTACTAATACCTCGCCGCGTGCATCGAGGTTAGAAGGGATTAATTTAAGTAGCTACGTGGTTGATGAAAACGGCCAGGTGAGTGATATCGAAATTGTGGCTTCGCTTGGTCAAAAAAAATATCAACGAGAAGCTCTCGATTATGTTTCTAAGCTTAATTATAAAAGTGCACAGATAAATGGCAGTGCCGTGCCAACGGCGAAAACTATTACGGTAAGCTCGCAAAATGTACATGCTAGTTTTTCTAACGATCAGGCATCCCCGGCGTTTTTTGACGATTATGAGAAAGCCAGCCAGCTTATTGATGATAAAAAGTACGATGAAGCTAAAACGTATATTACTGAGCTTGAAAACGAACACACTAAAAACACAGTCGAAATAGTTTTACTGGCTTGGCTTAAAAGCCAACATAGCTACTTTGTGCAAGATTGGAAAAGCTTTGATAAGTCAATTTATGAAGCCTTTTTGTTTAGAGATAACTTACCGGATCAAATAAAAAAACGCGTTATTAAAAATGCCTTACAATGGTTTATTTCAAAACAAGACTACGTACGTGCTTACGATGCAATTGATGCATTAGGTGATATTGAATCAATAACGTTTAGCGAGGAAAATAGAGCGCAATTACTTGCACAAGTGAATGACATTTATAAAAACTCTGGCGCTATAAATCAACAAATAACGCTTGAGTCTGAAAAAGCGGTTTTACCTTTACTTTCTAAAGGTACGGTTGAACTTAGTGCGAGTAAACCGTTATCTAAAGTACAACTTCGCTGTGAAAACAAAGTCGTTAATTATAATACCAACGAGATTGATAAAATATTAATTTCAAAAAATGATATTCGTTGTGGGCTATTAATTAAAAGTGCACAGGCGCAAACGGTTACTTTAAAACAAACTGGTGAAAGCTTTTTATAAAGTATTTTATTGGTAATAAGCATTTAAATAAAAACCCCACAATATTATGTGGGGTTTTTGTTATATATATTTAGCAATTAGAGTGTGCTTATTATTGCGCTTCCAGCCTAAATAGCGTTTTGCAAGTAAAGTGGTTAAGCCTATAACCACAGCTATAAATAACAAAGTTGCGCCATAACTCATACCGTACCCCGGTGGAAGGCCTACTAATGTGTCACCGTATGTCATATCGCTAAAACTAAGTCCTAAAACAGGGATAAGCAACCAAGCGACAGCGTGCAATAAATACAAATGTGCAAGGTATGAGAACATACTGGTTTTACCAAGCACTTGTAAAAAGTTGCGAGAAAAGTCGGCTTTAACATGGCTTAAAAGTTTAAGCGCAATTAGCCCAAGGCCCACGGTTAGCAACATAAATTGTAATGACAGTGGGTATTTTGTCGGGTTTAAAAACGACATAACAGTATTAATAGTATTGGTATGAATAGTAAATACTGAAGTGTCGCCGTATAAATTAAAACCGCGCAGCACAGTGTATAAAGCAAGGCAGCTTGCACCTAATATAGCTGCATAATTCATCACCTGAGCTTTGTACTGGTGTTTTTTATAATATACCCCCGCGCAGTAGGCTAAAGCCATTAAACCTACAATGGGCGCAACTGGGTAAGTTGTTCTCATTTTTAAGCCCAAAGGTAGTTCAAGTACATTTTTTTGATGTGCAATAGACCAAAGTGTATGTGCGAACGTATTTGGCTCAAAGCTTACGCCATCAAATAGATTATGGCCAAACACCAACAATAAAGCACTTATTAGCACTGCATAAGTGCCTAATAAACGTAATAAGCCTAATATGACAAATCCCCAGCCTATCGCCCAAATGACCTGTGCGTATAACATTGGAAAAGCGGGGTTAAAGCTCCATGACCACGAAACAATGGTAAATTCAAAAATGATTAGCACCAAACCACGGACAATTAAATTGTAAGAAAATGCCTTAGTTGAAGCGTATTTATGCTCGGTAACAGCTGCTGAAAGGCCTGCTAAAAAACAAATAAAGGGGCGCAAAAGTGCGAAATAAAGCGGGTGAAAAAAGTAACAGGGCTGGTACCCGGAACCGCCATAGGATCGGTTACTGAGTAATTAAGACAATAATACATACCATGGTCAATCACCATAAATATAATGATAATGCCACGCAATAAATCAATATGATGTAACCGAGGGGCTGTAGAGTGAGACGACATCATTAAGCTCAAATACGTTGAATAAATTTGCCGATATTATATGTTATATAGTATCGTCATGCGAGCTTGAGCGCTTTCAAGCGCCTTGATTTATTACATTAATTTAGGTTGCAGTAGTTACTCACAATTTATCTTCTTTTTAGTAATTTCATAATGGTACACCTTAGCATTACTTAAACTTTTTAATGTACCTCAGTGTTATAAAATTAATGATAGCTAATAAAATAGCAATTTCGTAACGGCTGTAGGCAACCGCTATACCAATTAAACCCATATTCCATATGCTTGCTGCTGTTGCGGTACCCGATGTAGATTTATTATTTTTTAAAATTGCACCACCGCCAATAAAGCCTATGCCGGTAATAATCCCTTGTAGCATTTTAGATTGCGCTTCTGCACCTTCTAGCACTGACATAGCAATTACCGCATAGCCGCATGAGGCAACTGCCACAAGCGGAAAAGTCCTTAACCCTGCACCATGGTGGCTTCGTTCCCTGTCGTAAGCCATAGGCAGGGCGAGTATGTAGGCAATGCCAAGGTGTACTAAATTATCGATGATTTCGTTCCACTGTAAATCAATTTCCATAATGGTCTCTATTGGTTAAAGGTGTAAACTAATAGCAACCTACAGGCCAGCTTATTTTATTGCTTAAAATCAATGTGTTAAATTTAAATGTGAGAGGCGTTAATTGATTAATTGGTAACATTTACATAGTTAATTTACGCTTTTACAGATAAACCCTGCCTATGCGTTTAATTAATTAAGCAAAGTGCGTATTATTTTATTATTAAACATTAATAAACAGTATTTCACTTGCCTTTACATACAACCAAGCTTGAAAAAATAGCGTTATTACTTTGTCTTACTCTTTGTGCTATTGCTTTTTTGGCGCCTCAATTACTTATTAATCATTTGCAACCGCTTATAAATAACGCTTTAAGTTTTTTAGGTGCGCCGTTTTTTTTGTTAGTAAATTTTTTATTACTTGCAGTTATCGTTATTGCCATAAGCCCGCTTGGGAGGCGAAAAGTAGGCGGTGACAATGCCCGTATTGAATTTGGCTTATTTGGCTGGCTTTCTATGCTTTTTGCCGCAGGGATGGGGTCGGGCTTAATTTTTTGGGGAGTTGCAGAACCTGCGTTGAATGTAGTTAACTCTCCTTTAAAACATACACTTTACCCTGACAAAGTAAGTAGTGCTTTAGCGCTGACGTTGGTTAACTGGGGGGCGCATGCGTGGGCTCTTTATGCTGTATTTGGGCTTGTGTTAGGTGGCTTAACAAAAAACAGTCATTGCAGTGGTGATATTAGCGCACCGGTAATCAGTGCGTTAAAAGGCGCTATAAATATAAAATACCAAAACAGGCTTACCTTTATTGTTAAATTAGTGGCCGTGCTTGCCATTTTTTTTGGTGTGGTTGGGACAATTGCAAACTCTACGTTATTGCTACGCAAGGGAATTGAAATAAATTTAGGGATAGAGTCAGCGCTTGTATCTGGTTTTATCATAATCAGCTTAATTGTATTGCTGTATACAATATCGGCCAAGCTTGGGCTTAAAAAAGGTATTCAAACGCTGAGTAAGTTTAATGTTTGGCTAGCTTTTTTACTTTTATTGTGGCTGCTTTTGTTAATGCCCATACAGCCTATAATGGCTATTGCCATTGAGGGCACAAGGGATTACCTACGGCTTATTTTTACAGGGGCATGGCAATTACAAAGTCAACTTAATAACCCCGAGTGGGCAAATGGCTGGACCTACAATTATTATTTTTGGTGGTTAGCGTGGGGACCTTTTGTTGGCGTGTTTTTAGCTAAAATTAGCCAAGGCCGACCAGTGTGGCAATATATATTGGGCGTAGTTTTGCTACCTACGCTTGTGACTATTGTGTGGTTTAGTGTGTTTTCGGGCTCAGCTATCGCATGGGATAAAACCTACCATGCCGGTATTTTAGATGCCATTAAAGCCGACTATACCCAAGGGCTATTTATATTTTTTCAGCAGTTAGGCTGGCAAGGCGCCGTACTTATTTGGTCAAGCTTGTTATTGTTGCTTATTTTTGTGGTTACCTCAGCCGATTCGGCCATATTAGTAATACGTGATTTAACAAATAGCAAAAAGGCAAAAGCATGGAGTATTTATGGTTGGTCACTCGCGCTTGGGCTTTGTGCCTTTATATTACTGGTACAAAATAATGAGCCACTAAACAGAACCATTGCTATTATTGGCGCTTTACCGTTTTTAGTTATTTTTATTTTACAGCTGGTGGGCTTTATAAAAGAGTGTATAAGTGAATTTAAGTATTAGGGCTTAAACCCATTTTATTAATAAAAGGATGACGCACTGTATTAAATTGTACGCTTAGGCCGTTCAAAATTAAGTATATAGAACAGGTATACATATTTTTACAATACTATTTTTAAAGATGTTTATAATTTAGGTAATATTTTTGATCAGGATGAGTCATGAGAGCGCTAACTTTATGTTTATGTGTTATTTACCTAAGTGGCTGCACAGTCGCTGGTGTTATAATTGATGGACAGGCACAGTCAAATGCACGCGCCAATAAATATAGTAATAGCCCAGCTCGCTCTGAGCCTTATAAAAATCCACTCGAACCTCTACCGAAAGACAAAAACGGGTTTAGTTTTACCGATATAGGGTTAAAAATAGATTCATTGCTGATCAATTTAGTAAAAGGTGAGGGCAATACGGTACAAGTGTGTAGGCAAGTGAGTAAAGTATTGAAAGAGTGTGTAGAAGTAGATAAATCTGATCTACACACTAATGAGATTACGCAGTTAAAAACTGACTATGAAATGATAAGTGTTGGTCAATAAAGCTGCTTATAAAAAAGTAACTATGATCGTAGCCAGCTTGCATTTCAATGCTAAGCGGGTAACCTTTATTTTTAGCAACAGCCGCTAAATTTTGTGGCTTAAGTTGCTCCTCTAAAAACCCATCGGCTTCGCCCTGCGTAACAAGCATAGGGAGAAAATCAGCCTGCTGCGCTTTTTTCATCAATTCGCACGAATCGTATTGAGCCCAGAGCTCTTTGTCAGTGCCTAAGTAACCCGTAAATGCTTTCACGCCCCATGGGCAGTCAATTGGGTTAACAATAGGGCTAAAGGCCGAAGCGCTAACAAACGCTTTAGGGTTTTTAAGTGCCACCATTAAAGCGCCGTGCCCGCCCATAGAGTGACCACTAATTGCTTTAGTACTGGTTACTGGGAAGTGTTGTTCAATAAGCATAGGCAGTTCATCAACTACATAGTCATACATATTAAAATGTGTATTGAACGGTGCTTGTGTTGCGTTTACGTAAAATCCTGCGCCTTGTCCAAAGTCGTAGTTGTCGTCATCAGGGACATTATCACCACGAGGGCTTGTATCAGGCGCTACAATTGCAATACCCAGCTCAGCCGCTTTTTTAAATGCGCCGGCTTTTTGCATAAAGTTTTCGTCTGTACAGGTTAAACCCGATAGCCAATAAAGTACTGGCACTTTATTTGTTTCGCTTGCGCCAGGTGGTAAAAATACCGCAAAACGCATTGTGCAATGGGTACTTGTTGCAGTGTGGGTATATTGTTTGTGCCATCCACCTGCTACTTTTGTACTTGAGATATTTTCTAACATAAAAATCCTTAAAAGCCGCAAACAATTAAGTATTACGACTTTTTAATACATAGGTTACCAATAGCGTATTAGTAGTGAATTACTGTACGAATACTTTTACCTTCGTGCATTAAATCAAACGCATCGTTAATTTCTTCAAGGCTCATGGTATGCGTAATAAAGTCGTTAAGAGCAAATTCGCCTGCCATGTAACGCTCAACAATTTCAGGTAACTGTGAACGGCCTTTAACGCCACCAAATGCGCTTCCACGCCATACACGGCCAGTTACTAGTTGGAAAGGACGGGTTGAAATTTCTTGGCCAGCACCAGCTACACCAATAATTACCGACTCACCCCAACCTTTATGACAACACTCAAGTGCTGAGCGCATTACATCAACGTTACCAATACACTCAAACGAGTAATCAACACCGCCATCGGTCATATCAACAATCACTTCTTGAATTGGCTTGTCGAAATCTTTAGGGTTTACTAAATCTGTTGCGCCAAGTTTTGTTGCAAGGTCAAATTTGCTGGTATTAATATCAACACCAATAATGCGACCCGCGCCTGCCATTTTTGCACCAATAATGGCCGATAAACCAATGCCACCTAAGCCAAAAATAGCCACGGTATCGCCTGGTTTTACGTTTGCAGTGTTTGTTACTGCGCCCATACCTGTGGTTACGCCACAGCCTAATAAACAAATTTCTTCAAGCGACGCTTCTTTGTTTACTTTTGCGAGTGAAATTTCTGGAAGTACTGTGTACTCAGAAAAAGTAGACGTACCCATGTAGTGATAAATTGGTTGGCCGTCTTTAAAAAAGCGTGTAGTGCCATCTGGCATTAGGCCTTTACCTTGTGTTTCGCGCACTGCTGAACACAGGTTAGTTTTGCCTGAAGTACACATTTTACATACGCCACATTCAGCGGTGTAAAGTGGAATAACGTGATCGCCTACTTCAACACTGGTTACGCCTTCGCCCACTGCATACACAACGCCTGCACCTTCGTGGCCTAAAATTGCTGGGAAAATACCTTCAGGATCTTCACCTGATAAAGTAAATGCATCAGTGTGACAAACACCAGTAGCGGTAATTTTTACCATTACTTCGCCTTTTTTAGGCATCATCACATCAACTTCTTCAACGCTTAGAGGTTGGTTTGGACCCCACGCAATAGCTGCTTTTGATTTTATAAATTCAGACATGTGTTTATCCTTTGTAGTGGTTTTAAATAACAATTGTAGACCCAATTTGTTTGGGTGATGGCTCTATTGTATTTGTTTCTCAAATAATGATAATCTCTGATTTATTAAAACACTTTTACAGTATGGTAATAATGGCGCGTTGGGATGGCATAGACGAATTTATAGCAGTGGGTGAAGAGGGTAGTTTTACAGCAGCGGCTAATGTACTGGGGTTGTCGGTTGCCCATATAAGTCGCCATGTAACGGCGCTGGAGCAGCGTTTAAATACCCAGTTACTCACCCGTACAACCCGCAAAGTGGTATTAACTAAAGAAGGTGAAGCCTTTTTACATCAAACTAAGCAACTACAACACGCTATGGACGATGCCACGCAAAGCTTAGCAACGCAGCAAACAACGCCTAAAGGTAAAATTAAATTAACAGCACCAGTTATGTATGGTGAAACTTTTATTATGCCCATTGTGCACAATTTCATGCACGCTCATCCTGAGGTCGAAGTTATTGCTACGCTTTCTAACGAGCAAGAAAATTTACTCGAAGGCGGGTTTGATTTAGCCATTCGGTTAGGGCATTTAAAAGATTCAAGCCACAGAGCACGGCGTTTAAGTGCTAGGCGCTTTATAATGTGTGCCTCCCCAGATTATTTATCCCGAGTAGGTGAGCCTCATACCCTAGGCGAGCTAAACCAACATCAATGTTTAATTGGTAATAGCAGTTACTGGCGAGTAAACGAAAATGGCCGCGATAAACACATTAAAATTGCGGGTCGCTTGCGCTGTAATAGTGGTTGGGCATTGGTTGATGGTGCAAAAAAAGGCTTAGGAATAGTGCAGCTGCCAAATTATTACATTGAAAATGAGCTACGAACGGGCGAGCTTGTGCCAGTATTAACTTCTTATCAGCCGGATCAAGAAGGCGTGTGGGGAATTTACCCACCGCGTCAGTTTGTTGCCACCAACGTAAGAGTATTACTTGATTATTTAGTGGCTGGGCTTGAATAAAGCGCGCTTAAAATATAGCCAAGTATAAGATTTATAAATTATTTCTTACATTTATGGTCATATTCAATTCATCTTAGTTCGTGCTACTATAGCCGCACACTTTTAGCATAAATGTTTTAAATAATATGTTTCAACCGGTTAGCTTATTTATAGGGCTCAGATATAGCCGCTCCTCCAAAGGAAATGCGTTTATATCGTTTATCTCGTTTTTTTCTATTGCCGGAATAGCCATAGGGCTAATGGCCTTGTTCACTGTAAGCAGTGTAATGAATGGCTTTGAAAACAGTTTAAAAACAAATATGTTAGGGCTCATTCCTCACGTAGAAGTACAAGCCAATAAACACACCAGCGCACAAATGACAGCGTTAAAAGCCGATTTAGAGCGCTCAGATTATGTAGATCACGTAAGCCTTTACCGCCACGGCGAAGCCATTTTGCAAACCAATAAAGATTTACACGGCGTATTACTGCAAGGCTTGTATGGCGATAATGGCTCGCTATATAAAATTACCGATAAAGTTGTGCAGGGCAATTGGCAAAACGTTTTAAATAATAGCTACAACATAGCTATTAGCCGTTACTTAAGCCGAAAACTTGGCGTAGGTATGGGAGAAAAACTGCGCGTAATTATGCCTAACGCCTCTACTTACACGCCACTTGGGCGCGTACCTAGTCAGCGTTTATTTAAAATAGCCGCAATATACGAAACCGGCTCAGAGATAGATATGAGCCTTGCATTTACCAGCGGCGCATCTTTACAGCGGGTATTAAAGCTTAACAAAAATACCGCGCCTAACTTAAGCGTGTCGTTACATGAACCCTTTGAATTAGCGCAATTTACAACGGATAGCCAGCACATTTTACGCGATTATCAAGTAAGTGACTGGCGCAGTAGCCAAGGTACTTTATTTGCCGCGGTTGCCATGGAAAAACGTATTATGTCTATGTTGTTAGGGCTGATTGTATTAGTGGCTGTATTTAATATTGTTTCGGCACTGACTATGATGGTGAGTGAAAAACAAGGCGAAGTGGCGATATTACAAACCTTAGGTTTAACGCCTTCACAAGTACAAAAAGTGTTTATGGTGCAAGGCTTGTATAACGGGGTTATTGGCACCGCGATAGGGGCACTTTTAGGTGTGTTGTTTAGCTTATATATTAATGAACTACTCGCTGCTGTAGGGCTAAACCTACTAGCAGGTGTAGAGCTTCCGGTAAAATTTGATGTGTTAAGCCTCGTTATTATTGCGCTTAGTAGTATTGCAATGAGCTTTTTAGCCACTTTATATCCTGCGCGCAAAGCCGCAAAAGTAAAACCAGCAGAGGTATTACGTTATGAATGATTTAGTCATTAGCTGTCAAAACTTAAGTAAAGTTTATCAAGATGGCCAAAACCAAGTAGAAGTATTAAAAGGGGTGGACTTATCACTTAACCAAGGTGATATGCTGGCTATAGTGGGCAGCTCAGGCTCAGGGAAAAGTACCTTATTACATATTTTAGGAACCCTTGATACGGCTACATCGGGTAGCGCTAAAATAAAAAATCAAGACGTTGCTAAATTATCGCGAACAGAGCAAGCGGCGTTTAGAAATAAAAACTTGGGCTTTATTTATCAGTTTCACCATTTATTAATGGAATTTAGTGCGGTTGAAAACGTGGCTATGCCGCTACTAATTAAAGGGCTCAACGCAAAAGAGGCGAAAGAGCAAGCCCTGCAAATGCTAGATAAAGTAGGCCTAGCGCATCGCAGTGAGCATAAACCTTCGGCACTGTCTGGCGGAGAGCGCCAGCGTGTTGCTATTGCTCGTGCTTTAGTGACTAAACCCGCATTAGTGTTAGCCGACGAACCTACCGGTAACCTTGATAAGCAAAACGCGATTAAAATTTACGATTTAATTAATGAGCTAAATAAAAGCTTAAATACTAGTTTTGTGGTGGTTACTCACGACTTAGAGCTTGCAGACAAACTAGGAAAAATTGCGTATTTAGATGATGGGAAACTTGCTATAAAAGAGTCGCACCATGTTGCTTAGTTTATTTTTAAGTGAACGTTTTAGAGCGTATTCTGGCCATAAAGACGAAAAAAACGCATTTGTAAGCTTTATTGCCAAAGCCTCTACTGTTGGTATTTTATTAGGGGTCGCGGTGTTAATTGTTGCGCTTTCGGTTATTAATGGCTTTGAGCAGCAATTAGTGCATCGTTTATTAAGTGTGGTACCGCAAGTTGAATACGTAGCGCCTAGCCGACCGATTGCTGATTGGCCTAACAAAGTAGAAAAACTTAAAGCAGAGCCTCATGTTACAGGTGCTGCGCCATTTATAGCAGTAAATGGTATGGCGCAATTTAAAAGCCAGCTTAAAGCGGTAGAAATACGCGGCGTTGAACCTAGCTATGAAGGGAATGTATCGGCCATAAATCAATTTACCAAAGGCACACTGGTTAGTCAGTTGCGCACGGATGACGTTATTTTAGGCAAGCAAATTGTAAAGCAATTAGGCGCTAATATAGGCGATAACATTACTTTACTCATTCCTAAAATTAGCGAGCAAGGCAAGTCTCTATTAGCCCCTAAACGCGTAACGTTAACACTTGCGGGCATTATAGAAATGGGTGGGCCAATTGACAGTAGCGCTGCATTTATTCACTTAAATAAAGCACAGTCAGTTTTAGGTTACGACGCCAGCCAAGTGACAGGTTTACGTTTAAGCGTAGATGATGTGTTTGCTGCACATCAAATTGCACTGCGAGTAGGGCAAACTATTAGTGATTATGTGTATGTCTCTAGCTGGTTTAGAACGCAAGGTAGCCTGTATCAAGATATTCAAATGGTACGCACAATTGTGTACATTGTGGTGTTTTTAATTATAGCGGTAGCTAGTTTTAACATTGTTTCGTCGCTTGTAATGGAAGTGCGCGAAAAACAAGGCAACATAGCTATTTTAAAAACCATGGGCGCTAAAGACAGTACTATTTTAGCTACCTTTGTCATGCAAGGTTTAACGCAAGCCTTTGTTGGCGTGTTACTTGGCACACTAGTTGGGGTTATATTAGCGCTTAACATTAGTGAGCTGTTTACATGGGTTAGCCAGTTATTTGCAGCTAATCCGCTTGAAGGTGTTTATTTTATTGAGTTTTTACCCAGTAAATTAGTACTCAGTGATATTGGAATAACAGTTATTGTTACCTTTGTTTTAGCTGTACTTGCTACTATTTACCCGGCGTGGCAAGCCACTCGAGTCGACCCTGCCAAGGTGCTGGGTAATTAACAACTCTTTATAGTGTAAATATCAATAGGGCAGCGTGCCTTAAGCTGCTAAACTGCGCGCTCATTTAACGTGGGCGCTCTAATTTAGCCTCGCTCTCTACTCAGGAAATTACTTTGACAAATAACGATATTTTACGCCGTGTTCGCTATACCTTTAATTTAACCGATACTGCCATGGTCGGTATTTTTGCCGCCGCAGAGGCTATAGTTACCACTGAGCAAGTCGTTGCATGGTTAACAAAAGAGGGCGAGCAAGGGTTTGTTAAAATGTCAGACACTGAGTTTGCTACGTTTTTAAATGGCTTTATTAATACAAAGCGTGGCAAGCGCGAAGGCCCACAGCCTGTGCCAGAGGCTAAGTTAAATAATAATATTATTTTTATGAAGCTACGTATTGCTTTAAACATGAAAGCAGAAGATGTAATAGCAACACTTGCACAGGTTGACTTTAAATTAAGTAAACATGAGCTCAGTGCGTTTTCTCGCAAAGTAGAAAATAAACATTACCGTGTGTGTAACGACCAGGTTTTGCGCTTGTTTTTAACAGGTGTTCAGCAGCAGTATCGCCCTGCAGAGTAAGTAAATTATTTAACGCTAAAAGCTCAGCAATTGCTGAGCTTTTTTGTAATTAATGTTTGCGGTTAAGAAAAGGCCTTATCAGTAAGTGATTGCTGCATTTGCTCTCGCATTTTAAACTTTTGCAGTTTGCCTGTTACTGTCATTGGGTAACTCTCTACAAAGCGAATATAACGGGGCATTTTAAAATAGGCGAGTTTGTCTTTTAAAAATGCACGTATTGCTTGCTCATCAAGTACTGCATCTTCTTTTGGCTGGATCCACGCACACACTTCTTCGCCGTACTTCTCATCACTAATACCAAATATAGCGGCATCTTGAATACCTGGGTAAGTGTAAAGAACCTCTTCAATTTCGCGTGGGTAAATGTTTTCGCCACCTCGAATGATCATGTCTTTAATGCGGCCAACAATACTCACAAACCCTTCGCTGTCCATTACCCCTAAATCACCAGAGTGTAACCAACCTTCGTCATCTATAGTGGCTTTTGTTTTTTCTTCGTCATTCCAATAGCAGCGCATTATACCGGCGCCCTTACTGCAGACCTCACCAGGTACACCTATTTTTTGAATGTTACCCAGTTCGTCAATAATTTTAACTTCAGTGTGAGCAAGGGCACGGCCAACGGTTGTTACTTGGCGCTCTATTGATGAGTCGGTTTCGGTTATATTGTTGATTGGGCTGCACTCAGTTTGCCCATACGCAATTAATACTTGATGCATGTTCATTTGTGTTTGGACTTTACGCATAACTTGCTCAGGGCACGTTGAGCCCGCCATTACACCAGTGCGTAAAGTGCTGAGGTTATAATTGGTAAAATTAGGCAGCTCTAGTTGGCTGATAAACATAGTAGGCACACCATGCAGCGCGGTACAGCCCTCTTGCTGGACAACATCAAGCGTGGTTTTTGCATCAAACGCATCGCTTGGGTATATAGCTGCGGCGCCTTTACTTACACATAGCAGGCTGCCAAGCACCATCGCAAAACAATGATACAGAGGCACAGGTATACACAGTTTATCTTGCGCTGTAAAATGCATAGCCTCTGCAACAAATAGCGCATTATTAAGTATGTTCTTATGGGTGAGTGTAGCGCCTTTAGGGTTGCCCGTGGTGCCAGAGGTAAACTGTATATTTATGTCTTGATCAGCGTTTAAATTTGCTGAAATCGCATTTAATTCAAGCTTGTGGGCAGGGGTGGAAAAATTCATCACATCATCAAACGTAAACATACCAGGGCTTTTTTCATTGCCAATGCGTATTACATTTTTAAGGCTAGGTAGGGCATGTGCATTTAGCTCACCGGGTTCACATTGGTTAAGTTCGGGCGCTAAGCTGTTAAGCATGTCTATATAATTGCTGCCTTTAAAATGTGACGCGGTAATTAACGTGCTGCATTCTACCGAGTTCAAAGCATAGGCTAACTCGTTTGGCCTGTAGGCAGGGTTAATGCACACCATAATGGCACCTATTTTGGCGCTCGCAAATTGGGTTAAACACCACTCAATGTTATTAGGTGACCATATTCCTACTCTATCTCCTGGTTTAACGCCTATTGCTAGTAGCCCCATAGCGAGTTGATTAACTTCATTTTGAAATGCTTTATACGTTAAGCGTACATTTTGATGGCTAACAACGACAGCGAGCGAATCAGGGTGTTTGTCGACAATAAAATCAAAGTACTCGCCAATTGTTTTATCCGTTAGCGGCGTGCTTTGCGCACCTTTAAAATAGCTTTTTGTGAGCGGTAGTGTGTTTATTTGTTCTACTTCTTTTACCGAGCGCGATGGTGTGTGCATGTGCTTCTCCGTATTAATGTGTGTCAGTTACTTATATCAATCCGTGCTGATAAGTCAGTATTCATTTGCTTAGCCACGAATAGCTGTGTAGCAAAATAAAAAATAGTTAAGCGAATTGTTATAGGCTGTAGTTAAAATAAACACAAATTGTCGACAAAGAAAGAGTGGTTAGACTAATGTACTAAGCATAAAGGAAAGTTAAATCAAATGTTTTACAGAGGGGCTATAAAAACTAACTTTTATAAAGGCATAAAAAAACGCCACTAAATGGCGTTTTTATAGTTTGTTTTAATCGCTGTGTGACTTATAGCTCGTCACTGCGGTAGGTTTTTTTCATAATGTATACATAGGCATTAACAAAAGCGTTTTCTTGGTACTTTTTAAGGCCTGTGTCTTCAAACGCAATAGGTATAGGGTTGCGTTTAAGCTGCTCTTTAATTTCGGTCGTTGAGAACACGCGAACGTCTAACTCTTCAATTAATTGAATCGCTGTTTCCATTTTAAAGCCCTTTGCACTGCCTGCAAATTTACCTTTAGGTTGGCGCTCACGAATGGCAACAGAATCAATTTGGTAATCTTGCATTAGTTTTGCAAAATCAAATTGAAATTTACGCATTATTTCAGTGTCGTTACCGTTACCTAAGGTAAAGCGTGTTTGGCGCACATCGCGAATATCAAATACGTCGTTATCTTTACTTAAAATACAAAGTAGTACATCACTACCGGTAATTTCTACACCACATGTTCTCATTGCTGTTCTCTAATATAACTTAATTACTTGGTATTATACCCAACATCTAATAAATTGCGAGAGCAAGGCGGCGCAGGTGCATTTTAATAATCAATAAACTCAAGTTGTCACATGCTTAATTTAAATTAGCGAGCGAAAAACAAAAAAATGACAATTTTAGGTAAAATTTCAAGTAATGAGCGCGCTTTAAACTTGTAATTGATACTCTATCACGCGACAATATCTTTTTTGTAGTTGAGCAGACTCAGCATCTACATTAGTCATTTATGGCGAAAAATAGTCAATGCTTATTCGTAAAAGCGTTGTCGAGTCATTCTCATTTAATTTATTTAAAAATACACGTGATACATTGTAGGTGTCACCACTGTATGTAAGGATTTATAATGCCAGTTATTACTCTTCCTGACGGCAGTCAGCGTAGTTTTGAAAACCCTGTAAGTACTCTTGATGTAGCTAACGACATTGGCCCAGGCCTTGCTAAAGCAACCATTGCTGGTCGCGTTAATGGCGAGCGTGTTGATGCGTGCGATATGATCAACGAAGATTCGCGTCTTGAGATCATCACCGCAAAAGATGACGACGGCCTAGAGATTATTCGCCACTCGTGTGCTCACTTAATCGGTCACGCAGTTAAGCAGCTTTTCCCAGACGCTAAAATGGCTATTGGTCCAACTATTGATAACGGTTTTTACTACGATATTGATATGGAACACTCTTTGTCTCAAGAAGACTTAGACGCCATTGAAAAGCGTATGTTGCAACTTGCAAAAACAAACTACGACGTAGTGAAAAAAAATGTAAGCTGGCAAGAAGCACGCGATACGTTTGAAGCGCGTGGCGAAAAATACAAAATGGAAATTTTGGACGAAAACATCGCAAAAGATGATCGCCCAGGACTATACCACCACGAAGAATACGTAGACATGTGTCGTGGTCCGCACGTACCAAACATGAAATTCTGCCAAAACTTCAAAATAATGAAAGTAGCTGGCGCTTACTGGCGTGGCGACTCTGAAAACAAAATGCTACAGCGTATTTACGGCACAGCGTGGGGCGATAAAAAGCAACTTAAAGCGTACCTTAAACGCTTAGAAGAAGCTGAAAAACGCGATCACCGTCGTATTGGTAAAGCGCTTGATTTATGGCACTGGCAAGAAGAAGCGCCAGGTATGGTATTTTGGCACAACGATGGTTGGAGCATTTACCGCGAGCTTGAAGAATTTGTTCGTGAAAAACTGCGTGAGTACAGCTACGAAGAAGTTAAAGGTCCAATGATGATGGACCGCTCTTTGTGGGAAAAATCAGGTCACTGGGAAAAATACTCAGACGCCATGTTTACCACAGAGTCAGAAAAACGCGAATACGCTATAAAACCAATGAACTGCCCAGGTCACGTGCAAATTTTTAACCAAGGTTTAAAATCGTACCGTGATTTACCACTGCGTATGGCCGAGTTTGGTTGTTGTCACCGTAACGAACCATCAGGCGCTTTACACGGCTTAATGCGTGTACGTGGCTTTACACAAGATGATGCTCACGTGTTCTGTACAGAAGAGCAAGTAATGGACGAAGTTTCAGCGTGTATTAAGATGGTTTATGATACATATGAGACATTCGGTTTTGACAAAATTGTAGTTAAGCTTTCTACGCGTCCTGAAAAACGCATCGGCGACGATGAAATTTGGGACAAAGCAGAGGTTGCATTAGCCGATGCACTTAAAGCAAACGACATTGAATTTGATTACCTACCAGGTGAAGGTGCCTTTTACGGACCTAAAATTGAATTTACTTTGTACGATTGTTTAGACAGAGCGTGGCAATGTGGTACAGTGCAACTCGACTTTGCATTACCGGGTCGTTTAGGCGCTACTTATGTAGCAGAAAACAACGAACGACGCACTCCAGTTATGATACACCGTGCTATTTTAGGCTCAATTGAGCGCTTTATCGGTATTTTAACTGAAGAATACGCTGGTTTATTCCCAACGTGGCTTGCTCCAAAGCAAGTGGTAATTATGAACATTACCGATAAACAAGCAGATTACGTGCACGAAATTGTACAAAAATTAAATAAACTTGGAATTAGAGCCGCTGCTGACTTGAGAAATGAGAAGATTGGCTTTAAAATCCGAGAACATACACTTAAGCGTATTCCTTACTTACTCGTTGTTGGCGATAAAGAAGTTGAACAACAGGAAGTAGCAGTACGTACCCGCACAGGTGAAGACCTAGGCAAATTTAATGTTGATGATTTTGTAGCTAAAATTAGCGAAGAAATTAAAAATCGACAGTAAAAATCGAGCGTGTAGGGCAATCACAAACAGCCAACTACACGCTTATATTATTGATATTCTTGGAGGAACGTACCATTAGAGGCGGCAAGAAAGGGCAACAAACAGCTCAAAAAAATCGTATTAACGAAGAAATTACAGCTCAAGAAGTTCGTTTAATCGACATCGAAGGCGAACAAGCTGGAATTCAGTCATTAAAAGACGCACAAGCTATGGCTGATGCAGCGGGTGTTGATCTTGTAGAGATTAGCCCAAACGCTGAGCCGCCTGTTTGTAAGGTTATGGACTACGGTAAGTTCATCTTTGAAAAAAGCAAAGAACTAAAAGAGCAGAAGAAGAAGCAAAAGCAAATCCAGATTAAAGAAATCAAATTCCGTCCTGGCACGGATGAAGGTGACTATCAGGTTAAGCTGCGCAACTTACGTAAGTTCTTAGAAGCTGGCGATAAAGCTAAGATTACTATCCGCTTCCGTGGCCGCGAAATGGCTCACCAAGAAATTGGTATCGAATTATTAAACCGTGTTAAGGCTGATTTAGAAGAACTTGCAGTAGTTGAGTCTTTCCCAAATCGTGTTGAAGGCCGCCAAATGGTAATGATGATGGCGCCTGTTGCTAAAAAATAATTTTTAAGCGATAATACGCACCGAATTTAGCGCAGGTACCCAAGTAATATGCAAATATTCACCTGTGCTAACCGGTTTTAAAGTAAAATTGCGGCATTTTTGCTGGGTTTTCACCGGAATATGGCAGTAAGTTAGGCCTAAAAGTGGAGCTATAGAAATATATCTCACGCCTGCTTACTAATTTTTAAGCAATACATTTGGAGTTATTGCAATGGCTTATAAGCTAAAAAGTCACAGAGGCGCTGCTAAGCGTTTCAAGAAAACTGCTTCTGGCGGTTTCAAGCGTAAACAAGCGCATCTTCGTCACATTCTGACTAAGAAAACTTCTAAGCGTAAGTTACACCTACGTCCTAAGATGATGGTTCATAAAAATGACCATGGTCTAGTTTCACGTATGTTACCATTCGCTTAATAGGGGTTTTTAGAAATGGCAAGAGTTAAACGCGGCGTTGTCGCACGTGCACGTCACAAAAAAGTTTTAAAGCAAGCTAAAGGTTACTACGGAGCACGTTCACGTGTTTACCGCGTAGCTTTCCAGGCAGTTACTAAAGCGGGTCAATACGCTTACCGTGACCGTCGTGCTAAGAAACGTACTTTCCGTCAATTATGGATTGCACGTATCAATGCAGCTTCACGTCAAAATGGTCTGTCTTACAGCCGTTTTATCAATGGTCTTAAAAAGACTTCTGTAGAAATCGATCGTAAGATCCTTGCAGATATCGCTGTTTACGACCAAGTTGCATTTGCAGCGCTTGTTGAAAAAGCAAAAGAAGGCCTAGCGGCAGCTTAAGCTTTTTTAAATAAGTAATAAAGAGGAGCCCTAGGCTCCTTTTTTTGTGCCTGTAATTTAAGACTCGCCTAATAATATTCCCCCGCAATAATACTTTATTAATTTTAGGCTAAATATGTCGCTATATGCGTTAAAAAACTCTCGTTTAGAACAACTAATTAGCGAAGTTTTTCCTAGCTATCAACACGTTTATCAATTCTCAAAATAGATCACTTAATTAAGCGGATTGGTATAAACAACGAATTGTTTGCTAAGCTGCCGATACTTTTCTCCAGCCTTAAAATTAACTACTTTAATAATCACTTTATTAAGTGCATGGGTATAAACGGGCTTTCTTTTTTGTTGAATCACCGCACTTTTATAATATCGCCATGGTTACTTGGTATAATTTATTTTATTAAAGCGTTTGTTAGAGAAAACTATGTTTGCAAGCCTGTTATTTTTATCTGCAATTGTGGCAGATAACAGTCATTTACCGCCTCTTATTCCTTGGCAAGGTGATAGCGTTTCGTTATTACAGCAGCAAGGCCCTTTAACCACTGATTTTGAGTTATCACAGGGCAAAGCCTCGCCAAACTATGCCGATACTATGGCGTTTGTAGATAGGCTTGTAGCGGCAAATCCCACGCAGTTTCAGTCTCAAATAATAGGCTACAGTAATAGTAATCGCGCTATTAAAATGTTGGTTGCCAGTGAGCAAGGTTTTTTTGAAGCTGGGCAAATGGCCAACAGCACTAAGCCAACCGTTTTTATCCAAGCCGGTATTCATGCAGGTGAGATAGATGGTAAAGACGCCATGTTTATGTTGCTGCGCGATATTGCAACCGGTAAGCGCCGTGATATTTTAAAAAAGGTAAACATACTTTTTATTCCTATTTTAAACGTAGATGGGCATGAACGCAGCAGCGCATTTAATCGCATAAATCAGCGCGGCCCTGAAAAAATGGGCTTTAGAACCAATGCAAATAATCTAAACCTTAATCGCGATTTCACTAAGTTAGATACACCAGAGGTGAGAAGTGTTTTAAAGGTTATTAATGATTACAACCCAAACTTATACATTGATGTGCATGTTACCGATGGCGCCGATTATCAGTACGATGTGACCTATGGTTATAACCCTGTATTTGCAAGCGAATCGCCTGCTATATCTGATGCATTAGATCAGTATATAAAGCCGGTTATTGACGAAACATTACAAAAGCAAGGGCATATACCTGGGCCATTGGTATTTGTTATGGATAAACGCGACTTTAAAAAAGGCCTTGCAGGTTGGGTGGCTACACCGCGTTTTTCAAACGGGTGGGGCGATTTAAAATCATTACCAACAATTTTAGTCGAAAACCATTCTTTAAAACCTTATCAACAACGCGTATTAGGCACCTATGTATTTTTAGATGGGGCAATAAACGCGCTTTCTCAGTACAGTCATGAGCTTTCGAACGCCGTTAAAAAAGAGCAAGAATTTGTACCTGAGAAACTAATTGTTAAACGAGGTTATGCTAAACAAGCAGACACGATTAGTGAGTTTAAAGGGGTAGAATACACATCAAGTGTAAGTGCGCTTTCGGGGCAAACTGAGGTTAAATATTTAGGTAAAGCCTATACCTACACTGACTTACCGATTTATTGGCAAAAAGAGGTTGAACGAG
Source organism: Pseudoalteromonas atlantica (assembly GCA_007988745.1). Taxonomy (GTDB): domain Bacteria; phylum Pseudomonadota; class Gammaproteobacteria; order Enterobacterales; family Alteromonadaceae; genus Pseudoalteromonas; species Pseudoalteromonas atlantica. The sequence goes on from BJUT01000001.1 coordinate 174,856, forward strand.
TTGTTGATGTGCCCCAAGCGTTTTTTGTTCCGCCTGTATATAGCGATATAATAGAAAAGCTTAAGTTACATGGGGTGTCAGTAAACAAACTTAAAGGCGCGAATACGCAACCTTTAAAGCTTGCCAAGGTACTTGATTACTCGTTTGATAAAGCCCCATTTGAAGGGCGCTTTAGAGTCTCTGCAAGTTTTGATTATGTACCAGCAATAAATGTAGATTTAGACGGATGGTATCAAGTAAATACGCAGCAAAAAGCAGGGGAGTTAGCGGTTCATTTATTACACCCAGAGGCTCCTGATTCATTTTTTGCGTGGGGTGAGTTTAATACAATTTTTCAACGAACTGAGTACATGGAAAACTACGCGTTAATCCCTTACGCAAGGAAAATGCTTAAAGACAACTCAAAACTTGCTCTCGAATTTGATAAAAAACTTCAAGATAAAGCATTTGCGCAAGATGCCAATGCACGTTTGCACTGGTTATATTCACACACGCCATTTTATGACGAAGCGTATTTGAAATACCCAATTTTAATGTCGTATGAGCAAGTAGCCGTTATTCCCGATCAAAAAGATAAAGAAATTTAATATGCACGTTATTACGATACCCGTGACTGCTTTTTCTCAAAATTGCAGAATTATTAGCTGTACAGAAACAAAGCAAGCTGTGGTGATAGACCCAGGTGGTGATACACAAAAAATTATAGCCACGCTTAGTGAGCACAAATTAGTACTGAGCGCTATTTGGCTTACACACGGGCATTTAGACCACGTAGGTGCGGCCGATGAATTACGCTCACACTACAATGTGCAAGTTATTGGCCCGCAAAAAGATGAGTCATTTTGGTTTGATAACCTGCCTATGCAAGCACAAATGTTTGGTTTTTCAGCTATTGATGCTTTTTACCCTGATATTTGGCTTAACCATAATGATGTATTAACGCTTGGTAAACTTAGCTTTAGTGTTAAGCATTGCCCCGGGCACACACCGGGTCATATTGTGTTTTATGAGCCTGAACAGCAATACGTTATTGTTGGTGATGTTATTTTTAAAGGTGCTGTAGGGCGTACAGATTTCCCTAAAGGCAATACAGAGCAGCTCATTGAGTCTATTAAAAGCCATATTTTAACACTTGATGACAACACGCGTATTTTAGCTGGTCATGGTGAAGATACTACTGTAGGCCACGAAAAACGCACTAATCCATTTGTAAGTGGCCAATTTGGTTAATTAAAATCCATGAAAATGCAAAATTATTGCAGACGGAATTTTAAATTGGCTGTATAATTTAACCAGTTTATTAGATAAATAAGAAATAAAATGTCTCTAAATCACGTAGATCGCCAAATTTTGGCACTATTACAACAGGACGCAAGTCTTTCAACTGCTGAAATTGCAGACAAAGTAGGCTTATCTCAATCACCTTGTTGGCGACGCATTGCAAAGCTTGAACAAGATGGCTATATCAAAAGTAAAGTTGCGCTTTTAGATGAGAAAAAGCTTGGTTTTGACATGCTTGTATACGCACATGTGCGCTTATCAAATCATGGCAAGAAAAACTTAGCTGAATTTGAAAAGCTAATTATGAGCTATGACGAAGTGACAGAATGTTACACAATGGCCGGCACCATGGACTTTATGCTGCGTATAATCTCACAAGGTATAGAAGGCTATGAGCACTTTGTACGTGACAATTTACTCAGCTTAGAATACGTTCAAGAGGTACACTCTAACGTAACCATGACATGTGTAAAACGCAGTACATCTCTTCCTCTATAAAATAAACGACACAAAGTTAAGCTATACTAAGAAAGCTAATAACGGTGTGTGCGAATTGTTAAATGAGCGCTAATTTGGTAACATTTAGCGCTTTTTCGATCCTAACCTAATAACCCCCTGAGGAACTCAATGTTTAACTTACTCAGCAAAGCGCCTAGCTCTGCTAAAAACGATATTTTATCTGGCTTAACTGTAGCACTTGCTTTAGTTCCAGAAGCTGTTGCGTTTGCTTTTGTAGCAAATGTCGAACCTTTAGTTGGTCTCTATGCCGCGTTTATCGTTGGTTTAATTACGGCTATTTTTGGTGGTCGCCCTGGTATGATTTCGGGCGCAACCGGTGCATTAGCTGTTGTAATGGTAAGTTTGGTACTTGATCACGGTGTTGAGTATTTATTTGCCACGGTGTTGCTGATGGGAATACTGCAAATACTCGCGGGGATATTTAAGCTCGGTAAGTTTATTCGCATGGTCCCTCATCCTGTTATGCTCGGCTTTGTAAATGGATTAGCGATAGTAATATTTTTAGCGCAACTTGGGCAGTTTAAAGTGCCAGATGGCGCAGGTGGCCAGCAATGGATGACAGGTAACCCGCTTTACATCATGTTAGGTTTAGTTGCATTAACCATGGCTATCATTCACTTTTTACCTAAGCTCACCACTGCAGTGCCTTCTTCTTTAGTGGCTATTGTAACGGTAACCGCGTTAGTAATAGGCCTTGATTTAGACTCGCGCACTGTACTTGATTTCCTAAAAGGGATGACAGGTAATGAAGCGGCTACTATTGCTGGCGGCTTACCTGAATTTCACATTCCTATGGTTCCATTTACCCTGGAAACTTTTTATATAATTTTTCCGTATGCATTAATTTTAGCGGCTATTGGTTTAATTGAGTCGTTATTAACGCTTAGCTTGATTGATGAAATTACCGAAACCCGTGGTCACTCAAATAAAGAGTGTATTGGCCAAGGTGCTGCTAATGTAACCTGTGGTTTTTTTGGCGCAATGGGTGGCTGTGCCATGATTGGGCAATCAATGATCAACATTAATTCGGGCGGGCGCTCGCGCTTGTCGGGTATAAGTGCTGCACTAATGCTGCTTGCATTTATTATATTTGCTTCAAGTTTAATTGAAATGATCCCACTGGCTGCGCTTGTAGGTGTTATGTTTATGGTTGTACTTGGTACGTTTGAATGGGCAAGCTTTAAAATGATGAAGCGTGTACCACTGTCTGATGCCTTTGTAATTGTATTGGTATCTGGTGTAACCGTAGTAACCGATTTAGCGATTGCCGTGTGTGTGGGTGTTATTGTTTCTGCCTTGGTATTTGCTTGGAATCATGCAAAACATATCTACACAACTAATTACATTGATGAGCAAGGTGCTAAAGTTTACGAGCTTCATGGCCCGCTATTTTTTGGCTCAGTTAAAAACTTTTCTGAGTTATTCGATGTTAAAAGCGACCCTAAAGATGTAATTATTGAATTTGAACACAGCCGTGTTGCGGATCACAGTGCCATAGAAGCCATCGACAGCTTAGCTGATAAGTACACTAAAGCAGGTAAACAGCTTCACTTACGTCATTTAAGTAAAGATTGTAAGCAGCTGTTACACAAAGCGCGTGACTTAGTTGAGGTAAACGTAATTGAAGACCCAACTTATAAAGTGGCGTCAGATAAACTTGCCTAGTTTATAAGGTGGCTTTGCCCATACGAGCTGATTGAATCGGCATTTTAAAAGCGAAAGGTTAAAGCCTTTCGCTTTTTTATTGGCGTAACTTTGCGGTAAGGCTCTTAAAAATTAAGACAGTTGGTACTGCTAACACTTTGTAATAATCGATATAATAACAAAACCAGTGGTTAAATTAGCTAACGTAATTTTAACTTATTGGCTAACTTATACGGAGTTGTATTTTATTTTGAATTGGCAATCTTTAGTTGATAACAGGCAACGCTTTTTTTGGCTATTGCAAATTGCAGGCTGGATTGGTTATGCGCTTGTAAATTATATCGGCTCTAAAGTATTTGAAATGCGTGATATTTACGTGTTCGTTATATTATTAAATGCCTATGCGGGCTGTTTAATGACAGTCCCACTTCGTTATATTTACAGAAAAACCTGGAATGCTTCGCCGTGGATATTAATGGTGGTTGTATTTGGTGCCTCGTACATTACAGGTACGTTGTGGGCAATTGTACAAAAATTTAATTTATGGGAAATATACCGCCATGGTTATCGTCCAGAAGATTGGTTTTACTATTTACAGCATGGCTTAGACTCTGTTTACATAATTTTATGTTGGAGTGGCTTATACTTTGGCATAAAGTATTATCAGCTATTACAAAGTGAGCGACAAAAAGCGCTTAAAGCAACTACAATGGCCCATGAAGCGCAATTAAAAATGCTCAGATATCAACTTAACCCGCATTTTTTATTTAATACGCTCAATGCTATTTCTACATTAGTTTTGGTAAAAGAAAACAAAGATGCTAACTTAATGGTGGCAAGGTTAAGCGACTTTTTGCGTTATACACTAAATACCGATCCCATTAAAAAAGTGCCTTTAGAGCAAGAGCTACACGCATTAATGCTGTATTTAGAAATAGAGCGGGTTAGATTTGATGAGCGCTTAAAAGTAAATGTAGATGTAAGCGAGCAAGCAAAAGAGGCACTTGTGCCAAGCTTAATTTTGCAACCGATAATTGAAAACGCAATTAAATACGCCATTGCGCATATGTCACAAGGCGGTGTGATAGACATAAAAGCACAGGTTTTTGCCAACGAGCTACTACTTGAAGTAGGTGATAATGGCCCCGGTACCGAACTAATAGACGGACAACTTGTAAATGCACAAGGGGTAGGGGTGGCAAATACCAAAGACAGATTAAAAACGCTCTATGAAAATAATTATTCGTTTGTATTATCACATAATACGCCAAGTGGATTGAAAGTTAATCTGCGAGTACCGTTTGAGAAGGCTGTGAAGAAATGACTAAAATTAAAACCATCATTGTTGATGATGAACCATTAGCAAGAAAGGGCTTAGCAGTAAGACTTGAAGAATATACTGATATAGAAGTAATTAAACTGTGTAGTTCAGGCTCTGATGCAATAGAAGCATGTAAAGAGCACCCAATAGACTTAGTTTTTTTAGATATACAAATGCCAGGAATGAATGGCTTTGAAGTTGCCCGTGCCTTAAGCGAAAGCACTAAAGCGTTACCCGCGATTGTGTTTGTTACTGCATTTGATCAATTTGCAGTAAAGGCATTTGAAATACATGCTTTGGATTACATTTTAAAACCCGTTGACGATAACAGACTAAAACAGGCGGTAGAAAAAGTGCATAGTTACTTAAAAACACAGCAAGACAACGCCCATAAGAAAAAACTAGCGAGTTTTGTTGCCGGTATTACAGGTAATAACTGTGAAGAAATACTTAAAAAATTAGCCACAGGCGATACCCTAACCGACAAACGTTACCCAGAATCACTGGCGGTAAAAGAGCAGGGTGAAATTATTCGTGTCCCGGTTGCGACAATTCAGTGGGTTGATGCCGCCGGCGATTATATGTGTTTACATTGCCAAGATGGGCAAACACATATTTTGCGCAAAACAATGAAAGAGCTTGAGCAAGAGCTCGACCCTCATTTGTTTGTGCGCGTTCACCGCAGTGCAATTGTAAATACAAAACAAATAAGCAAGCTGGTTACACAAGTAAGCGGTGAGTATTTATTAGTGCTTGAAAACGGACAAGAGCTTAAAGTAAGCCGAAGCTACCGCGATAAAGTAAAAGCAGCGCTAGCCAGCTAGTTTGATATTTTACAGGCATAAAAAATGCGAGCTTAGCTCGCATTTTTTATATAAGGCAGAAATTACGCTACAGTTACAATTTTCATTGTGTTCGTTGCGCCCACAGTTTCCATAGAGTCACCGTGAGTAATAATTACTGTATCGCCAGAGTGTAATGAACCTTGTGCTACAAGGGTATCAAGTGCGGCTTTAACCATTCCGTCTTTTTCAGTTTTTGTAGAATCAAAAAACACAGGGTAAACACCACGATAAAGCGCTGTTTGGCCTAGCGTGCTTGCATGGCGTGAAAGCGAGTAAATAGGTAAACCAGAGCTGATACGCGACATAAGTTTAGCGGTACTACCTGACTCAGTTAAGGTAACAATGGCTTTAACCGAATCTAAGTGATTAGCAGCGTACATAGCTGAAAGCGCGATAGATTCTGCATTGTTAGAAAAACGGCTGTCTAAACGGTGCTTAGATACATGGGTTTCTTTTTGCGATTCTGCACCTAAACAAACACGTGCCATTGTAGCGACCGTTTCTTCAGGGTAATCACCGGCAGCGGTTTCTGCTGAAAGCATAACTGCATCAGTACCATCAAGTACTGCATTTGCCACATCCATAACTTCTGCGCGTGTTGGCATTGGGTTATCGATCATCGATTCCATCATTTGTGTTGCAGTTACAACAGTACGGTTTAATGAACGAGCGCGACGAATAATGAGTTTTTGTTTACCCATTAGTGCAGCATCACCAATTTCAACACCTAAATCGCCACGAGCAACCATTACAGCGTCTGATGCTAAAACAATGTCATCTACGGCTTCTTGTGTTTCTACTGCTTCTGCACGTTCAATTTTTGCAAGTAGTTGTGCTTTAGAACCTGCAGCTTCTGCTAAAGAGCGTACATAACGCATATCATCGCCACTGCGTGGGAACGATACTGCAATGTAATCAACATCTATTTCAGCGGCAGTGATTAAATCTTCTTTGTCTTTTTCTGTAAACGCAGGGGCTGTTAAACCACCGCCTAAACGGTTAATGCCTTTATTATTTGATAATACACCACCTACCGTAACCGAGCAGTGCACTAAGTGACCTTCTACTTGCTCAACGGTTAGTTGAATAAGGCCATCGTTTAATAGTAATAAATCGCCAGGGCTTACATCTTGTGGTAATTCTTTGTAATCAATACCTACCGCGTTTACGTCGCCTTCACCTTTTTCCATTTTTGCATCTAGGGTGAATTTAGCGCCTACTTCAAGGTTTACTTTACCTTCTTTAAACGTTGAAACACGAATTTTAGGACCTTGAAGGTCTGCAAGGATAGCAACATGTTTACCTAATTTTGTGGCTATCTCGCGTACAGCTTGTGCACGGTCTTTATGATCTTGTGCAACACCATGTGAGAAGTTTAAACGTACTACATTAGCGCCAGCGCGAATAATTTTTTCTAGATTGTTATCTCGATCTGTTGCAGGCCCAAGTGTAGCGACTATTTTTGTGCGTCTTAGCATCAAATTCTCCTGTGTGCTTAGATGTGTAAGCAGGTTGACGGTTATTTTGTGACTTCAAAATACTTATAACTTATGTATAAACATTTTTAGTTATAGGCAAACTAGTTAGTATTGCCACTATTTTATACAAAACGAATATGTCATCATTATGACACCGGTGTCAAAATCCGTCAATGATCTTAAATTCAAAATACGCAGAGTATTTGTAACCGCACAGCCCTTATATTTGATACAATTGCAGTGCTTTTTAATAGCGTAATAAAAAAGCATGCTGTATTAGCTCAACGTTCGCATTTTATGACGGTATGAGTATAATGCACGCGGTATTATTTAATGAATTACTTAGTTTACTAACCAAATAGTTGTTACCGAGGAGGACACTAAATGCAAGTTGCATTAGTCGGGTTAGGCGTTATGGGCAAAAATATTGCCTTAAACATGATTGAAAAAGGCATAACGTTAGTCGCATATGATAAAAATCCACATGCGGGTGAAGAGTTATTAAGTTGTGCTAAATCGCAAGGCATGGCCGATAGACTTCATATTGTTTCTGATTTAGGAGACATGGTAAGGCGTTTAGAAGCACCTCGCTCTATTTTATTATTAGTGCCTGCAGGCGAACTGGTTGATGCTGTGTGTAATGAGCTTGTTGAAGCTGGCGTACAGTGTAACGATATGATTGTAGATTGTGGTAACAGTAACTACAAAGACGGTATTAATCGTAAACTTAAGTATCAAAACAAATTTGAATTTGCCACCATGGGTATTTCTGGCGGTGCCGAAGGCGCTCGTCATGGTCCTGCAATGATGGCAAGTGGCTCAGAAGGCGGTTGGGAGCGAATCGAACCGTGGTTTGAAAAAGTAGCCGCTAGCTACAATGGCGAGTCGTGTTTTGCACGCGTTGGTCAATCGGCCAGTGGCCATTTTGTAAAAATGGTTCACAACGGCATTGAATACGCAATTATGCAGCTTATTGCTGAAGTGTATCAACTACTTCGTATTGGTACAGGTCGTTCACCAAAAGAAGTGGCTGAAATTTTTGATGACTGGTCTACCGGTCACTTAAATAGCTACTTACTTGCTATTTCTAGCCATATTTTATCTCTTGAAAACACCAAGCAAGAGCCGCTTGTTGATTTAATTGATAATAAAGTAGGCGCAAAAGGCACAGGCCTGTGGACTGCGCAAAATGCACTTGAACTGGGTATTGCTGTTCCTTCACTGGTTGCCGCGGTGCAAGCTCGCCACTTAACCAATGTATGTGACACCACCGCAGCACAAGAAATGACATATGCTGCTAAAGCTACAAACAAGGTTGATATTGACCTTGAAGAGCTAAAAGATGCATTTACATTGGCGAGTTTATTAGCGTATCGCCAAGGTTTAGCGTTAATTAAAGGGGCATCTCGTACCCATCAGTGGAAAGTAGACTTGTCTAAAACGCTGCAAACATGGCGTGCAGGTTGTATTATTCGTGCTGACTACCTAGATAGCGTAGCGCAAGGCGTAGAGTACATTGATACGCTTGAAAATGAATCTAATGCGCTTCGCAAAGTAACTGGGCAAGCTGTAATGACTGGCTTAGCGTTTCCTGTACTTGCATCAACACAAACGTATTTAGCAACATTAACCACACCAAGTAATGGGCATTTAGTACAAGCTCAGCGTGATTACTTTGGTGAGCATGGTATTAAAACTCACTCAGGTGAAGTGTGCCACTTAACTGACTTAGTGGGTATAGACGCGAAAGTAAGATAATTACCGCGTTTATAAATTAATAAAGGCACGCTATTTAGCGTGCCTTTTGCGTTTTGGTCACTAAATTTAGCGACTTAATTCACCGCGTAAATTGTCTTGCATTAAATGGCGAATCGTTTCAATTTCTAGGTTTTGGCTAAACAAATAATGCAGCTTTGTTAAACACGCCTCTAGTGTCATATCGTAACCACTTATTACACCAATATTTAATAACGCGTTACCCGTAGCGTAACCGCCCATATTTACATGGCCTTTTAAACACTGCGTTAAATTAACAATAACCATGCCGCGTTTACTTGCCTCACTTAGCACGTCTAAAAAGTCAGGGTCTTGTGGGGCATTACCTACGCCAAAGCTAAGCAATACCAGTGCTTTTATATTGTCATTCACCAAACTTTTAACCACGTCTTTACTAATGCCTGGGTATAAATAAAGTACACCAATTGGTTGAGGTGTAATGGTGGTTACCTGTAGTTCGTTTTCTACATAAGGACTTAGCTGACCTTTAATTAGCTGAATATTAATTCCAGATAACGCTAAAGGCTCTAGGTTAGGAGACGCAAAGGCATTAAAACCATCGGCATGTGCTTTCGTGGCTCGGTTACCTCTAAATAATTGGTTATTAAAAAATAAGCTCACTTCAGCAATGGGGTAATTAGCCGCTAAAAACATGGCGTTTAATAAGTTAACTTGGCCGTCAGAGCGTAATTGCGATAAAGGAATTTGTGAGCCAGTAACAATAACGGGTTTAGTTAAGTTTTCGAACATGAACGACAGGGCCGAGGCCGTGTAAGCCATTGTATCGGTGCCATGAAGTACCACAAAACCATCGTAGTCGTGGTATTTGCTTTTAATGTCATCAGCTATTAGTTGCCAATGCGCTGGCGACATATCTGATGAATCGATTAAAGGGCAGTACTCGTGAATATCAAAAAGGGGCATTTCTTCACGGTTAAATTCTGCGTTATTGACCACTGTTTCTGTTAAAAAACCTTCAGCCGGAATGTAGCCACGGCTCGATTTTTTCATACCTATGGTACCGCCAGTGTATGCGATATAAATGCGTTTACGTTTCATAAAAAAAGCCCAGTAAAAAAACTGGGCTTAGTATAACGTTAAGTTGTTTTAAATACAGCTGCTTGAGTAAATACGTGCACTTTTATTGTGCAACGCTACACTCTAAACAACGTGCGTATACACCCTGCGGATCGTTATAATCTTTCAGATCAGCTACTTCACTACTTAGGCGCTTTATCACCGTATTAATATTAGCTTGAGTGGCTAAAACAGAGGCTGTATTTGTATTTAAGCCAAGCATAGATTTAACGGATGCACTGCCAAAAATATCTTGCAGCATTTTTTCTTGCGGGCTTAGGTCTTGCTTAATTGTTTTCACTTCGTAGTGATTAAGTTTTGCAAGCGCCGCTGCTGCATCAATCGCATCTTGTTTATCACCAAGCTTATCAACTAGGCCAAGCTCTTGTGCTTGTGAAGCAATCCAAACACGCCCTTGTGCAATTTTATCAACTTGCTCTGGTGTCATATTGCGCGCTTCAGCAACCACATCTATAAAGCGGCTATAAGCTTCTTCAACACTCATTTGAATAACTTGCGCCATTTTTTCATTAAGCGGGCGAGTAATAGAAAATCCAGCCATTTCTGACGTTGCAACACCATCTGAGTACACACCAATTTCAGATAAAGTATCTTCAAAAGTCATAAATGTACCAAACACACCAATAGAGCCGGTGATAGTACTTGGTGCTGCCCAAATTTCGTTAGCTGCTGAGGCAATCCAATAACCGCCAGATGCAGCAACTGAGCTCATCGATGCGATTACAGGTTTGCCTGCGGCTTTAAGTGCTAATACTTCAGCGCGAATAACCTCAGAGGCAAACATGCTGCCGCCACCTGAATCAATACGTAAAACAACCGCTTTTACTTTATCATCAAGGCGTGCTTTGCGAAGTAATGCTGCGGTAGAATCGCCGCCAATTTCACCTGCTTTGCGCTCACCATCAACAATCGTACCTTTAGCAACAACTACAGCAACTTTTTCTGTAATTGGGTTATCAAATTCGATAGGGGGCTTAACTAAGCTTAAGTATTCACGAAAAGACACTTGCTTAAATGTTTTACCGTCTTCTTGTGCGCCAACTAAATCAATGAGTTGTTGGCGAATTTGCTGAGTTGTTTTAAGCGAGTCGACCCATTGATGGTCAAGTGCATATTTACCTGCATCGCCATTTGCCGCCTTCATTTTAGCAAGGTAAGCATCCATGGTTTCGTCAAAGTTAGATTCATCAAAAGGGCGTACCGCAGCAACATCTTGCTTATATTCGCTCCATAATGCACCAAGCCAAACTCGGTTTGCTTCTTTAGCAGCATCAGACATATCGTTACGAATAAACGGCTCTACCGCCGACTTAAACGTACCAACACGGAAAATATGCTGCGTTACTTTAAGTTTTTCTAGTGCTTCTTTAAAGTAAAGTGGATACATCCCATAGCCTTCAATGGCTACCGAACCATAAGGATGCATTGCAATTTCATCGGCATGCGATGCAATATAATATTGCGATTGAGTGTAATAGTAACCCGATGCAATCACTTTTTTACCCGCTTGCTTAAAGGCATCTAACGATTTAGTAATACGCTTTAGCTTATTTAGGTGGGCTTTCGGCATTTCTTGCAAATCTAGTAAGATAACGCTGATGCGCTCGTCATTAGTGGCTTCATCAATCACTTTGACTACATCATCAAGTAAAATTTCACTAGGTGCTTCTGAATTAGACGTAGCATCGTTAATGGCTGCTTCGACAGGGTCTATATATGTTTTTTCTTCCACAATAGGCCCATTAAGATTAAGCCTAAGTACAGAGCCATCTTCTATTATTATTGTATCGTCATCGCTTGATAGCGACATAAAAAATACAACAACCAGTAATAAAAACAAAATGTTGAGTATTAAACGACGAGAAAAGTTTATTCCAGCCCAAATACCTCTAAATACCTTTGCTATCAAAATAGCTCCTTAATTTGGTACAGCTAATACATTAGTTCCATCTTAGCCTAGAATAAAAATAATTTTAACTGCTAAATCGTAACGAAGTGTTTATGAGGTTACATAAATATACGTTTTTAATCGTATTTTTAATTAAATGCAGGCACATATTGCTTATTACTTGCCATTAAAGCAGAATTAGCTAATGTATACAGGTTAGACCAGTTAACGGGGCACAGGATGTTAGAACAACAATTACAATTAAAACACACACAATTACGAAACCGCTTGGTAATGGGCTCAATGCATACAGGCCTTGAAGAGGGCTGGCACAACCGCAAAAGGTTAAGCGCTTTTTACGAGGCGCGTGCTAAAGGCGGCACGGCCATGATCATTACCGGGGGCTACAGCCCTAACTTGCGCGGTAAATTAACGCCTATTTCTTCATCATTTAACAGCTATTATGATGTATTTAAACACCGTGCATACACAGGCGCCGTTCATAAACATGGCGGAAAAATATGTTTGCAGCTTTTACATGCTGGTCGATACGCTTATCATCCGTTTAACCAAGCCCCGAGCGCTATTCAAGCGCCTATAAATCCATACAAACCTAAACAAATGTCGTTAGGCTCGATTAAAAAAACCATTAAAGACTTTGCGCACTCTGCCTATATGGCAGAAAAAGCAGGTTACGATGGTGTTGAAGTAATGGGCTCTGAAGGTTACTTAATTAATGAATTTATGGCGCCACACACCAATAAGCGCGATGACGAATTTGGTGGTAGCCTAGAAAATAGAATGCGATTAGCGCTTGAAATAGTTAAAGCCGTTAGGGCTAAAGTATCTGATACGTTTTTAATTATTTTTAGATTATCTGTTATGGACCTAATCCCGAATGGCTCAACCCCTGATGAAGTCACTATTCAGGCAAAAGCACTTGAGCAGGCCGGTGTTGATATTTTTAATACTGGCATTGGGTGGCATGAAGCACGCGTGCCAACAATCGCCAGTATGGTGCCTCCTGGAGCATTTAAAGAAGCTTCAAAACGATTAAAGTCAGTGGTGAATGTACCTGTTATAGCTGTAAACCGTATTAATACGCCGGATATAGCCAACCAAATCCTTAGCGATAATGAAGCCGATTTAATTTCAATGGCGCGCCCTTTATTGGCCGATCCTGAGTTTTTTAACAAATATCAAAATCAGCAAACTAAACAAATAAATATTTGTATTGGCTGTAACCAAGGCTGTTTAGACCACGTATTTAAAAATAAACGTGCAACCTGTTTAGTTAACCCACAAGCCGCCTTTGAACTTGATTACCCGTTAGATAAAGCTTCTAACGCTAAAAATGTATTAGTTGTTGGCGCGGGCCCTGCTGGGCTTTCGGCAAGTTGTTATTTGGCTGAAAAAGGGCACACAGTAACGCTTATCGATCAAAAAACACAAATGGGTGGCCAATTTAATCTAGCCATGCAAATTCCAGGTAAAGAAGACTTTAACCATACGCTTAGCTACTTTACTAATGAACTTGAAAGGCTCAACGTAAATGTAGAGCTTGGTAAAGCCTACGATGATGCAATGTTACAAAAATACGATGACATCGTATTTGCCACAGGTGTACGCCCGCGTGAAGCTGCAATTGAATGCGCAGACTCTAAGCGTGTATTCGCTTATGATGAAGTTATACGCGGTGAGGTCGAACTGGGCAAATCAATAGCCATTTTAGGTGCCGGCGGTATTGGCTTTGATATGGTTGCTTTTTTAAGTGAGCATAAATCGCAATCTATTCCTGAGTTTAAAAAGCAGTGGGGTATTGAGTGCGAGGCAGAGCCGCACAAAGATGAGCGACAATTATACATGCTAAAACGCAGTGCAGGGCGCTTTGGTAGCGGGCTTGGAAAAACCACAGGCTGGATACATCGTCAAGTTGCTAAGCAACATGGTGTTAAACAAATTGCTGATTGCCAGTACCACAGTTTTGATAAAAACGGCCTTACAGTTACTGTTGCCGGAGAAAAACAAGTACTGCCGGTTGATACGGTTATTGCGTGTATAGGGCAGGTTTCTAATAATGAAGTGCTTGAGCAACACCGCGAAAATGCAAAGGTACATGTTATTGGTGGTGCTAAATTAGCAGCAGCAATTGATGCAAAGCGTGCAATTTTTGAAGCACTTCAAGTGGCCAGAGCCATTTAACAGTGTTAATAAAATGAAATAATTTACAGTGCCCTCAGGTCTTGTGTGTATAGAGTCCATAACTTAATACACTGACAAAGCAGGCCACACATGAGTAAATTATTTCGTTTGTATAATAAAATCATGGGTAATCTATCGTATGCCGACGGATTACCTGCGTTACTTTTTCGCTTAATTTTAGCCCCCGTAATGATTATTGCGGGCTTTAATAAATTAGCCCTAAGTGGAGAAACCGACGGCTTTTTTAGCTATTTTCTTGCTGATGCAAGCGTTGTGCAATGGTTTGGCAATAGTGAATGGGGTTTAGGCTTACCATTTCCAGACTTACTTGCCTTTTTAGCAGGCTGGAGTGAATTTTTAGGCGGGTGGTTTTTACTCTTTGGGCTATTTACCCGCTTAGTAAGCATTCCGCTGATGTTTACAATGGTTGTGGCAGCAACAACTGTGCATTGGCATAATGGTTGGTTTGCTATAGCGCCATCAAACCCTACAACCAGTTCAGCTCAAGTACTTGATTGGTTATCAATTCCAGGGGCTAAAGAAAGCCTTGAAAACTCACTAGAAGTACAAGAACGTATAGGTAAAATTAGGGGCATAGTTGAAGAGCACGGATTTACTGATTACTTATATGAAAAAGGTAAACCTTCCATAATAAATAACGGTATTGAATTTTCTGCTATCTATTTTGCCATGTTACTTAGCTTGTTTTTTGTAGGTGGCGGTCGCTATGTTAGTGTTGATTATTGGCTCAGGCGTGCAGTAGTAAAAGAGTAGCAAACAAATTGGTTTAAAAAGGGCGTATAAATATTTTTTATACGCCCTTTTTGTTTGTAACGTGTGTTAAACGCATAGCGCCTCTATCGGATTTATACAGTGGTATATGAATATTGTTTACGCAGTAATGGCGCTTTTATACGAGAGAAGTAAGTAGGGTTTTAATAAAATTGATAATTAAGCAGAGTTTATTTTTTAAAGGCATAAATGGTACTCTAACGTTTTGAATTATGAGAGTACGCTATGGATGCTATTGAGCTTTTACTAACCCGCCAATCTGACGCTAAATTAACCGCCCCAGGGCCAAATTCAGAGCAGCTCGATATTATAAAGCAAGCCGCGTTACGGGTTCCTGATCACGGATGCATTGCGCCTTGGCAGTTTATTGTCGTTCAAGGTGATGCCCGCCATAAATTAGGTGAGATATACCATCAAAGCGCCGTTGCTGAGCAGCAAGAAGAAAAAGTGATTAAACGTGCAAAAGAGCTTGTGCTGCGCGCACCGATGATCATTATTGCTATTGCTAAATATCAAGCCCATCCAAAAGTGCCGCGTATTGAGCAAGTACAAAGTGCCGGTTGCAGTGTACTTGCCATGCAACAAGCCGCATTTGCACAAGGTTTAGGTGGTGTATGGCGTACAGGGTATTTTGCACAGAGCACAGCGGTAAAAAATGCCCTTAATTTAGATGAACAAGATGAAATTGTTGGGTATTTATATTTAGGCACCCCAGAGATTGAGTGCAAAAAGGCAGCTAAGCATAAACCAGATGATTACTTCACTTATTTATAATAAATAATGAACTATTGCAGTTCTGCGCAGTCATAAAGCATTAAGGTTGCTGCTGTTAGGCTCGTCCTTTTTTGATTTAGCTGTGAGAAGTGCACGGAAGCAATATAGGTTAACTTTTTCTTCTTCAGTTTGTTTTTTAATCGGTTGTTTTTTGTTAAAATATGGAAAGTCTTAATAAAAATAACGATAAAGAAGACGAAAACGATGGGAAATTTATTTTTACAAGAAAAAGAGAATTGGCTGGCATGGTCAATTTGGGGAATAGTGGGTGCTTTTATTACACTTTATGTGGCAATGAGCACGAATACTGCACATTTTATAGCTGGCTCTGCTATGGGAATGCTTGTTTTATTAACCTGGTGGATGCAGCAGTCTAAAAGGTTTGATTTTGGTCGGGCCTTTAAAATTTGTTTTTATGTGTTATTGCTTAGTGTATTACCTGCATTTTTATTTGTGGTAGTACCAAGTGATGATTTAAACCGTTTTGATTTAATATTTCAAAGCGTTACATTTTTAGCACTCAGTTTATTACTGTGCTTAATTTGTTCGTGGATTGCGCGCAGGCCAAAGCAATATTATTAATAGGGTAACGCGCAACCTAGGTTTTTAGCTATTTGTGGTGGTTTTTTGAACCAAATGCTGTTTTTAGCTAATTATTTACATTTAGGTCTTTACAAGTTGCTCAATACCCCCTATTATTCGCGCCGTACGGAGAGATGGCAGAGTGGTCGAATGCACCGGTCTTGAAAACCGGCATAGGTTTGTAGCCTATCTAGGGTTCAAATCCCTATCTCTCCACCATTATTTAAAAAAACCGCCTTATGGGCGGTTTTTTGCTTTGTGGAGTTTAATAAATGTCAAAAGAAGCAAACCTTACAACATCCCAGCGCTTAGTAAAGCATGTACTACTGTGGATTGTATTTGGCTACTGTTATCAAAGCGCGATTAATTTATTAATAAAAATGGCAGCAGATGCACAACCAGACGCAACGCTTATCACCGCCTTTGTGTATGGTATTGGCTTTAACGTATTAACTGCGCATCTTATTACTAAATACGATACGCATTGGCCTGTTATTGGCGCAGCTTTTATTGCTTTAGTTGGTTTAGTATTAGTTCCATTGGTGCTGTTTGGCAGTGGCGGTTTACTAGCGTGGCCATTGCTTGTTGGATTTTTATTCAGTTTACCCCTCTGTAGCTACATAGTTGGCAAAATTAAGGTAAAACACAGTAAAAACTAGCCCCAAACCGGTTTTATTTTATGTTAGCATGTACGCGTCTTTTAACTAACAAAACGTGAAAAACACATTATGTCAGATAATTTTACTACAGATGCTGAAAAAGCAAGTTACGGTATTGGCTTACAAATGGGTGAGCAACTTAAGTCTAACCCTTTTGAAGGCTTAAACCTAAATTCAGTATTTGAAGGCATGAAAGATGCGTACGCTGGTAGCGCTTTTCAAGTTGAGATCCCTGAGATCCAAGCTGCATTTGAAAAAATTAACGAAGAGATCCAAGCGCGTCGTGAAGAAGAAGCAAAAGTACTTTCTGCTGAAGGTATTGCATTCTTAGAAGAAAACGCTAAGCGTCCTGAAATCACTGTTACCGAGTCTGGTTTACAATACGAAGTACTAGCAACAGGCGAAGGCGAAAAGCCAACTGCTGAGTCTACAGTACGTGTTGATTACCACGGTACATTAATTAACGGTACAGTATTTGATAGCTCTTACGAGCGCGGTCAACCAGCTGAATTCCCAGTAGGTGGCGTGATCAAAGGTTGGACTGAAGCTTTACAAATGATGCCAGTAGGCACTAAATGGCGTATTTACGTTCCTCATGAGCTTGCTTATGGTGAACGTGGCGCAGGTGCTGCAATTGCACCTTTCTCAACGCTTGTATTTGACGTTGAGCTACACGAAATCCTTTCTTAATTTAGTTATTAAGTCAGTATTTAAAAAGCCGTGGTCTTGACCGCGGCTTTTTTGTGTCTTGTGGTTTTATACCAAGCTTTAAAAACGTTAATAATTTAGGCCTATCCGCATAATTAAGTGAGTTATTTTGGGGGAAAGATAAACTTGCTACCTGCGCTACAAACGCTATTACAACAAGTAAATAACCTAGTTAATTAAATGAGTAGGCATAAAAAAACCGCATATAAAATGCGGCTTTAAAAGTAACTAAATAAATGCCAAAGCGTTATTAAAAATAACCTCTAATACCAAAGCGGAAGTTTCTACCTGGTAGTGGGGCTTTATCTTTTATAAACGAGCTGTGAACAAAGCCAAGTTCGTCTGTAATGTTATCTACATTTAAGTATAGCTGCGTATCTATAGCGCCTAAACTTAACTGATAATTAGCTTGAGCATCAACAATTGTGTAGCCATCGGTTTTAGTTTCATAGGCGTTAATATTATCTTGCTCAAAGTAGTGCGTACCTGTGAGTGTTAGTTGTAAATCGCCTACATTGTATTGTAATTCAGATCCTAATTTATTTGCTGGTATGCGCGGCAAGTTACCTTCGTCGTCTTTTAGCTTAGCGCGTGTTGAATCACCAAATACTTTAACCATGGCATTAGGGTCAATTTGATAGTGTACATCAAATTCTACACCGTAGAGTTCAGCATCTTTGCTGGCAAATTGATATACGGCAACCGCATCATCATGAGCGCCAATTGCAGACTCTAAACCATCTTCTTCGTCGTAAACTAATCCAGTATTTTGTTGATAATAAAAGTTTTTAATATCGTTATAGAAAAAGTTAACTGTGTAACCAAAGTCACCGCTAAAACGTCTAAAGCTAAAATCTAAATTGGTCGATTTTTCTTGTTTAATGTCTTCTGGCTCAAAGTGAACCTCGTTATCTTCAATATGATAGCCAAGGCCTAGCTCGTAAGTACCTGTAGCAATGTGTAATCCGTTTGATAAAAGCTCAGCAGAAAGGGGCGCACGCTCAGAGTGAGATAAGCTAAGTGCTACGCTTTGCCCTGGTGTGTATTGCCAAATAGCACCGGCAGAGGCGCTTACATTAGTAAAGCTTTCACTGTATGCAATGCTTTCTTCTTCGCCTTCGTCATGATCTTCTTCTTCATCGTGATCATGTGCGTGCTCGCTTTCGGTAATTGTGCTTGTTATTTCGTAATCTTCGATACGCGCACCAAGCTCGAGTGTAACATCACCAAATTCACGTTCTTCAAGTAGGTATAACGCATGTGTAGTGGTCACACTTGCAGGAGTAAATGCTTCTTCGCCAATTGCGTCGTAGTCCGATTCGCTATAATGATAGCCCATCATACCGTGCCACTGCGCTAACTTGTGCTCTACATTTAAGCGTGCTTCGGTTGTTTCATTTTTAAAGGTGGTGCCAATTGCACCGTCTTCAATTTCACTGTGTTTGTAATCAGTGTAGCCAACACGAAGATTAATATTTTCAATCCAGTTATTATCAAGCGCATAGCTTATAAGGCCTTGCCAACGATCTTGCTCTAGATGTGCATAAACAGACTCTTCTTCCTCTTCATCTGCGTGGTCATCGTGTTCTTCTTCGGTTTCACCTTCATGGTCATGATCATGATGCTCATGCCCAGGAATACCGTAATCGGTTTCAATGCTACCGTAAGAAAAGCCAACCGTTAAATGATCGCCCACATAACTCGTACCTACATTAAATGTGTCGCTATCAATAAAAGTGTTTTCTACAGAGTTATGAGTTTCAACATCACCATCTTCATCTGTAATGTTAAATGTAGGCGTTTCATAGTCATCGCCGCTGCGTTTAGTCCCATCAAAATGAAAGTTAAATCCGTCATTTCCTGTTTCTAGTTTTGCAGCCACGGTATTTGAGTTAGAAACCGTGTCATGGCTGTATTCAGCAGCACCGGTTAAATCATCTAAATTGCTCGTTGGAATACGGTTATCAACCACATTTACCACACCACCTATTGCGCCTGAGCCATAAAGTAGGGTGCTTGGTCCGCGCAGTACTTCAATTTGTTCCGCTGCTAAGCTGTCGCTTGAGGTTGCATGGTCAGGACCAATGCGCGATGCATCGCTGGCATCTAAACCGTTTTGGGTAATTTTAACGCGAGGGCCATCTAAACCACGGATAATAGGGCTTGATGATACCGGACCAAAGTAACTGGCATTAACTCCTGGTAAGCCCTTTAGTGTTTCGCCAAGGGTCGCTTTTGATTTGTTTTTAAGCTCATCACCTGATAAAACGCTAACCGGCGAAATCATTTCTAAGCTATTTTTATGCAGTGCAGAGGCATATACAACAACGGTTTCTACCGAGGTAGGGGTAAGCGACACCGTTACATTGTTTGAGTTTTCATTTACCGCAATACGCGAGTCTATAAAGTTGTCTTTACTTACATGCAATTGACTTTGAGAGTCTACATCAATAGAAAATTCGCCCTGTGCGTTGGTTTTTACACCTTGGTCTTTACCATGTACGTGTACAGCTGCGTTTTCAATAGGTTGGTTTTTATCGTCTGTTATTTTACCGGTAACGGTAGCAGCAAGTGCTGAATGAGAACATAAAACAGAAAAAACTGCAGAGGAAATTAATGTTAACTTTGTCATTATCTTAAAGGTTCGCGGTTACTATGTTGTGATATAATATAACACCGCATTTTTGACTTATCAACAATGTTATACTATAGCTTAATGTTTTTCGATGAATAAACACGCAAATAAGATAAGTTGTTTAAGAGCGGCTATCAAGCATAATTATATTAAGCTTATGTTGTGCTCTAATTTGTTTTTTTACATCGATAGGTTCTATCATTTCGCATTCATCACGTATCATTTCTGAGACCAGGCTTGGATAATGGCGGCAATCTTCTGGCCTATCTAGGTAAATGCTGCAGGTATACATTGTTTTATGGGAGGGCTCTTTTTTGGGCGCTATTTCTAAAAAGGGGCAAGTGGAGAGTCGCATTTGCGTTTTTGGATCAAACCAAATTTCATCATCTTTAACATATTGATAAATCTCTGGGTTAAACAGTGCCCACATTTCAATTTCTTGTACGGTTGCACTTAAATCGCCCCCACCGTATTTAATACAGCATTTACCGCATTGGTTGCACTCTTTCATTTTTAGCCAGTATATTAGGTGTCCATTTGTTCCTCAGTGTATCACTGTAACTAACGTGGATTACTTTTTTATATATAATTTTAAAACCACACTTTTATTTCCAACCCGCTATCTATTATTAATGTATTATTACACCTAAATAATTAGCCGTTCTAATAAGATTAGGGCGCCTCTAAATAGTTAGTTTAGTGACCAGTTAAGGATAGTTCCTGATGATGAACACCAAAGTATATAAAGCAGTACATGATTTAGCAGAGCAACTGATGGAAGCTGCAAATAGAAACGACCGTAAAAGATTTGAATTATTATTTTCTAGGCTCAAAGCTATTTGTGAAGAAAACGAGAATACTTCAAAAGATCACCCTGTACAGTGGGAAACCTTAGCTGACTTTACCGAAGAACTTGAAGAGGCAATTACCGCATATGAAAAAGCGCTACAGAAGTCGGTTGCAATCAATAATAAAGATCATATGTCGTCGGTTGCTTATTCAATGGCCACTCTACAAATAGAGCTTGGACAAACAAACGAAGCGATTAAAAGCCTAAAAAATGCCAAGGTAAGCGCTAATAAAATTGAAGATAAAGCGCTTAAAGCCGAAATACACGACCTACTAGAGTCACTTATTGAAGAAGAAGGCTAAATACATAACTTATCCATATTAAATGTGATTCTTGTGGATTTGGCTTAAGCTTAATAAAGCGCTGATGGTTTATACCCTCAGTGCTTTTTTATGTTCGCTATAAATACTAAACCAAAAGAAAAGGCTTACTATTGAGCTAGCTTATTCATAAAATCAACAATGTACTTTGCAATTTCTACTGGTTTTTCTTTAACACTAAAGTGTCCTGAATCGAGTAAATGTAGTTCAGCGTTCGGTACATCTTTTAAGTATGCTTTAGCGCCTGCGGCTATAAACGCAGGGTCGTTTTTACCTCATACAATTAACGTTGGGGGTTGGTAATTGCGTAAATAAGCTTGCCATTTTGGATAGTCGAGAAGGTTGTTGTAGTAATCTTGTAGCAATTGTACTTGAATTACTCTATCGGATTTGGTTTGTAAAAAGTGAAGAACGTGAGTCCAGCTATCTGGGCTCGTCACTTCTGGGTTACTTTGTACGTATCATAAATATTGCTTATTTATAATGGCTTTATTAGACGTGAATGAATAAATTTATCCCTCTGAGCTTGTGTTTTCTGCTCATTCGCGGCTTTAAAAAACGCTTGCCTCGGTAGGGTTAGCCCTACTAAATACGCATTGCCATTTTGTACAATAAGTGCATCAAGTCTAATTGGGTTACTTAACAACATGCTAAAGCCCACAGGTGCTCCAAAGTCTTGTATATATAGGCCGTAGCGCCTTACTTTAAGCGTTGTTAGTAACTCTTCAAGTATTGAGCCAGAAAATCAAAAGTATATTTTTGAGTTTCTGGGTTTGAGCGTGCGTTATAACCAGAACCTAAATAATCAGGCGCTATTACGTGTTAGCGCCCAGACAAAGAGGAATTAGTTCACGGTAGCTATGTGACGATGATGGATAACCATGTAATAAAATAATAGTTTGTTTATGTTGTGTACCAGCTTCTCGATAGACGATTTTTTTTACCATTTACATTTGCATATTTGTAAGTGGTTTTTGAAGGCCATACAGCATCAGCGGCATACACTTAGGCGGTTAGTGTAGACATAGAAACTAGTAAAAACACAATGAATGAAATGATGTGAGCAGGTTTTATTTTAAAGTTTTTTTGTATATCTGGGTGCATAAGTAAACTCGTTATTTTTGGTAATGACGCTTTATTAATTTACCAGACCTGTTATTTACACAATTATATTCAGTTAATAGTGTTCACGTTATTATAACTAATAGGAATACAGTAATAGTATGTGTGATTTTAGAACGTACTATCAAGTATGCAGTAGGTTAGGGCGTCAGCTCTTTATTGGCAGCTTTTTTGCATTTGAAATAACTTATTAAATAAACCGCTATTGGAATAGTTGGGCTTAGTAAAACATGGGGGTTATAATAGACGTCTCGTTCGCCATAAAAACAAAAATATAATACTGCGGCGAGTATTGAGGGTAGGGGAAAGATGATTGCACCGTGCCCAAAAGCAGCAAAAATTGTCCACGAAAAAACACTAGGCCAAAGCACTGCTCTAATATAGGCTCCTTTATTTGTTGATTTCGCGGTTTTAGCGTAATTACGCGCAATAAAGTAAGATATTACTGTTGGAAATAAAATTAAAACGACGTTCAGTAGTATAAGTATAAGCACAGTGATTCAATTCCTTTTGATATTATTTTTATAGTCAGTTTTTTACAACAAGACCTTAGTCAGATTTAGTTAACTCAGTTTTTAAAGCAGTGATTTGCTCAACCTCATCTGCTGTTAATGCTTGATATAACCTAGGATAAGACCAGCCATAGCCCCACCTAAACGTGGTTGGTATAAAAGGGCTTCCACCAATACGTACCCCAGCAAGCATGAGATTAGCTATATGTATCTCGCCTACATCAGCAACACACTGCTGTAATACTTTATCTGCTTTTAAACGTTCCTCGTACGTACCACCTTGCCAATAGGCATAGTCATGCGCTGTGCAGCACGCTAACCAGAGCTTTTTATGATGTATGGTCCCATCAGGGAATGAGCTACACCCATCTGATGTAAAGGGTTTTATATTTTCAGCATTAGCTGTACCAGAAAGTAAAATTAGTAAAAGGCTTGCACATAAACGCATTGTGTTAATACTCAAATTCACGTATGTAAGGTTAAATTTATACATAAGTGTTTTAGCTACGATTTTAGTTACAAATAATAACAGTTTTTTAAGTATAAAGAAGACGTCTAACTATCTAGGAACTGTTTATTTTTCTATGTTGAAATTATTAGCATAGAGTTTGGTTTTAAGGTAAACCACGCCTATTCTATGAGCTTACTCCCTGTACATGGCAAATACGCGCTGTCTTTAAATTAAACCGAAGAGTGATTAACATTTTTAAATTTTAAAAAAGAGATTCGTTAATTTACTTTTGTTACAATTGAGTTGTTGGCTTACAACACTTATACAATGTTAAGTTAGTATTTTGGAGAAAGGACATGCTCGAACAAATAGAACAATGGATTGATGCAACAAATATTAAATATAAAACCCAAAGAATTAGTTGTGAGAAATTTGCTCGTGAGTTTGCAGGGTTTTATCCTGTCGAATTTTTAAAAAATGCCTTTTACGTTATTGTCGATGAAATACCCAAACCTAACTTTCCTTTTTTGCGTGAAATGGGATTAGACGATTTTATTGACATGGATGCCGCAGGTACTACATACAAAAACACTTATTACATGCTTCCTTACGTAGCTGATAATTTAGCTGTACATTTTCATGAACTTGTTCACGTAGCCCAATGGAGTGAACTTGGCGCCGAGGCTTTTATGTTACGTTACTTAACCGAAATTCAGCAGGTTGGTTATGCAGCTGCGCCACTTGAAGTAATGGCGTATGGTCTTGATAAGCACTTTACAAATAATGGCAATAAAATAAACGTGCCTGAACACGTGGTTCAAGCGTTGTAGTTAATTAACATTTTCAAAGGATTGCATATGACACGCTTTACTGTTTTTTTACTGAGCTTACTTAGTGTAAATGCCTATGCGGCATCGTTTGATGACGATATTGTGGCTGCATTACTTGAAAGAACAACACATAACGTTACCTACGATGGGTCTTATCGCTCTATTGGCTATCCTGGTGGTGATGTACCTGAGAATGTAGGTGTGTGCACCGATGTAATAATTAGAAGTTACAGAAAGTTAGGCATCGATTTACAGAAACTCGTGCATGAAGACATGCAAAATAACTTTACACTGTATCCATCTAAACGTATTTGGGGTTTAAATAAGCCTGATAAAAATATAGACCACCGAAGAGTGCCTAACTTACAAACCTACTTTAAAAGACAGGGTCGTGCGTTAGTGTTATCTGATAGCCCTGAAGAGTATAAAACAGGTGATATAGTGACTTGGATGTTACCGGGTAACCTGCCACATATAGGGATGGTAGTTAATGAGCGTTCAGTACAAACTGGCAATCCATTAATTGTACATAACATTGGGCGTGGGGCAGAAAAAACCGATATGCTTTTTGATTATAAAGTCACGGGGCACTACCGGTTTGAACCACAGTATTTGAATAAAACGCAGTAAATTTATTTTAAATTAATACTTATATTACCGTTTGGCTTACAACAGCACAGCAGTATTTCTCCCTCGCGTACAAACGCTAAAGGCTCTTCGTTATAGTGCACTTGGCCAGAGACTAACGTGGCTCTGCACGCGCCACAATAACCTTCGCGGCATTGATACGCTACGTCTATTTTTTGGTTTTCTAAGCAATGTAAAACAGAAGGGCAGCCAGTGCTAAACTCTATACACTGGCTGTTATCTGCAAGCGTTATACTTGCAGTGGGTTTGTCACTCATTATAAATCAAAGTCACCAAATTCTGAGGCATCTACTTGTGAGTCAATTTGACCTACAAGGTATGAGCTAATTTCAGCTTCTTGCGGTGCAACTTGCACATTGTCAGAGACAAGCCATGAGTTGATCCATGGAATTGGGTTACTGTTGTTTTCAAATTGCGCAGGCAGGCCAATGGCGGTCATACGTGCGTTGGTGATGTATTCAACATACTGACATAAAATGTGTTTGTTTAAACCAATCATAGAGCCATCTTTGAATAAGTACTCTGCCCATTCTTTTTCTTGCTCTGCGGCTTCAACAAACATTTTAATGGCTTCTTCACGGCACTGCGCGGCAACAATCGCCATTTCAGGGTCGTCTTTACCATCTTGCATAATGTTCAAAATATGCTGCGTACCCGACAGGTGAAGTGCTTCATCACGTGCTATTAGCTTGATGATTTTAGCGTTACCTTCCATTAATTCACGCTCAGCAAAGGCAAACGAACACGCAAAGCTGACATAAAAACGAATGGCTTCAAGAATATTTACCGACATCATGGCAAGGTAAAGTTTCTTTTTAAGATCAAATAAGCTAATCACAACGGTTTGACCGTTAATTTCGTGCTTGCCTTCGCCATACAGGTTATAGAGCGACACGCCATTGATTAAATCATCGTAGTAGGTGGTTACCGCATCAGCACGTTCGCTAATTTTTTCGTTACTTACTATGTCATCAAAAATAAGTTCTGGTGACTGTGTAACGTTACGAATAATGTGGGTGTAAGAGCGACTGTGAATAGTTTCACTAAATGCCCATGTTTCTATCCATGTTTCTAGCTCAGGAATAGACACAATAGGAAGTAGGGCAACGTTTGGCGAGCGGCCTTGTACACTATCAAGCAGCGTTTGATATTTTAAGTTACTTAAAAATATGTGCTTTTCGTGCTCTGGTAATGCTTGAAAGTCTAAACGGTCTTTACTTACGTCTACTTCTTCTGGACGCCAAAAAAACGAAAGTTGCTTTTCAATCAATTTTTCAAAAATAGGGTATTTTTGTTGATCGTAACGCGAAACGTTAACGGTTTGGCCAAAAAACATCGGCTCTTGCATTTGATCATTATGGTTACGACTAAAAGTAGTATAAGACATGTCTATCACTCAAAAAACTATCACTAAAACTATCAGGACAAAGCGGGCAAAGAGCCCGCTTTAAGTTTAACTATTAAATTTTACACGCGCCGCCTGCACAATCATCATCTTCCACTTCTGGAGTGTCGTCTTGTGCATCTGATGCGCCATCGCGGGTGTTATGGTAGTAAAGTGTTTTAACACCAAGCTTGTATGCACCTAGTAAGTCTTTTAATAAGACTTTCATAGGTACTTTACCGCCTTCGTATTTGTTTGGATCATAAT
Organism: Pseudoalteromonas atlantica; assembly: GCA_007988745.1. GTDB lineage: Bacteria > Pseudomonadota > Gammaproteobacteria > Enterobacterales > Alteromonadaceae > Pseudoalteromonas > Pseudoalteromonas atlantica. Next base: position 201,442 of record BJUT01000001.1, read on the forward strand.
TAGTATTGGCCGAAATAGTTTGGTCAATAAACTTTTGCATTATGCCCACTAACTGTAAGTAACCATCGTTTGATGGAATATCCCACAGTAGCTCGTAGTTATCTTTTAAGCGTTCGTACTCAGGAACTACTTGTTTTAAAATACCGTCTTTACTTGCTTTAACGCTAATGTGACCACGTGGTGGCTCAATACCGTTAGTTGCGTTAGAGATTTGCGACGATGTTTCTGAAGGCATTAATGCGCTAAGTGTTGAGTTACGCATGCCGTGCTCTTTAATGCTGGCACGTAATGAATCCCAATCTAAGTGCAGTGGCTCATCACAAATTTTATCTAAGTCACGTTTGTACGTATCAGTTGGCATAATACCTTGAGAGTACGTTGTTTCGTTAAACTTAGGACACGCGCCACGCTCTTTAGCCAGCTCGTTTGATGCCTTCATTAGGTAGTATTGAATTGCTTCAAACGTTTTGTGAGTCAGTGCATTAGCACTGCCATCTGAGTAACGCTTACCATTTTTAGCAAGGTAGTAAGCGTAGTTAATTACGCCTATTCCTAACGTACGACGGCCCATAGTGGCATTACGTGCAGCCGGTACTGGGTAGTCTTGGAAATCAAGTAGGTTATCAAGTGCACGTACTGCAAGCTCTGCAAGCTCTTCAAGTTCATCAAGTGACTCAATAGCGCCTAGGTTAAATGCAGATAGCGTACAAAGTGCAATTTCGCCTTCTTCATCGTTTACGTTATTTAACGGCTTAGTTGGCAATGCAATTTCTAAACATAAGTTAGATTGGCGAATTGGCGCAACTTTAGAAATAAACGGGCTGTGCGTATTACAGTGATCCACGTTTTGTAAATAAATACGACCTGTGCTGGCACGCTCTTGTGCGAACATTGAGAAAAGCTCAATCGCTTTAATACGCTTTTTACGAATAGACTCGTCTTGCTCGTATTTTACGTATAACGCGTCAAACTCGTCTTGGTCTTCAAAGAATGCATCGTAAAGGCCAGGCACATCTGATGGGCTAAATAATGTAATGTAGTCGTCTTTAATTAAACGAGAATACATTAGTTTATTAAACTGTACGCCGTAATCTAAATGACGAACACGGTTATCATCAACACCACGGTTATTTTTAAGTACTAGTAGGTTTTCTACTTCTAAATGCCAAAGCGGGTAGAATAACGTTGCAGCACCGCCACGTACACCACCTTGCGAGCAGCTTTTAACTGCTGTTTGAAAGTGCTTATAAAAAGGAATACAACCTGTGTGGTACGCCTCACCATTACGGATATGGCTACCTAATGCACGAATACGGCCGGCGTTAATACCAATACCTGCACGTTGTGAAACGTACTTAACAATGGCAGATGATGTGGCGTTAATTGAATCAAGGCTGTCGCCACATTCAATAAGTACACACGAGCTAAACTGACGCGTAGGTGTACGCACACCCGACATAATTGGCGTAGGTAAGGAGATTTTAAACGTTGATACTGCATCGTAAAAACGTTTGATGTAGTCAGTACGCGTTTCGCGCGGGTAGTCAGAAAATAAACTCGCAGCCACTAAGATATATAAAAACTGAGCGCTTTCGTAAATCTCACCCGTTACTCGGTTTTGTACCAGGTATTTACCTTCAAGCTGCTTTACTGCTGCGTAGCTAAAGTTAAGATCGCGCGAATGATCAAGATAAGCATCTAGCTCGTCAAGCTCTTGTTCTGTGTAATCAACAAGTAAGTGAGCGTCGTAGCGTTTGTCTTCAACCATTTTTGTAACATGGTCAAATAAACGTGGTGGCTCAAACTGGCCATACGCTTTTTTACGTAAGTGGAATACAGCTAAGCGGGCAGCTAAGTACTGGTAGTCAGGCGACTCTTTTGAAATTTGATCGGCTGCTGCTTTAATGATGGTTTCGTGAATGTCTTTTGTACGAATACCGTCGTAAAATTGAATGTGTGACTTTAATTCAACCTGTGAAACCGATACGTTGTTTAAACCTTCGGCGGCCCATTCAATAACGCGATGGATCTTATCAAGATCTAAAGGCTCTTTACGCCCGTCACGCTTGCTTACAGATAACTGTTGGTTCATAGCTTTGCCTGTATTCCTTGGGAATTGTGTATTTTGACCAATGCTTTATACCTCGCCAAAGCAAGGTACGTATTCATTTATTATAAGTTTCACCGTATTGGCGAATTTAATTGAATAACATTTGGCCACAATATCTGGTGTTGTTCAATTTAGAGATCACAAGATAGTGTGGTCTGAGCTGATTTGCAAGGGACATAATTGCCCCTATTTGTGGATAACTTTGGGATAACGTATTTGTGTTAGTAGTCACTCACCTTCGAACAATCATTTAAGTTGAAATAGCTAAAAATCAACTAATGATCTGCTAAATTTACGCATTTTGAAAATAAATTTCGACTGCTTTTTTTATCATCAAGCTTTGCATAAAAACTAACACAATCACAATATATAGTGTTTAAAAATTTACATGACACTATATATGGTTAAAAGCATCAATGGGGCTGTGCCAGTTAAAATCGGCTTCCCAGCCCTTGGCCTCATCAATACTTGGTATATAGCCCCAAAGCGCTGTTGCTGTGTGCATACCTGCGGCTTTACCTGCTTCTATATCACGTTGAGCATCACCTATGTATAAGCAACGTTTAGGATCTACGTTCATCAGTTTTGTACAGTGTAGTAAGGGTAAAGGTGATGGTTTAGCCTCGGTGAGCGTATCGCCACTGATCACAACGTGTGCATTTTTTAAAGCGGGTATAGCAGCCACTAATGGATCGGTTAAAAAACCGGGCTTATTAGTCATTATTCCCCATTTTATACCTTGGTTCTCAAGGGCTATGAGTAATGATTCTATGCCTTCAAAGCAGCGGGTGTGTGTCGCTAGGTTTTGGCTGTAGTGGCTGACTAACTGTTTTATACGTTCAGTTTGAGCTTGCGATGCCCATTGCGCTTTAAAGCCAAGTTCAAGCAATGCGCCGGTGCCATTAGACGCTACTTTTCTATACGCTTCAGGCGTAACTTGCGCAACACCTTCACTTTTAAGTACAGCATTTAAAGCAGCACCTAAATCGTCTGCCGTATCAAGCAAGGTGCCATCTAAATCAAATAAGAAAGCGTCGTACTCAAAAGGAGTTAAGGGGGTATGAGAGCTAGCCATTACGCTAACTTCTCAAAATGAAGAATATAATTAACACTCACATCTGTATTTAGTGAATACTGCTTAGAAAGCGGGTTGTAGCCCAGGCCAGCACTGGCACGTACTTTTAAACCGGCTTGTTCAGCCCATGCAATAAGTTGTGCAGGTTTGATAAATTTGTTGTGATCGTGTGTGCCCTCAGGCACCATTTTTAACAGCTTTTCAGCACCTACAATAGCAAACAAGTAAGCTTTAGGCGTTTTATTTAGGGTTGAGAAAAAAACATCAGCCCCTGGCTTGGCAAGCTCTGCGACTGCATGAATAATAGAAGCAGGGTCAGGTACGTGCTCTAGCATTTCCATACAGGTTATTACATCAAAGCGAGCAGGGTGCTGGGTTGCAAATTCTTCTGCAGGTACTTTTATATAGTCAATATTTACACCGGTTTCTAGGCTATGAAGCTTTGCTACGGTGAGTGGCTCTTGGCCCATGTCTATACCGGTTACGTGTGCGCCCATGCGTGCCATGCTTTCGCTAAGAATGCCGCCACCACAGCCTACATCGAGTGTTTCTTTATCAAATAAGCCTTGGGTTTTGTTAGCCACAAAGTCTAATCGTAATGGGTTAATTTCGTGAAGAGGTTTAAACTCTCCGTCTTGGTCCCACCATCGCTCTGCAATGGCTTCAAATTTTGCTATTTCTGCGTTATCTACATTTTGATGTTCGGTCATAAAATACTTCCTCGTCAATCTGAGGCCATTATATAGGGCTAAATTGATAAATCGCAAAGTTTTGCGCCTGTAAATTTAAATTAATTGTGATAGCATGGTCGCTTAGAAATAATAACAAATACTCTTGGCGCCTAATACTGGGTTGCTAAGAGCTGATACTGAAGGAATGTGATATCAAATGACTGATCTCGCCAATGAAATTCTGCCAGTCAATATTGAAGACGAGTTAAAAAACTCCTACCTTGATTACGCAATGAGCGTAATTGTAGGACGTGCATTACCAGACGTACGTGATGGTTTAAAACCTGTTCACCGCCGCGTTTTGTTTGCAATGAACGAGCTTAGTAATGACTGGAATAAGCCTTACAAAAAATCGGCCCGTGTGGTCGGTGACGTAATCGGTAAATACCACCCACACGGCGACAGTGCAGTTTATGACACCATCGTGCGTATGGCACAGCCATTCTCACTACGTTATATGCTTGTAGATGGCCAAGGTAACTTCGGTTCGGTTGATGGTGATTCAGCAGCAGCAATGCGTTATACAGAAGTACGTATGGCAAAAATGTCGCATGAGTTATTAGCCGATCTTGAAAAAGAAACGGTTGATTTCGTTCCTAACTACGACGGTACCGAACAAATTCCTGACGTTTTACCAACCAAAGTGCCTAACTTGCTCGTTAACGGTTCATCGGGTATTGCGGTAGGTATGGCAACAAACATTCCACCTCATAACTTAACTGAAGTGGTTAATGGTTGTTTAGCGCTTATTCAAAACCCTGATTTAACGATTCATGAATTAATGGATTACATTCCGGGTCCTGATTTCCCAACGGCTGCCATTATCAATGGTAAAAAAGGCATTGAAGATGCTTATTTAACCGGCCGTGGTAAAGTGTACATGCGTGCACGCGCCGACATCGAAACCGATGAAAAAACAGGCCGCGAAACCATTATCGTGCACGAAATTCCTTATCAGGTTAACAAAGCACGCTTAATTGAAAAAATTGCTGAGCTTGTTAAAGATAAAAAAATTGAAGGCATTAGCGCACTACGTGATGAATCAGATAAAGACGGTATGCGTATCGTTATTGAGATCAAACGTGGTGATGTAGGTGAAGTTATCCTCAACAACTTATATTCACAAACTCAGTTACAAACTGTGTTTGGTATGAATATGGTTGCATTAATTAACAACCAACCTAAGTGTTTCAACTTAAAAGAAATGCTTGAAGAGTTTGTTATTCACCGCCGTGAAGTGGTTACACGCCGTACCGTATTTGATTTACGTAAAGCGCGCGACCGTGCTCATACCCTTGAAGGTTTAGCAATTGCGCTTGCCAACATTGACCCAATTATTGAGCTTATTCGTAAATCGCCAACCCCAGCTGAGGCTAAAGTAGCCTTAACAGCTCGCCCATGGGATTTAGGTAACGTACAAGCTATGCTTGAAAAAGCAGGCGAAGACAACGTAGCACGTCCAGATTGGCTGGCAAGTGAGCTGGGTATTCGCGATGGTCAGTACTATATTTCTGAGCAGCAAGCACAAGCAATTCTTGATTTACGTTTACACAAACTAACCGGTCTTGAGCATGAAAAAATCTTAGCAGAGTACCAATCGCTGTTAGATTTAATTGCTGAGCTACTACACATTTTAGCTAGCCCTGAGCGTTTAATGGAAGTTATTCGTGATGAGTTAGTTGAAATTAAAGAGCAATATGGTGATGAGCGTCGTACAGAAATTAACGCGGCAGCGCACGATATTAGCCTTGAAGATTTAATTAACGAAGAAGATGTTGTTGTGACCCTATCTCACGAAGGTTACGTTAAGTATCAGGCATTGTCTGATTACGAAGCACAGCGCCGTGGTGGTAAAGGTAAGTCAGCAACGAAGATGAAAGATGAAGATTTCATTGAGCGTCTTTTAGTGGCTAATACCCACGATACCATTTTATGTTTCTCTACTGCGGGTCGTTTGTACTGGCTTAAAGTATACCAGTTACCACTGGCTAGTCGCGCCGCTCGCGGTAAGCCAATTGTTAACTTACTGCCACTTGAAGATGATGAGCGCATTACTGCTATCTTACCTGTACGCGAGTACGAAGAAGATAAATACATTTTCATGGCAACTGCATTTGGTACTGTGAAGAAAACACCACTAACGGCATACAGTCGTCAACGTGCAAGCGGTATTATTGCGGTAAACCTTAACGAAGGCGATAGCCTAATTGGGGTTGATATTACCGACGGTAGCAACGAAATTATGTTGTTTACTGATGCAGGTAAAGTGGTACGCTTTAAAGAAGCGGAAGAGTCTGCTGTTGTTGATGAAAACGGCAACCCGGTACTTGACGAAGAAGGCAACCCTGAAATTCGTTTCAAAGGTGTTCGCCCTATGGGTCGTACTGCTACCGGTGTTCGTGGTATTAAAATGGCCGACGACCAACGCGTAGTGTCGTTAATTGTGCCTAAGTCTGATGGTGCTATTTTAACTGTGACTGAAAATGGTTACGGTAAACGTACTCAACTTGAAGATTACCCATCTAAGAGCCGTGCAACACAAGGTGTTGTATCTATTAAGGTGAGTGAGCGTAATGGCGCAGTAGTTGGCGCTGTACAAGTTGACGACAACGACGAAATAATGATTATTTCAAACCGTGGTACGCTAGTACGTACCCGCGTTAATGAAGTATCGACGGTTGGACGTAACACCCAAGGTGTTATTTTGATCAGAACTATTGACGAAGAGCAAGTAGTTGGTTTACAACGTATCGAAGAGATTGAAGTTACAGACAGTGACTTAGTTGATATTGAAGACGTTGAAACGGTTGATACAGTAAATGAAGAAGCAACGGATGATAATCCACCTTCTGAATAACTGAAATTGAAAAAGCGGCTAAGGCCGCTTTTTTTAATCATGTTGAAAAAAATTAATAATCCTTTTTTGTTTATCAAAAGAGTTTAAATTACTGGAATGAGGCAAAGGTAATGAGTAAATATAATTTTTGTGCGGGGCCAGCTATGCTTCCACAAGCTGTTATGCAAAAAGCACAAAAAGAATTTTTAGACTGGCAAGACTTAGGCGTATCTGTGATGGAAATAAGCCATCGTAGTAAAGATTTTTTAGCGCTTACTGCAAAATGCGAAGCCAGTCTTCGTCGTTTAATGAACATTAGCGATGAATTTGAAGTGTTATTTATGCACGGTGGTGGTCGCGGTCAATTTAGCGCTGTGCCATTAAATTTACATCAAAATGGTAAAACGGCGGTTTACTGCGAGAACGGCGTTTGGTCTAAAAGTGCCACTGACGAAGCTAATAAATTTACTCAAACCCACTCAATTAACGTTAGAAATGACGCAAACGGGCTGTTTTCTATAAAAGAAGTTGCGCAGTGGGACTTACCTGCAGATGCATCTTACATTCACTACTGCCCAAATGAAACGGTAGACGGATTAGAGATTTTTGATGTGCCGAGTCACCCAACGGCACCTATTATTGCTGATATGTCATCGACTATTTTGTCGCGCGAAATTGACGTAAATAAATTTGATTTAATTTATGCCGGTGCACAAAAAAATATAGGTCCTTCAGGTATAGCTATTGTTATTGTTCGCAAAACATTACTTGAGCGTGAAGGTTTAGCTAAACCAGGTATTTTAGATTATGCACTTGAAGCAAAACAAGGCAGCATGTTTAATACACCGCCTACTTTTGCATGGTATTTAGCAGCTGAAGTATTTGAATGGCTAGAGCAAAACGGTGGCGTTAAGGCAATGGAAGCACAAAATATTGCTAAAGCTAAGCTGCTTTATGACTTTATTGATGAATCGCCTTTTTATACTAATAAAGTAGCGACGCATTGTCGTTCGCGTATGAATGTACCGTTTTGGCTAAACGATGAAAGCTTAAACGAAAAGTTTGTAACGCAATCTAAAGAAGCCAGCTTACTTGCCCTAGAAGGGCACCGAATTGTAGGCGGTATGCGCGCAAGTATTTATAACGCAATGCCACTTGCAGGTGTTCAAGCCTTGGTTGACTTTATGGCGGCATTTGCAAAGGAGCACAGCTAATGGAACAACTTCGTTTAGAGCCTATTTCTCGTGTAAATGGCAGTGTTACCTTACCAGGGTCTAAAAGCCTATCAAACCGTATTTTATTATTAGCAGCGCTGGCTCAAGGGACTACCGTTGTTGAAAACCTGCTAGATAGCGATGATATTCGCCATATGTTGGGTGCATTAAAACTACTAGGTGTTAACGTAACGCTTAATGATGATCGCACTGTGGCAACCGTAGAAGGGGTTGGCGGTGTATTTAAAACCCCAAGTGAACCTTTATTTTTAGGCAATGCAGGTACAGCGTATCGTCCTTTAACCGCGGTACTCGCTGCTGTAGCTGGGGAGTATGAGCTTATAGGTGAGCCGCGCATGGAAGAGCGCCCAATAGGGCACTTGGTCGATGCGCTACAAGCACTTGGCGGCGATATTACCTACACAAAACATAAAGACTACCCACCACTAAAAATAATTGGTGGGCAAATTAAAGGCGGTACTGTTGAAATTGATGGCAGTATTTCTAGCCAATTTTTAACAGCATTGCTAATGGCTGCTCCTTTATTTAGTGGTGATACGCAAATTACCATTAAGGGTACTTTGGTATCTAAGCCTTACATTGATATTACGTTAGATGTAATGGCGCGTTTTGGGGTGACAGTTGAGCACAGCGACTATACAACATTTAAAGTTAAAGGCGGCCAACAATACCAATCACTAGAGCGTATTATGGTGGAGGGTGATGCATCATCAGCGTCTTACTTTGTTGCGGCAGCGGCCATTGCCGGTGGCGAAATTGAAATTAAAGGCGTGGGCGCTAAATCAGTTCAAGGTGATATTGGTTTTGCTAAAGTGATGGAACAAGTTGGCGCTGAAATAAAATGGTATGACGAGCGTTTAGTTGTTCGTAAAGGTGAATTAAAAGGTGTAGATATTGACGCTAACGCTATCCCTGATGCGGCAATGACACTTGCTACGGTTGCTTTATTTGCTAAAGGGCCTACGGCTATTCGCAATATTTATAACTGGCGTGTAAAAGAAACCGACCGTTTATATGCTATGGCAACTGAACTTCGTAAAGTGGGTGCCGAGGTTGTAGAGGGTGAAGATTTTATCGAAATTACACCACCGAGTGCATTCAATGATGTGGCTATAGATACGTATGACGATCACCGTATAGCGATGTGTTTTGCAATGGTTGCCGTAGGCGGAAAGCCTATTACAATCAACGATCCTAAGTGTACATATAAAACTTTTCCAACCTTTTTCAAGGTTTTAGCATCAGTGAGTGAGTAGGCTTTTTATAAATAATTATAAAAAGTTACACACTAAAGCGGATCTATTTGCAGAAGTGACGTATAATATCGCGGTTTTATTTAGGTGTGCATTGCAGGAGGTTTTAAATGCAGGCGTTATTAATGCCCGTAATCACCGTTGATGGCCCAAGTGGTTCAGGTAAAGGAACTGTTTGTCGCTTGTTAGCCGACAAATTGGGGTGGGATGTATTGGATAGCGGCGCAATTTACCGTGTATTATCCCTTGCCGCACTTCATCACCAAATAGCATTAGACAACGAAGAAGCGCTTGTCCCGCTTGCTGCAAACTTAGATGTGCAGTTTTTGGTTGATAGTCAAACTAATGCTGGAAAAGTTATTTTAGAAGGCGAAGATGTAACCTCGACAATTCGTAATGAAGAGGTTGGGGCAGCTGCTTCAAAAGTGGCTGCATTACCGCGTGTACGTGAAGCGTTACTTCGACGCCAGCGTGCGTTTAAAACCGAACGGGGCTTAATTGCTGATGGCCGAGATATGGGCACCGTGGTTTTTCAAGACGCACCATTAAAAATATATTTAACCGCTAGTGCACAAGAACGCGCGCGCAGACGTTATGTTGAGTTGAATGAGCGCGGCCTTGATGTTACACTAAGTGGTCTATTACAGGACATTCAAGCTCGTGATGAGCGCGATATGAATCGCACCGTTGCACCGCTTGTTCCTGCTGATGATGCAATTGAAATAGACACAAGCGAGCTTAATGCTCAGCAAGTGTTTGATAAAGTTATAACTTTAGTAGATATTGCTATCTCACAAGGCAAGCTTCCTAAACGAAGCTAAACACATTTTATGCACCAGCAGGACGCCAGTGCTATTTTAACAACCCCATGCAGCATGGTTGCTTATTGGTATTAATATATGAGACGTATATTCGTATGTCAGAAAATTTTGCGCAGTTATTTGAAGAAAGCTTAAAGGGTTTTGAAGCAGAGCAAGGCTCTATAGTTAAAGGTACAGTAATCTCAATCGAGAATAACATTGTACTTGTAGATGCTGGTCTTAAATCAGAAAGTGCTATCCCTGCAGAGCAGTTCAAAAATGCTGCTGGTGAACTAGAAGTTGCTGTAGGCGACGAAGTAGATGTTGCACTAGATGCAATCGAAGACGGTTTCGGTGAAACTATCCTTTCTCGTGAGAAAGCGAAGCGTCACGAAGCGTGGATCCGTCTTGAGAAAGCATGTGAAGAGCAAGAGACTGTTACTGGTGTTATCAACGGTAAAGTTAAAGGCGGTTTCACAGTTGAAGTTGATTCAATCCGTGCTTTCCTACCTGGTTCACTTGTTGATGTTCGTCCAGTACGTGACACAACTCACCTTGAAGGTAAAGAGCTTGAATTTAAAGTAATCAAGCTTGACCAAAAACGTAACAACGTTGTTGTTTCACGTCGTGCAGTTATCGAATCTGAAAACTCACAAGAACGTGAAGAGCTTCTTGCTAACCTTGTTGAAGGTCAAGAAGTTAAAGGTATCGTTAAGAACCTTACTGACTACGGTGCATTCGTTGACCTTGGTGGTGTTGATGGTCTACTACACATCACTGATATGGCGTGGAAGCGTGTTAAGCACCCTTCAGAAATCGTTAATGTTGGCGACGAAATCGCAGTTAAAGTTCTTAAATTCGACAAAGATAAAACTCGTGTATCTCTAGGCCTTAAACAGCTTGGCGAAGATCCATGGGCAGCTATCGCTGGTCGTTACCCAGAAGGTTCTAAGCTTTCTGGTCGTGTAACTAACCTTACTGATTACGGTTGCTTCGTAGAAATCGAAGAAGGCGTTGAAGGTCTAGTTCACGTTTCTGAAATGGATTGGACTAACAAGAACATCCACCCTTCAAAAGTTGTTTCACTAGGTGACACTGTTGAAGTTATGGTTCTTGAAATAGACGAAGAACGTCGTCGTATTTCTCTTGGTCTTAAGCAATGTATTGCTAATCCTTGGCAGGAATTTGCTCGTCTACAAAACAAAGGCGACCAAGTTACTGGTAAGATCAAATCAATCACTGACTTCGGTATCTTTATCGGTCTTGACGGTGGTATTGATGGTCTTGTACACCTTTCAGACATTTCTTGGAACACGCCTGGCGAAGAAGCTGTACGTGAATTCAAGAAAGGCGACGAAATCACTGCTATCGTATTGCAAGTTGACCCAGAGCGTGAACGTATCTCTCTAGGTGTTAAGCAAATCGAAGCTGACCCGTTCAATAACTACCTTGATGCAAACAAAAAAGGTGCTATTGTTAAAGGTAAAGTGACTGAAGTTGATGCGAAAGGCGCAACTGTAGAGCTTATCGAAGGCGTTGAAGGTTACATCCGTGTAGCTGATATCGCTCAAGAGCGCGTTGAAGATGCAACAACTGTTGCTTCTGTAGGCGACGAAATCGAAGCTAAATACGTTGGCGTTGATCGTAAGAACCGCACTTTAAGCTTATCTGTTAAAGCTCTTTTCGAAGCAGAAGAGAAAGAAGTACTAGAGAAGCTTAAGAAAGAAGAGCCAGTGTTTGAAAACGCAATGGCAGCTGCTTTCGCAAATGCACAAAAAGACTAATTACTAATTAGTTTTTAATTGGAAGGGCAGTTTTGCCCTTCCACTATTCTCTTTAAGGAAACGCTATGACTAAGTCAGAACTGATAGAAACACTTGCCGAACAGCACGCACACGTTCCAGTGAAAGATGTTGAAAATGCAGTAAAAGAAATTCTTGAACAAATGGCCGGCTCATTATCTACTTCAGATCGTATTGAGATCAGAGGTTTTGGTAGTTTCTCTTTGCATTACCGCGCTCCTCGCACAGGTCGTAATCCTAAGACTGGCGATACAGTAGAGCTTGATGGTAAGCATGTACCTCATTTTAAACCAGGCAAAGAATTACGCGACCGCGTAAACGAGAGTATTGCCTAGTTAACCAGTTGGAGTAGTTACTTGTTTAAGGTATTAAAAATTATTCTGGTTGTACTATGCCTATTTTGCGCATTTTTATTGGGTTCTCAAAATCCACAATTAGTACAAATCAATTATATTATTGCCAGTAATACCTTGCCACTCGCTGTAATAATAAGTATCTGCTTTATACTGGGTGTAATAATAGGGTGTTTTATTAGCTTTAAATTGTTTTCTAAATTAAAGTGGCAAAATTACCGCTTAAAAAAACAATTAGGGCCAGAAAAAAATAATAGTAAGCTTATTGCTGATAAAGACACCTAATCATGATTGAGCTTTTGTTTTTACTACTGCCTGTTGCTGCCGGTTATGGCTGGATTATGGGCAAAAATAGTGCAAAAAACCAAGCTCATCAACTCAATCGCCAAATCACTTCTGAATACAGTAAAGGCTTAAAATTTTTACTAGACAGAGAAGAAGATCAGGGCTTAGAGTATCTAATAAACCTATTAGAAGTGGCTGCTGACTCTGTTGACCACTATTCAACCCTTGCTACTATGTTTCGCCGAAGAGGTGAGCTTGACCGCGCAATAAAAATCCATGAACTCCTTTTAAAACACCCAAGCTTAAATGAACAACAAGCTGCCGCTAGCCGTTTAGAATTAGCTGAAGATTATATTATGGCCGGCTTATTAGACGGTGCAGAAGAGCATTTAGTGTGGCTTGTTAAAGCTGGGTATGAACAAGCACTTGACCCAATTATTACTTTATACTCGCAAACCCGAGAGTGGGAAAAGGGCATTAATATGTTCGAAGCCCATAGTGAGTTATTCGTTAAAGAGCAGCATTTTAAAGCAATTGCTAATTTTTACAGCGAAGCTGCCTTAAGCGAAAATAAACCACAATTAATGAACAAAGCCATTAGCTTAAATTACAAAGCGGTTCGCCCTTTATACGAATTAGGGTTATCGGCTTACACAAGTGAAGACTACGTAAAAGCAATTTACTATTGGCGTGAACTCGTTTGCCAATTTACGTTATTTGCGCCTTTGTTTATTGACCAGCTTGCACATAGTTATAAGCAGTTAAATTTAACACATCAGTTTCATGATTTATTATGTGACTTGCTCGATAAAGGCGGGGTGCTAATAAAAATAAAACATTGCCAAGCACTGTTAGAGCAGGGAAATACTAAACAGGCATTTGATTTTTTAACCGACAGCTTAAAACGTCAGCCTACGATTCGAGGTTTTAGCTTTTTACTACAGCTAATGGGTGATAAAAATCCAAATACCAAAGAAGTACTTGATGAAATTGATAAGCTAGTTACGTCTTATATAGCTACAAAACCAGACTTTCAATGCCAACATTGTGGTTTTACAAGCCACACTATTTATTGGAACTGCCCATCTTGTAAACATTGGGAAACCATTGTGCCAAGTAGAGGCCTAGACGGATTTTAATAACCCCCAACTATTTATAACTTTACTGCCATTCATTAGGATAGTTATGTCTTTAGAAGATACAAAAAAAGTTCTTATTGCCTTAGATTACGATTCACAAGACGCGGCTCTTAATTTTGTAAAAAAACTCTCACCAGATACGTGTCGCTTAAAAGTAGGCAAAGAAATGTTTACTTATTTTGGCCCTGCATTCGTTAAACAGTTAATCGATTTAGGTTTTGATGTATTTTTAGATTTAAAATTCCATGATATCCCTAATACAGTGGCAAAAGCGGTCACCGCAGCGGCTAATATGGGCGTTTGGATGGTAAACGTTCATGCATCAGGTGGTTTTGAAATGATGAATAAGGCAAAGCTTGCACTTGAAAAGTTTGGTAATAAAGCACCTTTATTAATTGCAGTGACAGTGCTAACCAGCATGGACGAAGCTGAACTAAAGCGTTTGGGTGTTGAAAAATCAGCGCAAGAACAAGTTATTCATTTAGCTAAATTAACAAAAGATGCAGGGCTTGATGGCGTAGTATGTTCTGCCCAAGAAGCGAAAGCGCTAAAAGCACAATTAGGTAGCGAGTTTAAGCTAGTTACTCCTGGCATTCGTCCGGCTGGTAGTGATGTGGGCGACCAAAAACGCATTATGACACCTAAGCAAGCTATTGAAGCGGGTAGCGATTACTTAGTGATTGGTAGACCGATCACACAATCGTCAGATCCGGTACAAACTTTATCCGATGTTAATAAATCACTAGTTTAAGTTAACAAAAAGCAATTATTTAGTGCTAAACCCCTTTTATGAATACATTTTTATGCTACATTAGTACTAAGAATGCAGTAAGGGGTTTATTTTGAAGTTAATTTTTGGATCTATTTTAATTGTTGTTGCAGGTTTTTCAGTAAATAAATATGTTTTTTCTAGTAAAGCTTATGATGGAGTAGCGACGATTACTGACTTAGTCGCAAATTACCCTGTCGATTTATTTGAATTTAAGCAAACCATGCATGGCTACGCACACCACTTATGCTATAAAAATGAAGAGCGCTTAACGCGCCAAAACGTAACTACGTCAGATTGCATTTCAAATCACGACGACAAACAAAGTGAATGTGAAAATAAAGTATTTAGGTTGGCGCCACTAAGTTTAGAAACCAAAGCTGAGATACTTGATTATTCAAAGCAATATACAGAATGTACGTTGCCGTATAAGCGTATTATGGGCTAATGCCTATTAGCAATTCCCTAATTATTTTTCAGGGGTAAACCTAGTGTTAGCTTTGTTTAATAATTTCATTTGCGCGAAGGTGAGGGCAGAAAATAGGGCAATATAAGTGCCGTTAGTGATAATAGCTAAATAACGTTTTTTATTCATCAAAACGTTTTATCATCTTTGAACAATCATTTAATTAGACTATTTAGAAAAAATTTAACTATAAGCGCCAACATAATATTAGCGCTTATAAATAGGTTTACGACTATTTTAAGCGGATAGATTTGGCTTCTATGTCTATCAAGCCTTGCTTAAATAAACCACCAATGGCTTTTTTGTAGTTAGCTTTACTAGTTGAAAATACTTTTTTGATAAGCTCAGGATCAGATTTATCACCAATGGCTAGTATGCCGCCTTCGTTTTTAAGCTTTTCCATTATTTTATCGCCAAGTTCACTTACTTTACCCATGCCTGGCTTTTCAAGTATAACGTCGATCTTTCCGTCTTCTCGTACTTTTTGAACAAACCCTTTAAGCTTTTGCCCTACAAATAAGTTTTTAAATACCATGTTGTAAAACACAACCCCAAAGTGAGACTCTTCAATAAGCACTTTGTAGCCAATATCTGTTTTACCAGCAACAATTAAATCAACTTCTTGAAGATGTGTGTACTCAGGCTCATCTTTTGATAAAAAGCGATTAAAGTTGCTTGATGCACAAATACGTTGGCTCGCATTATCTAAATATAAGCGAACTAAATAAGAATGACCTTCTTGCATACGTGGTTTTTGCTCGTTAAATGGAGCTAAAACAT
Organism: Pseudoalteromonas atlantica; assembly: GCA_007988745.1. Taxonomy (GTDB): domain Bacteria; phylum Pseudomonadota; class Gammaproteobacteria; order Enterobacterales; family Alteromonadaceae; genus Pseudoalteromonas; species Pseudoalteromonas atlantica. The sequence goes on from BJUT01000001.1 coordinate 217,076, forward strand.
CTTTCTCTAGTCCCCAATCTAAAAAAGCGCCAATGCTATTTATTTCTTTAACACGAAGCAGTGCGTATTCACCTACTTGGGCATGGGGTTTTTTTACTGTTGCTGTAGGTAAACTGGCGTTATCTAAAAAGATAAAAACGCTTATGCTATCGCCAGCTTCAAGTTCATCTTTAATTTCGTGTTTTGGTAAAAACACTTCCCCTAAATCGTGGCCATCAAGGTAAGCACCTTCATTGCTCACTTCTTTTACAAATAAGGTTTGTGTTGTTCCTAGGTAACTCATAATTATTCCTGCTCAGGCTTTTTTTTACGGCGCATTGGTGAATTGCCATCAATGTTCATCGGGGCTTTTATAGGTGCAGCTGGTTTTTTAGGTTTTGCCTTGCGTTTAACTTGCGGCTTTTTCACCTGTGCAACTTTTTTAGTTTTTACAGCGGCTGTTGCAGGCTTTTTCTCTTTTATACCTTTAAATTTAGCTTTAAGGCCATCAACGCTTGCAAAAACCAGCTCGTCGTTCAAAAACGACTTAATTGCTAAGTAGCTTGCCCAGTCTTTAGGGCCTACTAGCGATAATGCATTACCTTTAAATCCGGCGCGACCTGTACGACCTATACGGTGTACATACTCTTCAGCGTGTTTTGGTAAATCAAAATTGATTACGTGCGTTACACTTAATAAGTCCAATCCTCGCGAAGCGACATCAGTGGTGATCAAAATTTTAAAGTTTTCGCGGCTAAACGAGTCCATGATCTCTAGGCGTTTGCTCTGTGTTAAATCGCCAGCTAAAGCCACCGATTTAAAACCTTTTGCATTTAATGCTTCACTTAAACGGCTGGTATCGGCACGGGTTGCTGTAAATATAATACATTGGCCAACATCATCTTGTTTTAAAAAATGCTCAAGTAACGCTTCTTTATGATCAAGGTGATCGGCTAAATAGAGTGTTTGTTTAATATCACTGTGTTGCTCGTTAGCGGCGCTCAGTGTAATTTGTTTTGGCTTTTTTAATAAATTACGCGATAGGGCATCTACTTGAGCGTGATCTAGTGTCGCTGAAAACAACAATGTTTGGCGCAAGCGGTGATTAGCTTGCTCGTTAATCATTTTCAGCTGTTCAGTAAAACCTAAGTCTAAAATACGGTCGGCTTCATCAAAAATTAATAGCTCTAACCCGCTTAATTGTAATGAGCGTTTTGTGATGTGATCGGCCAAACGCCCAGGGGTTGCCACAACAAAGTGCGGGTCGTTACGAAGGGCTTTAATTTGATCGTTAAAGTTCTCACCACCGAGTATTTTTACAGCTTTAATGTTTGTGCCCGCAATTAATAAACGCAATTGCGTAAATACTTGCGTTGCAAGCTCACGGGTTGGTGCAACGATGAGGACACGTGGATCGCGTTTACTGAGCGCTTTTTGTTTCATAACTCGCTGAACAGCAGGTAATAAAAACGCTAATGTTTTGCCCGACCCAGTTTTAGACTGAGCAAAAATGTCATGCCCTGCAAGTGCGGTAGGCACTGCATGTGCTTGAATATCTGTGGGCTGGGTGATCCCTTGATGTGCTAATTGTGTTTCAAGGCGAGTATCAATCCCAAGATCAGTAAAGTGCAAAGTCGTGTTCTCCAATGTGCAACTTAAATTAATGGCCGCATTATAGCTTACACAAGGGTTATGCCGACAGTAAAAACCATTCTAACGCGCTATTTTTTGCAATTAATCATAAAAAGCGTAAAATACGCGCCCCATATGCGCCGGATTTACGATTCGGTAAACGCCACTTAAGGCTATCAAAGCAAAATAGGAAGTAAAATGTCTGCTGTTCATAAAGATGATGTAACAAACGAGCACTTTGTAGTGTGTGCAATGTACAAATTTGTAGGTTTGCCAAATTTTGAAGCGCTACGTAAACCCCTTTTAGAGGTGATGGAAGCAAACGAAGTACGCGGTACTTTATTGCTTGCTGCTGAAGGTATTAACGGTACTGTATCGGCTAAGCGCGAAGGAATAGATAACTTACTTGCGTGGTTAGACACACAAGAAAACCTAAAAGACATAGTGACTAAAGAATCATACGATGATGAATGCCCGTTTTACCGCACTAAAGTAAAGCTAAAAAACGAAATTGTTACTATGGGCGTTGAAGGGGTTGACCCACTAAAAGTAGTGGGAAGCTATGTTAAGCCTAAAGAGTGGAATGCATTAATATCAGACCCTGAAGTTATTTTGATTGATACACGTAACGATTACGAAATTGAAATTGGCACTTTTCAAAATGCAGTCGATCCTAATACCAAAACTTTCCGAGAGTTCCCTCAGTGGGCTAAAGAAAATTTAGACCCAGAAAAACACAAAAAAGTAGCCATGTTTTGTACCGGTGGTATTCGCTGCGAAAAATCAACGGCTTACATGAAAGAGCAAGGGTTTGATGAAGTTTACCACCTTGAAGGCGGTATTTTAAAATACCTAGAAGAAGTGCCAAAAGAAGAAACAATGTGGGAAGGCGAGTGTTTTGTTTTTGATAATCGTGTAGCAGTAAATCATGATTTACAAAAAGGCTCTTACGATCAATGTCATGCGTGTCGTATGCCGATTACAGAAGAAGAAAAGCAAAAGCCAGAATACATGGAAGGTGTTTCGTGTCATCACTGTATTGATAATGTAACCGATGAGCAACGTGCTCGTTTTGCTGAGCGTCAAAAGCAAATAGAATTAGCACAAGCACGTGGTGAAGGGCACATTGGTAATGAAGCGCAAGCGGTTTTACAACAACGTAAAGAAGCTAAAAAAGCACAAAAAGAAGCCCAGCGCGGTAAATAATCTTTAACTACCTATTATCTACATAGCCCAGTTTATACTGGGCTTTTTTATTTATATAGCCACTTTTTAGTTTAATCCTGCCAGTATTTGTATAAATGCTTAGTCATTAGGCGCCTTTTTCAAAAATTAATTGGTATTACCAATTTAATTTCATCTTATAGTTTTGCTAATTTATCGTTCTATCCTACCTATTGATCAATCAACTGTTAGACTTCGTAAGGTAATGGAAATAATAATTAATTAAGGTGTTACTTTGAAATCGCAAAACTTTTTAATCGGTGTGCTTAGTTCGCTGCTGTTTTTCAGCCTTCCTGCAATGAGCGCGAACGTTGTTGTACAAAAAATTGCCCTAGAAAGTGCAAAACAACAAGTGCGAGCGGTAGGAAATACAGAGGCAATACATTCGGTTGTAATGTACCCTGCAGTAGGCGATAGAGTAACAGGCGTTTTTTTTAAGCCAGGTGATAAAGTAAAAAAAGGCGATACTTTACTCGAACTTGATTCTCGTAGGCAAAAAGCAGCGCTTGATGAGGCTAAAATTAAACTTGCCGACACCCAGCGAATACTAAAACGATTAGAACAAAGTCAGGCCAAAGGCGCAGTGCCTAAAAGCGATGTTGATGATGCTAAAACCGTTGTAGAGCTTGCCAAAGTCACCCTCATACAGGCTCAAACTGAGCTTGAAGACAGAAAAGTAATTGCGCCGATAAATGGCATTATGGGTTTAACAGATGTTGAGGTAGGCGATAGAATAACCGAGCAAACGCCCATTGCCACAATAGATGACACAACAAGCCTGTACATAAATTTTAACGCACCAGAGTCGGCTATCAGTATGCTGCGTAATAAAAGCAGCTTAACGGTGTTTCCTTGGCAATCAGACACTGCCATTAACGCTGATATTGCCTATTTAGACTCACGCGTAGACCCACAAACTCGTACTTTACGTGTTAAAGCCAAGCTAAATAATGAAAAACAACAATTTTTACCTGGTATGAGCTTTAGAGTACATATTGAAGTGTTAGGCGAGCGTTTTGCTGCAGTTCCTGAGGCTGCATTACTGTGGGGGGCAACAGGTCCGTATGTATGGACCAGCGTTGATAAAAAAGCCACACGTGTTGATGTAAAAATAGAGCAGCGCTTGGCGGGGCGATTATTGGTTTCAGGGCCGTTAAATAAAGGCGATACTTTAGTAATTGAAGGGGTACAACGCTTACGTGCAGGCCAAGAGCTAAGCTTTAATTTACCCTTACAAGATTCGCAGGAGTAGGTATGAAACAGCAACCTATGATGCAAGACTTACCCTCAATGGCGATTCGCCGCCCAGTACTTATTGTGGTGCTTAACTTGTTAATTATTATTGCAGGTATCGCTGCTATTGCGGGTGTTGAAGTAAGAGAGCTTCCTGATGTAGATAGACCACGTATTACGGTTTCGGCGCCATTTCCTGGTGGCTCGCCTGAGACCGTTGATACCGAAGTAACCAGCAAATTAGAAGGCGCAGTAGCGCGTGTAAGTGGCGTTAAATCAATACGCGCACAAAGTGAAGAGGGAAATGCTCGTATTGTGGTCGAATTTAGACCAGGCATAAATTTAGATGATGCCGCGAATGAAACGCGTGAGTCTGTTGCACGTGTAGAGCGAGACCTTCCAGAGGAAGTAGAGCGTGTTTCTATTATTAAAGCCGACAACGACGCCGAAGCAGTTGTATCTCTGACTGTTTCAAGTGAAAATTTATCGCTTGAAGCACTTACCGAGCGCGTAAATGTTGACTTAGCGCCGCAATTTTTAACTATTCCGGGTGTCGCAGATGTACGCTTAAACGGTGATAGAGAACGAGTATTAAGAGTACGAATTGACCCGCTAAAACTAAGTAGCTTTAATTTAACAGTGCCCGATGTAGCACAAGTGCTTAGCCAAGCGCCGTTTGATGTGCCAGCAGGGAGTTTAAAGTCAAACGATCAGCAAATTATTGTACGTGCCGATGCAACCTCTATTACTCCAGAACAAGTTGGCGATATTATAATACAAGGCGATACCCGAATTAGTGATATTGCAGCTGTGTATTTTGGCCCTGCCGATCCGCGCTCTATGGTAAGGCTAAACGGTAAGCCCGTTATTGGTATGGAAATTATTCGACAAGCACAATCAAATACAATTGAAATATCAGATGAAGTGCTAAAGCTTATTACAAGTATGCAAACACGCTTTCCAGAAATGGAATTTACACTTACCTCCGATGACGCACAATTTATAAGAAGCTCAGTAGATGAAGTAATTTACTCTTTATTACTTACAGTATTGTTAGTGGTTGTCACTTTGTGGGTATTTATTGGCTCTTGGCGCGCCACTTTAGTGCCTGCTTTTGCTATTCCTGTTGCTTTAATAGGTTCTTTAGCACTTATATGGGCACTGGGTTTTTCAATAAATATTTTAACCTTGTTGGCGCTTGTATTAGCCACTGGCTTAATTGTTGATGATGCCATAGTAGTAAGTGAAAATATTCAGCGCCAGCGGGGGCTAGGTTTAGGGCGTCGGGCAGCTGCTGTAATAGGCACGCGCGAAGTGTTTTTTGCTGTTGTAGCAACCACGGCTGTACTTGCCGCTGTATTTATACCTATTGCGTTTTTACCCTCTACTGCGGGTCGCTTATTTAGAGAGTTTGGTGGAGTACTTGCCGGTGCGGTAATTATATCAAGCTTTGTGGCACTTTCATTAGTGCCTGCTCTTACATCCAAATTAAAGTTAAAGCAGGGCGGTTTTCACCCATTTGCTAAACTAGGCCATTGGTTGGGTGGTATTTATACAAAAACAATTCATAAAGTGCTTAACCATGCATGGCTTACGTTTGCGCTCTGTTTATTGGTTGCAGCAGGCTCAGGGGCGTTGTACGCCAGTTTAGACAGCGAGCTTTTGCCAACAGAAGACCGAGGAAAAATTCGTATATTTGCACGCGGCCCAGATGGTGTAGGGCTAAACTTTATGGATAGGCAAGCGATAAAAATGGAAGATATTTTACTTCCGTTTGTCGATAGCGGCGAAATTGAGTCAATTTATACTGTGGTAGGCCAATGGGACCCTAATATTGTGTTTATTACTGTGCCATTAAAGCATTGGGATGAGCGCCATTTTAGCCAACAAGAAATTATTAATAAGATACGCCAGCCACTTGGCGATATTCCAGGAGCACCGGCTTACCCAGGTGGGGCAAATAGTTTAAATTTACGTGGTCAAGGGGGAGGTGTTGAAATAGCGTTGCTTGGGCAAGATTATTTGCAAATATTTAAAGCGGCTCAGCAGTTTTCTGCGGCATTAGAAAAAGCCGTTCCTGAGGTGGCACCTGTGCGTATTTCTTATCAGCCATCGCAACCACAGCTTAGAGTAAATATAGACAGACGCCGTGCACAAGAGCTCGGTGTATCGCTAAACGACATTGCCATTACCTTGCGCGCAGCAATAAATGGCGACGATGTAGAAGATTTAAACATTGGCGATCAGTCTGTGCCAATTATGCTCCAAGCGCAAAACCAAACCATAAACAGTCCAAGTGATTTGGCTAATTTATACATCAGAGCGGGTAATAGCAGTTTAGTACCGTTAAGTAGTGTGGCCTATATTTCTGAAGAAGGCGTGGCTGCAGAGCTTGAGCGTCATGCCCAGCGCCGCTCAATAGAGCTCAGCATGGAGTTGCCAGAATCGTTAACCATTGCTGCTTTAGTAGAGCAAATAAAAACGGTGTCTGAGCAATCGTTAGAGCCAGGTATTGCACTTGCGTTTAAAGGCGAAGCGCTAACGTATGAAGAAACATCCAGCGAAGTACTTGTAACTTATGTACTTGCTTTTTTAATTGTATTTTTAGTATTGGCTGCTCAATTTGAAAATGTAAATAGTGCCATTGTGGTTATGATAACCGTTCCCTTTGGTATTACCTCGGCCATATTAGCGCTTTATTTAACCGGCACGTCGTTAAATATTTACTCTCAAATTGGTTTAGTGATGCTGATAGGCTTAATCGCTAAAAACGCAATTTTGCTTGTTGAATTTGCAGACCAATTACGCGATCAAGGTTTAACGGTCAGAAAAGCCGTCGAGCGAGCTGCGCTGGTACGTTTACGCCCAATTACGATGACCCTTATATCTACATTACTTGGAGCATTGCCGTTAATTCTATCTTCGGGCGCAGGGGCTGAGGCCCGAAATGCAATTGGCTGGGTGGTGTTTGGCGGCTTAGCACTTGCGGTGTTGTTTACGCTTTATCTTACTCCGGTAATTTACTTAGGCTTAGCACGCTTTACCACGCCAAGGGGGGATGAATCTAAGCAGCTCGCACAAGAGCTTGAAAAAATAGACTAACCTTAAAGCCATGCCCAGCAACGTTTTTAAATTAAAAGTCTGCTGGGTGTGGTTATGGCTTGATTGGCACTACTTGTTTGTTAAGATAGCCACTTAAGCATATACATGCCTTTTTGTGTGGCCACAAGGAATCCCCAATGCAAGCCGAACAAGTTGAAATTGCGCAGTTTTTAGCGCAGCACCCGCCATTTGATGACTTACCGACAAACGCTTTAAACGAGCTTGCGCAACAAGTTGAGGTAGCTTACTACCGCTCGCAAACTGATATTTTAACGTTAGGCCAAGACATCGCTGATTTATTTATAATTCGCAGTGGCTCTGTGGAAATTTATCGTCGTAATAATGAGCTTTATAACCGCTTAGATGTGGGCGGTATTTTTGGCCAAATGGGCTTGTTGATGAATCGTAAAGTGCGCTTTCCTGCAAAGGCGCTCGAAGACACCCTAGTGTACTGTATTAACTTTACGCTGTTTAACCGTTTTTGTGACGAGTTTGACGGCTTTGCTGATTATTTTGAAGCCGATGGCAATGTACGCCTTCGCCAAGCGTTAGTTGAGCAAGCCGACAGCAACGATTTAACAACCGCCAAAGTTAAATCACTCATTCACCGCGATGTGGTAACGCTAAGTACGCAAACCACCATACAAGATGTGGCTAAAGTAATGACAGAAGAAGCGGTATCTTCTGTGTTAGTTACCGATTTAGACAGACCAATAAGCGACGACCCAGAAGAAGACGATGGGCAAATTGTAGGCATTATTACCGACCGCGATATACGCACAAAAGTGGTAGCCGAAGGCCTTGGGCTTGATGTTACCGCAGATAAAATTATGTCGACTAATCTTGTATTGCTTGATTCAAATGCCTATGTATTTGAAGCCGTCCTTGCCATGCTGCGCGACAACTTGCACCACTTACCTGTGGTACAAAAGCGCCGACCCATTGGTGTTATTTCGCTATCCGATATTTTAAGGTACGAGTCGCAAAGTAGTTTACTCTTGGTACGCGGTATTTTAGCGCAGCAAACCATTGAAGATTTAGCACATTACGCGCGCCAGCTGCCCAATGTATTTGTACGTATGGTAAACGAAGATGCTAATTCACATATGATTGGTACGGCAATGGCGGTAATAGGGCGTACTTTTAAACAGCGCTTATTAGTACTGGCTGAAGAAAAATATGGCCCGCCGCCAGTACCTTACTGTTTTATAGCGTTAGGCTCTATGGCGCGAGACGAACAACTTATTGTAACAGATCAAGATAACGCGCTTATTTTGGATGACAATTACGATGATGAAAAACACAACGAGTACTTTCAAAATATTTCTGATTTTGTGTGTGATGGCTTAGCGCAATGTGGTTATACCTATTGCAGCGGCGAAATTATGGCCTCGTTTAAAAAATGGCGTAAAACACGCTCGCAATGGTTTGATCAATTCTCACAGTGGACAGCCTTACCTAAACCACAAGCACTGCTTAACAGCTCAATATTCTTTGATTTAGATGGGGTGTGGGGTAAAACAAAATGGGCCGACGAGCTTAAAATTTTTATTGCTAAGCAAAGTAAACAAAACCGGGTGTTTTTAGCAAATATGGCTGCCAATGCCCGAAACCGTACACCGCCACTTGGGTTTTTTAAAGGCTTTGTGCTTGAACATAACGGCCAGCATAAGCGCTCAATGAACTTAAAACGCAGAGGCACCGCGCCGCTTTCTGATGTGATAAGAGTGCATGCACTGGCGATAGGCTCTCGTAAGCAAAATTCGTTTGAACGCCTTGAAGATATTATTGAATCGCGCCTGTTACCTGAGGGTAAAGCACAGGATTTACGTGACGCGTTAGAATACATTGCCATGATGCGAATTCGCCATCAAGCATGGCAAATAGAGCAAGAAGAAGAGCCCGATAACGACATCGACCCGCATTTACTTTCGCCGTTTGAGCAACGCAATTTAAAAGAAGCGTTTGCCATACTCGAAAAAGCACAAAGCTACTTAAAGTTTAGCTACTCAGCCAATGCGGGTGTTAAGTAGCGAATGGCTAAGCAATCGTATTTTGACTGGCAGGCTCACTATAAATCACTGGCTAAAAACGCTAAAAATGAGCATTTAAAAGCGTTTTATCAGCACGCTTATGGTGATACGCACACGCCCATAAAAGACATTTCGTTTGTGGCTCTTGATTTTGAGACAACCGGTCTAAATAGTGAGGTGGACGATATAGTCAGTATTGGCTTAGTCCCCTTTACAATGCAAAGAGTGTATTGCACGCATGCCAAGCATTGGGTAGTACAGCCTCGTAAAAGCTTAAGTGAGGAGTCGATTGTTATTCATGGTATTACGCATTCAGAAGTGGATGATGCTCCCGATTTAACCTCCCGACTAGGGCCGCTACTTAATGCACTTAGTGGTAAAGTCGTGGTGGTGCATTATGCAGCGATAGAGCGGCACTTTCTAAACAATGCATTACTTGCGAGAATTAACGAAGGGATCCAGTTTGCATTAGTCGATACCATGGAAATTGAGCAACGAGCGTTGCGCGCCCGCCAAGGCTTAATAGGGCGTTTGTTTAATCAAAAGGTAGGCTCACTTAGACTCACAGATTGCCGCAGCCGATACTCTTTGCCTGCTTATCATAATCACAATGCGCTAACTGATGCATTAGCCACAGCAGAGCTGTTGATTGCACAGCTGCAATACCATTACCGCGATGATACGCCACTGGCTGAATTACTAAGTTAAATCTATTTTTAAATTTTAGCGAATGCAATACAGGTTTAAATTATTAACCAGCGTTTAGCTTAGCCAATAAAAAACGCCGCATATTATGCGGCGTTTTTTATTGTTTACTGGCAAGCGACTAATTATTTAACAGCGCGAGGCTCAGTACGTAATCCTAATAATAGGCTTACACACATTAGTAGTAACACTAAAGTAAACGGAAGACCTGTTGAAACAGCACCCGCTTGTAATGCTTGAATCGCCTCTGTACCGCCAATCCATAATAGAGCAGCAGCAATAGAGCCCTCAACCGTAGCCCAAAAGATGCGTTGTGGTACTGGCGCATCCACTTTACCGCCTGCTGTAATTGAGTCGATAACTAATGAACCCGAGTCAGAAGAGGTAATGAAAAACACTAATACTAAAACCACAGCTAGGAACGAAAGCACGCTCGACATAGGCAGTTCGTCTAGCATTTGGAACATCGCCATAGGCACATCGGTTAAACCGTTTACGCCTAAGCTACCAACACCTTGAACAACTTGGTCTATTGCAATGCCGCCGTAAATAGACATCCATAAAATAGTAACCGCAGTAGGAATTAATAATACAGCGATTAAAAACTCTCTAATTGTACGACCACGAGAAACGCGCGCGATAAACATACCTACAAACGGTGACCACGAAATCCACCATGCCCAGTAAAATACAGTCCAACCGTGCATCCATGTTTCGTCTTCACGGCCATGTGGGTTGCTCAGTGGAATAATATTTTCAACATAACCCATAACCGTATTTGGTACGTTACCGATTGCCACAGCAAAGCCAACTAAACCAACAAACAGGAGTAAGGCAAATGCAATAAGCATGTTTATATTACTAAGAACCTTTACGCCGCCATCAATGCCGCGTACTACTGAGATAATAGCTAGTAAGGTAACGCCAATAATAACCAATAATTGTGCACCTACGCCGCCATCAGTTCCAAATACATGATTAATACCTGCAGAAGCCTGCTGCGCGCCTAAACCTAACGAGGTTGCAAGGCCAAACAAAGTGGCAAGCACGGCAAGAATATCAATAATATGACCAGGCCAGCCCCAAGCTCTGTCGCCTAATAGTGGATAAAAAATTGAACGGATTGATAAAGGAAGACCTTTATTATAAGTAAAAAACGCAAGTGAGAGCGCTACAACGGCATAAATAGCCCACGGGTGAAGACCCCAGTGAAACATGGTTGCACCCATTGCTACTTTTGCAGCCTCTGGCGTATTTGCGGTTACATTAAGTGGGGTTTCGTACCAGCCAGTAAAGTAAGCTACAGGCTCTGCAACACCCCAAAACATTAACCCAATACCCATACCTGCGGCAAATAACATGGCAAGCCATGACATACGCGAGTGTGTTGGTTTAGCACCTTCTCCGCCTAAACGAATGTTCCCATAGGGCGATACAATTAATGCCAAACAAAATATAACAAAGAAGTTTGCTGCCCACATAAAAAACGCATCAAAGTTATTTATTATATCGAGCTTAATACCATCAAGCGTTGCTTTGGCTGTTTGCGCATCCGAAACGAGAATGGCGACTAAAAAGATGACAATCAAACCGGCACTAATACCAAAAACAGGATTATGTATATCAAATCCCCATTTTTGCACGTTATCTTGACCTACGGTGTAGTCCGTATTATCAATACTATACTTGTCATGATTTTCGCTCATGAATACCTCTTATGTTGTCCTAACAAGCCAGAGAGTTCCGGCATAACACTAAGTTAATTAGCCACAAAGTAAGTTGCATTATTTACAATAAAACTTATTTGAGGACTAACTAAATTAATCGCTGATCATACCCTTAATAGTGTATGAGTTAAATCGTAAATGTAAAACTATTTGGTTATATATGCCTGATTACTTAGCGCTAAAAGCTATTTATCACTAAAAAGATAAGCTATTGTTAATTCAGTGAGTGTTAAAAATTAGTTTGTTATTAAACTAAAATTAAAGCAGCGCCACCAAACTCGTTTAGTCGTTAATACATTAGTCTACGTTTTAAATGGGTAGAGGGTTCGATTTAATCATTATGTAACATGCATAAAGGTAAAATCTGGGGTAGGCTTTATTTAATCGCAAAGAGTGAAAAGGACTAACTTTAATATGCTAAACACGAAAACGAATGAAGCGCACAGTACTGAAAAAATACATGCTCAATTTCAGTCAATTCGCCAACATAGTCTTACACTTATAAAAAACCTCAGCGCAGAAGATTGCCAACTACAAGCAATGGATGATGCAAGCCCAATGAAATGGCACTTAGCTCACACCACGTGGTTTTTTGAAACATTTTTACTTGCTAAGTATTTGCCTAACTACACGCTCTTTGATGAACAATTTAAGGTGCTTTTTAACTCCTACTATAACGGCATAGGTGAGCAGTTTAAGCGTGCTAATAGAGGATGTTTATCTCGCCCCAGTTTAGAGGTGGTGTTGCGCTACAGAGCCTATGTTGATAATGCGCTAAACGAGCTGCTTCAATTAGGCACTAACCAAACACTGTGCAATATTATAGAACTTGGGCTGAATCATGAGCAGCAACATCAAGAGCTCATGCTAATGGATATTAAATATAATTTTTCGGTTAATCCAAGCTTTCCTGCCTACAGCCAAACCCCAAATAACTTAATAAAGGTGAGTGATTCGTTAGGCACTTTAAAATATACCGAATTTAGCCAAAGCATAACCAATATAGGGGCTGATGCTAAAAACGGCTTTTCGTACGATAACGAACAACCTAAACATCAGGCCCTTATCCATGCGTTTAGTTTTGCTAATCGATTAGTGACTAACAGAGAGTACTTACAATTTATAGAGGCGGGCGGGTATAAAAACCCTTCATTTTGGTTAAGTGATGGCTGGACTAATATAAACACCGAGCAACTTAGTCACCCTTTATATTGGCAGTATATTGACGGGCAGTGGTTTGAATTTACCCTCTACGGACTGCAGCCTTTAAGTTTAGATGCGCCAGTGAGCCATGTAAGTTATTTTGAAGCGGCAGCCTATGCTAATTTTGTAAATGCGCGTCTACCTACTGAGTTTGAATGGGAGTATGTAGCGCAGCAGCAAGCACTTAAGCAACAGCAAAATGATTTGCTTACGCCAAGTGTATGTAAAAACCCAGATGATATCTCGCAGTTAAGCGATACATGTTGGCAGTGGACTAATAGCGCCTATTTACCTTACCCAGGCTTTAAACCCTTTAGCGGAGCCGCAGGGGAATACAATGGTAAATTTATGAATAACCAAATGGTTTTGCGTGGCGGATGCGTGTTTACCCCAAAAGATCATTTAAGACAGACCTACCGTAACTTTTTTTATCCGCACCAAGCGTGGATGTGCAGCGGCATTAGACTAGCAAAGGACATACTATGAGCCAAGTAACAGCAATTAATCAGCAATCAATAACCGATCTAGACTTTTTAAATGATGTATTACATGGACTTGCTCAACAGCAAAAGTCGCTGCCGTGTAAGTATTTTTACGATGATAAAGGGGCGGCTTTATTCGAGCAAATAACCTCATTGCAAGAGTACTATGTTACCCGTACTGAACTTGCCATATTAGAAGATTACTCAAAAGCTATCGCTAATAAACTGCCCGAGAACCTATCAATTATTGAGCCTGGCTGTGGCTCGGGTAAAAAGGTCGCGTATTTACTCGCCCATATGAGCAATGTAAAAACCTTTGTTCCTTTTGAAATATCATCAGAGATGCTTAATTACTCGTTAGCGCATTTATCACCGTTATTTCCGGAGCTGGCCATTACGCCATTGCTAGGTGATTTTACCCATAGCCAAATGGTTAAGCAGTTAACAAAAGACACCGCCTTAGACAGCCAAACAAATTTAGTTTATTTTCCAGGCTCTACACTGGGTAACTTTGCGCCAGTAAAAGCCATTGAAATAATGAATAATTTCCACCGTTTATGTGGTGTTGATGGCTATGTATTAATAGGTATTGATTTAGTAAAAGAGCGACAAGTGTTACTTGATGCTTACGATGACAAAGCCGGCATTACCGCCGCCTTTAATAAAAACTTGCTCCAGCGTATAAATAACGAATTAAATGGCACGTTTATTTTAGATAATTTTAAACACGAATCGCGATTTAACGAAGTGCACAGCCGCATTGAAATGCATTTAGTGAGCAAGTGTAATCAAAGCGTGGTTATTAACGATAAGCAAATAGACTTTGTAGCGGGAGAGAGTATTCACACTGAAAACTCGCACAAATATACGCTTGAGTCGTTTAAAAATCTTGCTGCTCAAGCTAATTTATCGCTTGAACAAACATGGCAAGACGAGAAAAGCTACTTTGCACTTTGCCTACTAAGGCCAATGTAATAGCTTAACTTACAACTACCTGATTGCTGCTAAACGTATAGTTTAGCAGCGCTCCTTTTGGTGACTGCTGCATAAGTGTTACTTTATTTAAACCATGTAGTCTAAAAATAAGTGGCGCAATAACCGACACGGCAGAGCCTGTAGCAGTATCTTCATTTACCCCAAATTGCGGCGCAAAATACCTAAAATACGCACTTGCGTTGTTTTTATTAATACTATGTATTTGCAATGCAATTACCGCATTGTTATGCACATTTACTAAATGTGTAAAATTAACCTGTAAATGCTTTAAATCAGCCATGTTTTTAAACAGTACAACGGTATAGCCATTTTTATAAGCTGTTGAGTAAGTTGCTTTTATAGAGTGCGAAAACACATCACTAAGGCTGTTAACCTCATCACTCTTTTTAGAATTAATAGCCGCTAGCTGAAGTTGTACCCGGCCTGTAGCTCGCTTGATTTTAAACCGTTCTTTATCGTTTGAAATAAAGTGTGAAGGGCAAAAACCAAAGTGTGCTAATAAACATTTTGCAGCAGCAAGGGTACCATGGCCGCAGCGCTTAATTTCTGATGTTTGGTTAAACCAGCGAATGTTACATACACGGTGAGAAATTTCATTTTCATTTAAAAAAACGCTAGCAGGGTGCTGCGAGTTTGATGCAATTTTTTGCATTACACGCGTACTTAACCCTTGCGTATAAATAACAATTAACGCACTTGAACCGGCTAAGTTATGCTGTGAACTAGAAAATACAGGAACTGAATAAAGGTGCTTTATATATCGCAACCTAGGCTGTTTTAGCCTACGTTGCGATAAAAGGGTGCGTTTAGCCTTTGCTTGCATACGCGTCGTTGTGAACGCCAGCTGCACGGCCTGAAGGATCAGCATTATTTTGAAATGATGCATCCCATGCAAGTGCTTCAGGGGTTGAACACGCAACCGACTTACCATGTGGTACACATTTAGCGGATGCATCACCTGGGAAGTGTGATTCAAAAATAGAGCGATAGTAATACGCTTCTTTAGAATCAGGCGTGTTAATAGGGTACTTAAACTTAGCGTTAGCAAGCTCTTGGTCGCTTACTTGCTCGTTTACAAACTCTTTTAACGTGTCTATCCAGCTGTAGCCAACACCGTCTGAGAATTGCTCTTTTTGACGCCACAGTACTTCTTCAGGCAGGTAGCCATCGAAGCCTTCGCGTAAAATGTGCTTTTCAATTTTGTCATCTTTACACATTTTTGCTTCAGGGTTGATACGCATAGCCACATCAACAAACTCTTTATCAAGAAACGGTACGCGCGCTTCTACGCCCCATGCAGCCATTGACTTATTGGCACGTAAACAGTCAAACATATGCAGCTTTGACACTTTACGGTTTAGCTCTTCATGAAACTCTTGTGCGTTTGGCGCTTTATGGAAGTATAAATAGCCACCAAATAGTTCATCAGCGCCTTCGCCCGATAATACCATTTTAATACCCATAGCTTTAATTTGGCGCGCCATTAAATACATTGGCGTTGAAGCACGGATGGTGGTTACATCGTACGTTTCAATGTGGTAAATAACCTCACGAAGCGCATCAATACCTTCTTGAATGGTAAAGTGAATAGGGTGATGTACTGTGCCAATCATATCCGCTACTTTTTGCGCAGCGGCTAAATCAGGTGAACCCTCAAGCCCAACAGAAAATGAATGCAGCTTAGGCCACCATGCGTCGCTTTCATCGTTATCTTCAATACGTTTAGCAGCAAAACGTTGCGTAATAGCCGAAATAACCGACGAGTCTAAACCGCCCGATAGCAATACGCCATACGGTACATCACACATTAGCTGGCGTTTTACAGCGCTTTCTAGCGCTTCTTTTACGTCTTGCGCTTGTGCACTGTTATCTTTTACTGCATCAAAGGTTTCCCAATCGCGCTTATAATAAGGCGTTAGTTCACCATTTTTGCTGTATAGGTAGTGCCCTGGTGGAAACTCTTCAATGTGCTTACAAATTGGCGAAAGCGCTTTAAGCTCTGAGGCAACATAAAAATTACCATGCTCATCGTGGCCAGTATAAAGCGGAATAATACCGATGTGATCGCGGCCAATTAAGTACGCATCGTTTTCTTCATCGTATAAACAAAATGCAAAAATACCATTTAAGTCATCTAAAAATTCAGGCCCTTTTTGTTTGTATAACGCTAAAATAACTTCACAGTCTGATTGAGTCTGAAATTCAAAATCTACCTCTAGCTCTGCTGCCAGCTCTTTGTGGTTATAAATTTCGCCGTTAACCGCTAAAATATTTGTTTTTTCAGGGTTATATAATGGTTGTGCGCCGCTTGAAACACCAACAATGGCTAAGCGTTCATGCACTAAAATCGCTTTTTCAGATGAATACACACCAGACCAATCTGGGCCACGGTGCCTTAGTAGTTTTGACATTTCAATTGCTTGGGTACGCAACTGAGTGGCGTTAGATTTAATATCTAATACACCAAAAATTGAACACATAGTAACTCCTCATTCCTATTATGTGTGCAGCAGGGCAACTTTGCTGTGCTGCGAAACCTTGTTTTATCAGAAATAATTACTCAAGTCACACTGCTTTTACAATTAATTAAGAATAATTTATGCACCAACTGAAAAGTGCGCGCACCAAAGTGGTGCGCTGCGCGCAGGTGTGGCTATATTTACAACACTTTTGGTGTGTAAAGTGGCGTTAGTAAGGCATTCAGTGCAGTGTTTGCAAAAAAGCACACTGCACAAATGCACCAAGTGTGTGCGAAAATTAAAGCAGAGCTTAAATTGCCTTATTATAATTTTTTGCGTTAGCGTGTTTTAATTTTATGCGCTTAATTAACCAATCTAAGCCTACCTATTGCAAGTTAAGTAGAGCGCCGCTTGTACTTTTATTAGCTCCTTGTAATAGGTTTATATCTCACCTTAGAGTTAACTGTATTTAAGCGCCAAGCTGAGCTGATGTAAGTGACCTTTAAGCTTTTGTTTTGCTAAGCTAGCCTGCTCATGGGTTACTTGCTTAAATTCAATTGAGTCACCGGATCTAAATTGCGCAAATTGATGTAAATCAGCCTCTATTACCGTGCCAAGTAATGGGTAGCCACCGGTTGTTTGTGCATCGTTAAGTAATACAATAGGCTCACCACTGGGCGGTAATTGAATAGAGCCTGGGCCTGTACCAAGAGAGGCAAGTGAGTGACTATGAGTTAGGGGACTTTCGTTTGTTAGCCTAAGGCCCATTCTGTTGCTGTTATGGCTTACTTTAAACGCCGTTGAAAAAAACTGTTTAAGTAGCGTATCACCTAATAGATGCGCATGTGGGCTTGCATATACCCTAATCACCTTTAGTTTAGGCGGAGTAATAGCGCCACGCTGTATAAAGCGCGTTATTGGCACGGGCGATGTTTTAATAGGAATCATGTCGCCCTCGCTAAGTGCTTTACCTGCTAAACCGCCAAAGAGCGCGTTTAAATCGGTTGATTTTGAGCCCATGATATCTTTAACATCAATGCCACCTTGTACGGCTACATAGGCACGCAAACCAGCGCGGCCAGTATCAAAGCTTAAAGTTTGTTTGGCTCTTACTTGGTAACTCCAGCCAGGGTACAAGGGTGTTTCATCAAGCGCAGCGTTTAAATCAGCACCTTGTAGGGCAATAACAGTATCGGTTTCAAACTGTAACTCGCAAAGGCCTAACGTAACTTCGAGCACAGCTTCATTATCTTTGTTACCCACTAATTTATTGGCAATTATTTGTGCGTAAGGGTCTAAACAACCCGCTTGGCTTACACCTAAATGACGATAACCGCAGCGCCCGCCATCTTGAATTGTAAGTTGTACACCAGGTTTAAGAACTTTTATCACTTTATGCTCCTTGCATTGTGTTTATTGAAACGAACGATAGCGTGTCGCCAGGTTTAAATAAGCAAGGATCTGAGTGTGTGCTATCAAAAAGGGGCGTGTTTGTGTGGCCAATTATATGCCAACCGCCAGGTGTTTCTGCTGGGTAAATGGCAGTTTGCTCTGCGCCTAAAGCAATGGCACCTTTAGGTACTTTAGTACGCGGCGTGTCTCTGCGTGGGATATGCAAGCGTGAATCTAACCCATGTAGGTAAGCAAACCCGGGCTGAAACCCTAAAAATAAAACGTGGTAAGTGGCTTGGCTATGTATTTGAATAATTTGCTGGGGTGTTAAATTAGTTTGTTTGGCAACAAAATCTAAATCTTCTCCATCATAAGTAGTGTGTATTTTATGGTGAGTGCCTTTAAATGTTGTTGCTTGTACTTTGTCCCATAAATCAGGCAACGCGTTTTGCCATTTTTTTAAATTACTTGCCGATTTTAAATAAAGCGTTAAAGAGTTCATGCCTGGGACTAAATCAATAAATTCGTTACTTTGCTTTAGCCGCTTAGTGAGTGCCCAAATTTTTTTTTGAGTGTCTAACACATTGTTTTGTTTATGCTGTGTGGCATCTAATAGCAAACTGTTATTTGTTAAAGTAAATACCTGTAAAAATGCAGTCATAATTTAATCTTTTTATACAACGTGCAACAAAGCTAACATAGTTTTGTCAATTTATTCAGTACCTAGCCATAAGAAAAATAAACGAAAAAGAAATGCAGACTCAAACTGTATTCAAATTTAGCACGTATTTATTTACTGAAATTAAAACAAGGGATGTTGGGTCTTAATTAAAACACGTAGGTATTAAGAGGTATTTATGACATTTTCTCGCTCAGTTTATTTATTAGGCGCCGCTATTACATTTAGCGCCGGCTGCTTTGCTTTATCAACCGAAAAAATAGAGCACAGCAACGTAGAGGCCACAATGCATATAAAAACCATTGTGTTAGGCTCTGGCTGTTTTTGGGGAGCCGAAAAGCGCTACGAAGCACTAGAAGGGGTTATTGATGCAGAGTCAGGCTATGCAGACGGGCACGGCTTTAAAGCAACCTATAAAAATATCACCGACCAATCTCGTCGGTTTGACGAAAACAACTACGCTGAAGTAGTGCAAGTGATGTACAACAGCAATATCATTTCTTCTAAAGCGCTATTACAAAATTACTTTGAAAGCCATGATCCTACACAATCGAATCGCCAAGGTAATGATATTGGCACGCAGTATCGATCAATTATTCTTACTACCACTAAAGAGCAAGCGCAGCTTGCAGAGCAAGTTAAAGCCGAGTATCAGCCGTTATTAAGTGAAGCCGGTTATGGGGCAATTAAAACAGTAATAAAACCGCTTGAGGGGTTTGTATCTGCTGAGGAGTACCATCAAAATTATTTACAAAAGAACCCAAATGGCTATTGCCCAGATCACGCCACGGGTGTGGTATTTAATAAAACTAAAAAAGCAGATGTAGACAATAGTGTTTTACTCACGGGCAAGCAGATTGTGGTACTTGATTCGCGCGAATACTGCCCTTACTGTGAAAAATTTAAAAAAACAGTCGCTAACAATTACAAAGGTTCAATCCCACTGACATTTCGTCACGCCGATGAGCTTAATGGCCTAACTATAAAATCGGCAACTTGGGCAACCCCCACCATTTTGTTTTTAGAAAATGGAAAAGAGGTGTACGCGCGTCAAGGCTATGCAAGCCCCGCTGAATTTTACAAAGCGCTTGGCGCCTTTAAGCTAGGCGATAGTGATGCCTACGAAGTCGCATTTAATGAGCGCACCGACAGACCTTACTGTAAAGAGTATAAAGAATTTAAAAACACTCCCGACGGCGTATTTGTTGATAAATTAAGTGGTGAGCCATTATTTGATACCCGCGATAGATTTAATTCGGGCACGGGGTGGCTGTCGTTTAAACATCCGGTTAAAAATAGTGTTACTAAGCATAAAGATACCAGCTGGGGGATGACTCGAATTGAGCTTAAATCAAAAAGCACAGGTATACATTTAGGGCATTTATTTAAAGGTGAGGGACCAAGAGGCACAGATAGATACTGTATTAATGCTACTGTGTTAGAGTTTATACCTCGTGACAAAAGCTAATTTATAAGAGCGATTAATTCGCTCTTTTATATTTAATAAATCTAAACTTTAATTAACTGTGATTATGTTATATAAATTAATAATCCAAACGATATAAACGGCATTTTACTATCAAATTGATTAACACGTTAGCACTTGTATCAGGGCTTATAACTATAAGCCCTGTATTAGCACAGCCAGCCGAAAAATATGTAATAGGGGTAGAGAATATAGAATACCTGCCTTATTACGATGGCAGTGGCACTAATAAGCGTGATTATTTTGGTTTTAGTAAAGAGTTACTGGAACTATTTGCAAAACAACAAAATATTAAATTTGAATTTTACACTTTGCCTATTCCGCGCCTTTATAAAGAGTTTATAGAGCATCACCATGTTGACTTTAAATACCCCGACAACCCTAATTGGCAAGTAAGTTATAAAAATCAGCATCAACAAGATATTAATTATTCTGTGCCTTCATTAGTTACACATACAGGGATAGCGAGCTTAAAAGACAATATTAAACTTGAAGATTGTAAATCACTTGCAAAAGTGCGTGGCTTTACATTGCAAGGGCTTGAAAAGTTAACCTCAATGCCAGGCTTGCAAGTACTCGAAAATGATAACGTTATTGAGATGATTTATTTGCTGCATAAAGAGCGAGTTGATTGTATATATATTTCACACGATGTACTTAAATACAATATAGAAGAATTTTTTGATACTCCCGTCCCTGTGTTTTTTCAGCATCAGTTGCCTGTTGATCACCAAGCGTTTATGTTATCGAGCATTAAACACCCACAGCTCGTTAAAAAGTTTAATGTATTTTTAAAAGACAATGAAAATACCATTGAAGAGCTTAAACAAAAACATAACTTTATAGTTGAATAATACTAAATTTAAGCGAATTGGCATAAAACGGTGGGGCAGGTAATCGTGTTTATAAAACAAAAACGGCCCATATAAGGTCACCACCTCACATGAACCGCTTTTCACACTGACAACATCTTACACACACAATATAAGATTTGGTTTGCTACATAGTAGCTAATTACGTTATTGCTGCGTACTGCTGGTGGAATAAAAAACAGTCCAAACCAAGTCACCACCTAACTTGAACTGCTTTTTCACACTGACAACATCTTACACACACAATATAAGATTTGGTTTGCTACAAAGTAGCTAATTTAGTTATTGCTGCGTGCTGCTGGTGGAATAAAAAACAGTTCAAACCAAGTCACCACCTGACTTGAACTGCCTTTTCACACTGACAACATCTTACACACACAATATAAGATTCTTTTCTTACCTTGTTAGAGCTATCACATCTAAAAAGGTTGCATTTATTTGGTGCAAAACAGTAAATAAAGTCTAATTAATAAAAACGTTTAGCTGTTTGCTTGCGATGGGTTAACTTTAGAATAATCGTAAAAGTCAGACAAACGATAAAAATAAAACCAATAAGTGAAAAAAATTAAGCTATAGACTTTAGTCTAACGTGTTGTGTTATTTTATTGATTTAAAAAGATAAATTTTTATAGGTTAGCTTGCGGGGCAAAAACGAATGATTAAATAAAAATATTTAATTAATAATAAATCACTAAACGGTGTTGTTAAGCTGCAAGAAAGTAAAAAAGAAGGAGCTTTACAGTTTACTGCGTGCAGCTTTAGCACTTGCTACGTGCTGCACACATTAAAATTGGCGTTATTAAACCAAAATGTAAATTGTATTTACTAAGGTAACACTAACCTTGAATGTTGCTAAATGTAGATACAACCCATTTAGCAAATAAATCTAGCGCGGGATTTGGCGAATTAGCTTCATGCTGTACTAAATAGTATTTATCTTTGGTGGTAAGGGGCTGTTGAAATAATTTATAAAGCCATTTTTCATCAAACCAGCTTTGGCTAATAGGCAGCGGTATAAGTGAAATGCCAATGCCCTGTTGCGCTGCACGAGCGACCCCAAACATACTATCAATTTGTATAATTTGCGTAGGCGAAAAGTCATCTATACCTGCTTTTTCAGCCCATTGGTGCCATGCCCACAGCCTTGCTTTGTGAAGGATTAATGGTACTTGGTTTAATGCTTGGCAGTGATCGTCTTTCCACTGTTTTAACAGTTTTTCGTTACACGCCGGTATATATTCAAGATTAAATAGCTCTGTAGTAAGGCCCTCAGTGGGTTTACTTGAGGATAAAACAATCGATAAATCACTGTGACGGGTTAGCTCTTTACGGGTTTTGAGCGTATCCATTTGTAAATTTATATTAGGGTGCTCAGATGTCCACTCACTTAATTTAGGCATAAGTAGTTCACTGGCAAAAAATTCAGGCAGCGTAATGGTTATATTAGTGTTTTGCTGCAATTGACTGAATTCGTTGATGGTGTTTTCAAGCGTATAGATAATAGGCGAAATGGCATCAAAAAAGTTTTTACCCGCAGCCGTTAAACTAATGGATCGGGTTTGGCGTTGAAAGAGTTCAATGCCCAGTTGTTCTTCAAGTTGTTTTATCTGATGGCTTACCGCAGAGGGCGTTAAGTACAGCTCTTTAGCTGCATGTTTAAAACTTAGGCTTTTTGCTGCAAAGCAAAAAGAGCGGAGGCCTCGAATAGGAGTTTGCATGTTTTCCAGAATTGTTTAATTAATTTAAGACGCCTTTAATAGGCAATAATCGAACCAATAATTTAATATAATAATATCAATAGTTTAATTTTAAATATAGCACTAGTTCACAAAAAAGGTGCAGACAATCCACAAATTAGTGCAAATAATCTAAGCGCTTACATTAAAAGCTATTTGTATTATAGATAATATTTACTACAACTGTATTAAAACTGAAAAAAAGTTTATGGCAGGCAAAAAAAATCCCTCTTGCGAGGGATTTTGGGTAACTCAGCGCCATTGGCACTGGGAATGAGGTCGGTACATGGTAAAGCGTTAAAAAACCATTTCTGGTACTTCACCGTCAACAAGTAATTTACCTGCTGTTTTACTAATTATTTCATCAACCGATACGCCCGGAGCGCGCTCGAGTAAATGAAATGCGCCGTCTTTAACTTCAAGTACGGCCAAATCTGTTACTATTTTTTTAACGCAATTAACGCCCGTTAGCGGTAATGTGCACGACTCTAATAATTTAGAATCACCATGCTTACTGGCATGGGTCATAGTAACAATAATATTCTTTGCCCCAGCGACTAAATCCATTGCGCCCCCCATGCCTTTTATCAGCTTTTTGGGGATCATCCACGAGGCAATGTTGCCGCTTTGGTCTACTTCAAATGCACCCAGAACGGTTAAGTCTACATGACCACCCCGTATCATGGCAAAACTATCTGCACTATTAAATATGGCTGCACCTGTGGCAGCTGTCACGGTTTCTTTACCCGCGTTTATCATATCTGCGTCTAGCTCGGCTTTTGTTGGGTAGGGACCCATACCTAAAAGCCCATTTTCTGACTGTAACATAACTTCAATACCATCAGGTACATAGTTTGCGACGAGTGTCGGAATTCCTATGCCCAAATTAACGTAAAAGCCGTCTTGTAGTTCCTGTGCAACGCGCATTGCAACTTGTTCACGTGATAATGCCATAACCTATGCTCCTGCTTAATCTCGTGTTGTTACACGTTCAATGCGTTTTTCAAAGTCGCCTTTAATAACGCGATTTACAAAAATGCCTGGGGTATGAATTTGGCTTGGCTCAAGTTCACCGGGCTCTACTATTTCTTCTACTTCGGCAACGGTAATCTTACCTGCTGTTGCGGCCATTGGGTTAAAGTTCATGGCAGTGTACCTAAATACTAAATTACCGTATCGGTCGGCTTTCCACGCTT
This sequence comes from Pseudoalteromonas atlantica, assembly GCA_007988745.1. GTDB lineage: Bacteria > Pseudomonadota > Gammaproteobacteria > Enterobacterales > Alteromonadaceae > Pseudoalteromonas > Pseudoalteromonas atlantica. Next base: position 241,212 of record BJUT01000001.1, read on the forward strand.
TTACAATGGCAAACTCACCGGTGATCGACTCTTCTAAAATATAAGGGCGACCGTCAAATTCTTTTACATCTTTACCCTCTGCAACGGGCGTACCGTAACCTGTAGCGGTATAAAATGCAGGAATACCTGCACCGCCCGCACGCATTTTTTCAGCCAAGGTGCCTTGCGGGGTAAGCTCTACATCTATTTCACCGCTTAGTAATTGCTGCTCAAATAGGGCGTTTTCACCCACGTATGAGGCAATTACTTTTTTAATTTGTTTATCTTTAAGTAAAATTCCTAATCCAAAGTCATCTACACCACAGTTGTTAGAAACCACGGTTAGCTCTTTGGTGTTCATTGCCTTAATTTGTTTAATTAAGCCCTCAGGAATACCGCATAAGCCAAAGCCGCCAGCAATAACGGTATCGCCGTCTTTTAACCCTGCCATTGCAGCTTCGTAACTAGAAACCACTTTATCAAAACCGGCCATGAGACTCTCCTCATTGTGTTAACTGCCATTTGGCAAGTTAAGCTATTATTTTTGTGTGTTGCCTAATGCAATTGAAACTTTGCTTACAGGCGTTTTGCCAAGTGCTTGTGTAATTTTCCAACCAGCGCTACTTAACCTTTGTAAATCAATTCCATGCTCTATGCCAAGCCCATTGAGTAAGTAAACCACATCTTCGGTGGCAACATTTCCTGACGCCCCTTTGGCATAAGGGCAGCCGCCAAGGCCTGCAACAGCGGCATCAACCGTTGCTATACCTAAGCTTAACGCTGCGTAAATATTTGTGAGCGCTTGCCCGTAGGTATCATGAAAATGCACCGCCAGTTTTGATTTATCAATATGCTCAAGCAAAAGTGTTAAAAGCTGGGTAACTTTATTTGCAGTGCCAACACCTATGGTATCGCCAAGGCTTATTTCGTAGCAGCCTAAATCTAAAAGCTTCTGCGAAACGCTAAGTACTTTATGGGGGTCTATTTCTCCCTCATAAGGGCAACCGAGTACACAACTGACATAACCGCGTACACGTATGTTATTGGCTTTTGCAAATGCCATAACGTCGCTAAAACGCTCAATACTCTCATCAATACTGCAATTTATATTTTTTTGACAGAACGATTCGCTTGCCGCGGTAAATATGGCAAATTCTTTTATGCCAACGGCATGGGCCGCTTGGGCGCCTTTTAAGTTGGGTGTAAGCGCACTTAAATTTACATGGGGTAAATTAAGCGCTGTTATCACCTCGGCTGAATCGGCCATTTGTGGCACCCATTTAGGCGATACAAAAGCACCAGCTTCAATATTTTTTAAGCCCGCGTCACTAAGTGCATTTATTAATGAAATTTTATCAGATGCAGTGACTGATTTTTCGTTTTGTAGGCCATCACGCGCGCCTACTTCAACAATTTTAACTTCAGTTGGAAAAGCTGCCATCACGATGCCTCCTGCGCCGTGGTGTCTTCTACAATTGCTAATAAATCGCCGTGCGAAACTAATTCGCCTTCATCAAAGCAGTAGCTTTGTAAAATACCATCGTGAGGTGCATTAAGCGTGTATTCCATTTTCATGGCTTCAATAATCACTACGGCATCGCCTTTGGTAATGGTGCTGCCTACATCAACTAAATGCTTAACCACAGTGCCATTAAGTGGTGCCGCAAGGGGCAGGGCGTCGCTCTCATGGCTACTAATATAATGTTTAGTGTTTAAAGCAAGCTTAATTTGCAGCGCAGCAAACATCACGCTAATACTATTATCAAAGTGGCTAACATGGGCGGTAAATTTTTCCCCATTAATAAACACATTACATACGTTTTGGTTTACAGAGCCTGCTATATCGAACGACTTATCATTATGCGTTACAACATAACCCGTTTTAGTTTTAACGGCGCTTATAGCTAAGTCTGTAAATGGTACATCCACTTTCTGTGGTGCGTTAAGTGTAAAACCACTGAGTTGCTGCCACGGGCTTGCGCTTTGCTGAGTTGCTTTTTTAGCACCAAGCGATTCAAGGTAAGCAAAGGCTGCAATTAGTTGTGCTTTTTCAAGCGCGGCGCTATCAACACTTACCAATGCATCGCCTTGCTCGGCAATAAAGTGGGTGCTTGGCGCACCTTGAGCAAATGTAGGGTGGCTTGCTAAGTTGTGTAAAAAGCCAATATTAGTGCTAAAACCCGCTAAGTGAAATTGCTCAAGTGCTTGGCGTAAACGCGATAATGCTTGCTCTCGGTTATCATCATGTACTATAAGCTTTGCAATCATAGGGTCGTAATACGGGCTTATTTCATCGCCTTGTGCAATACCTGTATCTATTCGTACAAACTCACTGTTAAGCGGAGTATTTAACGATTCAATAGTGCCCGAGCAGGGAATGAAATCGTTACTTGGATCTTCTGCGTAAATACGCGCTTCAAAGCTGTGGCCTTGGAGTTGTATGTCTGATTGCGTTAACGGCAGTGTTTGCCCAGCGGCAATATTAATTTGCCAATTGACTAAATCTACGCCGGTTACCATTTCGGTTACAGGGTGCTCTACTTGTAGTCGCGTGTTCATTTCCATAAAGAAAAACTCATCGCCACACAGTAAAAACTCAACCGTACCTGCACCTCTGTAGTTTATTGCAAGGGCACAGCGTACTGCGGCTTCACCCATTTCTTTACGCAGTTCATCAGACAAACCCGGCGCTGGGGCTTCTTCAATTACTTTTTGATGACGACGCTGTAATGAGCAATCACGATCCCCTAAATAAACACAATTACCGTGGTTATCGGCAAAAACTTGTACTTCAACATGGCGAGGCTGGTTAACATAGCGCTCAAGCAGCACTAAGTCGTTACCAAAGCCCGCAATTGCTTCACGCTGTGCGCCCTCAAGTGCAGTTATAAAGTCTTTGGCTTGCTCAACAACGCGCATGCCTTTACCGCCGCCGCCAAAGGCCGCTTTAATGAGCACGGGGTAGCCAATTTTTTCAGCCTCAGATTGTAAAAAAGCAGGATCTTGGTTTTCACCGTAATAGCCTGGCACTAATGGTACATTTGCCGCGGCCATAATTTCTTTGGCGCGGGTTTTAGAGCCCATGGCTTCTATGCTGCTTGCAAGTGGGCCAATAAACGCAATGTTGTTAGCTTCACAGGCTTTAGCAAACTCACTGTTTTCAGATAAAAAACCGTACCCAGGGTGTATACAATCGGCGCCGCTTGTTTTTGCAACCTGTAAAATTTTATCTGTTACAAGGTATGAGTCTTTACTTGGTGCAGGGCCAATGTGGTAGGCCTCATCAGCCATTTTTACATGTTGTGCGTGTTTGTCGGCGTCAGAGTAAACAGCCACCGTTGTTAGGCCCATTTGTTTTGCACTTCGCATTATACGGCATGCAATTTCACCACGGTTGGCAATGAGTATCTTTTTTAATGTGTGTGTGTTCATAATTAGTCCTACAGTTGCCAAGCGGGAGGGCGTTTATTAAAAAAGGCGCTTAGTCCTTCTTGGCCTTCGTCCGATACCCGAATATTTGCAATACGTTCGGCCGTGAGTTCAATAAGATCATCATTAATAGGCTTATTTGCTACATCGTTAATTAATGATTTAGCGGCTTTTACAGCGACTGGGCCGTTATCGATTAATGTTTGCAGCATGTTATCAAGGGCACAGTCTAAATTACCGGTCACCTGATGAACCAAACCAAGTTGTTTTGCTGTGTGGGCATCAAACACCTCGGCAGTTAAAAAGTAGCGGCGCGCAGCACGCTCACCAATGGCTTTAATTACATACGGGCTAATTACCGCAGGAATAAGCCCTAGCTTTACTTCGCTTAAACAAAACTGCGCATCGTCTTTACTTAGGGCAATATCGCAACATGCAATTAAGCCCAGAGCGCCACCAAATGCAGCGCCTTGTACAGCACATATAGTAGGATGAGGAGAGGCGGCTAGTACCTGCATTAATTTAGCGAGCTGCATAGAGTCGGCAAGGTTATCGGCGTAGTTGTTATCAGCCATTGATTTCATCCAGGCTAAATCGGCACCGGCAGAAAAGTGCTTGCCTTCAGTTTTTAAAACCAAAGCGCGAATATCGAGTGTATTTGCATGCTCTATGCACTGAATTAGCTCGTGTATCACTTCACTATTAAATGCGTTACGTTTTTCAACTCGGCTTAAAACAAGTACAGCCACATTAGATTTTGTTATTTGTAGTGTTACTGACATTTTTGCGCTCCGGTTACATTCTAAATACGCCAAACTTAGAGTCTTGCTGTGGTGCATTTTTAGCTGCACTTAAGGCAAGGCCTAATACGTTACGGGTATCGGCAGGGTCAATAATGCCGTCGTCCCACAAGCGGGCGCTTGCGTAATACGGATGACCTTGCTCTTCGTACTGATCAATTATTGGCTTTTTAAAATCGCTAACTTCTTGCTCGCTCATGCTATGGCCTTTACGTGCTAAGCCATCTTGCTTAACTTGAGCCATTACACCGGCGGCTTGCTCGCCGCCCATTACCGAAATACGGGCATTGGGCCACATCCACATCATGGTAGGTTCAAATGCGCGGCCACACATACCATAGTTACCCGCGCCGTAAGAGCCACCAATTAGCACCGTAAATTTAGGTACATCGGCACACGAAACTGCCATCACCATTTTAGCGCCGTGCTTTGCTATGCCCTCCGCTTCGTATTTTTTACCTACCATAAAGCCGGTTATATTTTGCAAAAACACTAAAGGAATATTGCGCTGTGCACATAGTTGAATAAAGTGCGCGCCTTTTTGCGCCGACTCACTAAATAAAATGCCGTTATTAGCTACTATGCCTACAGGGTTACCGTAAATGCTGGCAAAACCTGTGACCAGCGTTTCACCAAAGTAGCGTTTAAATTCATCAAACGATGAATCATCAACCGTACGGGCAATAACTTCACGCACATCAAACGGCTTTTTAAGGTCGGTGCCTACAATGCCGTAAAGCTCGTTTATATCGTAACGTGGCGGTTTTACATCCTCTAAAAGAGGGGCTGTAGGGCGCGTGTAATTAATACGCTCAATACATTGGCGGGCAATAGACAGCGCATGCTCGTCATTTTCTGCAAAGTGGTCAGCCACACCCGATGTTTTACAATGTACATCGGCGCCGCCTAATTCTTCGGCGCTGACTACTTCACCGGTCGCTGCTTTTACAAGTGGCGGGCCTGCTAAAAATATAGTGCCTTGCTCTTTTACTATTATGCTTTCATCGGCCATAGCGGGTACGTATGCGCCGCCTGCGGTACATAACCCCATTACCACAGCAATTTGAGGAATACCTTTACCCGACATACGGGCTTGGTTATAAAAAATACGCCCAAAATGTAATTTATCAGGGAATACATCGTCTTGCTCGGGCAGGTTGGCACCGCCCGAATCAACCAAATAAATACACGGTAAGTGACAGCGCTCGGCTATATCTTGCGCGCGTAAATGCTTTTTAACGGTAAGCGGAAAGTACGTACCGCCTTTTACCGTGGCATCGTTTGCAATGATCATGCATTCAATGCCTTTAACACGGCCAATACCAGCAACTACACCCGCACAGGCAATTTCTTGTTCGTACACACCAAAGGCTGCAAATTGCGAAATTTCTAAAAACGGTGAGCCTTCATCTAATAAAGTGCTAATACGGTCGCGTACAAATAACTTACCTCGGCCTTCGTGGCGCTCTTTTAACGCAGCGCCGCCTAAGCTTATGGTGGCTACTTTACTATGTAAATCATCAACCAAAGCTGCCATGTTTTTGTGATTTTGCACAAAAGTAGGATCGTGAGGATTAACGCTCGATTTTAATATCGTCATAATTTAATCCTTAACGGCTTTCGGTAAAGAGTTCGCGGCCAATAAGCATGCGGCGTATTTCTGATGTACCAGCACCAATTTCGTATAGTTTGGCATCACGCAGTAAGCGCCCTGTGGCGTATTCGTTTATGTAGCCGTTACCCCCTAAAATTTGAATGGCATCGAGCGCCATTTTAGTGGCAAGCTCAGCTGCATATAAAATGGCGCCGGCGGCATCTTTACGGGTGGTTTCGCCGCGGTCACACGCTTTTGCAACGGTATAAACGTATGAGCGCGCTGCGTTCATTTGTGTATACATGTCGGCTACTTTGCCTTGAATTAACTGAAATTGGCCAATAGGGGTGTCGAACTGTTTACGTTCATGAATGTACGGTACAACAATATCCATACAGGCTTGCATTATGCCAAGGGGGCCTGCAGCAAGTACTACACGTTCGTAATCTAGGCCGCTCATTAGTACCTTAACGCCTTCGTTTAGGTTACCTAAAATGTTCTCTTCGGGTACTTCGCAGTTTTCAAACACCAGTTCACACGTGTTTGAGCCACGCATACCAAGCTTGTCTAGCTTTTGCGCGGTAGAAAAACCAGGGAAGTCTTTTTCAACAATAAATGCGCTAATGCCTTTAGCGCCGGCTTCTAAATCTGTTTTTGCATAAATAACAAATGTGTGTGCATCGGGGCCGTTGGTGATCCACATTTTATTGCCATTTAAAATGTACTTATCGCCTTTTTTTTCAGCTTTAAGTTTCATTGATACCACGTCAGAGCCTGCATTTGGTTCGCTCATGGCAAGGGCACCAATGTGTTCGCCGCTAATAAGCTTTGGTAAGTATTTTTCTTTTTGTGCTTGATTACCGTTACGGTTAATTTGATTTACACACAAGTTTGAATGCGCACCATAGCTTAATCCAATTGATGCACTCGCACGGCTAATTTCTTCCATGGCTATTACATGCTCTAAGTAACCTAAGCCTGCACCGCCAAAGTCTTCAGAAACGGTCATGCCTAGTACACCCATTTCGCCCATTTGCGGCCAAAGCTGATTAGGAAACGCGTTGTCCATATCGGTTTGTTCAGCCAGTGGTGCAATCTCTTGGCTTGCAAAGCTATTTACGTGGTCGCGGATCATATCGGCGGTTTCGCCAAGGCCAAAGTTCATCTCTTTATAAAGTGAAATAGTGCTCATGATTCATTCCTGTGTGTGTTGTCAGTGTGTTTTTATTATTAAAATAGGCTACTCGTCTATTTTATTGAGTGTGTCTCTGCAGCGGCGCTCCGCTGTCACTAGTTCCATAAGCACAACTTTTATGTCGTCCATTTGCTGAGAAAGGTCGGCTTTTTTCTCTGCTATTAAATCGAGCATAGTCACCAGCTGTTTAGCGCTAGATTTATCAGCGTCGTACAGTTCAAACAAACGGCCTGTTTCAGCCAATGTAAAGCCTAAGCGTTTGCCACGCAGTATTAGTTTTAAGCGAACTTTGTCGCGTTTTGAATAAATACGGGTTTGGCCATTGCGCTCTGGGCTTACTAAACCTTGGTCTTCGTAAAAACGAATAGAGCGGGTGGTAATATCAAACTCTTTAGCTAAATCGCTAATACTAAAGGTTTGATCGTTACTGCTTGGCGCTTTTGCAGAACTTGCAAAGTTTGTTTGGTTATTTGGTTTCATAGTTGTGTTTACCTCATTCGAATAACTCCAATATAAGTGAAGTTTACGTAAAGGTAAAGCTTGGTGTGGTATGAAACTATTTATAAAGGAGTGTTGATGTGAAATGTTAAATTATATTATTAATATTCAATAGTTTATTTTTATTAATTGTTCACTTCGCCGTTACTGGAAAATAATGCTTACACTTTTAAAACTAAAAATTAAACGCTTTTTAGTTGACGTTAGCGTAAACGTTAGTATTGTGTAAGGGTGTTAAACAATAAATGAATACTAAATTAATAGAGCAAATATTCTAACAACTATTTGCATATAAATACAACGGAGTTAATTATGACTTTAGAATCAGTGGTAATTGTAGCAGCAAAGCGTACGCCAATGGGCGGGTTTATGGGCGCATTGACCGATGCACAATCTACCGAGCTTGGCGCAACCGCCATTGCAAGTGCGCTTGCACAAACTGGTTTAGCAAATGATGCAATAGATGAAGTAATTATGGGCTGTGTATTGCCGGCGGGCCTTGGCCAAGCGCCAGCACGCCAAGCAATGTTAAAAGCAGGCCTTGCTCTGGGCACGGGTGCTACCACCATTAATAAAGTATGTGGCTCTGGTTTAAAAGCCGCCATGCTCGCTAACGACTTAATTAAAGCGGGCTCAATTAGCAGTGCAATTGCTGGTGGCATGGAAAGCATGAGTAACGCACCGTATTTTATACCTAAAGCACGTGGCGGTATGCGTATGGGCCACGGCGAAATTAAAGATCATATGATGAGCGATGGCCTAGAAGATGCTTACGATAACAAAGCAATGGGCTGTTTTGCACAAGATACTGCCGATGAGTACGGCATTGGCCGTGAGCAAATGGATGAGTTTGCACTTAGCTCTTTAAGTAAAGCTAATGCGGCAATTGAAAACGGCAGCTTTGAAAACGAAATTGCGCCGCACACCATAAAAACTCGCAAAGGCGATGTAACCGTATCGGTTGATGAGCAACCCGGTAATGCCCGCCCAGAAAAAATACCAAGCCTGCGTGCTGCCTTTAAAAAAGACGGCACCATCACTGCGGCTAATTCATCGTCAATTTCTGATGGTGGCGCAGCGCTTATATTAATGAGCGAATCAAAAGCTAAAGAGCAAGGCTTAACACCGCTTTGTAAAATTGTAGCGCACAGCACGCACTCTCAAAAACCAAGCGAATTTACTGTAGCACCTGTGGGCGCTATGAACAGTGTGCTTGAAAAAGCAGGCTGGACAACTGCTGATGTTGACCTGTGGGAAATTAACGAAGCCTTTGCCATGGTTACCATGCTTGCTATTAACGAATTAACACTTGATGAGAGCAAAGTAAACGTAAACGGTGGGGCGTGTGCACTTGGCCACCCAATTGGTGCCAGCGGCGCGAGAATTTTAGTCACGCTTATTCACGCACTTAAAAACCGTGGCCTTAAAAAAGGAATTGCGTCTTTATGTATTGGTGGCGGCGAAGCTGTAGCAATGGCTGTAGAGGCTTACTAACAAAAAAGTTAATTAACTAACAGCAACTAAAATGCACCGTACTCATACTAATAACAAAACGGTGCCATTTTTTAAAAGAACACACTAACAACAGGATTTACCTATGCACCAAGTTCCACTACTTATAAATGGCGAATTTGTTCAGTCGGCTTCAAACGAGCTTATTGATGTAATTAACCCAGCAAACCAAGAAGTACTTGCGCAAGTTCCATGTACTACCGACTCAGAAATGGATGCAGCTATTGCCTCGGCCTCAGAAACATTTAAAACATGGAAAGATGTGCCCATTACCGAGCGTGCCCGCATTATGATGAAATACGCGGCGCTGTTAAAAGAGCACCACGATGAGCTTGCGACCATTATTTGCCACGAACTAGGTAAAACGTTTGAAGATGCAAAAGGCGATGTATGGCGCGGTATTGAAGTAGTAGAACAAGCAGCTAACGCACCATCACTAATGATGGGCGAAACAATGGAAAATGTTGCCCGTAAAATCGATACCTATTCTTACATGCAGCCCCTTGGCGTATGTGCAGGCATTACGCCGTTTAACTTTCCGGCGATGATCCCACTTTGGATGTTTCCGCTAGCTATTGTATGTGGTAACACCTTTATTTTAAAACCCTCTGAGCAAGACCCACTCACACCAATGCGTTTAGCTGAGCTATTTATTGAAGCCGGCGCACCAAAAGGCGTATTACAAGTGGTTCATGGTACAAAACCGCAAGTAGACCGCTTATTAGAAGACAAAGCCGTACGTGCAATTTCGTTTGTGGGCTCGTGTGGTGTAGGTGCATACATTTATTCTAAAGGCACACAAAACCTTAAGCGCGTACAAGCGTGTGTGGGTGCTAAAAATCACATGGTTATTATGCCAGATGCGAGTAAATCACACGTGGTAAATAACCTAGTTGGCGCATCGGTTGGTGCAGCAGGCCAGCGTTGTATGGGTATTTCGGTGGCTGTGTTTGTAGGGCAAGCAAGTGAGTGGGTAGATGAAATAAAAGCTGGCTTTGAAAACGTACGCCCAGGCGTGTGGGATGACAAAAACGCAGCCTACGGCCCACAAACATCAAAACCAGCAAAAGAGCGTATTTTATCGCTTATAGCAAGCGGTAAGGAGCAAGGCGCCACCTGTTTAATTGATGGTTCAAACTACACAGTAGAGGGCTTTGAACAAGGTAACTGGGTTGGCCCAACATTATTTACCGACGTTACAAAAGAAATGGACTTATACAAAGAAGAAATCTTTGGCCCTGTGCTTGCCTGTATGTTTGTAGATACGCTTGATGAGGCAATTGCCCTTATTAACGAAAGCCCGTACGGCAACGGTACCTCGTTATTTACCTCAAGTGGCGCTGCGGCTCGTAAATTTCAAAATGAAATTGAAGTAGGCCAAGTGGGTATTAATGTGCCTATTCCGGTGCCGCTGCCGTTTTTCTCGTTTACGGGCTGGAAAGGCTCGTTTTACGGCGATACACACACTTATGGTAAGCAAGGTATACGTTTTTACACAGAAACTAAAACCATTACCTCACGTTGGTTTGAAGACGACATCGCTTCAGGTCCAAACATGAGCATTAATTTAAAATAAACACACTCAAAAATAATAATAAAGAAGGGCGCAAAGGCTAAACCCGCTGACAAGCAACTAGAACACACACATCAGCCTTTGCCGCTCTTCACTCATTTACCCTAATGGGACACACTAACAACACAATTAAAGAGGTCTACCATGGACTTTAACTTATCAGAAGATCAACAAGCCTTTGCAGAAACTGCACGCCAATTTGCAGAATCAGAACTTGCTCCACATGCAGCAAAGTGGGATCGCGAGCATATTTTTCCTAAAGATACGATTAAAGCGGCGGGCGAGCTTGGCTTTTGCGGTTTATACACGCCAGAGGAAGCCGGCGGCCTTGGTTTATCACGTTTAGATTCAAGCATTATATTTGAGCAGCTTGCGATGGGCTGTACAGCTACAACGGCCATGCTAACTATTCATAATATGGCTACGTGGATGGTAGCTAGTTTTGGTACAGATGCAGTTAAAGACACATACGTAGAACAATTAGTAATGGGCGAGCTACTTGCCTCTTATTGTTTAACTGAGCCTGGCTCAGGCTCAGATGCGGCATCACTAAAAACAAAAGCCGTACTTGAGGGTGATGAGTACGTTATTAACGGCTCAAAAATGTTTATATCGGGTGCGGGCGAAACCGAAGTATTAGTAGTAATGGCACGTACCGGTGGCGAAGGCGCTGCGGGTATTTCGGCATTTGTAGTCCCTGCCGACGCACAAGGCGTTGAGTACGGTAAAGCAGAAGAAAAAATGGGTTGGAACGCACAACCAACACGCTTAATTAGTTTTGAAGATGTGCGTATTCCGGCGCATAACTTATTAGGTAAAGAGGGCGAAGGCTTTAAATTTGCCATGCAAGGCCTAGATGGCGGGCGTATTAATATTGCCACGTGCTCAATTGGTACAGCACAAGCTGCGCTAAACACGGCAAAAGAGTACTTAAAAGAGCGTACTCAATTTGGTAAGCCTTTGGCTGCTTTTCAGGCGTTGCAATTTAAAATTGCAGATATGAACACTGAGCTTGTAGCTGCACGCCAAATGGTAAGGCTTGCGGCATTTAAACTTGATACCGGCGATAGTGAAAAAACCACCTATTGCGCCATGGCTAAACGCTTTGCCACCGACGTTGGCTTTACTGTGTGTAACGAGGCACTGCAAGTACATGGTGGTTACGGTTACATAAAAGAATACCCGCTTGAGCGCCATGTACGTGATGTACGCGTTCATCAAATTTTAGAAGGTACTAACGAAATTATGCGTGTAATTATAGCGCGCCGTATTTTAGCCGAGTCTGCAAGCGACGTTTTATAAGGAGCAAGTTATGTCACAATCTAACCCGAGTATTGAACTGACTACCGAAGGCCATGTTGCTATTTTAACTATGTCTAACCCACCAGCTAATACCTGGACAAAAGACACCTTAATAGATTTAAAAAACAAAGTTAACGAGCTTAATAACAATAAAAATATTTATGCCTTAGTGCTTACTGGCGAAGGCGAGAAGTTTTTTAGCGCCGGGGCCGATTTAAACGTATTTGCTAGTGGCGATAAAGGCGTTGCCGCTGATATGTCGCGTGTATTTGGTGAAGCCTTTGAAGCACTGACTAATTTTACAGGGGTGTCGGTTGCGGCCATCAACGGTTATGCCATGGGCGGCGGGCTAGAAGTAGCGCTTGCGTGTGATATACGCATAGCAGAAGAGCAAGCACAAATGGCGCTACCTGAAGCAAAAGTGGGTTTGTTACCGTGCGCGGGTGGCACGCAAAATTTAGCATGGCTTGTAGGTGAAGGCTGGGCAAAACGCATGATTTTATGTGGCGAGCGCTTAAAAGCCGATAAAGCCCTGCAAATTGGCTTAGTAGAGGAAGTAGTCCCACAAGGGGAAAGCTTTGCAGCGGCGTTAAAACTTGCCAACCAAGTAAGCGAACAAAGCCCAAGCTCGGTAGCTGCATGTAAAACACTAATTCAAAAAGGGCGACATCAACCTATGGCAAGTGTATTACCACTTGAGCGTGAATTGTTTGTAGGGCTGTTTGATACACAAGATCAACAAGAGGGCGTTAATGCCTTTTTAGAAAAACGCCGCGCTAATTGGGTAAATGGCTAATGAGTAATTTAACGTTATTAAATAATGCCGATGACCCCGTGCTATTTGAAACGGCAAGTGCAGCAAACGGCAGCTTAATTGGGGTTATTACACTCAACGTACCTAAAGCATTAAACGCCCTTAATTTTGACATGATCAAATTACTTGAGCCGCAGCTGCGCGCTTGGCAAAGCGATGATGCAATTGCAATGGTATTGTTAAAAGGCGCAGGGGATAAAGCATTTTGCGCCGGTGGCGATGTAGTGAGTCTTCATCATGCAATGGCGCAAGGTAAACCAACAAGCTTAGTGGAAGACTTTTTTACCCTAGAGTACCGGCTTGACTACCTTATTCATTGCTACGAAAAACCACTTTTAGTATGGGGTAATGGCATTGTTATGGGCGGTGGTTTAGGCCTAATGGCCGGTGCTAGCCACCGCGTAGTAACCGAAACATCGCGCATTGCTATGCCAGAGCAAACCATAGGCTTATACCCAGATGTAGGCGGTAGTTACTTTTTGCATAAAATGCCACAAGGTGTGGGGCTATTTTTAGGGTTAACATCGGCCTCTATTAATTGTGAAGATGCACGCTTTGTATCGCTTGCCGATCACTTTATCGACAGCACTATATATGATGCCATGCTAGCGCAAATTTTAGCGGCTAAGTGGGGCAAAACCGCAAGTTTAAATCATGAGCGTTTGACTAAATTATTAACCGATTTAGATAACCAATCTGAACGTATGCCCAAAGGCAATATTAAAGCTAACTTAGCAACCATTCAAAAATTAGCTGAATTTAATACGCTACAAGAACAAGTTGATTATATTTTAGGCCTAGCTACTGACGATAAATGGCTGCAACGCGCCCAAAAATCACTTAAGCATGGTTGCCCACTAAGTTGCGCGCTAGTAAGTGAGCAGCTAAAAGCCAGTAAAGGCAAAAGCTTACTAGCGTGTTTTAAAATGGAGCTGGGTATGTCGGTACGCGCTGGCGAAGTAGGTGAATTTCAAGAAGGCGTAAGAGCACTATTAATAGATAAAGACGGCGCGCCTAATTGGAAATACAAAACACTGAATGATGTACCACAAGCCATAATAGAGAGCTTTTTTGCTAACCGTTTTGGCGAAAATCACCCACTCAATGGCTTAGACACCCCAACACACACATAAAGGAAAGACGATGACTAAACTCAATATTGGTTTTATCGGCTTAGGTAATATGGGCGGCCCAATGGCGGCTAACTTAATTAAAGCCGGCCATAATGTTACAGCATTTGATTTAAACCAGTCGGTCTTAAATGAACTTGCAAGTAAAGGCGCACACGCAGCTGATAATGCAAATGCATGTGCAACCAATGCCGATATACTTATTAGTATGTTACCTGCGGGCAAACATGTTAAATCACTTTATTTAGGCAATAACGACGATAGCGGCTTAATTAATGTGCTTAGCAACAACACCTTAGTGATAGATTGCTCAACAATAGATGCAGAGTCGGCCCGTGTGGTTGGCAGCGCACTTGGCGAGCAGGGTATTAGCTTTGTAGATGCACCGGTATCGGGCGGTGTTGCTGGAGCAACCGCAGGCACGCTTACGTTTATTGTTGGTGGTAGTAAAGCCGCGTTTAATACCGCACAACCTGTGCTTAATGATATGGGTAAAAACATATTCCATGCAGGCGATATTGGCGCAGGACAAGTTGCAAAAATATGTAACAACATGCTGTTAAGTATTTTAATGGCAGGTACGAGCGAAGCCCTGCAAATGGGTATTAATAATGGGCTAGATGCAAAAGTACTTAGCGACATTATGACTGCAAGCTCTGGCCGTAACTGGACCCTTGAACTTTACAACCCATGCCCAGGCGTAATGGATACAGCCCCTGCAAGTAACGATTACAAACCGGGCTTTATGGTCGATTTAATGGCTAAAGATTTAGGGCTTGCTATGGAAGCCGCGCAGCAAAGTAATTCTGCAACCCCAATGGGTTCAATGGCTAAAAATTTATACACTATGCTACAGCACCAAGGTGCTGGCAGTGATGATTTTAGCGCCATTTTTAAACTGTTTTCTAAGTAGGAGCAAGGCGTGGAAATTAAAAATAACACGGTAGTAATAACCGGTGGCGCACAAGGCTTAGGCTTTGCAATGGCGCAAAAATTTGCCCTTATGGGCGCTAACATCGCACTTATAGATATGGCGCAAGAGTTATTAAACACAGCGTGCGAGAAACTAACACAGCTGGAAGGTGTATCTGGCACTATTAAAGGCTACGCCGCAAACGTAACTGTTGAGAGCGAAGTAGAAAACGTATTTAATACCATTAAAAGCGATTTTGGCCACATTGGCGTGCTTATAAACAACGCCGGTATTTTACGCGACGGCATGTTTATAAAAGCTAAAGACGGCAAAGTGGTTAAAAAAATGTCACTTGAGCAATTTCAATCAGTGATTGATGTAAACCTGACAGGCGTATTTTTAGCAGGGCGCGAAGCTGCAAGCCACATGATTGAATCAGGCATAGGCGGCGTAATAGTGAATATGTCGAGCGTAGCGCGCGCGGGTAATATTGGGCAAACAAACTACGCAGCTTCAAAAGCAGGCGTAGTGGCACTTACCACCACATGGGCTAAAGAGCTTGGCCGCTTTGGTATACGCGTAGGCGCTATTGCACCAGGTGTAATAAGTACCGCCATGACCGACGCCATGAAACCTGAAGCCAAACAGCGCATGCTTGCAGTAACACCCGTAGGGCGTTTAGGCGAAAGCAACGAAATTGCCCATACCGCACAGTACATAATCGAAAACGACTTTTTCACCGGTCGCGTGGTTGAAATAGACGGCGGCATTCGTTTGTAAATTAAGTTTTTTACGCTTGAATTTAAAAAGCATGGCGCTTGTGGGCTGTGCTTTTTTGTTTTAAATCGGGGAGATTGATAATCTTGAAAAAGGGCTCATAACCCCGTTGGCACTTTGTTGTACTACATGAGTAGGATACCCGCTGTATTAAAACGTTGATCATTTTAGCGCTCTAAATAACTCATTAACTGCGTTAAAAACTTCTCATGTAGATAAACTATATAACTAAGTTTTTGCCTTGTTACTGAGCAATTTATCTGCCGCTATAATTGCTCACTAATTCAATACAGCGGGTATTATTTGTGTTGTACGCACATCGTTGTGACCTAGTTGTGTTTGTACTGAGCGTATATCGGCGCCATTTTGCAGTAGATGAGTAGCAAAAGAGTGCCTCAATGTATGAGGTGTTATTATTTTGTTAACCCTGATTTTTGACGGCTTTTTTAACCACTTTTCGAATACAAGAGTGATGAAAATGATGTCGCCTTATTTCACCACTTTGAGAGTCTGAACTTAATATATGAGAAGGAAATAAATACTGCCATGCTAGTGTTTTTGCGGCTGAAGGATATTTTTTTGTTAAGGCATATGGCATCCACGCGCCGGCATATTTAGTGTTATTTAAATCAAGCTTTAGGAAGTCATCAACGTTCAAAGTTTGAGTTTTCAGCATAGGGAACAGCTCTGCAGCGAGCGTTACAATACGATGTTTATTTCCTTTGCCATTCCATACTTGAATACATTTATAATCAAAATCAATATCTTGCACCCTTAATTGCACCGCTTCAATTACTCAAACCACTTCCATACATAAGGGCTGCGATTAAATAATAGCGCTTATTTAATCGCAGCCATCAACATTTTAACTTCCTCTGGGGTTATCACGACAGGGAGCTTTGCTTGTTTTTTACTACGGGCAAAGTTTGAATTTAATGAAAGTTCTTTTTTTATTATATGTTTGTATAAAAATGACAATGAATTGAGTCAGTGGCTTGCGTACGTGGTGCAACGTTTTGCTTTAACATAAATGCTCTAAGTAGCGCTCGACTTCATTGTCTTCCATTGAGGCGGGGTGGTGTTTATTATGAAAATGGATATAAGATGCAATCCATCTTAGGTACGTATCTACGGTGCGAAATGAATACTGACGTACCAGCATATAATCGGCTATATAATTTAAAAATGGAGAACGTGTTTTCATATTATCACCAATAATAGTACTGTATTTACATACAGTGTAGTTGTGCTACTCCAATATTCAAGAAAATGAGCGACGAGCGCATTTTGTCTTTTATTGAGAGTTTGAGTGCTAGTAAAAAATTATATATAGCAATGTGTTAAGTTATTTGGTAAAAATGATTTATAAAATACATGAGCGTATCGTTGGCATAAATATGCGCGATGAGCGCACTATTAAATTGTTATGTGCAAGGAGAAAATTTTGGATTCTATGGATGGAATTGATCTTCAAGATTCTTTCGTATTGGGATGGGAAGTTTCAGAAAATCAGTTTTCCATACAACTTGAAGCAAGTATTTGGCCTTCATCAGTTCATTATGTTGAACCCAAACCAAATGAATACACTTGTTACAAGAAAGCCGTTTTAACCTTTTCTAACTTTTCATCAATATCTTGTGTTAATGGGCAATCGGCAATCGAACCGACAACCGACATTGACGGTTCGATTGACTATGGCTACATAGATAGCTTCATTAAAACAGAGTCAGGTTTTTTCATCTCGGCATGCTTTGGTAATGTCAGTATTAGTAATGGCAAGGTTGTTTTGAATGTTTACACATAACAAAAAAATTATGTCACTCACTTCGTTTGCTGGGACGCTACACGTGGGCTGCTTCGCATTATAGCCCACATGTCTGCGCCCCTTATTTAAAAGCTAGTTGCTAAAAGGAATGAATATGGACATTGAATCTGCCGACATTGCGTCTTGGAATATTGCAGATAAAAAAGTTAATGGAACGGTTGGGTTAATTCGATACCGTCCTGACCTTCACTTTTTATTAGGTCATACTAATTACCCTAAAAAGCTCACAATTTTTTGGGATTTTGAACAGTCTAATTCGAGTGGTTTACCATCCGACGCTCAGATTGAAGAAATGCGGCAATTTGAAGACGCAATAGTACCAGTTCTTGATGACGATAGACTCGCCATATTTGTTTTTACTTACACTTTTAATGGTACTAGAGAGTGGCATTTTTATACTAATGATATCAGCTCAGTAGGTGAAAGAATTAACTCGGCTTTGTCCAAGTTTGCGAAACTTCCTATAGAAATGCAGGTAGAAACTGATGAAAGATGGTCAAAATTAAGAGAAGTTTATGAGCTATGTAGTTGATATCGCAACTAACACTTTACATAAACCGGATTTTGGCAAGAGCGGCCAAAACCGCTTATGTAAAGTGTTAGCAATTTAATTTAGCATGTGCAAATTTTTTTAACCCCTTTTGGTGTGTTCGGACGTTATTAAAAAATAATAATAAAATTTCAGGAAGAATATGAATAATAAAATACTAAAATCCCTCGCCATTGGCTCATTAGTTTTATGTAATTCAGTTGCTGCGGCAGATTGTCGTGATGTGTCAGAAATTATTGCTAAGCAGCTTGAAGATAACTACGTAATTCAAAATACGGCAACAAAGCTATCTAAGTTAATGCGCTCCAAGCTATTTCTCTCTGATTGCAGTCGCCTAGAATCAGCTGAAGATATAGCTGATTTTATGACTTTAGAATTAAACAAAATTGCTAATGATAAACACCTCTCTGTCGTTTATGACCCACAATGGGTAAATGAACTGAAAACATACCGTTCATCAGCACAAACTAAAGCGTTTTCGGATAGTCGAGCCATGGAGACTCCGACAGATAACTATGGTTTTAAAAAAGTTGAAATGCTTGATGGAAACATTGGTTACCTCGATATAAGAATGTTCTCTGACAGTCATTTAGGTGGTGAGACGCTTGAAAATGGGATGAAATTTTTACAGTATGCCGATGGTATCATTATTGATTTAAGGAACAATTTTGGTGGTAGCCCATTTATGGTAACTTCCTTAGCGAGTTACTTTTTTGACTTAGATACCGTCCACTTATCAACCTTTGAACAACGTGAAAACGGTGTGTTAACTCAAACGCAAGATTGGACGTCTCCATATGTTCCGGGTCCTAGGTTTAAAGATACTCCACTTTATATTCTCACCAGCAGAAATTCTGCATCCGCTGCAGAAGCCTTTAGCTATGCTATGCAAAGTTTGACTAGAGCAACCATTGTTGGAGAGGTAACTGCTGGTGCCGCTCATGGTAGAAGTGTAGAAATAGTCAATAACGATTATATTCTCACTTTACCATCTACACGACCTGTTGACCCTCGAACAAAAGATAATTGGGAAAGAAAAGGTGTAAAACCAAATATAGAAACGAACAGCGACAATGCACTTAATGTAGCTTATGCTGAGGTGCTTAATTCCTTAATCAAAAGTAATAGTAGCAACCTTAGTTTGCATCAATGGGTCTATCCATTGGTTAAAGCAAAATCCAGCCCGTACCAGCCAAGTCAGAGTGATTTCAATCAAATTATAGGTACGTATGGTAAGCGCAAAGTTTTTCAAGAAAATGGCAAACTTTTTTATCAATATTTAGATGATCCAGCTTTTGAAATAGAGCTACTTGATAAAGAAACTATTATTTTTAAAGCGTTTACTGAAGCACGGTTGCAAGCTATATATAAAGATAAAGAAGCCGTAGCATTGAAAATGCTCTCTTTTGGCGAGGATGCAAAAGAGTTTCAGAGAACGATGTAAAAATTGCTAAAAAGTTGCTTAAATGGACAAAAACAGCTGGCTTTTGCTCGTTCCTCGCTAATTTTAGCCAGCTATTTTATTGCCGCTTAGCAAAGCGTTAGGTGCTTCTGGAAAATCAATGGCTAAATCAGAAATAACACAGTTCTTAAAAGAGATCCGCACTAAATTTCCAAATGTTGGTCCTCTTATGGAAAAACATGAGAGTTGGGCACTCACATTTCTAATGGAAGAGTTCGCAAATTTGACAACTATTTTGTTAAACCAAGGCGATTTAGAAGAAGCACTAGAACAGTTGCAGTACATGAGCGAGAAACTAGATACTGCAACCAAGGCGGAATTCGAGTACATAGATGTATATTATACAGAGCACTTATTCTGGAAAGGAACCAAAGAAGGTATTGAACGTGGCTGGCCTCTCGTGCCAGATAATCTCAAAAAATTGTACTTGGACTTTCATGGTAAACCACCTAGGGTTGTGGTTTAAAAATGCACGCACCTAGGAATTATTAACGAGACACCCATATTAAATTTTGCACTTCACGCAATTAGATAGTAGCTTTTATTTAGTATAAAAAACAAGTCTAGAGCTCGTTGAGCTAACAGGGCTAATAATGCGAGAGGATAAACGCGGGCACATTGATAATATAACCCTTCCTTTGCTAGTAAGCCTTAATATATCACCAGAAAACTGGTTCAAGCTTGCAACCCAATTTACACGCGTATTTCATGGTGCATTAGGCAGACCCGCTTCTCAAGCACGTTACTGTGAAAATTTGAAGCGCAAACGGCGTTCAAATATTAGCAACTGCGAAAAGCTACTCGCATAAATCAGAAACCACTAAGTAAAAGTTAAAACTGCAATCCTGCAGTTATTTTCATGTATGAAATTTAGATCTAAGAATGCTAATGACTTATTTATTAGATGAAATGAAAAGTGACCCAGAAATAAAAGATAAATTCTTAATCTGATTGGTAAATTTGTTGGTACATTTTATTTGTAAATAAAAGTGGGTGTCAAGTTTGGTTTCTATTAAGCGTTATTACTTAGTTGGTCAGCTTTAAAGGTTATATACTTGAAATATAAATTCGAGAGAAAGGCAGAGTCTTTATTATTTAGCCAAAGTGAGCTTTATTTATAACCATTATCAGCAAAATTAAGTCACTAATGTAAATTATTCCATAATTAACAACGTTAAAAAACAATAACTTATTTGACAGAGTAGCTATCTCGTTTATTCTTTTAACATTTAGTAATAAGTTTTTTTATTATCACAGCTACAGATGTCGTGAAGTGATTTTAGTAAGTGCTTTAAGGAATAATTTATTCACATGTCTTCTACACCAGAAAATATAATTGGCCAGCAAGAAATGCTGGCGGTGCGCCAACGCAGGCGCTATACACTTTGCCATGTTTTGACCTTTTTAGGTGTGCTTTTTCTTGCTGCATTTGGAGGTTTGAGCTTAGTTAGTGGTTCGCATGTATTAGGTACCATATTATTAATTAATGCACTTGTGGGGTTAATCAATCTTTATCTTTTAAAGCGAAGTGGTAATGTTGAGCGAGCGGCAAAAATTCTTAGCGGTATTTTGTTTGTTTTATCGATGAGCTTATTAATCACTGGCGGTGAGAACAATACCGGAATGCTGTGGATTTATCCTATTGTTGCTATAAATCTTTTTATAAACCGCTTTTGGCCTGCTGTTTTTGTATTTAGTATTTTTAGTATTGCAAGTGCTTTGCTTTTATTTACGCCATTAAGTGCTTTATTAATGACTAGTTACTCACTCACCGAATCCGTTCGCTTCATGCTTACAATGCTGGCTTTAAATTCTATTTGTTTAGCTGCTTTACGTTCAGAAGAGCAAGCCTACGAAACTATTATGCAACTGCATGCAGATGATATTCGCCAAATGGCTTATTACGATAAGCTTACGGGGTTACCTAATCGATGGAGCTTTAAAACTAACCTTGAGCGTATGCTAAACCGTGCTGAGCGAGATAAACAGCGCATTGGTTTGCTTTATATAGATTTGGATAACTTTAAGCAGGTTAATGATCAGCATGGCCATGAAGCTGGGGACAGAGTTTTACTTAAATTTAGTGAGCGGCTTTTAGATGTTATACGCCCAAATGATCAACTATATAAGCCACAAACAGAAAGTTTAGCAAGGCTTGCTGGCGATGAGTTTGTTGTACTGTTACCTAATATTAAAGACCCCCTTGATGCAAGTACTGTGGCCGCAAGAATTTTAAATATTTTTAAAGGGGGATTTAGTGTTGATGATGTAGATCACATGATATACGCAAGTATTGGTATTGCTGTTTACCCCGATGATTCTGCTGACTCCAAAAATTTACTCCATCATGCTGATGCAGCAATGTATGACGCTAAAAATAATGGACGTAATTGCTTTAAATTTTTTACCCAAGACATTGCTGACAAGCTTCGTGAACGCCAACTCATTGACAAAGGGCTTAGACTTGCCTTAAATGAAGCGCATTTTAGTTTAGTTTATATGCCTATTTTTGCTTGTAAAGATAGCTCTATTGTAGCCGTTGAAGTGCTGCTTAGGTGTCACAGCCCCGCATTGAAAGGTTATGTGCCTGATCAATTCATCCCTGCGGCTGAGGCAACAGGCCTTATAAAAGATATTGATTTATGGGTTATAGACAACGCTTTAGAAGCACAAGGCGTTTTACAAAAAGAACACAGTTTTAGTGGCAAAATTTGTATTAATATTTCGGGTGTTGAGCTACACAACGAGCTATTTTCTGAACAGGTAAAAAATTTATTAGAACATCACCAAATTAAACCTAACTGTGTTGAGCTAGAAGTTACAGAGACGGCATTTGTTGCTGGTGATGTTACCTGCCTTAAAACGCTCAATGCGCTAAATGAACTTGGCGTATCCTTAGCATTAGATGATTTTGGTACAGGTTACACGGCATTTAATCAATTAATACATTACCCAGCTCATTGCTTAAAAATAGATCGCTCATTTGTAAATGATCTTTTTTCAGAGCGCGAGGCACGTAACAAAATGGTGATGATCATCCAAAGTTTGGCCAAGCTTTACGATCTTAGAGTGATTGCTGAAGGTGTTGAAACCGAAGCACAAATGACTTACCTCAAAGAACTTGGTTGTGATTGGGCACAAGGCTACTATTTATCGCGGCCATTACCGTGGGATGACTTTTGCGCGTTACTTAAATCCTAAAATAATTAACTTAACCAGCGCACTTATTTTTAAAATAAGTGCGCTGGTTTATGCGTGAATTATCCGAAACCAAAAATGAAGACATTGGTCGCAGAGCTTGTAAAGAAGATAACTGCACAGGTCGATTCTTTCATGCTGCATTAGGCAATCTCACTTCACAAGTAAGTGACTGAGAAAATTTAAAGCGCAAACGGCTTTCAAATATTAGCAACTGCGAAAACTACTCGCATAAATTAAAAACCATTCAGTAAATGTTAAAACTGCAATCTTGCAGTTTTTTTTATGCGTGTAATTCAGGTTTGGGAATGCTAAACAAGTGACTCATGGTTTATTAGCTCGCCTTTTTTTAGTCAGTACAAAACAGTTATCGATTTTGCTATTTGTACCCTTAACTTATAAGGCTCTAGAGGTTTTTAGAAAATTGGATTGTTATTTAAAATTCTCTGTTTATTTAAAATACGGATCTAATATATTTTCAATACGATAGGATTTATCGTTTTTTTAACAAAATTATAAAATGTAGATTATTCTGAAGAATAATGCGTGTGTACAATATTTGAACTTTTTAATCCCTTTATTATCAATCTATTGCACTATATATGTTGCTTAATGAAAATATACAATATTTACAAGCCTATTCTATAGGTGTAGTATTTTTAATGATTTATTATTATTTTCACTAAACAACAAGGATCTGTTTATGCACTTATATGAGGAACAGTTTTTAGAAGAGCATGATTACCCACGAGTTTCTAAACCTACAAAAGTGCTTATTATCGCATCAACTGAACGTTGTGGTAGTCATATGCTTGGTCATGCTTTACATAATACGCATGCGTTCGGTTTTCCCCTAGAATATGCCAATCCTGCTAATTTAAAAAAATGGAAAGAAAAATTTAAAACCGATGATTTTTATGAGGTTTTAGATGAGATACAAAAACGCAGAACATCACCCAATGGGGTATTTGGAATAAAGTTACATTATCAGCACATTGAAGAATTTGGTGGATTTGAACAATTAGTTAATTATTTTCCTGATGCTTATTATGTTTTGTTATCAAGAGAAAATGTGCTTAATCAAGCTGTGTCTTTATCAATAGCAAGCCAAACTGGGGTATGGATTGCGGGGCAAGAGCCTGTAAACGAAAACCCTGAATATGATTACTCGAGTATTGATAAAAGTCTTAAAAGTATTATTAAAAATAACTCGTCTTGGCGATATTCTCTCGCGGCGAGTGACTGTAATTATATGGAAATGAATTTTGATAATGTCAAAAATAATTTGGATAAGACTATTTCTGATATAGCTAAATTTATGGGTGTTTCAGTAAATGTTGAAGATATACCTACTGAACAAGTTACGAGTAAACAAAGTAATAAGCTAAACAAAGAATGGGAAGAACGTTTTTGCTCAGAGTTTAACTTATCAAGTAAATTAATTCCTGAACAAAAACCTGAACTTATAAAAAAGATTAAGAAAAAGGTTAAGAAAGTGTTGTCTTA
Organism: Pseudoalteromonas atlantica; assembly: GCA_007988745.1. Taxonomy (GTDB): domain Bacteria; phylum Pseudomonadota; class Gammaproteobacteria; order Enterobacterales; family Alteromonadaceae; genus Pseudoalteromonas; species Pseudoalteromonas atlantica. The sequence goes on from BJUT01000001.1 coordinate 265,269, forward strand.
ATTTGTATATTTATAGGTTAAGCGATTTTTTCCTCGTGCTTTTTATATTTAATGGCCCATTAGTAAAAATATACTAGTGGGCCAATTTAATGATAGTCACTTTTAGATAAACCTTTACTTCTCTAATAGCTCTTTTCTTACTATTTCCGCGCCTTTACTCAATGCGTTAAGCTTAGCGTTCGCAACTTCGCGCGAAAGCGGGGCCATGCCGCAGTTTGTGCAGGGGTAGAGTTTGTCGGCATCTACAAACTGTAGGGCTTTGCGTAAAGTAGCGGCTACTTCTTCAGGTGTTTCTATTTCATTGGTGGCAACATCAATAGCGCCTACCATGACTTTTTTACCTCTGATCAGTTCAAGTAAGTCCATAGGTACGTGTGAGTTGTGACACTCAAGTGAGATAATACCAATATTTGATTGCTGTAATTTAGGAAAAGCTTCTTCGTACTGGCGCCATTCATTGCCGAGTGTTTTTTTCCAATCGGTGTTGGCTTTAATGCCGTAGCCATAACAAATATGCACAGCAGTTTCGCATTTTAACCCTTCAATTGCGCGTTCTAAACAGGCAATGCCCCAATCGTTTACTTCATCAAAAAATACATTAAACGCGGGCTCATCAAATTGGATAATATCTACGCCTGCGGCTTCTAGCTCTTTGGCCTCTTGGTTGAGTATTTTGGCAAATTCCCAGGCTAATTTTTCGCGGCTTTTGTAGTGGTCGTCATAAAGAGTATCTATCATGGTCATTGGGCCGGGTAGTGCCCACTTTATAGGTTGGTTAGTTTGCGAGCGCAAAAACTTAGCGTCTTCTACAAATACAGGTTTTTGACGGCTAACAGGGCCCACTACGCTTGGAACACTTGCATCGTAACGGTCGCGTATTTTTACGGTTTTTCGTTTTTCAAAATCAACACCGTTTAGGTGCTCTATAAATGTAGTTACAAAATGCTGACGTGTTTGCTCGCCATCGCTCACTATGTCAATACCAGCGAGTTGTTGTGAGTGAAGTGCAATGCGCAGGGCGTCTTTTTTGCCTTCAATAAGTTCGTTGTTTTGAAGCTTCCACGGCGACCAAAGGGTTTCTGGCTCTGCAAGCCATAAGGGCTTTGGTAGACTGCCAGCTGTAGATGTAGGTAATAATGTTTTCATAATAAGAGTGACCCTTTATTAAAATAAGGTTAGACGTTTGCTGATGTAAATTGCTCAAGCACTGATTTATACGGTTTTATAAAATGCTCTTCAGCAAACTTGCCTTGTTCTGCGGCTAATTTACTGCGCTCATCTCTGTCGTAAATAATTTGCGTGAGTGAGTGGTCGGCATTTTTTAAATTAGGCTTAAAGGCGTTACCCGCTTTGGCATTGGCGTTATAAATTTCTGGGCGATAAATTTTTTGAAAGGTTTCCATTGTGCTAATGGTGCTTATTAGCTCAAGGTTGGTGTAATCGTTTAGTAAGTCACCAAAGAAAAACAAGGCAAAGGGTGCGGCACTATTTGCAGGCATAAAGTAACGCACCTGTAGGCCCATTTTTTTAAAGTATTGCTCTGTTAACGAAGATTCGTTTGGTTGGTATTCAATACCTAAAATAGGGTGCTGGTTGGCAGTGCGATGATAGGTTTTGTTATCTGACACACTGAGGCATATTACCGGTGGTTTTTTAAAGTGTTGCTTATAGGTTTTTGAGCTTACAAACGATTGAAATAATTTACCATGCAGCTCACCAAAATTATCGGGAATACTAAATTGTGGTTTATTTTTATTATGTTGCTGCAGTAACACGCTAAAGTCGTAGTCGCGAACGTACGATGAAAAGTTATTACCAACAATACCTTCTATGCGCTTGTTTGTTTTGGTATCAATAATATTCGTTTTTAATATTTCTATAGAAGGAAAGCTTTGGCTGTTTTCATCTAAACCAATATCTACAGAAATAATCTCAAGCTCTACACTGTAGCGCTCAGCGGTTGGGTTATCCCAATTAGCAAGAGTGTTAAAGCGGTTGTTGATCATATTTAGCGCTTTTCTTAAGTTTTGTTGGCGGTGTTCGCCTCGTGCTAAGTTTGCAAAATTAGTGGTTATACGGGTGTTTTCAGCGGGTTGGTAGTTTTCATCAAGGCGCTGACTTTTAATATTGAATGTAATGTTTTTACTCATGGTGACTCTATCCATATTGTATATTTAAAACCTGAGCCTTTAGCGTGCTCAAAGGGTGGTTTTGTAATAAACAGGCTTAATGCTTATAAGCGCTGGCCGATGGATAATTTATACGTTGATTGGTGCTTTAATAAAAACGGTTTAATTTCACATAAAACATGAGTTTGATTCATTTATATAAATTAAATGTGTTACTGAGAGAACATATACCTGTGTTTGGGCATGTAAAAAAATAGTGCAGCGTATAATTTATAGGTGCTTAGACGTCTAGAAGTGTTTATTGTGACAAATTCACGTTGCGCATTAATAAAATTCAGGCACGGCTGTAACCCTTATTTTAATTAACGCTTAAAATTACAGTTTTAAAAATTACTGTAATTTTACGGCGAGTTATAGGCACTTATTTATTAAAATAGCGGTTAAAAGGGAGTGGTTTTTAATGCAACAACTAACAATAATACCCGCAGGCATCTATGTGTTGTTCATCTACGCTTAGTTACACTGACTTAACTAACTTGATAATAATAAAGTACATTATGTACGGACACTAAAATAAATGAACAAACTAAAAAATCTCATTACTCAATTTATAGTGGCAATGCAAAAGCGACCAGGGCTATTGGCTGTATTGGCGTTTTGCTCAGGTGTTGCAAGCTATGTAATGGTTGATAGAAAAGAGTCGTTCTCGCAAGTTATTGCCATTGTTTTACTGGTGAGCTGGTTTTGGTTGATTATCGACAATTGGCTACGCGATAAAGTACAAGAGCGCTTTGGGGTAGCCGTATCTCCTAATGTAATGCGCTTTGCACTGCAAATGGTGCAGCAAGAAAGCCTATTTTTTGCGTTACCGTTTTTTTTAGCGGTTACCCAGTGGGATCACCCACAAGCACTCTTTACATCGCTAATTATTATATGTGCCTTCATATCGGTAATAGATCCATTTTACTATAAAAAGTTAGCTAAAAACCGCACACTGTTTACAGTATTTCATAACTTTGCATTATTTGTGGTTTTGCTTGTTACGTTACCTATTTTATTAAACCTAACTACGAGCCAAAGCTTAGCAATTGCGCTTGTAACCTCAGTGCTTATTACTTTACCTAGCTTAACAAACTTAATGCCTGATGCGCGCTGGTGGCGTTTTCCTATTTTAGTTTTAATTTTATGCGTAATAAGCGCTGGGGTTTGGCAGCTTCGCAGTTTTGTTCCGCCTGCAGCCCTGCGTTTAACCGATATTACCTTGGCACATAAAGTAGATGTTGAGCATAAAAAACCACTAGGTAGCATTAATACTCTTGATTTATATACACTTCATCATGAAGGGTTATACACATGGACCGCAGTAAAAGCGCCAAGAGGTCTAAACGAAAAAATATTTCATGTATGGATACACAATAAAAAAGAGGTCGACAGAATTACGCTCAATATTAATGGCGGGCGAAAACAAGGCTACAGAGCATGGACTCATAAAGTAAATTTTCCGCATAATGCTAAAGGTAAGTGGCAAGTAAAAGTGGTAACTGAGTCGGGGCAATTAATAGGGATTACGAAATTTATTGTTACACCTTAACGCTATAAATACGCTGATAATCAACTAGAGATTTGATACGCTGTTTTTACATTACTTAATGGATGAGTGTTATGAGCATTGCTTTAGATATTGTTATGTGGCTAATGATAGAAACCATTTTAGGGTTTATTTTGTACTCTACCGGCTGTGCAATTTTAAACGTATTCACCTTTGGTCAGTTTAAAGCTGACATTAAAGATTATATGAGCTTTAAGGCAAATAAAGCTAAAAACGTTTACCTAATATGTTTACTTGGTTTTAGCTTTTACGCAGCGTTAATTGGTTTTGTTGCTTACATAAGCCAATAACTTAGGTTTATAAGTATATGAAGTTTAATAAGCTATTGGTTATAGCTGGGGTTTTAAGTTTTATAGCGTCACTTTTACATATTGCCTGTATTTTTGGCGGCCCTGATTGGTATCGCTTTTTTGGTGCTGGTGAGCACATGGCGCAGTTGGCTGAGCAGGGAAGTACGTATCCTACCTTTGTTACTTTAATTATATCAGCCATACTTGCTATTTGGGGCATGTATGCGCTCTCTGGCGCAGGTGTTATTTTAAAGCTGCCTTTTTTAAAAACGGCTTTGGTATTAATAACAGGTGTTTATTTACTAAGGGGGATAGCAGGATTAATAGCTCCTTTTGTAACAACCAGTCAGTTAATTCATCACAACTCAATTGTATTTTGGATTGTAAGCTCAATTGTATGCAGTATTTATGGGCTGTTTTATTTATTAGGTACACTTAAACTTTTCCGAACACATACCTCATTAACCTTATAAATTAAACACAGCGAGCGCTAAAAATAGATTTTTCACAGCTCAGGTTAATCAAGTTATTTACTATGTAAGGAGCAACATGAGTCACGATCACAGCCATCATATTAGTCACTATAATCGCGCGTTTGCTATAGGCGTTTTACTCAATCTTATATTTGTCGTGATAGAAGCAGGGTACGGTTTTTTTGCCAACTCCCTCGCGCTTTTAGCCGACGCAGGGCATAACCTAAGCGACGTGGTTAGTTTGTTACTTGCGTGGGGGGCAAATGTTTTGGCAAGTAAAGCCGCTACCGACAAGCGCACCTTTGGCTATAAAAAATCAACGGTGTTAGCGTCTTTAATGAGCTCTGTTTTACTTATGGCTGCCCTTGCTAGCATAGCTTGGCATGCCATAGAGCGTTTTGAAAACCCTCAGCCGGTTACAGGCATGACGGTTATAGTGGTTTCGCTTATTGGTGTGGTAATTAACACCTTAACTGCGTTGTTGTTTGTGCAAGGGCAAAAGCACGATTTAAATATTAGAGGTGCCTTTTTATATATGGCGGCCGATGCAGCGGTGTCTTTAGGTGTGGTAATTGCCGGCATTGTTATTTTATTTAAAAACTGGCAATGGGTAGACCCTGTTGTAAGTTTGAGTATTGTAGTGATTGTGTTTATTGGCACGTGGGGATTATTTAAAGACTCGCTCAATTACGCCACAGACGCCGTACCCAAAAATATTAGTATAGAAAAACTAAAGCAGTATTTTTTAAGTATTGAGCATGTAACAGGTGTGCATGGGCTACGTGTGTGGCCACTAAGTACCACAGAGTCTGCGCTTATTGTTCACTTAGTAACTGACAACAACGCATTAAATAACGACTTTTTAATTGAAGTACAGCACCATTTACATGACCACTTTGACATTGAACACGCCACCATTCAAGTTGAAAGCAGCCAAGGCAGCACAGGTTGTATGTTTAACCATGGGCATGCCCATGGTTAAACGTTAATTGGTTTTAAAAAATTAAACCTGATAGCTTGTAACAACTTAACGAAAAAATGAGTAGTAGCACGGGTAATATAACCACATTTAAAAGTGTTGAGTTGGTGTATTTTCCCATGACTGATTTTTGATTCACTAACCACACCAAGTACGCGGTAATGATGGGCAGTAGTAATCCATTTGCAGCTTGTGCAAATATTATTACCGCAACAGGGTCAAGCCCCAGTGAGGCCACAAATGCACCAAAAGCTAAAATAGTAATGGCGACTGTTTTAAAACGGGTGTTACTCATTTCGCTTGACCAACCAAGCATGCCACATACCGCATACGCACCTGCTAATGGGGCTGTTATTGCGCTGGTTAATCCTGCGGCAAATAAACCAATAGCAAAAAAGTAATGCGCTGCTTCGCCAAGTAATGGCTCAAGTTGCACAGCCATATTTGCTGCACTAATTTTACCGGCATCGGTGCCATAAAACGCAACAGACGCGGTTGATAAAATGGCAAGGGTGATCACCCCACCTAGCGTAATTGATAAACCTGTATCTAAGTTAGTTTGTTTAATAACAGTGTCTTTATCACTTTTAGAATGATCTTGCGCTGCTAAAACACCAGAGTGCAAAAATAAGTTATACGGTACAATGGTTGTGCCAATGAGGGCCAATACCGTTGTAATTGAGCCACTTGGCATTGTAGGTATAAACCCAGCGAGGACTTTAGCCATTGGTGGCGCAGCCATAATTAGGGTAGATATAAATACCAGGCTCATAAGGATCACCAGCAGTATTAATGCATTTTCTACCACTTTGTGCTTACCACTGTATAAAAGAATAGCGCTACACACAGCAATTAACGGCGTCCATATTTGTGCACTTACCCCTGGGAAAATACCAACCAACCCCATACTTGCACCACTGAGGTTTCCGGCTTCATATGCAGCGCTACCCACACCAATTGCACTTATTACTAAAAAACTAGCAAGCGCTTTAAGATAAGGGGTTTTAATGTGTGCACGTAACGCTTGTGCTAAATCTTGCCCTGTTGCTACTCCTAATCGAGCAGCCATAGACTGCAACAAAATAGTGGCAATAACCGAAAAGAGTAATGTCCAGATTAATGCAAACCCAAAGTTTGCACCGGCAACACTTGCCGTTGTGATTGTTCCGGGGCCAATAAATGCGGCAGTTACAAGTAATCCTGGGCCAAATCGCATACTGTTACCTTAATATTTGCTTTTAAATTTAGAACAACGTTTTATTACGTTGAACCTAGATTGCTGCCACTTTACGTGCCATGCAGCGAGAGCCCCACCTTGGCTAATTAACCTTAAACTCTGGGTAATTATTTTAATATGACTATCAAAAAGCCGCGTAGGATACCAACTTATATATAGATTTAAAGAGCCAAACGATTACCTGCTTGTTAATTGCACAATACGCGCGAGTTATATTTATAAATCAGCCATGTGCGTTGTTGGTTTCATATTTTTATCCTACCTTATAGATTGTAAAATGAGCAAGTTACTTAGTTTTTTAATGATGTGAGCCATTTTTTAAATAAATTGTTTAAAAAGGCATCTTTTTATTGCTGAGCTTCGTTAAATAGCACTATTATGCGCAACTTTTTGGTTTTGGACCTTTTAATGAAAACTAATTTAAAAATCTGTCACTTTATCTGCATTATCTCGCTGGCTTTAGGTACGAGTAAAAGCGCTGCGAATGAATCGCTACACGAGCTTGAGGTAGGTGTAGGCGGGAATATAAAAAGCGTTGCACACACTGACCACGAAAATGAAAAATTAAATTTTCATATTCATCCTTTATGGGAAAGCCATTATGTGACAGAAGGGCGCGATAACTTGCCCGGTAGTGCTTTAGCCTCTATTGCGGGCGAAATAAATTACAATGACTTTACGTTTATCCCTTGGTTAGCAACAGGCACTGATAATGACTACGATGAGCTAAATTTAAATGCTATTTATTCAACTGAGCTTGCAGAGCACCTAACTTTGTATGCAGGTTACAACCATATAAAAGCACGCGAGGAAGGAGTAAATTCCCATGATAATGAGCTTAGCCTCGATATAAGCTATTCATATGATTGGGATATACATGCAATGGCGAGTATCTACCACTCGTTATCGCTCAGCGGCTCTTTTATAGAGCTGGCAATTACAAAAGAGTATGCATTTAGTGATTTAATGCGATTGGAGCTGCAAACTGCGGCGGGTTTTAATAGTGGTTATGTAAGTGATGGCCACAATGGCCTTAATAACGTAAAACTTGCTGCTAATTTATCTTATCAACTATTAAATAATGTCATGCTATCTGGCTATGCCAGTTACAGCGTTGCAATAAACAAAGATACTGCACACTATAGCGGTGATGAGCATTTACGCTCCTTATTTTGGGCAGGACTTGGTGTTAGTTATCAATTTAATTAAGTGGAGATTAGGCGCTAGCATTAAAGCGTAAGTGATGGGTGCCACCCTTATTAATTTTTGTTTAGAGTGCTAAAAATTGTGCAAACAAATAAAAGTCTCGCATTTTTAATATGTTTTAGGTTTAAGGTATAGTGGGTACAACACTCAATTAAAGAGGCTTTTATGAAATTTTTAGTTTTTTTAGGCACCGTTAGAGATAGCACACCCCCTAAGCCAGCACGATTAGGAGAGCGAGTAGCTGAGTCATGCCTCAAATGTTTAAACGAGCGCTACAGCGAGCACGAGTTTGAACTTATAGACGCGCTCGACTTTCCTTCAGAGGATGTATTTAAACCCCATTTTGCCTATGCAAAAAGCCAAGCTCCAGCACATTTAACAGCCTTAGCAGATAAAATTACCCAAGCCGATGGCTATATAATGGTAAGCCCAGAGTACAATCATAGTATGAGCCCGGCATTAGCTGATTTGCTAAACCATTTTGGCAGCTCGTTGTTCTCGTATAAGCCAAGCGCTATTGTCACCTATTCGGCAGGGCAATGGGGAGGACTACGTGCGGCAATTAGTTTACGCACCTTTTTATCTGAACTTGGGTGTTTACCAGTATCTGCAATGGTTCATGTACCAAAGGCGCAAGAGGTGCTAAATAGCGATGGTTCAATGCAAGAGGGCGAAGAAGAAAAATCGTGGTTTAATTATTATTCGCGTACTTTTAGTCAACTGATGTGGTGGGCACAGGCGAGCAGCCAACATAGTAAAAACGTAGATCCCCACGCTATGTTAAAAAGTTTTAAAACAGCGCCATCTCAGCGGAATGCACCTTAAAAAATGTATTAAGGTGCGCTTTTATATATATACTGTTTTTATATACAGCACCTTGCTCGGTTAAAATAATAAGCTAATTGATAAGCGGGCTGTGCGAGGCTCAATAGGATGAAAGTGGTTATCTTCTACACCTTGTGCAGGCTCGCCCGGTAAGCGCGAAGCGTAGTAGTAATCTATATCGTGATCGGTACTATCAAATAAGTTCAGTAGTTCAAAATCGACTTTCCAGTGAGTTTGTTTATAACTAATAGCACTATTAACTACCGTTAATGGTTCAGAGCGAATATCACCAGAGTCAGAAAGCGTACGTTTACCTATGTGGCGTACTCTAAATGATGATTGCCACATTTGACTTATATGCCAATTTAAGCCTGCACTTGCAACAACAGGTACTGCGCCTTCTATATAGTTCTTGTCAGAGTTTATATTTAATCTTGAACGAGTAAACGAGGCTTCCATGTCTAGGCTAAAGCGTTCATTAATCCAGTAATACGCGCTTAGCTCTAGACCATAACGTTTTGATGCATCAGTGGGCTCTGTATTACCCGCATCACCTACAAATAAAAGCTCTGAGTCGAGTGTAAGCCACCATAAAGCGGCGGATAAATTAACGTTTTGATCATCGGCAAAACGCAGGCCTAGTTCAGCACCTTCACTTTTTACCAGTAAATCTACTTTTTCGGCATTTTGTCGGCTAACAGGGTCAATATTAATGGTAGTGCCGCGGGCATCGTTTGAATGAAAAGACTGCCCCCAGTTTGCATAAGCGACTAACAAATCAGTAAGTTTATAATTTAAACTGCCTTTAAAGCTTACTAAGTCATCGTTTGCTTTGCCCGAGTTTACCTGTGTGATACTGCTTACATCGGTATCAAAATAGTCGTACCGCACGCCTGCTGTTGCCTCTAATTTAGGTGTGAAAAGTATTTTTGTTTGCCAATAACTCGAATAGCTTGTTTGTTTTATGGCATCTTGTCTTATTGTATTGAGTCTTTCTCGCGCTTTAGTGTTATAAAGTCCTACCTTGTCTATATCGTCATGGCGAACCTCAAGCCCTGCTGTGTGCTGCATATTTAAACCAGCAGTAAGGGAGTCAAATTGATAACTTAGCTCACCACCATAAATAGTGCGGCTATCTTGTTGGTTAAACTGATCGCCATTTATAGGGTCGTTTAAAAAATAGCTAAAGTTAGAAAACAGCGTTAAATCATAATTTATGGCATAAATACTGGTTTTTATATGCTTGCCTTGCCAAACACTTGATAGGCTATAGCGACTCGAACTCCCCCCAAGGGTGGTATCAAGCGACCCTAAGGGTGACGTTATATTTTGTGACACTGCGCGCTGTGGAATTTGATCGGCTGATTGCCATGTGTTGTCGTAGGCCATTGCTGTAATAGATAAATCTCCATTTAAAGCTTTACCAACATAACGAAGTAGGGCATTTTTTTTATTTACGTTTTCGTTTATATCATCCCATGGGCCATCGTAGCCTTGCCACTCAGCTGCTGCTATTAACTTGGCATTAGATACATCAACCGCACTAAGTACTACTGCACGTGTATAGTTATCTTCACCAATGCTTAGCTCTATTTGCTTGTGCTTTAAGTTATTAGCTAAATTAAATTGCGCACTCCCCGCACTTGAAAAGTCCCCTTGTGTAGCGCTGTATGATCCTTTTTGGTAATTTATAGTTGAAATAGCTTCTGGAATAATAAAATTAAGATCGGTATAACCTTGCCCGTGTCCATGGCTTCGCATATTTATTGGCATGCCTTCAATGCTGGTGGCAAAGTCGGTGCCATGATCTAAATTAAAGCCTCTAATAAAGTATTGATTAGCCTTACCCGAGCCACTGTGTTGTGTAACTGCCATGCCTGGAATAAGCTCTAACATTTCGGCGCTTCTGAGCATTGGGCGCTGCTGTATTTCTCCTTGACCAATAATACCGCTTGAGGCACTGATAGACTCGCCAATTAAACCATCTCTATGTCCATAAACAGTAAGGGTCTCTATATTCGCGTAGCTGCTAGTGCTATATAACGTGCTCAGTGTAAGTAAAGCTAATCTCTTCATCGCTAAAATCCCTATGTATTTACTATCTAAAATAAGCAGATAGTTTAAATACGGCTTAGCTGATCGATTGGATGCAACATTTGTTATCAAGGTGTAATGGTGCATGTTTAGCACTTAGCTAGTTAGCTTTTTAGGTAAGAGTAAAAACTACAAGGTGAGTATTGTAATCTAGCTATATAACACTAATAATCATCTGGCTAACTCACTATTTAACCTATAAAACAAAGAGCCTGTATTGAAAGCCAAAGAAATTCGCAATTTTTATATTAACGAAGAGCAATCTGTTTATTTGCTGTCACATAGAGATGCCAAAAAACACCGTCAATGGCTTAATATTTGTATTAAACAACTGAGTGCGCTTGGGTATAAAAATGTAGAGATGATTGGGTCAGGCGCGTTTGGGTTTGTGTTTGCTGGCAATGACGAAAATGCCTTACCTTGGGTGTTTAAGTTCTCGCGTATTACGCTTGCCCAAAGTGTGCGCGACCGCCTAGAAGACGAAGCGTATATGCTCTCGCAAATTAATAACCCGCTAGTGCCTACCTTTTATGCTTTTGAGCGTATAAAAAAGCAAGGTATTCTAATGATGGCCCGTGCCATTGGAGAGGACCTTGAAAAAGTATCGCTAAAAAAAGGGCGTTTTAGTGCCGCCCATATAATGCAATTAGCGGTGCGGCTACGTAATGTATTAATTGATTTGCGTAATCATAAAAATGGTTTAACCCCTCAACCTATAGTGCATGGCGATATTAAACCTTCTAACTTAGTATGGGATGAGCAAAGCGATGCGCTGTCTTTAGTTGATTGGGGAAGTTCTGTTTACGCACAGGTTGATAGTAAGGGTGAGCCTATAGCCAGTAATTTTATGGATTTAATGTCGGGAGATTTAAGTACTACTAATGCCAGAATGGGCGATGTGTATTTTATAGGTGATGCGCAAATGTCCGGTGAGCAGTCATCCCCACGCTTTGATGAACAAGGTGTGGCTTCTACTTTATATGCACTTGCCTCCGCTCAGTCGTGTCGTTTTGGTGCGCAAGCCATTCCTGCAAGCTCGCTTGGCTTACCCAAAGAGCTTGCCAATGTAATTGATGGCATGCTGTCTAAAAATAAAACCATACGCGATGGCGCAGGCGATTACTTTATGCGTAACATTACCAAAATGGCTCAGGCGTATTTACCTGAGCTTAAAAAAGCGGAGCCTCGTCCTGCTATCCCGTATTGGTTTGGCAAAGGTGATAAGCCCGACACCGTAGTATATAGCTCGCGCAAACAGTTTTTACGACAAGCCGATCATAATCAGCAGCTGCTAGATGTTAACGATGCTCAATTAGACCGCTACTATAAAGAGTTTTTGTTTGATACCGGCGATACCGAAAAAGCCTTTTTGGCTTCTATTAGCCGCCTAGCTAAATACCCGGTAGTGGGTGGATTGAGCTTTCATTGGAAAGATGAGTCGTTGTTTGTTGAGTCATCGCTTATTATGCATGATGAAAGTTTAAAAACAGCCTTTACCGATGCCATTAATAATACCGTGATGCTTGCACAAGCGATTAGTCAAAAAGGTTTATTTAAGTGTTGTTTATTTGATGCGCGTAAAACTATTCAGTTAGAGCGAGATGGCACCGGGGCGTTTAAGTTTGATAACCTCCCTGAGCTGGATTATGAAGTTGTTAGCATGAAGGCAAACGAAATTGCACGCCCACATTCTTACTTTGAAGACGGTAAAGACCCTGATGAGCAGCTGCAACTTCCTAAAAAAGTGATTAGATGCGTGTTTGAGCTAAATCAAATTCATCATACGGGCTGTATTATATTTGAAGCCCTGCCAGATAGAATGAAAATACACCATTACTATCGCTTACTTGATGAAAGCAAAGAAGTAGAGTTTAAACGGTTACTTAATAAATTAATGCAGTATGCAGTTAACATTACTGATGTAGGAGTAGCAGGATTTATGAAGCTTCCTTATAAAAACACTCGCGAATTTTCGCTTTGTGAAAAACAACCAGAGAATTTCTTTCCTAAAAATCCAAAATTATGAGCGCAATAAATTAAAAAAGGGCAGCTTAATTTTAAGTCTGCCCTTGGCTACTTAATTGTTAGTTTAAAACACTGTGCTAAAAGGCGTACGCGGTGTTAAGGCAAACTGATGAGTCATTTTTTGCTGTTTGTTAGTGGCAGTAATGTGGTACTTATTTAAATCAGAATTTTGACTAAATAACCTAACGTTTAATTTTAGCTGTGCGCTAATATCGGGCACTGTATATCGGCCCGTAATCGTTATGTACTCAATGTTATTAGTATCAGTATGCGACACTTCAGGGTTTAGTAATAAGCCTTCTAGGGAAAACTTATAATGATGATCGTTTAAATAAACCCCTCGCAATATGGTTTTGCTGATTTGCTTTTTATGGGCGTTAAATTCCTCCATAGATACTTTTTTATTTAAATCATCATCAAGGTTATTAAATGCAGAAATAGGCAGCGAGAGCACAATAAAGGCATGGTTATCAATCACGTTTAATGTTCCGTGTTGAGCCACCATTAAATGTGCATAAACAACCGGTGCTATAACAATATTGGCCACTAAAATAAGTGCAACTAGTGCTTTTTTATGTAATTTCATCATGCTCACTTTGCCTATAAGTAAATTTATAGCTCGCCTTTAACACAGCGTTGAAAAAACGGATAAGTGTCAGTTGCATAGTAATGGTATATGCCTTGTGGAAATTCAGGGGTAACACCAAAGCGCCCGTTACACTCATCTAAATCGCCAGAGCCAGCTACATACTCCCAATCTTGTGCAAAAGTTCCCAGTGGATAAATATCGGTAGAAGGGCGGTTATCGCTTACAGTACTAATATGTTGGTAGCTACCTGCCATCACTTTAAGTGACGAACTTGCATCATCTGCGGTGCTATAGCCATAACGCGCATAAATAGGAAACCCATCAGCCGCCCATGCAATTAGAGTCATTGTTGAGCTGTTGCCGCCTCTAAGGGAGATAAACCCCTCAGGCATGCCATGATAATGATATGTGCCATCGGGCTGTACGTGTGCGTTGTTATCGTCAGTACCAAAACTAAAGGTATCTTGGCTTAGTGCTTCAATACTCCAGTTGCCACTGTTATCGCCAAGCGAGCAATTATCGCCAGAGTCATCACAACTGCCGCCGGTACCAGCATCAATTTTAACGCCATTTAGTACTATGCCTAACACGCCTCGAGGGCCGCCCATTAAGGTTGCTGTATCGCTTTGTTCAGGCGTTAACGTAAAGCTCTCACTCACTGTTTGCTCAGAAATAGTGTTTGGATTATCGGGGTTAGGAAACGTGCCCACATCATGATCGGGAATGCCATTAGCAACTACATCGCGTGTTGTACCTGTGCATGCCCAATCAGCAGAGCTGGTGGTTTGCACTGATGTTGAGTCGTTGTATTCATTGTAACTGTATTCACATAGCACTTGCTCGGTTGAGCTGGTGCCACTTGTTGCTGTTGTGCTGTCACTGCTTGAACTTGTACTTTCATCAGTGGCGGTTGTTAGGTTTTGCTCATCACTGCCACATGCAACAAGAGAAGAAATTGCTGCGCTTAATAACGAAATTTTTAATAGTTTAACTTTATTACATAGAGAGTGATTCATCATACACAGCCAATTAAGTACTAATTGACGCTATTTTTGATCTTAAATGTGCAAGCAATGTGCAAAAATAAGTCAACATTAAGTATGTTTGTTAATCAGGTGATTTTACTTAAGCTGCATGTATTATAAAATCAGTGGATTAACAGCCTAAAGTAAAGAATGGTGTAATGGCAAAATCAAAACCTGAGGTGTCGATTCAAAGTTGTGGGATTTATTCTACTTGGGATAGCAAAAGTAAAGCGTTGCCACAAATTGAGCAGTTTACAACCAATGTAATTGCCAAGCTTGATGTTGAATTTGGTTTAATAATTAATATCAAAAAAGCAAAAGGCGAAAAACTTCACTTTTGTATTTATCACCCCGATATACCAGACAGTAATGGCGTAATAATGCCGCCCTTTGAAGGCGTTGAATACATTAAAGAGAACGACTGGCAGTTTTATTTAGGTGATACGCTGTGGGAGCCTATTGAAAATAAATTAGGTGATTGGCGAATGACACTCACCCTAAATAATAAAATTATTGCCGATAAAACATTTAACGTAGCACTTGAAGAGCAAGGCTCTGTTAATAATTTTTGGCGTAAACGAGGTTACTAAGCCCTAAAATTGCAGAGCTAAAAAAGCCAATATACATTGGCTTTAAAAATATAACTTAACCTGAACTCTGGTTAAGAGATATACCAACATAATTTATCATGATGATCTTTAAGCTTAATTATCTAGCCAGCGGTTTTCGGTGAAAACAAGGCGAATTTACGCGTCAATAGCTAGCCTATTGCAAGTAAATTCAACGCTGTTAGCGCTGAAAATAGCTGCTAGAGATAGATTTATTATCCAGAGTTGAGATTAACTTAGTTACCCCACGGGTTAGTTGCATTTGAGCGTTGTTGTCGTGCCCTGGCGCGTTGTTTAGTGGCCTTTTTTTCCATAATTCGCTTTGCATCACTAAAGCTTAATTCGCACGGCTCCCCCGGTTTATGATCAGCAGGAATGACTCTATCTCGTGGCGGTAATTCGTATTGCACATCGTCGGGTTTAGGTAAGTTTTTAAGGCGGTATAAGTAAAAGTTATCTACCTTTTCTTGTGCCCATTGTGTTTTACGTAAAAACTTAACCGCCGATTTTACATCTGGGTTGTTTTTAAAACAGTTTAATTGCAAATAAGCGTGTAGTAGCTCCCACCCATATTGCTCAACCAGTTCTTCAACCACTTGCTCTAATTTTACGCCTTGCAGTGGGTTATTACTGTAAAGATCTTGGTTGCTCATAGGTGTTGCCTCATTAATAAAAATACAAATGCCATTATAAATTTAATAACGAGGCTTTAATAGATAAAATTGCTTAACTTTGGCAATTAACAACTACGCGGCCGCGAATTTTACCTTCCATAAGTTGCTCGGCATTTTCGATTACTTGTTCAAGTGTAATTTCGGTTGAAATTTTATCAAGGTAATCGGCTTTAACTAAGCTTGCTAGTCTGTCCCATGCTTCTACTCTGTCTTTTTTAGGGCGCATAACGCTGTCTATACCAATTAAAGATACACCACGTAAAATAAAGGGCGCTACAGAGGCGGGTAAATCCATGCCTTGGGCTAAACCACACGCAGTAACCACACCACCGTATTTAAGCGATGCACAAATATTAGCAAGTGTGTGGCTGCCTACCGAATCTATAGCACCCGCAAAGCGCTCTTTTTGAAGTGGCTTACCTGGGTTTGAAAGCTCATCGCGGCTAATGATTTGTGACGCACCTAGCTCTTTTAAGTAATCGCTTTGCTCCATTCTTCCTGTTGCAGCGGTTACGTTATAGCCCAGCTGATTTAATAAATAAATGGAAAAGCTGCCAACACCGCCGTTTGCACCGGTCACTAATATTTCGCCATCACTTGGAGTGATGCCTTGTTTTTCAAGGGCGATAACACTCAGCATTGCTGTGTAGCCCGCGGTGCCAATTTGCATTGCTTGTTTTGGCGAAAGCGCTGCAGGGAGGGGGATTAACCAATCACTATTAAGCGATGCCTTTTGTGCCAAGCCGCCCCAGTGTTTTTCGCCCACACCAAAGCCATTTAAAATTACATTATCGCCAACAGTAAATTCATCCGTACTTGTTTCACTTACTGTGCCCACTAAATCGATGCCTGGCACCATAGGAAAACTGCGCACAACAGGGCCTTTACCTGTAATGGCTAGCCCATCTTTGTAATTGAGTGTGCTGTAAAGTACATCAAGTTGCACGTTTTGATCTGGTAGGTCACTTTGCTGCACTTCACTAAGCGCCGCAGCGTAGTTTTCGTCTTTCGTAATTACAATAGCTTTAACTGAGTTACTCATAACATATCCTTTTAGACCGATCGGTTTTTAATGGCTAAATAAAATGCGCATTAGGTAAGTAATGCACGTAAAAACATTTCTGTATATAACGTAAGGGGTTTACTTGATTGGGTAAGTTTAGCGCGCATAACGGCGCCTTCCCAGCCAATCCAAAAATATTCACTCATAAGCTGCGTATCAACAGTTTTAGCAATCGTGCCTTGTTGCTGTGCTTCATTTAAACACTGCTCCACTTGCTGCTGCCATGCTACGTAGCTTTGTAGTAGGCGGATTTTAAATTCATCACTTAAATGATTGAGCTCTTGATTTAAATTGCCGACCAAACAACCGCGTTTGTACTGGTATTTTTGCATGCCCATAATGGCACTTTGCGTAAAGTGAATTAAGCGCTCGAGGGGCGGTGTATTGCTATCGGTTAAATATTTTTTGAGCTTAGTAATAAAGTAGTCATCGTAGGCATTTACTAAGGCAATACCAAACGCTTCTTTACTTTTAAAGTAATGATAAAACGAGCCTTTAGGCACGCCGGCTTTTTTTAAAATGGTATCAAGGCCAGTTGCGCTAAAACCAAATTCAGTTAAGGTTTCTAGTCCAACCCTAATAAGGTGCGCTTTGGTATCGGCGTTTTCGCGAGGTATTTTAGGGGGTCTTCCGCGCCGTGCAGGTGCCCTAGCAGTGTTCATTATAAGTAACCCCTAATAGCCTTTTTAAAGTTAACCCATATTAGACCGATCGACTTTAATTAATCAAGCATAAATACCAATTGTTTAAAAATAAATCGTTAAAGCTGTTTTTTAAACAAAAGGGCAAATTGCAATAAAATCGTCATGATTACATTTTTGTTTGGAACTTAGCCAAAAAAGGTGTGTCGGATAAATAGGTCGTGTTGATTTTTGCTGGTTAAATTTGCAGTGGTGTTTGGCATTTAGACAAGGCGGTAATGCACCATAAATACCAACTATATGCTGCCCATTAGCTGCTTTCATTAAGCAGTTATTTAATCGCTTTAATGGGAATATTTAAATCAGCAAAGTAGAACACGCCTTAGCACATAAGTGCATTTAAGCGGTTAGATAGCCGTATTGTAAATTAAAGAAGCAGTAAGAAATGAAGTGGTGCGACCACTGTGTTTTTATTAATGTTAAATTATTTTTGCATCAGCATGTTAGTTAATGTCAAACAAATTAATTAATTTTGCTATTTGAATTTAACATTTTTATTAACTATTCATTAAATGTAGATTTCACTAATGCTACAAAATTTATAATTAAAAAAGGTGAGGATATTACCGATGAAGAGACAAAAAAGAGATCGTTTAGAAAGAGCTCATTCTCAAGGTTTTAAAGCAGGTTTAGCCGGGCGCTCAAAAGAGCTATGCCCTTATCAGCAAATCGATCCTAAGTCAGAATGGTTAGGCGGTTGGCGTGAAGCAATTGAAAACCGAAACATGTATAAAACCTAATTCATCAGATAAGAATTAACGTAAAAAGGCCTCCAACTGGAGGCCTTTTTGCATACATTCATTACTAATTTTAGAATGCGCTTGTGTCTTGAAATAAGCCCACTTTTAAATCTTTTGCTTCGTAAATTACGCGGCCATCTACTTCAACTGTGCCATCAGCCATACCCATAAATAGTTTACGCTTAATTACACGTTTCATATCAAGGCGGTACGTTACTTTTTTAGCGGTAGGTAAAATTTGACCGGTAAATTTAACTTCACCCACACCTAAAGCACGGCCTAAACCAGGGCCACCAGACCAGCCTAAGAAAAAGCCAACGAGTTGCCACATAGCATCTAGCCCTAAACAACCTGGCATAACTGGGTCGCCTTTAAAATGGCAATCGAAAAACCATAGGCTTGGGTCAATATCAAGCTCAGCTACGATTTGGCCTTTACCGTGCTCGCCGCCATCAGCAGTGATTGAAGTAATACGGTCCATCATTAACATGTTGTCGCTTGGTAAACGGCAGTTACCTTCACCAAACATTTCACCTTGACCACATAGGATCAAATCTTCTTTTGTATAGCTATTTTTAGGTTCCATAACACTTATCTTCGCTTAGAAATTGCCAAGTACTTTAGCGTACACTTGTACGCTAAACAACTCGGAGCAGTTGAAAAAAACACTTTTTTGCGTGATTTATCGCCAATCAGTAGTGGCGATTGCTTTTTGCACTATAAAACCGCGCAATTACAATCAGAAATCATTATAATTACCCCTGACTTATAACCAGTTTAAAGGAAGTTTATGATCCTTTTTGTTAACTCACTAACAGTGATTGATTTTTCTTACTTATGTAACAAACGCGGCGCCGTTGGCGAGAGCTGGATTGTTGACTTAACGTTGCATGGCAAGCTAAATGAAGAGTCTATGGTGTTAGACTTTGGCTTAGTTAAAAAGCAAATTAAAGGCATAATTGACGACTGTTTAGACCACAAACTAGCAATTGCTAAAGGTTTAAATGGCACAGTACAAGAATTTGATTCGCACAAAACGCTCGATTGCACATTTGGCGATAACCATCATTTAGCAATGAGTGCTCCGCATCAAGCTTATTGCATGATAGATGCACCAGAAATTAGCGTTGAATCAGTGACTGAATTTTTAATCGACACTATTTTACCAAAACTGCCAGGAAACATTGAAAAAATTGAGTTGTCGCTTAAACCAGAGCACAGCCAAAGTTTTTATTATCATTACAGCCATGGCCTTAAAAAGCACGATGGTAACTGTCAGCGTATTATTCATGGCCATCGCTCGCAAATTGGTATTAGTTTAGATGGTATGTCTATGCCACGCTTACAAAAGCAATGGGCAGAAAAATGGCAAGATATTTACTTAGCCACGCGTGAAGACCAAATCGCTGCAAGCGAATTAAAACACATAAGCGCTAAAAACGATGATGTGTGTTTTGCTTACACCGCTGCACAAGGATACTTTGAAATGGCGATAAGCGAGTCACGCTGTGACATTTTACCTGTTGATACAACGGTAGAATGTATTGCTCAGCACCTTGCTGAGCAAGTTAAGGCAGAATACCCAAACAAAGACGTAAAAATTACCGCTTATGAAGGCGTAGGAAAGGGATCGATTAGTTATGCTTAAAACTCTTTTAGCCACAGCGCTTGTAACCACAACTAGCTTTAGTGCATTAGCGCTTGAGCTAAAAGGGCACCTAATGCAGGGCGGCTTAGTGACTGGCAAGCTTGAGAATGTAAAGTCGGTATCGCTAGATGGTAAAACATTAAAGTTATCAGACTCTGGCGATTTTGTGTTTGGCTTTGGTCGCGACGCGAAAGCAAAACACGCCCTTACGTGGGTAGATAATAACGGTAAAACACACACGCAAGATTTAATGATCACTAAACGTGATTATAAAATTGATAAAATTACCGGTGTGGCAAAAAAGTATGTGTCGCCCCCTAAAGAAGTAAGCGCACGTATTAGCCGTGAGGCACAAGCAATACGTAAAGCGCGCGCAGTTAACTCTGATTTACAGTACTTTTTAGACCCGGTATTAAAGCCTGCACAAGGGCGTATATCGGGGGTTTATGGTAGCCAACGATATTTTAACGGTGAACCGCGACGCCCACATTTTGGTTTAGATATTGCCAATAAAACCGGCTCGCCTGTTTATGCTCCGATTAGTGGCACCGTGGTGTTTGCTGACCCCGATTTATACTACTCTGGCGGTACGCTTATTATTGACCATGGCCATGGCGTTACCTCTACATATATTCATTTAAGCAAATTAGATGTAAAAGTAGGCGATACAATAAGCCAAGGCGACAAAGTTGCCGAAATAGGTGCAACAGGGCGTGTAACAGGCCCACACCTTGATTGGCGTTTTAACTGGGAAGGCGAGCGCCTAGACCCAGCATTATTGATGCAAGATAAGCTTGCTAATAAAAAGTAGATACTATGACAGACATTAACCGCGATGCAATTATTGCAAAGCGTATTGAAGACTCAACGACCTCGGTTACTAAAACGGTGTTTCCTGGGCGCACTAATCATCACAACACATTATTTGGTGGCGATGCGTTAGCATGGATGGACGAGGTTGCTTTTATTGCCGCCACTCGTTTTTGCCGAAAGCCGTTAGTGACGATTTCATCTGATAGAGTTGATTTTAAAGAGGCTATTCCAGCGGGGACTTTTGCTGAGCTAATTGCTAAAGTTGTGCATGTGGGCAATACATCACTTAAAGTGGATGTGGATATTTGTTTAGAGACCATGCATAAAGATGATAAGCACTCGGCTATTTCAGGCAGCTTTACCTTTGTAGCCGTAGATGATGATCACAGACCGACACCGGTTGTGTGCGATAAAATGATTTACGGTTTTGATAAGTAAATATTAAGGCAAGCGGCCTTTAAATAAGCACCTTTATTAGGTGCTTATTTAATTACAGCAAAAGAACACATCATACTAACTAATTGTAAAAGCAATCTTAGCAGCTATAAAAATATATAGATTAGATCAGCAAAGAGGGAGGTATAAAAAAGGCATGAAATACATGCCTTAAAAAATAACGAATTATACACACTATAAGTGCAGAGGTGTTAAAGCACCATAGCCGCAATCCATCCAAATATAAGTAATGGAATATTAAAATGTATAAAGGTGGGGATCACCGAATCTCGTATATGGTCATGTTGACCATCGGCATTTAAACCCGAGGTTGGCCCAAGTGTAGAGTCAGAGGCAGGAGAGCCCGCGTCACCTAATGCACCCGCTGTGCCCACTAAAGCCGCGGTCGCCATAACCGAGAAACCTAAATCTAAACATAAAGGAACAAATAAGGTAGCTATAATTGGCACTGTAGAAAACGAACTACCAATACCCATTGTTATCAATAATCCCACCAATAAAATAGAGGCCGCAGCGAGGGGCTTATTGCCATCAAATAATGCAGCGCCACTGTGAACTAAACTTGCTACATCACCGGTTGCTTTCATTACTGAGGCAAATCCTTGAGCCGAAATCATAATAAAGCCAATCATTGCCATCATGGCGACGCCTTTACTAAATACGTCGCCGTTTTCTTCCCACTTAACAACACCAAATACACTAAATATCATTACGCCAACAAGGCCGCCTAATATCATAGAGCCACTTAGGTTTTGTGCAACCAATGATGAAAGCACAGCAAACAAACCCACGATCATCACTTTTTTTGGCTTCTCAATGTCGCTAGCTTTGCTTTGTGTTGTTAACGGTTGCGCTTGGTAGTCACGGCGCTTTACGTAACTTATAAACACCGCAATAATTAACCCAACCAACATACCGCAGGCAGGAATAATCATTGCCATAGGCACTTGGGTGTTAACTATGTCTAGGCCGTTATCAACTAAGTTTTTATGCAAAATAGAGTATAAGTAAATGCCACCAAATCCATAAGGCAATACCATGTAAGAGGTAGCTAAACCAAACGTTAATATACAGGCAATGGCGCGACGGTCTAAACGTAGTTGATTAAACACAACCAGCAAAGGGGGGATTAAAATAGGTATAAAGGCTATGTGCACAGGCACTAAATTTTGAGAAGAAACAGCGCAGCCTAATATAATTAATAAAATAAAATAGCTTAAAAAGGTTTCGCTGCCAGCACCTTGTGCATTCACTTTGTTTAATAGCTTTTCGGCGAGGATACGGGTTAATCCCGATTTTGAAATAGCCACTGCAAAGGCACCTAACATTGCGTAACTTAGTGCAATTTCAGCGCCGGCCGACAAACCAGAATTAAATGCATCAACACTTTCTTTTATCCCTAAACCCGCTGTTAAACCAGCTACAAGTGCACTAATTATCATAGCTACAATGACATTTACACGTGCTAAGGAGAGCCCAAGCATTAAAATAACGCCTATAACAACCGCATTCATAGTTTTCTCTATTTTGAAGATTTAATTAATTTTATCAGATCTTTAGCCTGATTTTTACGTTCTTTAGTAAAAGGTTTTTTAGCGTAGCGCACTTGATTAAATAAATAGCTAAATTCGCTTAAAGGTTCCGCAGTATCAGGGCTTTGCTCAGCAAAGTATATTAACTGCTGATTAGGTGAATAGTGACTAGGCGCCGCTATGTCGTTTTTACCTGCCCAGTGCTTAATTGCCTCAAATTCTGAAACTAACGGCGGGCGTTTACTTTTATTGCGTGGCCAATTTAAATAAATAAAGTAAGCAGCAAAGCTAAAAGCAAGTCCTAAAATAACCGCTAAAGGTACCAGCCAAAGATGTTTACTACCAAAAAGTGATTTTAAAAAGTTGCTTTGCTTTTCTTCGTCAAAGCCAAGTACCCAGCTAGTCCATTGGTAATCAAGGGTTTCTAGTTTGAGCCTTAACCAATTAACGGCTGCAAAGTTACTTAAACTCACTAAGCCAAAATCGAGATTACTTTTAAATTCATCATTGAGTTCTTCGTTTTGCGAAAGTGAACCATTTAACCGCTCGGGGGCGACCACCGCAGTGGCATCAAAAATTTGCCACTGATTATTAATATACACTTCAACCCAAGCGTGGGCATCGTATTGACGAACCGATAAATAATTATTTGTTTGGTTTTTTTCACCACCTAAATAACCGCTGGCCAAGCGTGCGGGAATACCGGCGCTTCTAAAAATATACGCTGCTGCACTGGCGTAATGGCCGCAAAAGCCGCGCTTTTTATCAAATAAAAATTGATCAATAGTGCTGTCACCGGTCATTGGCTCAGGGGTTAACGTGTAACTAAATTCTTGTTTAGCAAAGTAGCTAAGCAATGCATTATAAAAGTCACTTTGCGAGGTTGTTGATTGTTTAAGTTTGGCAGCAAGCTTGGATGCTTGTTGGTTTGTTTGGTTATTTAAGCGTGTGTAATAAGCGGTTTGCCAATTTGAAAGTTGCTCTGTACTCAGTGCTGCACTTGATACCTGATACTGCAAGCTTTTAGCTTGATATTGTTTTTTTCGAAGTAACCCTAGCGCATTACTTTCAACATTTTTATTGTTACTGGTTGCGTAATCAAGCCCATATAACCATTTTTGATTAGCAGGCTCGGCAATAATAGTGTAGGTGTGTTGTATCGTAATTTGTTTATTGGGATCAGCGCTTTGATTATTATATTTTAATAAATCAGATGTTTTCCACGCTTTACCATCAAAGGTATCGTGCACAAGTGCTCGCCAATAATAAGGCGAGACGGGCGTGTCGTTATCAAAACGTGCTCTAAAAACCAGTTCATCAGAATTAGACAGCTTTGCAATATCAAACGGGTCTACCTGTTCAGAGAGCCCTGTTTTAGCAAGCTTTGGCCCAGGTAACTGCCAAAAAGCGGGCATTTTAGGTAAAAACAACAGCAAAAATATTGCTAAAGGCAAAGCAATAAATAACAGCTTAGCACTTTGTTTAGAGGCTAATTTTAAACTATGCGAAGATTCAATTAAGCTCAATACAGCAAAGTTGAGTAAAAATAGGGCGCTCATGGTTAAGGTGGTTATTATGCTTTGGTTAAACAAATACGCCGCTGAAATAGAAAAAAACGTGAGTGTGACAATAATATGGTAATGTTTTTTTGTTTTAGCCTGCAGTAATTTAAAAATACTAGAGAGCAATAACATAGCAACAAATAATATTACTGTATCGCCTATACCTATGGTGTAAATCATTAATATTAAAGCTAGTCCAGCCAAAATATTTGCAAGCCACGCGTTAGGTTTAGGGTTGTTAGTCAGTGTTAAGTACACGTTCCAAAGACATAAAAGCGATAAAACCCCAATAAACAGTATGGGCATATGCGATAAATAAAACGCGAATAAGCAGGCGTATATAAAGCTCATTGCTAAATTAATTGCCCGGTAATTTAATAGCTCAGCCATTATTTGCTCCGCCGTATTCGCTCAGAAGTGCTAAACACTGTGATTTATCGTGCGTGTCGTTAGTTGCTTTGTAACTTGCTGAGGGCAAAATTAGTGTAAACGGTGTGTTGTTTTCGCATGCATTACACACTAAAAAGCAAAGCTGACTCAAGCGTTGCTCGGTGTTACCCGTTAGCAGGTTAAAATCAAAAACAATATCGGACTTTTTATAATCTATAAATTCTTTTACTAGCAACTGCTGCGATTTAGCGTAATGTTTCCATGAAATTCGCTGCAGCCCCATTTCTGGTAAATGCGTAATTAGCTCATCAAACTCTTCGCTGCCGGGCTCTTTAATACTTCCTGTTTGCGTTGTGTGTTCAAACGTACTGTTGTAAGTGTCGTTTAATACATGCTCTGGCGCAGGGTAAACGTAAACAGAGTCATTGGGTTGTATATAACTCCACACGCTTACTAGCCCAAATGGGTAATTACTGTGTATTTTAAAACGTTCAAGGGTATATTTACCGCGGGCATTATAAGGTAGGTTAATAATTAAAGCGCTGTCTTTGGGCGTAACTTGCGCTAAGTGCTTTGCGTATTCTGAGTCACTCGAGTAGCTAAGCGATACTGATTGCGTAAGTGTAGGGGCTTTTAAAATAAATTTAACCGAGCCTTTATTTGGTGAGAAGCTGGCAAAACTTTTTATATATTCAACTTTTAGCCCTTTGGCATTTGTATAACCAAGCAGCACAGCAATAATCATCACCACAAACATTAAATAAGCCATCACCAAAATTAAGTTATTTTGATAATTAATGCCCATAACAAAATTTAAAATAGCCACAATAATAAAGTAAAAGCCGAGCTGCGAGGGCACTACATAAATATTGTTATGAGCCAGTTTAATGGATTGCTTTGAATGCTTGTTTTTAAGTAGTTTATTAAGTAAACGCTTTTTTAAAGCGCCTAATATACTGACCTTTTTGGCTTTTTTTTTAAATAACACGTTAAACTGGCACAGCAACGGTTTTTAAAATTTCATTTACTTGCGCTTCGCCCGACTCGTTATGCAAACCTAATCGGTGCTGGCACACACTTGCAAATACAGCTTGTACATCGTCAGGGGTTACAAACTCTCGCCCTTCAATAAATGCCCACGACTTAGCCGCTTTGGCCAGCGCCATACTTGCCCGAGGGGAGAGAGAGCCTGCAAATGCTGCGCTTTGACGAGTATGCGTTACTAATTCAATAATATAATCGATTACAGGGCTACTTATTACAATTTGGTTAATTAAGGTTTGAATTTGCTGTAGCTGCTTAGCGTCTATTCTTTGTGGTAATTGGCTGTAGTCTCGCGGTCTTATGTTTAAAATAAGTTGTTTTTCTGCCTCCTTAGGAGGAAAGCCTAAACTTATACGCATTAAAAATCGATCTAACTGCGATTCTGGAAGTGGGTAAGTACCCGACTGATAAAGCGGGTTTTGCGTGGCAATTACAAAAAAAGGATTTAGTAATGTGTACTTAGTACCATCTACTGTAACTTGCTGCTCTTCCATTGCCTCAAGCAATGCACTTTGCGTTTTAGGGCCCGCGCGGTTTATTTCATCTGCTAATACAACTTGGCTAAAAATCGGCCCTTTATGAAATGTAAACGTGTGCTCATTAGCGTTAAATACATTGGTTCCTAAAATATCGGCAGGTAAAAGATCGCTTGTAAATTGTATACGCTGATACGACAGCCCAAGCACAGCAGCAAGTGCATGTGAGAGCGTAGTTTTGCCCATACCGGGTAAATCTTCTATCAGTAAATGTCCTTCACTGAATAAGCAGGTGAGTGCTAGTTTTATTTGTTGTTTTTTTCCAAAAATAACACTCGATAAATCGTCGATAATTGCCGTAACAGTGCTTTGCATACTGACCTTATTTTATTCGCTTAGTTCGAGGCGCTTCATAACAGAATTAACTTTTTTAGCGTTAAAAGGTTTTTCTATAAAGCCTTTAGCGCCTAATTCCCAGGTGTTTTGCACGTTTTCAAGGGTGTTATGACCCGAGCACATAACAACGTGAGCGTGAGGGTAGCTATCATTAATATGTTCTAGAATATCAGAGCTTTCAGAATCAGGTAAGTCCACATCCAAAAATATGACATTGGGTGATTTTTTATCAAGAAGGGGTTTTGCAGAAAGGTAATCGTTGCTTTCTAAAATATCTTCAAAGCCTAGCTCTGTTAATATTTGGTTTAGGTAGTCACGTATTTCCTTAACGTCATCAATAATAAGTATAGGCTCAAGCGGGCGCACAAATTCCATATGTTAATTACTTCTATTTTTTATACATCTAAAGTAATTTAATTTTATGCTAAGCACTGTATAAGCTCAAGAAAGTAAATCAAAAAACAACCAATTAGCGCTTTTACGCGCCTAAACCTGCTGTATTAATTAAACGCCCACACCATTTAATTGGTTAATAAATGTTAAATATCGCTCTTCAATAGCCCTTTACAGGACATTTTAAATAAGACTTTAGTCATAACTGGCAATTTTATTTTGGAATTCAAAACTATTAAACCCTTGTTTATAAATGTAAATTTTTATAAACACGATTTCATGTAAATGTTTTGTAATAAAAGATGTTGACGTTACATTATTCATTTGTGATTATGCTCATTAGCTGAGCCAATGCCCATTACGAAGCTTAAAAACACATTTAAATAAAATGCCCATTTGCTTTAGCTGCACACTGAAAATACACAACACACTAAATAGAGAGTTCATTATGTTAAATAATAAGAAAGCTAAATTTGCGCTAACTTTAGTAGCAGCAGCGTTGGCGGCGCCTGCACAAGCAGAAATGTCAGATTACTTTGACCGCCTTGACGTTAACTTTCTAGCAATGCAAAACTTTCAGTCTATACAAGCTAAAGACGGTGCATTTCGTCCTGGAGATGAAGAGCAGTCATCAGGTTTTGGGCGTATTAGAGCTAACTTAATGCTTAAGTTTCATATAAATGAATACATTACTGCCGACATTGATATAGCCGAAGAGCCAAATGATTTTGGCGGCGGCGACCGTGATTTTTCGTTCCATAACGACTTTGCAGGTATTGAATTTGATTTACTTGGCTTATACGGCACACCAAACGAAAACGAAAATTTAACGCTTCGTTTAGGTAATATTGGCGCGTCTCCATTTCAGTTTAAAGGTTTTCAAGACGGCGCTGATAACCAAGGTAATGCCTTAATTGGTAACGGCATTAACGACTACGCAACCGCAGAAAACGGTGCACAATTAAGCTACACAGAAACTTTTGACAGTGGTGTACTTCGTTCTTATAACGTAGCGGGTCACATTACTACATCAAGCTTTGGCGAAGCATTTCAAGAAGATAGAGGCTTTAACTACCGCTTACAAGGTACATTAGAGTTTGAAGGTGGCTTTAAAGTTGGCTTAAATTACTTACAAGCTAACCAAGGCGACCAACTTCGTTTTGAAAATGGCGTAGCGAGCTTAGATGGACTCACAACAACAAATTACCGTTTTGGTGATGGCGAAAACTATAACTTTTCGGCTTCTCCTTCAAGCGAACGTGATACTCACGTAGGTGTTATGCCAGGGCTTGATCAGTCTATCATTCAATTAAATTTAGCGTATCAGCCATCAGATCAAACCAGCATCATTTTAATGTTGGGTAAATCGTCTGACGATTACACCTTTGCAGACTCTGCAGGTAACGCAGTGGCAGGTATTACCTACTTTGGTACAGATGGCGTGGCAGACGAAAACGGTACTACGTTTGATTCTAACAGTGTAATTAAAGGCGAAAGCTCAGTAGAATATTACGCCGTTGAAGCACAGCAATATATCATTCCTGAAAAACTTTACGTAGCCGCGCGCTATGCAGAGTCAGAAAACACTTCCGATTTAATCAGCCAAAACGATAACACCGTTGAGCGCTTACAAGTAGCCGCAGGTTACTGGTTTACAGATTCTACACTTTTAAAAGTTGAGTATGTAAACCAAGAAGAAGGCGCAAACTCAGGCGGCCAAATTGGTCGTGGTTTTGACGGTTTCACCTCAGAAATCTCAGTTAAATTTTAAATAGCTTACTAACTTACTGTTTGGTTTAAAGGTAATTTCAGCGCTCTAAATACGTTGAAATTACTCACCGCTTTATTTACTAAGGCGCTTTACAGTTATTTTTAAGCGTCATTTAACATATTTATGAGGGTTAACCCGATGAAAACTAAATTATTAATGCTCGCGTGTTCAATTATGGCTATTAACGTAGCCGCTAAAGAAACCATAACCATTGCCACTGTTAATAATGGTGACATGATCACCATGAAAGAGCTTAGCAATCATTTTGAAGAACAAAACCCAGATATTTCATTAAAATGGGTAACACTAGAAGAAAATATTTTACGTCAACGTGTAACAACCGATGTTGCCACAAAAGGCGGCCAATACGATGTAATGACAATTGGCACATATGAAGTGCCAATTTGGGGTAAACAAAACTGGCTAACTGAGCTTGATAACCTAGGTGAAAATTACGACGTTGATGACTTACTACCGGCTATTCGCAGTGGTTTAACGATAGATAACAAATTATACGCGGCCCCATTTTATGGCGAAAGCTCTATGGTTATGTACCGTACAGACCTAATGGAAAAAGCCGGCCTAGAAATGCCAAACGCGCCTACGTGGAGCTTTATTCAAAAAGCTGCAAAAGCGATGACCAATAAAGATGAAGGTGTTTATGGCCTTTGCTTACGCGGTAAAGCTGGTTGGGGCGAAAATGTTGCTTTAATTACTTCAATGGCAAATTCGTTTGGCGCTCGCTGGTTTGATGAAAATTGGAAACCACAATTTAACACCCCTGAGTGGAAAGCCACACTCCAGTACTATGTAGATGTTATGAAAGAGTCTGGACCTGCGGGTTCGTCAGCGAATGGGTTTAACGAAAACCTGGCGTTATTTCAAACGGGTAAATGTGGTATTTGGATTGATGCAACGGTTGCTGGCGCATTTGTAACCAATAAAAAAGATTCTGAAGTCGCTGATAAAGTAGGCTTTGCACTTGCACCAGATAATGGCCTAGGTAAACGTGGTAACTGGCTATGGTCATGGACACTTGCAATTCCTTCTAGCAGTAAAAAATCTGATGCTGCAATGAAATTTATTAGCTGGGCTACATCAAAAGAGTACAGCCAATTAGTTGCCGATAACAAAGGCTGGGCAAAAGTACCGCCGGGTACTCGCGCATCACTTTATGAAAACGAGCAATACATGAATGCAGCACCGTTTGCACAAATAACGCTTGATTCTATTAATTCGGCCGACCCGAAAAACCCTACTGTTAACCCCGTGCCTTATGTTGGCATTCAGTTTGTTGCTATCCCTGAATTTCAAGGTATTGGCACTGCTGTTGGGCAGCAGTTTTCCGCTGCACTTACTGGGCAAATGACTGTTGAGCAAGCGCTTAACACATCACAACGCCTAGTTGAGCGCACAATGCGTAAAGCGCGTTACCCAAAATAAATAAGTAGGCGGGTAAGTTTAACACTTACCTCGTATTTTTCGTCAGCATTAGCATGTTATCTAGTAGCCGTTTGTCGTTGTTGCTAAGGTTAATGCTGACTTTTTGAAGGTCACTGATATGGCAACTACACAGTCTCGTACGCTTGCACGCATAATGCTATTTCCTAGTGTAATTTTATTACTAGGATGGATGATAGTGCCGCTGTGCATGACACTCTATTTCTCGTTTGTAGATTACAACTTACTTATTCCTGGTGAACGCGAATTTGTAGGCTTTTTAAACTACGAGTTTTTTTTAACAGATCCCGCATTTGTTGAATCCTTTTTTAATACCCTTTATTTAGTAACGGGTGTATTAGCTATCACCATTTGTGGTGGTATCGGTTTAGCTGTTCTCCTCGACCAAGCAATATGGGGGCGAAACTATGTTCGTATTATGGTTCTCGCCCCATTTTTTGTTATGCCAACCGTATCGGCTTTGGTGTGGAAAAACATGTTTATGAACCCTGTAAACGGATTATTTGCACACTTTGCAATTTGGCTCGGGTTTGAACCTATCGACTTTTTTGCGCAAATGCCTTTGTTTTCAATCATTATTATTGTTTCTTGGCAGTGGTTACCGTTTGCAGCGTTGATATTACTCACGGCAATTCAATCCCTTGACCGCGAACAACTCGAAGCTGCCGATTTAGATGGTGCAGGGCCTTTTAGTAAGTTTTTTTACATCGTGCTGCCGCATTTATCACGCGCTGTTACCGCTGTTATTTTAATTGAAACTATATTTTTACTTTCTATTTTTGCAGAAATTTTAGTGACAACCAGTGGCGGGCCTGGGTATGCATCAACCAATATTACTTACTTAATTTATACCCAATCGTTATTACAATTTGATGTAGGCGGGGGCTCAGCAGGGGGCATAGTTGCAGTAATTATTGCCAATATTGTAGCCATATTTTTAATGCGCCTTATTGGTAAAAACTTAGAGGGTTAATCATGGCTAGTGCAGCAAATAAAAAATCAAAACTAATTTATACCCTGGCAGCATGGACCATCAGTGGGATGATATTTTTCCCAATTTTATGGACATTAATCACCAGTTTTAAAACCGAAGCAGAAGCAATATCAGCCACACCAGCGTTATTTGCTTTTGATTGGACACTGGAAAACTATCAAGATGTGTTAGCCCGCTCGCCGTATTTTGATCACTTTTGGAACTCGGTGGTTATATCACTAGGCTCAAGTTTATTGGGCTTATTAATAGCCGTACCAGCCGCGTGGTCAATGGCGTTTGTGCAAACGAAAAAAACTAAAAACCTACTTATGTGGATGCTTTCTACAAAAATGCTCCCGCCGGTAGGGGTGTTAATTCCTATTTATTTACTCTTTAGAGACTTTGCTTTATTAGATACAAAACTGGGCTTAGTTATTGTTATGACCTTAATAAACTTACCGATTATGGTATGGATGTTATACACCTACTTTAGAGAAATTCCGGGTGAAATTTTAGAGGCGTCACGAATGGATGGTGCAACTATTGGTGAAGAAATATTTCATGTATTACTGCCAATCGCATTACCTGGCATAGCCTCAACATTACTGTTAAACGTAATTTTGGCATGGAACGAAGCATTTTGGACACTCATTTTAACCGCTGCGAATGCCGCACCACTAACGGCATTTATTGCCAGTTACTCAAGCCCAGAAGGGTTATTTTACGCCAAGTTGTCGGCAGCATCTGCCATGGCCATTGTGCCAATATTAATTCTTGGTTGGTTTAGTCAAAAACAATTAGTGCGCGGCTTAAGCTTTGGCGCAGTAAAGTAGGAGAACACACATGGGCAGCATCACACTAAAAAAAGTAACTAAAAGTTTTGATGAAGTTAACGTAATTAAACCGCTTGATTTAGAGATAAAAGACGGTGAATTTATTGTATTTGTAGGGCCATCGGGCTGTGGTAAATCAACATTACTACGTATGATTGCCGGATTGGAAGACACAACCAGCGGGACAATTGAGATTGATGGCCAAGATGCAACACAGACGCCACCGGCAAAACGTGGTTTAGCTATGGTATTTCAGTCGTACGCTTTGTACCCGCACATGAGTGTACGCAATAACATTGCGTTTCCACTAAAACGTGCAAAAGTAAGCCCTGCGGAAATTGAAAGTAAAATAGCAAATGCCGCTAAAATACTTAATTTAACTGATTACTTAGACCGTAAACCAGGGCAATTATCGGGCGGGCAACGCCAACGTGTAGCAATAGGGCGTGCAATTGTTAGGCAACCGTCGGCTTTTTTGTTTGACGAACCGCTTTCAAATTTAGATGCATCACTGCGTGTAAATATGCGCTTAGAAATTTCTGAGCTACACAAAAGCTTAGCTACAACAATGATTTATGTAACACATGACCAAGTTGAAGCGATGACAATGGCAGACAGAATTGCAGTATTTAATGGTGGGATTATTGAGCAAGTCGGAACGCCGCTTGAGCTGTATCAGCACCCAGTAAATAAATTTGTTGCAGGCTTTATTGGTTCACCAAAAATGAACTTTATTGAAGTAGATAACGATAGCCATGCACAAACGCACAGTTTGGGTGTACGTCCTGAGCACTTTGAAATTTCAACTGAGTCAGGAACTTGGCAAGGTACTGTAGGCGTTATCGAGCATTTAGGTTCTGAAAGCTTTTTACATGTAACTATTAACGATGGCAGTACGGTTACGGTAAAAGCAGATGGCGATTGCCCACTACAATATGGCGATACAATTTATTTAAGTGCGCCTGAGCACAAGGTACATAGATTTGATAAAAATGGGTTAACGATTAAAAACCCAACAGTTTAATCCGCCGTTTTCACCCAATACTTTAGGAATAGCAAATTTACCTAAAGTATTGGTTATTAAATTAATGTGACACTTCGGCATTTTATAAATGAATGATATATTTGCAAATATTATAAAATGATTTATCGCTAAAACTAAGCGGCTTATCAAAATAAGAGGTTTATGTGGCAAAGCTATCAAATACAGAAATACGTAAGCTCGATGATGCAGCTAGAGCAGGGTGGCTCTATTATGTTGCGGGTAAAACACAAGACGAAATTGCCAAAAAGCTCAATGTATCTCGTCAATCTGCTCAACGTATGGTGGCATTATCTGTAAGCCAAGGGCTTATTAAAGTAAGGCTCGATCATCCTATTGCTAAATGTATGGATTTAGCAGAAAAAATTAAAAGCCGTTTTGGCTTAGACTCTTGTGAAGTAGTGCCTAGCGATGGCTCAGATCCAAACTCTACAGTGGGTTTAGCGCAAGCCGGGGCTGCTGAAATACAACGCCATTTAAAATCAGAAACACCAAAAATTTTAGCTATGGGTACTGGGCGTGTATTACGTGCATGCGTTGATGAACTGCCAACGTTAGATTGTAGCCAACACAAAGTAGTGGCGATGCTAGGTAACATGGCACTTGATGGGTCCGCTTCACCTTATGATGTAGTCGTTAGAATGGCCGAGCATATAAATGCAAAGCATTACCCAATGCCGCTTCCTGTATTACCAAGAAGTGTTGAAGAAAAACAGCAATTGCATTCACAACATAATATTACCAGTAACTTAAAATTGGCCACTCAAGCCGACGTAACGTTTGTGGGTGTAGGTAGCCTAGGCGAAAAATCGCCATTGCATATTGATGGCTTTGTTGATGAGCAAGAGCTAAAAGAGCTACAAAATTTAGGGGCTGTGGGTGAAATGATCAGCTGGGTTTACGACAAACGCGGCCAATTAATTGACTGCACTGTAAACCAACGTGTTGCCAGTACGCCATTAAAAATTGAAGGTAATAAACAAATTTACGCTATAGCCGCCGGTGAAGATAAAGTACTTGCGATACTTGGTGCAGTTAGATCAAATATGATCAGCGGTTTAATTACTAACGAATACACAGCAGAACGTATTTTAAGTATGGATTAGCTAAGGTTGTTTAGCTAGCTTTTTAAAATCTACGGATATTAACTGACTGAATGAGCCTTTATTTTTCAAAAAGGAAAACTAACAGGCTCATTTAAAATACCAATAAAGTTTTAATAAATTTAGGCTTTTTATAAAACGTTTTAAATAGCGCTTTAATAAAAGAGCGCCGAACTGAAAGAACGTTGATGAAAATAGCAAATCAAAAACTGCTGTGGTTAAAATTTTAAAGTAGCCAATGCTTAAAGTTATTTGTAAGTAATATTGTTAGTAAAGTTTTGAGTGTAAATAAAAGCGTAATGACCAGAAATAAACTAAAAGCACTTAGCAAAGTAAGGCATGGTATAGTTTGGCAAAAACAACTTTAATGTCCGATACCGTCTAGTATTGGACATAGTAGGAGTGTAATACGCGCTCCTTATTATAATATACATAACTACCTATAATTTATATTATGTTAAATACGGTAAATTAATACATAATCAAAGTAACTATGCTTCTATTAATTACGTATAAACCCCTATTTTTGGTGTTTTGAGTAATAGTCGTTTTAAAGTTGGTCTTTCAGTTAACCGTTTAAATTGTTATGCACAGTAACTTTTAACAACAACTTACGCACTACTTTTTACACCGAAATTTTTGCTAATATTTATGTAGTCTTTTAATCTTATAAAGCCTAGCAATTACAAATTCCATATTGCAGCCTCTATACTCCCTTTATGAAAATTAATTACCTTTTTTAAACAGGCTCAAATTTTGTAATTTTCGTTTCTATCATTTTATTTAAAGCTAACTTACTGCTACAAGAATTTATTACGCCTCATATCAGGTTTAATTTAAAGCCTTAGATTTTTCTTCAAAACCTAAGGCTTAACGCAAAAATAATATGAATTAGTTACAACCTAGTTCAGACCTTAAACCATACACTGATGATTCAATTGTTTGTGCACTGTTGTACGATAAGTTTGGCATTACATTTATACCCGAGCGCGATTCAACTTCATCAATACTTACTTCGGTATTACAAAAGTTATCACTGCGACTTGCTGTTTGCTCCATAATAAATGCCGATGCTTTAATTGTGCTACCAGTTTGCTGCATAACAATTTTAAAATAGCCACTTGGAATGGTATGCGCTTCGTTAGCTTGTGGTAACTCTGCAAAATAATATTCGTATAATGGACCTGTTACTACATATAAATCATTTCCATTTCCTACGTGATTTCGCACTGCAGATTCAAGCCTAACCCATGGGCCTTGATTTAATGCGGATGATTGCGGCGTAATATTAGAAAGTAAGTTTGTTAGTTTCCAATCATCCGTATTGCTAAAAGATGCTAATGGAACTTGATGGCCTCTATCGGTATTTATTGTTGCATATGCATCGGTGTAATCACTAGGCTCTAACGTATAGTGTGAGTATAGATCAGGATCAGCTTTCCAACTTCTGCTTCTCGATGGTCCACTCATAGTGCTAGTCGTAACATGGTAAGCCACCCAATCTGCAAACTTTGTATAACGATTATTTTTTAAAGTATAAATACTTCGCTCAATTGTATTACCATTATCTAAACCTGTTGGGCAACCTTGTAAACAATTGTCTGCACTTGCACTGTGCGCAAAACATAAACCTGTAAGTACTATTGATGCCTTTATTATTGTCTTCATTGTTTTATCCTCAATTAAATGAGGGTAAAAATTAGCAGTACATTATTACAGCAATATGTATCTAACTAATTGTTTATAAATACAATAATATCGTCTTAGGCTTTTGGTATTACTAATAAAAGTCGCGAGTATACAGCTACCCTCGCCTTATATTCAACGTAGTAACGTTGTTTGTAGACCTAGCGAATAAAGGGGTTTTTATATACCTATATGTATTATGTTAAATTGAGTTCTTTGTGATTTTCTATGCGTAATCACCCTGATATAAAGCGTTTACGCATACTTTTAATGTATTAATATTGAGCAATTAATAGCTACTTTACTTAAATGGTTTAATACTAAAAAATAGATGAAAACAAAAAGCCGTTTGAGTAACTAATTATATAAAAATTAATACAGCTCAAACGGCATGGTTTTATATACATGTTAGCCAAAGTGGCTAACATGTATATAAATTAAGGTATTTTAAAACTTTTTATCAGCCAAAAATTCACCCATTAACGAAGTTACTCGTTCTGGTTTTTCATCTATAACCCAGTGCCCTGCTTTTTCTATCCAAGTTAGTGTTGCATTTGGTAAGGTTTGAGCTAACTGAGGTGCATATTTAGGTTTTTGAAAGTTATCTTCATCACCCCATAAAATGAGGGTTTCATGCTTTAAGCTTTTAAGCTCACCGGCAATTGCTTGTGTGTACTCTTTATTAAGTCGGCGCATATTATTGAATAACGCTGCTTTACCTTGCTCATTACTCCATTGCTTTAAATACTGTTTTTTCAGCTCATCGGTCATTATGCTTTTATCGTATACACCTTTTGGCATAAAATCATTTAGCGTATCAACAAACTCATCAACCGATGTTTCTTGCTCTACACCAGGCTCAAGCAAAGGTTCAAACTCGGGTATTGGCCAAGAATCAAAGCAAACACTATCAATTAATATTAAGCTGTTTACTTTTTCTGGGTAATTTACCGCCATGAGTTGTGCTATTCCGCCACCTATATCATGAGAGGCGATGTTTGCTTTAGCAATACCTAGCTCATCCATAAATTGACTGATTATTTTGCATTGGGCATTAATTGATACATCGGTATTTTTTGGCATATCCGATTCGCCGTAATTGAGTAAATCAGGTGCAATAACACGATGTTGCTCACTCAGTGTTGGCATAACATTTCGCCATAGCGATTTGTTAGTCGGAATACCATGTAATAATAGTAGAGGTGTGCCCTCGCCCATTTCTTGATACGCTATTTTGTGGCCTTCAACGGTAATGGTTTGTGTTTTACTCATACTTAATATCCTCATCAATATTTAAAATTTAGCCTAAACCTGTGTATGTATAGAGATGAGCAATTATCATCCCAGCTTGTTTTTAAAATATTTTTTTTGATGTTTTAATAATTACAAAAACCTGAGAGCGTTTTAAAATGCGGTCTGCGGCTATTAATAGTAAGTAGGATTTATTTTGAGTTAAGCGAAAAGAGTAAAAAATAAAGAGTTATAAAATAACCTTCATTTTTAAAATTATGAAATAAAGTAGCAGCTACATGAAATAATTACTGCCAGTTTGGGCCTATTAAAAATAATAGGCCCTGTGTATTTTACAGTTTTATATTGTTTAATTTGGACTAGCTTAGCAAATGCTTAATTTTATTAATTAATACTTGCTGCTTTACTGGTTTTTCAAGCATGTCGTCAAACCCAAGTTCAACATACTTAGAATTACTATTTGTGTCAGAATCTGAAGTGTGGGCAATAATTTTGGTTTGCTTGTCTGCGTTATGTTTTTTTATTTTAAGCATCGCGTCTGTGCCCGAGAGTTCTGGCATAACAATATCCATTAAAATAATATCGTAATTATTTTGCGACACCATCAACATAGCTTCTATTGCATTGCTTGCATAATCTATTGCTACGTTTTCATCTTTCAGCATGGCTTTAATAACCATTTCTACGAGCGGTTCATCATCAACTAATAACAACGATTTGGTGTTG
Source organism: Pseudoalteromonas atlantica (assembly GCA_007988745.1). Taxonomy (GTDB): domain Bacteria; phylum Pseudomonadota; class Gammaproteobacteria; order Enterobacterales; family Alteromonadaceae; genus Pseudoalteromonas; species Pseudoalteromonas atlantica. The sequence goes on from BJUT01000001.1 coordinate 303,092, forward strand.
TTAAATTCTGTATGCGTTGTAGTTACAGTAATGGGTTCTTGCTTGTTTGCACTTACGGGTAACAATTCTACCGTGTTAACTAATAACGATAAATTAATAGATGTTGTTTTACCGCGCTCGTGCACAGTAATATTTTTACCGCCGAGCATTTTAAAAATTGAGATAAAAAACCGCAGCTCTAATGTAGCATCAAAATTAATATCACTTTCAAAAGACTGTTGTTTGCATACCATTTGTAACTGACTATAAAAACTCCCCTGATTTGCTAAGTTATTTATAGAAAAACCCAGCGACAAATAATGTTTACCTTGCTCGTTAATCAGCTCAGAATTTAACGACAATTTGCCTTGATGTGTGCTTTCTATAAGCTCACTAGCCAGCTGAATAATTAATTGCATAATCAGTTTTTCATCACTGCTTATGCCTTTATCTATGGGCACATTGTTATTAATAATTATATTTTTATCATCAGAGTCTTTATTAAGAATACCGGCCGTATTTTTAAGTAAGTCAGATAAATTAATAGCGCTCATTTTAAGCTTTAATTTACCGGTATCGGTTTTATTTATATTAACCAACTGCTGCACAACACAACTTAACTGTGTGCATGCATTTTCTAACTCATTGCTAAAATTGGCTTTACTGTTTTTATAATTAAGCTCTACTATAGATTGCAGTGAACTAAGTGGCGCTTTTAATTGCATTGCTAAGCGTGCTACAAATTTATCTTTGAGCTGGTTAGCTTGCTTAGATTTTTCTACTACTTTGGCAAGTAATAACTCTTTTTGATGCGCTTGTGTTTCATCTCTAAAGTAACAAACAAAGCCACCAAAGTCGGTATGCCTTTGCACAACGGTGATCCAGCGGCCATCGCTAAATCCTATATCTATTAATTGGCTATGTTCATTAGCTAGTTTATTATGTTCTTGATAATGGGTAATAATATTATTTTGTTGAGAAATACTCATTATTTGGCTGTAACTTAATTGCTTATTGTTTTGAATAACATGAGAAAACAATTCGTTAAATGCCTGATTAGTTATTACCGGAAATTCGTTACTATTAAAAATGGCAAAGCCATGCGGCAGCGCATCAAGCGAGCTTGAAAACAGCGATTCTCTATTAAGTATAAGGGTATTTTTTTGTTTAATTTCGTCATGTAAGCGCCTTGGTAAACGTAAAAAATAATAAACAAATGCAAATATAGCTAAGCTAATTAATGCCAGTTTAAATAAGTCGAACCTAGATACATTAGCAGGCGTTATCGGTTTAATGGGTTGCACATGCAAGCGCCACGTAGCAGGAAAACGGCTACTTGCTGCGCTTATGCTGTTAGGAATAGTTTTAACATTTAGCTCCCCCCTACTACCTAATATAAACTGAGGGGTTGATATAAATAAATTATAATTTTGCGTATTTAGCTTACCAATTATGGCATTTAAAAACTTACTTAAATCAAAGGCTGTGAGTGTATAAATAGCGCTATTACCCATGTTTATCTCTGAAATTAAAAACGCTGTATCGGCTACAGAAAATACCTCTACTGATTGTTTATTTGCTCGCATTGAAAATGCGTTTAGCCAATTAGTAAAGCCATAAGCTGCTAAATCAAAGTTGTTTTTAGACCATATGGCAAGTTGTTTATAGTCATTATCAAATACAACAAAACCTTTATACGTTAGACTGCTTGATACCTGCGTTTTTACTAAATCACTTAATTGTTGCTGTGTATAACTTTGTTGGCTTCTTAAAAAGCCTGCAACAATTTTATCTTTTTGAGTAATATAAAGTGCTTGGTTGTCAAAGCGCTCTAATGCATCAAACAGCGTTTGCCTTAACTGCTGAGTTTGTATGGCATAGGCACTTTTTTTATCTTTTTTATCTAACGTATATAAAAGCAAAGCCGAGAACGAGCAAATAACCAGCGCAATTAAAAAGGCCACCGGCGCTAAGCTAAATAAGTGAACAAATCGATTCAGTGATTTTGTCTCACTCGGTTTAATTGTCTTAGTTGGGGTAAAATGCTTATTAAGCTGGGTTTGCAGTAATTGCGCAAAAGATACAAATTGCTCTTTTTGAGAGCCAATAAGTGTTTTAGGTGAAATATCGGCAATGATCAGTACGCCAATTAAGCTGTTATCTAAATTATAAATGGGATATTGAGAGTAAAAGCGTACCTGTTGGCAGCGCCCTTTTGTTAGTGGGTCAAATAAGGTGTCTTCAATTATGTAGAGTTTTTCTTGTGTGCACGTTTGTGCCAAGCTATTTAATTCACTGTCGGCTTTGTATGGGTCATCGCAGCTAATAATTTGTTGCGTATACAAGGCATTATAATCAACGAATTTCACAATAGAAACATCGTAAAACTGCTTCATTAGGGCCAGTGTTTCGGTTATTTCTTGTTTTATTTCATCTATTTGTGTGTTGTTAAATTCATTTATAGTATTTGCATATGAACTGTTCATGGGCGCACTCCTTCACCTTTCGGCGGTGTAGAAATCCAACGCGTGCTGTTAGCACTTGTATGTGATGGAAGTTTTACTCTAAATGGCGGAAGTAAGTTATTTAAAGCAGGTTCGCCTTGTGCATTTAACACCGGCTCTGCCGAGGTTAAATTGAGCGAAGCCTCGCAGTAAGTTACGCCAGGCTCTATGCCAATAAGGGCCAGCGTTTGAATAATTATGTCGTTATTTATTAAATCGATACCTAGCAGCTCAAAAGTTGTTTCTAAAATAGTAAATACCAGTGTTTCTACTATATTTTCATCTTCTTCTAGTTGCGTACCTTGTGGGCAGCAAATACCGCCTAGCTCTACATCTACACTGCTTGCTACACCTATGAGCGACAGTGCATCAAGCGCGGTTCCTAATAACACTTCAACTTGTGGCAAATATAAATCTAGAATATCGCCTTGCGGCTCATACCCTGTTTGGCAACTATTGCACGACTGCGATAATTGCTGACTGTCTATGCCTAGTAACGGATTACCAAGCGCAGTTACACCAACCAAGCAACTACTATCGGCTTGTTGTTTAGCAATTGAAAAGCTTTCGCACGGGTTACCAGTAACCACCTTTTGAGACATATAGCGCGATACAATCTCGTCACCTGTTGCGGGGCACGCTAATGCTGTACTTTTTAGTAATTGCCCCATTACGGAGTTACTTAATTGGCCAATGGCATAATTAGAGCCTTGCTGTAGCGCATTGATATAACTTACATTGCCACTATTAGCGGTGTTACTAACTCCTAAACTATCTGAAAACTCATCACTTAAACTTTTTATGCACGGGTTGCCTTGGCAATTAGGCGCATCGTAATAAATGGCTTCTCGTGAGGTGAACCTGTCATCGCGTATCCCAATTAAAGCGCGATATGTTGCATTGACTTGGCGGTCTGTGTAAAAAATTAAAGGGGCTTGGTGCTCATCAAACCCAATGGCGATACCTAAAGGGGTGTTATTAGCATCAACCACTGTTATTTGGTTATCTACTTTTGTGTGATAGCGCTTAATAAGTGCATCGCGCACTAAAATAACACCACCAATTGAGCCAATAATTAAAATGGTAATAATTAAAATCAGCTCAATAGTGAGTATGTAGCCCTGTTGGTATTGTTTATTCATAGAGCGCTCCTATAGCACTTCAACCAGCATTTTTAGTACATTCATTACCTGCAGCGCCGCAGGAAAAAACACCAGCACTAAAAACATAGGAAAACAAATTAAGATAATGGGAAAGGTGGTATGCAATGCTTTTTTATTTACTTTTTTAGCTAATAAAATATTTTTTTTAAGCGCAAAGCTTTCTAATTGTGACTCAACCGCCTGTATTAACGGGGTGCCAAGCTTAGAGCCAATAAGCATTAAATTAGCTAATTTTTTTAAACCCGAGACCCCTGTTCTGTCATATAACGAATTAAAGGCTGTTTCGCGGTCTTTACCGGCACTGAGCTCAAACAAAAATAGTTTAAGCTCTTTATATAAAGGGTGTTTTTTACTTAACCCGTGATCAACCGCTAAAGCAAATGCGCGCTCTAGCGAAAAGCCAGCGCGCATATACACTAACAGCACACTTAAAAAAAACTCTAAGCTATTGTTTATTTGTACTTTACGCTGGCCTTTTTTAAATAAAAACCACATATCAGGCGCAAAAAAACTAATAAAACAGATAATGGCAACAAGCGGTGTACTTAATACATAACCAGTGATCTCTATGGCAGTATAAGCACAAAATGTGGCGGCCATTTTAAAGCAGTACATGCTCAATAAAATTTTATTTAACTGATACCCTGCTTGTCTAAATTGGCTTTTTGAAATAACAATTAATGGATACCAATTTATATTGGTTTTGATAGGTTGCTGAACCTCAGCCTTTAATGACTGCTTTTGAATATGGATAAATGCACCCATACTTACCAATAAGCCAACAAATAAAAATAGGTCTATCATAGCGTTACCCTCAAGCTTAGGCGAAGCCATAAAAAGCCAAATAACTGGCAAAGCACAGCAACGGTAATAAAGGCCATGCCATTGGGGTTATTTAACAGCGGATCGAACCAGGTTGGATCGGTGTAATTAAATAAAGGCACTAAAGCGTAGGGTAAAACGCCACTAAACAGCGCAGCGTATTTAGTACCAGAAAGCTTAGCTTTGAGTTGCTGGCGATCTAGCGTTCTTAACGACATCATTTTGCATACACTTTTAAGCATGTCAGTTAAATCGCACTGGCTTTGTGTATGAGTAATTATGCTATGTGCAAATAACCGCACGGTTTCGCAGTTGTAGCGTTTAATTAAAGGGGCAAACGAGTTTTGTATATCACTGCCCATATTTAAGCGCTGCAGTAATAAATGACTTTGCGGTTTAATGTATTTATCGGCGTGTTCGTCGGCAAATTGCATAGCCTGAACAAGTGAAAGCCCAGTACTTAAACACGATTGTACGGTTTCTATGTACTCTAAAAATAAGTGCTCAAACCTGGCTAATTTATAGTGCGCTAAATCAATAATCACTATAAAGCAGGTTATAAATACAACCAAAGAAACGATTAATGCACTCGTAGTTGCTTGAGGGTAAAAATACTGTGCAACATACCAAGTACTGGTGGCAAGCGAGCAAGCAACGCTTATAAATAAAGCATTACTGATGTTAATCCCAAGTACCCGCAGTGACACTGTGATAATGTCTTTTTCTTCAAGTACATCAACCTCGTGCTTAGTATTTGCAGCGTGTGTTTTTACTTTAAGTGTTATAAAAACACTCAGTGCTAAGGTAAATGACATAACACTTGCTATGGCCAGTAAGTAATCAAGCTTATTCATAATTACGCTCCCTGGCCGGTTGCAGTAATGCACTTATTTCGTTTGCGTTGGCACCTTGGCTTTGCATAAAGCTCACCACGCTTGAGGTACTAATTGCCTTATCATTTACTTGCTCGGTATCACTTACGCTATACAGCGCAGAGTATTGCGCACGTGCGTCTACTCGCTTTATTTCGCCAATACTTTTTAGGGTTCTTACACCGTTTGTATTTCTAGAAACTTGTACAATTAACTGAATGCTTGATGCAATTAATGCGCTGGTGTGAGTGTCGCTTAGCTGCGCGTTATGTAATTGCACTAGCGTTGATAATCGGGTTACCGCATCGCTTGCACTATTAGCATGTACGGTGGTCATTGAGCCTTGGTGGCCGCAGTTCATGGCTTGCAGCATGTCTATTACTTCACCTGCGCGTACTTCGCCTACAAGTATTCTATCGGCGCGCATTCTTAGTGCCGCTTTTACTAAATCACGCAGGGTAACGGCACCTTTACCATCGCTGTTGGTGTCGTGCGCCTCTAATTGCACCACATGATTATGGTGCAAATTTAGCTCTGCACTTTCTTCTATAGTTACTACCCGCTCGTTAGTATTTATTGAATTAGCCAGTACATTTAACAAAGTAGTTTTACCTGCGCCGGCATTACCACACACTAAAATATTCACCCCTAAGGCCACCGCGGTTTTTAAAAAAGTGAGGCAGTTTTTGCTTAAAAACTTATTGTCGATTAAAAAATCATCGTTAATTTTTTTGTGGTTAAATTTTCTAATCGAAACAATAGCAGCACTGGTGCATGCCGGTGGCACCACAATATGTACCCTGCTGCCATCTTTTAGTTTGCCATCTACAATGGGAGTCAGTGCGTTAACTTGTCGAGCGCAACTATCAAGTAATCTATCAACAAAACGACGTAAGTGACGTTCATCGTCAAACTTACTGGCTGTACATAGCAATTTACCTTGCTTATCTATCCAAATATTTTGCGTATCGTTAATTAAAATATCGCTTACTTGGTCATCCAGCATAAATTGCGCTATTGGCCCTAAACCTTGTATTTCGTCGTAAACGGCTTGTACTACTTGAGCTTGTTGATGGCTGTTAAATGATGATTGTGCAAATTCGTCAATATCACTGCAAAGGGCAGATATTTTTTCAAGCAGCGCATCATTAAGCAAAGCACTTGGGTCTTGCTCGTACTCTTCAATTACCGCATCGTGTAGAATTTTTTTAAGTGATTCAAAGGTATTTAAATTGGTTTCTACAGACTCTGGTTTACTTGATAAATTAAACATAGCGCCTCACTTAGCCACATAAACAGCTTGGTTTTTAACGCCTTTAACCACTTGAATTGTTCGGCTAGTTTGTAATTGGGAGAAATTTTGTAAGCGCCCTTGTTCAATGTCATAAGCGCTGTGCACAATTATCGATACCTTATCTTGGGTATCAATTGCGGCTAACGAATATACATCTTTAGGAAGTACAGCCAACACTAATGACACACCCGCGCTGGTTGCCGGCTCCTTTTTTGCTAGGCTGTCCATCACGCCATTTTTTTGCGCTTTACTGCCAGGACCTTTTGAAATGCCAATAAGCTGCACATCGCGCGCAACGGTTCTTACAAGCCGGTTTGTTTTAGCAACAATATCTAAGCGGTCGCCTTTGTGCACCCGCGATAATGGAATATCTAAAGTGGTTAATTTTAATGTATACAGCACTCTGCCTGCGGGGATCGCCTCTGATAAATTTTGGCTTTTAACCTGCATAAAATCTGTTTCAAATAGTGGTTGTTCACCCATTTTATTAGTGGCTAATTGCTTACCAATAAAGGCGCGGGGATTTTGTATACTTAGCGCCATATTTGCATAGTTACTGGGGTTTACATCTTTTTGGGCAATATCGTGCACACTCACTACTTGCCCCGCCGACATATTTTTATTTACCACCCAGGCAGTAACTAAGTCTTGTTCGTTTACTTGTCTGATGCCAAGCGCTGAGGCCAACATGCCAGAGGTGATAAGTAAGGTGAGTGCAGCGGTCGTCGCCCCTTTATTATTTTTACTTTTCATAATTTCCTCCTGACAAATTTCACTGCCACACGGTTGTGGCAGTGTGATTTAGGTAGTTATAATTTTAATTACCTTGTGAACCACCTGCTGCTGTACGTGTTGCAGCATCGCCACTTGGCGTTGCATTAATAAGTGCAGCACTTTCACTAAAGTCAGAGGCAACAAAAGTAAACGAGCTACCATCGCCTGCGTAAACATCTACTGCATCAACATAGCCAGAGCCTGAAATTTCTGCAGTGCCTTCGGCGTTGATCATGCCATCAAATACATAGCTTTGATCTAACGAGCCAATTGCTTCTGCTACATCTTCAAGCTCGCTGGTTACAGAGTCTGGTAAGGTTGATAAACCAATTACAAGTGCTGCCACCATAGATGTTGAAAGAATAATTAGCTCAGAAGTAAGTACAAAGCCTTGTTGTTTTTTACCGTTTAAGTTGCTTTTCATAGTTTTCATAATGATCACCTTAAATGTGTTAGAGCTTATGCCCACTTTATATATAGCGAGGACCGTGCCATTAATTAAATCATTAAAAATCAATGATTTAATTTTATTATTTAAAATAAGCTTTGCTTATCCTTGTTATGATTCGCATTTTGCAAATCATTATTAAAGTGCGTTAAAACGCAAGCAGAGATTAATTAAAAGGCAAGCTGTTAACTCATTTATACAAAGCTTTTAAAAGTAAGAGAGACGAGCAATTAGTTGGGATTATTCACAAAGCGAGATAGGTTTAAACAACGCCGAGTAAGGCTATTTTAATTGTTTAGGTAGGTACGTTATTTTTACTTTTTATGAGCGGGTTTAACTAAGGAGTGCGTAGTTTAATAAAATAAAAAGGCCTTGCGGCCTTAACTTTTACAATTACCAAGTACCGAAAGTTTCGCGTAGCGCGCTGTGGCTTGGTTGTGCTGCGCATCAAAACCTATTGCCTCATTATAATAATGACACGCCAATGCGTTATCAGGTGTCGCCTCAGCTATTAGCCCTTTGTGATAGTAATAATGACTTTTCTGCGTGCCAAATTTATAGGCAAGCTCTAAATAATTAGCTGCGATAACATAATGCCCTTGCGCATAATAAATAGACGCCATTTGTAAATACGGTGAAGCCTCAGTACCAAATTCATCAATAGCGTACAGGGCAATTTGTTTTGCTTTGGCTAAATTTCCTTGCTCAATAGCTAAGTTAATACCTAAAGATAGCGCGTTTAAAGGCGGGTTAGGTAAATTAAGAAGCTTGTTTATTACCGATTGCGCCTGATTAGCTCTTCCGCTTTTATACAGTGCATAAGCTGATACAGATAAAATAACCTTATTGTTTGGGTGCTCAAGCATTAACTGATTAAGCTCATGCACTAAGGCTAAACAATTAACCGCGCTTACCCCTTCACAAGTTAAAGCACTGCTGTTTAGTGCATACTTAGTAACAATATCACTTAGTGCCGTATGTGGGTTTACACTGGGCGCATACTCTATATGTGCGCAGCCTGATATACTCAGTAAAATAATGATATATATTACTTTCATAACCCTTGCTCCTGTATAAAACTGGCCATTTGGCTATCTAAATCAACTGTTTGCCACACACGTAAATTATTAACCGGCTCGCGGACTAAATTAGGGGTAACCACAATAATCAACTCGCGGTTGTTTTCGCTTTTACTGGTTGTTTCGCTTAATTTACCAAACAGGCTCTCGCCGTTTGCATCGGGTACAAAGTCGTGACTGGCGTTGTTATCTGTACTAATTAAGCCACCAATAATTAAAGGTTGCCCGTCTTGTAAACGGGTAGAAGTTTGCATGCTGCGCGTATTAAATGCACTGCTGTTTAAACTGCTGCCGGTGCTTTGTGCTATTTCTGCTGTGAGTGTGGTGTCTGGCAATGAAATAACCGGATTTAAATCAAGGGTTATGCGGTCTTTGTCATCCACTAAAGCACGAACATTGAGCTCAACGCCGAACGATTTAAACTCAGTACCACTAAATACTGAACCGCTGTTACCTTGTTGCCCGCTGGTAACGCCAGATGGGCTGTAGCTTGTAGGTACTGGCACTTCGCCGCCTACTTTAAATACCGCGCTTTCGCCTGCAAGTACGGTAAGTGTAGGTCGCGAAAGCGTTCTTGAAATTCCCTCTTGCTCTAGCAAAGAAAACAACATATCAATGGCAAATTGCGAGGTTGATAACTGCAAGTTATTTGTTAATTGTCCGCCAATTAATTGCAGTGCGTTTTCTATTGATGCTGAGCCAGACTCACGGGCATTCATGCCTTCTAGGCCAAATAAACCTTGCTCGTTGTTATACCCATTCGAAAGCACACTAATATCTGGACGCCATTGCTTTAAGCGGCGCTGATTAACCTCATAAAGCTGCACCGACACCCTCACTTGAGGTAAGTCTTCTACTTCAATGCTTGATAGCACTTTACCTTTAGCCACCGAAAGCAAAGTTGCCCGCGCTACGTTTGAATTTACATTGCTTAAAGTCAGGCCAGAATCGCCATTTAATAACCCGCCAGACTCATTTGCGAGTACTTCAATAGCGCTTGTTTCGTTTTGCGTTGTGTTACTGATAAGCCCGTTTGGATCTAGTGCCGATGTGGGTGCTTGGCTTGCTTGCTCTGGTTCAAATAATTTATTGATGGTATTTAACAACCGCACCAGTTCAATTTGATTTTTAACTGTTCCGCTGAGCATAAACACATCGTTATCATCGTTTGATAACTCATCAACCGAAATACGTTTTACAGTTACTTTGTCAGCCCCCATCGATTTTAACACCTGCGCTATGCGCGCCTCCTTAGGCTTTGGCGCTTGCGTAACTTTAATAAGGTTAATAATCGCTACTTTACTTGAGCTTTGTGCTAAGCCATTGTTTAAATTACCCATGCCCTGTAAACGCTGCGCTAAAGAATTAAACATTCCTTGGTTAGGCGCAGAGGTAATAACAGGTTGAGCCGATTGTGAGCTACTTGCATATAAATAGTTTTTTGCCGCTTCGTGGGCTGCATGGCGATAATTAAGCGTAGGTACTTCGCCGCGTAGAACTACCGCGTGTCTATCAGGTGCGATGGTGAGCGCTAAGTTAGGATGAATATCGTTAAGGGCATTTTCAAGTACACTGTAGTCTTCGGTCACGCCCAGTAAAAATGTTTCTGATGTGTTGTCGTCATACCACACCATCATAGAGGTGCGGCCCAACTTTTTAGCCAAAATTAATAGCTCGCGTCCGTTTACTACGTTTACATCGAGTGTGGTTTCGTGGCCTAGCGCAACACGTGCTATATCTCGGTTAAATACAAAGCGAGTATGGGTCCACTTAACTAAGTGGGATACTTTTTTTACTCTATCGCCATTGGCGTTTTCTATGTAATTTAAATTGCTTTGCTTGGCGTATACACAGCACGGTAAAAAAAGTATTACAAAAATAATGGCTTTAAACATATGCGCGTCCTCAAGTATGCGTTGAATTAACAGAGCAAGTTTAAGACCAGCAAATATTTAGCTTTAAATTCAATAAATTAAAATGATTGGAGATATAAGCACAGGCGGCTTTAGTATTTTGATTTGCAAAATGCAAATGAAGTTAGGACAGAAGGCACAAAGCAGTGCTTTGTGCCAAAAGTATTAATGCAGCGCGGCGGTAAAAGGAATGTTTTTACAAATTTCAGCTTCAGCGACTAGTAGCTCTTCTAAACGAACATCAACTTCTTCTTTATCAAAGTATTCGTACGCTAGCTCTACAAATAAGTTTTTATGTTTTTCTTCTGATTTAGCAATCGCCACATAAAAGTCTTTTTCTTTACCCTCTGGTAATGCTTGGGCAACCAATGAAAAACGCTCGTGGCCGCGGGCTTCAATAACGCCGCCAACCAGTAATCTATCCATTAAAAATCCATCACGGCCATGTCTAAATAAAGCGCGTATTTGTTTTATGTATGGATCTTTTTTGTCATCACCTAAATTAGTATCGCGTTCAATCAGCAGTTTAAGCACTTGTTTAAAGTGGATTAACTCCTCAAGCGCTAAATCGGTCATGGCTTTTACCAGTTTACGTTTGTCTGGGTAATGAGACAGCATAGAAATAGCCATGCCCGATGCCTTTTTCTCAGCGGCAGCGTGGTCTTGTAAAAACGTATTAAAGTCGGCTAAAACCGCTTCGGTCCATTCAAAGGGGGTGTTGTATTTTAATTCAAACATTTTTTGTACTACTTAAAAAATAATGCGGGGATTTTAGCGTATTTAATAGTAAAAATCTTGCAGCGCAGAGCAAAATTAACGCATATAAGGTAAATGCTTATCTATGCGCCCTTTTGCTGTTGAGTCAATTTTTAACGGGTGTTTAATATCGTTCCATGCGGTCACTTTGCCGCCTATGTTCATTTTTTCAAAGTCGGTGCGCTCGCTTTTAATGCCTAAAAACGCAGTAAGCTGAGCAAAACTTTGTGGCTTTGCTATATCAATTTCTAAGTAGTCGTTACTGCGGTGCTTAAAATACTCACGCGCGTTAGCTAAATGTGTGTTGTAGCACTTTGCTAAATAATCATCTTGGTTAATATTATCAATCGATAAGTCAGTAAAGGTCTTTAAGTAACAACGCTTTATATGAATATTAAAACCACCGTCTGGGCGCGTTAAATTAGTATGCATTCGCAGCAGCAATTGCCTAATTGAGGCAATCCAGGGTGTTTTTTCGCGCGCTAAATATATAAATTTAGCGCCGGGGTAATGGCTATCTAATGCTGGGTAGTCATTAAATACAGGGGTATCGGCTATGGCTGTGGCGTTTTCAAAACAATACGAGGTGTACGCAGTGTGCGCCGTGGCAATGCCAAACTCTAAAAAAGCGTGGCATACACTAGTGGTGCCTGTACGCGGAAGCCCTATTATAAATATTTTACTCATAACTGCTATTACTAACTATTACGTGTTACAAGCAATAAAAAGGCACTAATAACCATCACTAAAAAGGTGGCAATGGTACCAATTTGGCGATACTTAAGATTGTTTTCAACAATGCCTAAATTGTGAAAAACGCGCCCTATTAATAATGCGCCACCTAAAATATTACAATAATGGCTGGCAAGGCCTTGGTATTCGGCTAAAAAAAGCAAAATAATCGTAAAGGGTACGTATTCCATAAAATTAGCATGGGCACGCACTGCACGTTGTAATTTAGGGTTGCCGTTATCGCCAAGCGACACTTGTTCGCTGCGGCGCACTTTGATCACATTAAAACTTAAGTAAATATAATAAAACGCTAAAAGCGCAGCATACGTAGAAACTATCACGGTGTTGTCCTGTTTTATTTTTGGCAATAATAACATAGTTTTGCACAATCATAAGTTTACTTAGTAACTATGCTACAGTGTGTATTAGTTGAATTTTATAACGCAATGAAAGGAATTTATGTTTGTCCCTCGCAAAGTAGCCGACCGCTATCGTGAAATGATCAACAGCATTGGCTTTTACCCTTCTGTACTTTCGGTTGGTTTTTTACTTTTTGCTGTAATTACCATGTCGCTTGAATACATAGCGCCTGTAGAGCAGCTCAAGGCGTTTATATCTGTTGTGCTTGTAGATAGCGCCGAAAATGCCCGCACCATTTTAAGCACGCTAGCAGGCAGTATTATATCGCTTACGGTGTTTAGTTTTTCTATGGTGATGGTGGTTTTAAATTCGGCCAGTGCCAGTTTATCTCCGCGGGTTGTACCTGGGCTTATTACTCGTAAGTCGCATCAAATGGTATTGGGCTTTTATTTAGGCAGCATAATTTACTCAATTATTATGCTCATTAATATTAATAAGCTTGAAGGTGGCGATACCGCTATTCCATCGCTTGGGGTGCTGCTGTCATTGGTGTTTGGCTTAGTATCGCTTGGCTTGTTTGTATTTTTTATTCATTCAATATCTAAAGCTATTCAAGTAGATAATGTACTTAACGGTTTATTTAGCCAAACTAAACGCGAAATTAAAGCCATTGTTGATAGGCAATCAGAAAAGCCGTTCGCTGACTTTCCTGATTTTACACAGTGGCACTCAGTTAATAGCACTACCGAGGGTTATTACAAAGGGGTGCATACAGATAAGTTATGCGCCATATTAGCCGAGGAAAATATTCGGGTGTATATCTCGGTAAACCAAGGTTACTTTACCGTTAAAGGCTATCCGTTTTTAAAATGCGATAAAGACATTTCAAATAACGAAGAACTTATTGCTAAAATTTTAGACTGCTTTATTTTTTATATAGAAGAGTACATTAGCGATCATTACCGTTATGGATTAACGCAAATTTCAGAAATTGCCGTTAAAGCAATGAGCCCAGGTATTAATGACCCTGGTACAGCGGTTAAATCGATAGATATGCTGAGTATTTTATTAATTGAGCGCCTGTCGCTTAACGATACAAATTATTCGTTTAAACACAGCGACAACGCCCCGTTACTCTTTATACACGAAACCAGTTTTGATGAGTTACTGCACGATAACTTTACGCCACTGCGTAATTACGCAAAAGGCGATGCGTATGTAATGACGAACGTTTTAGAGGCATTTAAAAATATATTGTTTGTAGCGCATGGCAATGATGCAGCCCGAAACAGCCTATTTAATTACTTAAGTGCCATTGTAGATGACATAAATGAGCATGTAAGTAACGAATACGACAGACAAGAAATTACCAACATGCTTAACGCGATTGCCCGCATTAGCAAGCCACAAGGGGATAAACTAGTGGCTCGTTTTACCTGCCAACATATTAGTCAATAAAGTAAACCGCATAGCTAGACGCTGTTACTTTAATTTCTCCAGCATGATACGCATCAGGAACAAAATTACCGGGTGCGCTATCTGCTACCATCATGGTTTTTTCTGAGCGTGCATAAGGCTGAGCAGGTACGTTCATTGGGCTTAGCGACGCCGTATATAGTCCTTTTAGCTCAACGCCGTAATCGGCACTTAATTCTTTTGCGGCTTTGCGGGCATCTTGAATGGCCAATTTTTGCGCCTGTTTGTGTAGCTCTTCATAGTTGCTCGCTAAAAATTGAGTTTGATTTATTTGGTTAATGCCGTTATTTACTAGGTTTTGTAACAGCTGAGGGTATTTTTCGATTTGCGAGAGTTTAACGCTTAACGTGCGCGACACTCTAAAGCCTTTAAATTCTTGCTCGCCAGAGCTTCTGTTGTATTGGCTTTCGCGATTTATAGAAATATGCCCTGCATTAATATTACCGTCTTTAATGCCAAGCTCTTTTACTAATTTGATCGCTTTAGCCATGGTTTTATCGGCCTTGTTTTTAGCATCAATTAGGTCTTTATCTATTTCTACAATACCTACGCTTAATTGTACGTAATCAGGCATAGTGGTTACGGTTGCTTCACCTTTAACATAAATATGAGGAGCGTTAGGTGTTGAGTTTGCATGCGCATCAAGGCTCAAGGTACTTAAGGCAATTGCGCTACTTAATAAAAGAATGTGTGTTTTCATTGCATTATCCATTGTATTTTTGTTGTCACCATTAAAGAGCCTACGTGGTTAACAATAAATGAACAAGCACAAAAAAACAGGCAATTGCCTGTTTTTTGTAACTGGCTGTTACGCAATGTACAGCCTTATTTACTTTACGTTACTCAGCGTAATTAAATGCTGCAACGTTTGTAGTTACGGTATTTAGGTAACCAGTAATTTCTATCAATAGCAGCCCACAGTGCATCGTCGCTAATCTCAAGAGCTACGCCCTCTTCAATTGCTTTTTTAGCCACTGCAAATGCAATACGCTTACTTAACGTTTCAATTTCAGTCAGTGCAGGTAATAAGCTGCCTTTACCGGTGTTTGCACGGGGTGATGACTCAGCAAGCATTTCGCTCGACATACTCAGCATTGCATCGGTAATGCGTGTTGCTTTTGCTGCAATCACACCTAGGCCAATACCTGGGAAAATATAACTGTTGTTACACTGTGGAATTGGGAACACTTCACCATTAAATTCTACTGGCTCAAATGGGCTACCCGTTGCTACAAGTGCTTTACCTTCAGTCCATTTAATAACATCAGCTGGGTGTGCTTCAACCTGCTTAGATGGATTACTTAATGGGAAAATAATCGGTTGTTCACAGCCTGAGTGCATAGCGCGGATAACTTGCTCGGTAAATAAGCCCGGTTGACCCGATACACCAATTAAAATATCAGGTGCTGCACAGTGCATTACATCTAATAATGAAGCGTATTCGCCGCTGTAAGTCCACTCGCTTAATGCAGCTTGTGGTTGCGCTAGAGCTTGTTGGAAATCGCGTAAGCCTTCCATGCCTTCAGTGAGTAGGCCAAAACGGTCAACCATAAATACTTGGCTGCGCGCTTGTGCTTCGCTAATGCCTTCAAACACCATTTGGCTAATAATTTGCTCGGCAATACCACAACCGGCTGAGCCTGCGCCAACAAATACCACTTTTTGCTCGCTAAGGGTTGAGCCTTTAACACGACACGCAGCTAATAAAGAGCCTACAGTTACTGCTGCAGTACCTTGAATGTCATCGTTAAAGCTACAAATTTCGTTACGGTAGCGTTTAAGTAATGGCATAGCGTTTGGCTGTGCAAAATCTTCAAACTGCAGTAATACATTTGGCCAGCGACGTTTAACCGCTTTAATGAACAAGTCTAAAAACTCATCGTACTCATCTTGCGCAATACGCTTATGACGCGCGCCCATGTACATAGGATCATTAAGAAGTTTTTCGTTGTTAGTACCTACATCAAGCATTACAGGTAATGTGTACGCTGGGCTAATACCACCACACGCTGTGTAAAGTGATAACTTACCAATAGGAATACCCATGCCACCAATACCCTGATCGCCTAGGCCTAAAATACGTTCGCCATCGGTAACCACAATTACTTTTACTTTGCCTTTAGTGGCGTTACGTAGAATGTCGTCAATTTGATAGCGATCTTCGTAAGAAATAAATAAGCCACGTGCACTGCGGTAAATATCTGAGAATTTTTCACAGGCATCACCAACCGTTGGCGTGTAAATAATTGGCATCATTTCTTCAAGATGATCACGCACTAAACGGTAGTAAAGTGTTTCGTTGTTATCTTGAATGGCACGCAAGTAAATATGCTTGTTTAAGTTATCGTTAAAGCTTGAATACTGCTGATAACAACGCTCAACCTGCTCTTCAATTGTTTCAAAACGTGGAGGAAGCAAACCCGCAAGGTTAAAGTTTTCGCGTTCTTTTTTACTAAACGCGCTGCCTTTGTTTAAAAGCGGAGTTTCAATTAGGCCAGGGCCAGAGTAAGGAATATAAAGGTAGTTAGGATCAGTATTAGTTGTCATATTTCCAGGCTTTAACGGAGTCTTAAGTTATGATCTGCCATTATCATTGTAAAAGGTTAAATTGCAATGACAATTAAGCTTGTCAGACCATTGAGAGAAAACACATGCAGGCTTCACTGCCTGCATGGCTATTATACATAAATTAAAATTTGATAGTGGCGTTTTTGTCAGTTAAATCCGACAAAGCAACCCCTTCACGGCGCGGATCGGCACCGCCATACAATTTATTGTTTTTAACCTCTACGGCATGTAAGCCAGAGTTTAAATCAAGTACACGTACAGCATGGCCGCGTTTAGTTAATTGCGGGGCTATGGCTTCAAGCGCAGTGCCTTTTTCAAGGCTCGTGTAATCGTTACGATTGGTGGTTCTTGGCAGGTTAATCGCCTCTTGTGCCGATAAATTCCAATCCAGCACACCAATAACCACTTGCGCTACATAATCAATGATACGGCTGCCACCTGGCGAGCCAACCACTAAGCGTAAGCTGCCGTCGTTGTTAAACACCATTACTGGCGACATAGAGCTACGTGGGCGTTTGCCCGCCTCAACGCGGTTAGCTACTAATTTGCCGTCAATGCGTGGCGAAAGCGCAAAATCGGTTAATTGGTTATTTAAAATAAAGCCATTAACCATCACAGTTGAGCCAAACGCCATTTCAATTGAACTGGTCATTGATACGGCATTACCAAAGCTATCTACAATGGATACGTGCGATGTTGATGGCAACTCAAAAGAATCATCTTTTGCGTAGCTTAAATAGCCTACCGGATTACCTGCAACTGCTTTTGTGTCTTGCTCAGTAATAAGCTTGGCGCGCGATGCAATGTACTTTTTATTTAACAGCTCTTTGGTAGGCACTTGTGTAAAATCAGGGTCGCCCATGTACATATTACGATCAGCAAATGCTATGCGTGAGGCTTGGCTAAAGTAATGAATTGCCTCTTCGCTATTAGGTTTAAGCGCGCTCATGTCTTTGTGTTCAAGCAAGCCCAAAATTTGTAATACCGCTACACCACCACTGCTCGGTGGGGCCATAGAGCACACATTATAAGCACGGTATTTAATACATACTGCATCGCGTTGCTTACTTTTGTAATTAGCCAGGTCTGATTCGCTTAATGTACCCGGTGCAATTTTTGAATTTTGCACTGCGTTTACTATTTGCTTAGCGTTATCGCCTTTATAAAATGCATCAATGCCTTGTTTAGCAATGTCTTTGTATAAATTAGCTAAGGGCTGATTTTTTTTAATCGTACCGGCTTTAATTAATTCGCCATTAGGGTAAAAGTACTCGTTAATCACCGGCATACTCATTACACCTGGGTTTAATTGGCGTGCCAATAAACCGTGTAAACGAGGCGACACTTCAAAGCCCTGCTCGGCAAGTTTAATAGCGGGTTTAAATAACTCGCTCCACGCAAGTTTACCGTATTGTTGATGTGCACTTGCAAAGGCATGCAAAATACCTGGCACACCCACAGAGCGACCGCCAACAACTGCTTCAATCCACTTAACGGCTTTACCGTGTTTATCTAAAAACAGATTTTCGTCAGCATTTTGTGGCGCGGTTTCTCGGCCATCAAAGCTTGTAAGTAGGTTATCGGCTTTGTTGTAATACATCATAAATGTACCACCACCAATGCCCGATGATTGTGGTTCAACTAAGGTAAGCACTAATTGCGTTGCAATTGCCGCATCTACCGCGCTTCCGCCTTTAGCTAAAATCTGTTGTCCAGCTTGTGAGGCATACGGGTTGGCCGCGGCCACCATGTATTGATCACCAGTTACTAATTGTTTTTGTACAATTGAGGTGGTGGCTTCTGGCTCACGAATTTCTAATTTTGCAGGTTCTTTTGCTATTGTTGGCAGCGTTACTGCAAACAAACCAATAGTAAATAATGACTTAA
Source organism: Pseudoalteromonas atlantica (assembly GCA_007988745.1). GTDB lineage: Bacteria > Pseudomonadota > Gammaproteobacteria > Enterobacterales > Alteromonadaceae > Pseudoalteromonas > Pseudoalteromonas atlantica. The sequence goes on from BJUT01000001.1 coordinate 321,719, forward strand.
GTTTAAAATGCATAAAAATACTAAAAACACTTAATTACGTAGTTGTATTTGGCATCTTAAAGTTAAACGGGCACAATATGCAAAAATTTTGACTAAAAAAACATAATAAAATGCTTAATTTACCGCTACAACCTCGTTATTTACTTCCGCCATTATTTTTGATGCTTTTTAGTATTGTTTTTGCTGCATTTGATTTAAATAATTTACTTGAATTTAACCGAGCGCTCATTGAAAACGGCGAAGTTTGGCGAGTGTTTACCAGTCAATTCGTACATGCTAACTGGGCGCATTTAGGATTAAACGCAGTAGGCATATTTTTAATTTGGTTACTGCATGGCGAATACACGTCGCCTGCACATTATGCCTTTAATGTGTGTTTTTTAGCACTGTGGTGTGGGCTCGGCGTATTATGGTTTTGCCCTGCTATATTTATATACACGGGGTTAAGCGCCCTATTACATGGTGTTATTATTTGGGGAGCGGTAAAAGACATTACCTTGTCGCTTAAATCGGGTTATTTATTATTTATAGGCGTGTGGATAAAAATAATAATAGAGCAAGTAAACGGCCCCGATGCCAGTATTGGCCAATTAATTGATTCAACCGTTGCCATTGATGCGCACTTAATTGGCGCGGTGGGCGGCACATTACTTAGCATACCTTTAGCAATTAAATACTTAAAAAATAGCGATTAGGCTTTTCAATATTAATAAAAACGCCGCGTTAGTTAACGCGGCGTTTTTGTTTTTATACTTTAATTTTTAAATTTAAGATTAAAGTGTTTCTTTAAATAATTTATGAATACGGCGGTATTCATCTAACCAGCTTGATGGTTGTACAAAGCCATGCGGCTCTACAGGGAAGATAGCTGTTTCAAAGTTTTGTTTTTCAAGTTCAATTAATCGCTGCACTAAACGTACTGAGTCTTGAAAAAACACGTTATCGTCAACCATAGGCGCGTTAATTAATAAGCGCTTGTTTAAGCCCTCTGCGTAATAAATTGGCGAGCTGCGCTCATACGCAATGGGATCTACATCTGGGTGATTTAAAATATTAGCCGTGTAAGCGGTGTTGTAATGCGCCCAATCGGTTACTGGACGAAGTGCTGCCCCAGATTGAAATAGCTCAGGGGCAGTAAATAACGCCATAAAGGTCATAAACCCGCCGTATGAGCCACCGTATGTGCCTACTGCGTTGGTATCAACATTTGCGTTTTGCGCCATCCATTTAACGCCATCTGCTAAATCTTGCGTTTCAGGTGTACCCATTTGGCGATAAATCGCAGTACGCCAATCGCGGCCATAACCTTTAGAAGCGCGGTAATCCATATCCATCACTATGTAACCTTCATCGGCAAGTAATGAATGAAACATAAACTCACGAAAATACACAGACCAACCCATGTGTGAGTTTTGTAAGTACCCTGCTCCGTGGTTAAAAATAACCGCTTTACGGGTTTTGCCTGTTTCACCTTCTACATAGTCACTTGGGTAATACACCTTGGCATAAATAGGTTGCTCTGTGTGGCTAGATGGCACGGCAACAATTTTAGGTGCGGTGAGCTTTTTAGCTAAAAATTCATCCGACACTGTATGGGTGAGCTGTGTCGCTGTGGTGTTTGCTTTAGCATCGGCAACAAAAAGCTCTGTTGGCATTGTTATTTTAGAGTGCTTAAGCAGTAATTTACTTTCGTCTGGGCTTAACGTGTAGTCGGTCATACCGTTAAGGTCAGTCACTTGCTCGTTTTTACCTGTTTGTGGATTAACACGGTAAATTTCGTAAAGGCCTGGGTGCTCTACGTTTGCCTTGTAATAAATAGCGCTATTATCATGAGTTAACGTAATGTCCGATACTTCAAACTGGCCACTAGTTAAAGCGGTTGCTTTGCCGTTAAGCGGTTTTTTGTAAAGCTGACTATAGCCCGACTCTTCTGATAAGTAATACAGGGTGTTTGAATTATGTAACCAGCCAAAATTGTTAAACGCGTAAGCTATCCAAGCATCATCATGCAGGCGGTGCTGCGACACAAGCTCGTTTTTATCAAAGTCGATTGTGGCTATCCAGCGGTCTTTGTTATCCCACGCCTCTAGCATAATGGCAACTTGCGTGCCGTCATCGTTCCACACTATGGGGGCTTGGTTTAAACCCCAATTAGTAATTAAGTTAATACCGCGTGGCGCTTTTTTAGATTTATACGTTTTACCATCACGCGCGTAGTTTTCTTTTTTAACCTCGGCTAAAACATCTTCATCAAAGCCCGGTAGCGTATCAAAGCTCAGTGGTGTTTGTGTTTTATCTACAAGGTTGATGTGTATCACAGATGATGTTTGCTCTTTTGCATCAGCCACACGACGGCGCACTTTTTTAGGCTCTATAGTGGCATCATCGGTGATGTAATTAGGCATAATATCGCCTTTATCACGCCACGATTGCTGCTTTTGCAGCACAACAATTAAAGCATCACCGTTTGGCGATAGTTGCGCTTCTTTAATTACATTGCCATCACCTAAATAAAAAGCGGTGTTAGCAATAGAGCTATTTTGCGCGTTTATTTGTTCATTGCGTGTTTGTGTATCCTGTTTGTTTTTATGTTGCAGCGCCACAAACTCAATCAGTTTATGCTGCTCTTTTGCTATGTAACTAATAGGCTCTTGTATCCCTTTTGGCTCATCGGCCAATTTTAAGTTAGCAAGCTCTGTACTTAGCCCTGTTTTTAAATCAACTTTAAAAAACACATTACCTTGGCGGTAAACTAAATCGCCATTGTTTAAAAACTGTGGTTTAGACTCATTAGCTGAGGTAGCAGTTATTTGTTTAAGTTCACCCGTTGTTAGGTTTTTAACAAATACATTGCCTTTAAACGTATAAGCTTGAAGTGTTCTATCTGATGAATAAACCGCTTTAGAAGCACCTACAGTATGCAGTTTATCAAGTGAAACTTGCATCGCTTTTTTGCTGTTAATTGGCTGGCTATAAATATCGTTTAGGTTACTGCCTTGCTGCTTTTGAGCATAAATAATGGTGGCTGAATCACTTGCCCAGTACGCATTTTTAGGCTGGTTGCCTATCCAATCAGGATTTGCCATGGCTTGTTCTAGCGTAATATTTTGCGAGCCAGCATCAGCAGGTGTGTTTACAACCGCAGCAACAGGAGTTGCTGGTAAAGCGCTTTGCTGTGATGAAGAGGTATTAGCGGTAGCACTACAACCTGCAAGCATAATGCTAGAGGTTACAGCAAGCGCTACTAATGTTTTTGATGACGATAGGTTAAAAATCATAGTGCTTCTATACGGTTATTATAATTGAGCCGTATTTAAGCAGAAGCACTTGAGTTATTGCAATTTTTTAAGATAAATAACGCATTTTCACGGTAAAGCTGAGTTTACTCTATTAGCAAATCGAGCCACACCAATCGGTGATCGCTCGATGCGTTTCTATCTTTTATTAATCTATATTGCTCGCTGTTTTTAGTGGGCCAAAACACCCCGCCATCGTGTATTTTGAACCCATAGGTAGAGGGTAAAACATAATCTACACGCGCTTGCCAGTTAGCGGTAAAGTGCTTTGCGTATGGCTGCGGATATTGCTCTTTAGCACCGGCGCTTTGCGGTATAAATTGCGAATTTATAAGTGGGTTATTTAAAATTTGATTGGTGGTTTCAACCCGTGCTTTATCCCCTTCAGGCGCGGCGTTTAAGTCACCTAAAATAACAAACCGAGAGTTTGCTTTTAATCCGCCTTTTTGGCCGTTATCGTCGTAAATATAGGCTTTATTAGCAACATAATCGGCAATTAACCTAACTTCGTCATGATTACGTTTGCCGTTTCTGTCTTCGTCGCCATCAAACACCGGCGGGGTTGGGTGCGAGGCAAGCACATGCACCGTTTTATTGTTTACTACAACAGGTACATCCCAAAACGATTTAGAGCTAAGCCTAAGCGCTTGCCATTCTTGCGTGTTATACCAACTCTCTTTTGTTTTTGGGTCTATTGGCATTTGCGCATTAGGCATATCTTTATATTTAAACGTTTGAAGTGTGCGCAGTTTCTCAAGGTTAATGGGGTATTTAGATAAAATAGCCATTGCGTAATGGCCTTCAAAAAAACCAAAACCTTGCGCATCGCCCATTACAGCGGTTTTTTTACCGTTGTTATCAAGGTCAAACTCAGTAGCAAGGCCTGTATTTACAGGGGCAATAAAACTGTATGGGTAATCAATGGGGGCTTGTTTATTTTGGCTTACATTTAAAAACTGGCGTTTAAAATAATCTATACCTTGCGCTTTTGGTACGTAGTCAAACTCGTTTAATAAAATAATGTCAGGGCGAACACGCTGAATTATTTCGGCTATATTTTTTATTTGCTGGTGGTTTGATTTTAGAGCATTAACTAGCGCATCGGGGTTAACTTGCTCGCCTTTTGGCGTGTGATTAGTTGCATCCATACTCACATTAAAAGTGGCAATACGAAGGCTTTGGCTGGCTGTAGCATTTAAACTAAATGAAGCGGCAATGGCTAATGCGCCATAAAGTATGTTTAGTTTCATTTTTTTACTTCAAAAAATTAAAAAATAGACTTTACCAGTATTACACAATTAATACCTATTTTTATGACAAAAAATACCGGCTTAAGCCGGTATTTAATTAGTTAATTGCAGCCTTTACTCACTTAGCATAAGTGCAGTAGCAGCTTTTAAAATGCCGGGGTACTCTTGCTCAGGTAGGTAATCGGTAAGTTGCCCAAGCTTAACGGCAAGGTTATTAATGTTATCTGCAGATACATTAATATGCCCCATTTTACGCCCAGGTTTTGCCGTTTTTCCGTACCAGTGGCTGGTTGCATCACTGACTGTTAAAACCTCGGTAGGAATACATCCTTGGCCCAGCACATTAATCATGGCGGTAAAATGCTTTAGCTCTGTATTACCTAGCGGTAAACCCGCTACAGCTCGCATGTGGTTTTCGAACTGCGAACAATGGCAGCCTTGCTGTGTCCAGTGCCCTGAGTTATGAACTCGCGGCGCAATTTCGTTCACCAGTAAAGTACCGTTTACATCAAAAAACTCAATGGCAAGTACGCCAACATAATTAAGCTCGTTGGCAATTTTTGTAAATGCACTATGGGCCTGCTGCTCAACCAGCGTGTTATTTTTACCTGCAATTGACAAAGTAAGCACGCCGTTGGTGTGCTCGTTTTCAGTAATTGGGTAAATAGCCACATTACCTTGCTTATCGCGTGCACCAATAATAGAGACTTCACGATCAAACGGGATCATTTTTTCAGCAATAATGCTGTGTGGTGCATCCTGTGTGCCAGAGGCAATAAAATCAGCCATTTCTGACCAAATTTGCTCTATTTGGTGATCTGATTTTAAACGCCACTGCCCTTTACCATCGTACCCTGCTTGGCACGTTTTAATAACCAGCGGTTTACCTAGGGTTTTAACCGCTAATTCTAAATGCGCTTTTTCTGTGATCAGTTGATACGGCGCACATGCTACGTTTGTTTTATCTAATAGCGCTTTTTCTAATGCGCGGTCGCCACCGGTTTTAATGGCAGCTTTACCTGGGTAAAATTTATTACTGTTGCAGCACAGTGTAAGTACATCATCGGGGATATGCTCAAACTCTGCGGTAATCGCATCAGCGTCACTAATTGCCTGCTCAAGTGTGGTTGTGTAAATTTCACCGGTTAGCGGATGCATTATTTTTTGGCTGCCTACATCGTACGCAACCACATTTAAATTAAGGGGGGCGCCTGCTAGGCTCATCATTCGCGCAAGTTGGCCGGCACCTAAAATTAAAATTTTCATTTTTACTCTGCAGGATTAGGGTTAGCTAAAATAGTCTCGGTTTGCTCTTTACGAAATGCTTCAATTTTTGCAAAAATTTCTGGGTTTTGGCACCCTAAAATTTGTGCAGCAAGTAAACCAGCGTTAGCAGCGCCTGGCTCACCAATTGCTAGTGTACCCACGGCTACGCCTTTTGGCATTTGGCAAATAGATAACAATGAATCTACACCGTTTAAAGCTTTAGATTTAACCGGAACACCAAGCACAGGAAGCGATGTAAATGCCGCTGCCATACCCGGTAAATGCGCAGCACCACCGGCGCCAGCAATAATCACTTTTATGCCACGATCTGCGGCTGAATTTGCATAATCTGCAAGAAGTTGAGGAGTGCGGTGCGCAGAGACCACTTTTGTTTCGTACTCAATACCAAATTTTTCGAGCATGAGCGCTGCGTGTTCCATGGTTGGCCAATCTGATTTAGAACCCATAATAATGCCAACAGTCATAAATACTCCTCAGTAATGTATTTTAAAAATAGCGGACTTATGTCCGGTTTTAGGCGGGTATTATACCCAAACCAAGTTTAATTGCGACTCACAAAAAAAAAAAAAGCCACGTTTAAACATGGCTTTTAAAGGGTTGCAGTTACAAAGTGCTTATACTTCTTTGCTTGCTAGGTATTCGCTGTAGTTGCCTCTAAAGTCAATCACCTGGCCGTCTTTTATCTCCCAAATGCGGGTAGCAACCGATGATACAAACTGGCGATCGTGCGATACAAACAATAATGTGCCTTCGTACGCTTCTAATGCAAGGTTTAACGCCTCGATAGACTCCATATCCATGTGGTTTGTTGGCTCATCCATTAACAATATATTTGGTTTATGCATCATAATTTTACCAAATAACATACGGCCTTGTTCACCACCTGAAATAACCTTTACAGACTTTTTAATATCGTTTTGCGAAAACAACATGCGTCCTAAAAAGCCACGAACCACTTGCTCGTCGTCGCCTTCTTGTTGCCATTGCTCCATCCACTCAAACAAGTTCATGTCTTTTTCAAACTCGTCAGCATGATCTTGCGCGTAGTAACCAATATTGGCATTTTCAGACCACTTAAACTCGCCAGACTTAGGTGCTAAACGCCCAGCAAGCGTATTAAGTAATGTTGTTTTACCTACACCGTTTTCACCAATAATAGCAATGCGCTCGCCTACTTCTACTAAACCTTCTAAATTTGAAAACAACGTATTGTCTTCAAAACCTTGGCTTAGGTTGGTCATTTCTAATGCATTACGAAATAGCTGTTTTTCTTGCTCAAAGCGAATAAACGGCGATTGGCGAGAAGAGGCTTTAACTTCTTCTAGCTGAATTTTATCAATACGTTTTGCGCGTGACGTTGCTTGTTTAGCCTTTGATGCGTTTGCAGAAAAGCGCGATACAAACTGTTGTAGTTCAGCAATTTGACTTTTCTTTTTCGCGTTTTCACTTAATAGGCGCTCACGTGCTTGTGTTGCTGCAAACATGTATTCATCGTAGTTACCTGGGTAAATACGAAGTTCGCCGTAATCAATATCAGCCATGTGCGTACATACTGAGTTTAAAAAGTGACGGTCATGCGAGATGATGATCATGGTGCAGTCGCGTTGATTAAGCACATCTTCCAACCATTTAATGGTGTAAATGTCCAAGTTATTGGTTGGCTCATCTAGTAGCATAATATCAGGGTCAGAAAACAGTACTTGCGCAAGTAACACACGTAGTTTGAAACCTGGTGCTATTTCAGACATAGGGCCGTAATGCTGCTCTGTCGAAATACCTACCCCTAATAAAAGCTCACCCGCTTTAGACTCAGCTGAATAGCCGTCCATTTCGGCAAACTCAGTTTCTAAATCGGCTACTTTCATGCCGTCTTCTTCACTCATCTCTGGTAATGAGTAAATGCGATCGCGCTCTTGTTTAATATCCCATAATTCTTTATGGCCCATGATCACAGTATCAATTACAGAGTATTCTTCGTAAGCAAACTGGTCTTGGTTTAGTTTAGCCACACGTTCATTTGGATCTGTACTTACGTTACCTGCAGAGGGCTCTAGTTCGCCACTTAGGATTTTCATAAATGTAGATTTACCACAGCCGTTTGCACCAATTAAACCGTAACGGTTTCCTTCGCCAAACTTTGCAGATATGTTTTCAAATAACGGTTTAGCACCAAATTGCATGGTGATGTTAGCTGTACTAATAATAGCGCTACCCTCCAAGGGGACATGATGTATTTAAATTGCGCGCAGTTTAAACTAAATACAGCTTTTTTTCTATGAAAGTTTAAGGTTGAAAGTGCGTGAACTATGCCCTATTCCACTCATTAAAGGCGTAAATTAATGCCTAACAAATAGTGCCTAAAAACGTAATTAAGCCAGTGAATGCTTATTCAACTAAAAAAATGCGCTTAGCTAAAAATAATAGCGCGATTTGTGAGCCATATCAGGGTTTAAATTTTAATTAATAAACCCGTTTAACTTAATAAGTCGATTGTTTATCGCAAAGCATTTTAAAAAACAGATAACTGGGTATATATTTATGATATAAAATGCTTTTTAGAGTTTTTGCACTAGCGTTTTATTTTTATCCAACATGAAAAAAACTCAATTTAAAACCCACTTACTTGCGCTATTTTCAGCACTATTTACGTAGTTTTTAATCAAAAAAAACCTATCCCTTAACAGATAAAAAACACCATTAACCTCCAGTGAATATTTATTCATTTTTGGCGCTAATTTCATTGATTATTTTTCACTTTTGAGCCCATTAGGGCTTTGCTAGTCTTCATGCCTTCTAAATTTAATGTCACTTTTTAAAGTTAATACACACAAGGCATCACAAATGATTAAAAACTTTGTAACCCTACTATTAGGAACAAGCATAGTAGTCGCGCCAGCTGCTTCAGCAGTAGAGCTCTATAAGGATGAAAAGAACACTATTAAAGTAGGTGGTTACCTTGATGTGCGCGTTATTAATACGCAAAACCAAACCGAAGTGGTAAATGGTACATCGCGTATAAACTTTGGCTTTACTCGCCAACTTAAAAAAGACTGGTCGGCACTAGCGCTTGTTGAATGGGGTGTAAACCCTGTTGGTAGTAGCGACATTATTTACAATAACCGCTTTGAATCTATTCAAGATGAGTTTTTATATAACCGTTTAGGTTATGCTGGCCTTTCGCACGAAAAGTACGGGCAAATTACCATTGGTAAACAATGGGGTGCGTGGTACGACGTAGTTTATGGCACCAATAACAGCTTTGTATGGGATGGTAATGCTGCGGGTGTTTACACATACAATAAAGACGACGGTGCAGTAAATGGTACTGGCCGTGGTGATAAACTAATTCAATACCGTAATAGCTACAACGACTTTAGCTTTGCAGTTCAAGCGCAACTTAAAAACAGCGAATTTTATACCTGTGATGTTAATGACATTTCTGAAGAAGCGTGTGAAGCCCTGTGGAATACTGGCGACAGCGCAGCTCAAGAAGTAGAATTTAACTACACCTTTGGTGGGTCTGTAACTTATAACGCAACCGACATGCTAACGTTAACAGCAGGCGTAAACCGTGGTGAATTTGATGTAACGTATGGCGATGGCACAACACAAACAGTTGAAGACTTAATTTTTGGTGCGGGTGTAATGTGGGGCAGCATTGAAAAACCAGGTTTATACATTGCCGCTAACATAAATAAAAGTGAAAACCACGATACCGATAACCTAGGGCGCTTAATTAAGGACTCTATTGGTGTAGAAACCTTTATGTCGTACCGTTTTGATAACGATGTGCGCCCTTTTGTGGCTTATAACATTTTAGATGCCGGTGACGATTACGTTATTCAACCTAACTTTAATACCGATCCTAATGATGTATTCAAACGTCAATTTGCTGTGATTGGTGTTCATTACTTAATTGACGAAAACACCATTGCCTACGCTGAAGCCCGGAAAGACTTTAGCGATTTTGAAAGTGATGACAAAGACCAGCAATCACAAATGGAAGCGTCAGAAGACGACGGGATTGCATTTGGTTTTAGATACAAGTTTTAATTTCCCACCATAACAACACACAAAGCCCAGCTATATGCTGGGCTTTTTTATTTTAAACGTTAAATGATGAAAAAATTTAAATGTTTGAATGCGTTAACAATCGCTATTATTTGTTATAACACTTTATAAAAGCTGTGTGCGCTGCGTATTAATAATGCCTGTAAACATGCTTACAAATTCACCCGAAAATTAATGGAGAGAAAATGAGTTCACTCAAAACCGCCGGTAATTTTACTCTACTATGCATTGCCAGCTTAACCATAATGGTTGGCACCCTATTAGCGCCGGGTTTAGTTACCATTGCTGATGGCCTAGGCATACAAAGCAACAGCGTATTATTAATTACTTTACCTTCTTTAGGTGCGGTGGTGTTTGCCCCACTAGCCGGAAGATTAATAGACAAGTACGGCGCATACCCTTTACTTATAATAGGTTTATTTTTATACGGATTAGTGGGTGCATGTGCTTACTTTTTACATGGCCCAACCTTAGTATTTATTAATCGTTTTGCATTAGGTGGTATTACAGCAATAGTGATGGCAAGTTGCACCGTATTAATTTCAACGTGGTACAGCGGCGAAGCCCGACTGAATATGATTGCCAAACAAGGCATGGCGATAGAGCTAGGTGGCGTTATATTTTTATTTTTAGGCGGTGTTTTAGCGTCAATGTATTGGGGATTACCCCTTGCTTTGTATTTAATTGCTTGGGTATTTTTAGCTATGTTGCTCATGTTTGTACCCCGGAAGCAGCAATTAAACGCCCAAAACACAGAGCAAACTCAACAAATAAAAAAGAGCCATTCAAATGCATTAACGCTTAAAGGGGTGTATATAGTATCAACCCTAGCTATGACCATATTTTTTACCTCTACCGTGCTTTTACCTATTACCTTGCACGCACTAAATTTTAATGAGTCTGAAATAGGCCAACTATTGGCTTTTATATCGTTAATTGCGGTATTTACAGCAGGATTTATGCCTAAAGCAACTAAACGCCTTAGTGAGAAAAATGTATTAGCAATCGCATTTTTTGCTTTTGGTTTATCATACCTTTGCTTTATACAATCAAGTACATTGATATTAGTATTAGGCGCGCTATTAATTGGTATTGGCTTTGGTTTTAGCATTCCACTTTTAAACCACATGACCGTAGAGCTAAGCCCAGAAAATGTTCGCGGACGTAACTTATCGTATTTCACAATGGCGGTGTTCTCCGGTCAGTTTTTTACCTCGTTTATGGAGTACATACCTGGGGGTGAACATAACGTATTTATAATATGCAGTATTTTAAGCGCCGTTGTAGCTATCGCCCTTCTTGTAAAACCTAAAGCGCACTAAGCAGCAATCAATAACCGGTAAAATTATTAAATTAAGTAGCCAATTGTCCCCTATTTATTGGGTACTTTTATTCCTCCTCACTCTTTAGCTAAGTTAGGCACTTAATAACAACTTAGTATGATGTGTTCTTTTACTGTAAAGCCACCAGCGAATTTGTATTAATTGCGTTAAGAGTATATAAAGACGGTGAAAATATATTTAAATTACAAAGTAATTAAACAGATTATCGCTGATCACAAATGCGTAAGGCTGGTTAAAAGCAATAACAGTGAGTTTGGTATATGTCCATATGTACTGATGGCATTCTAACTCAAGAGTACAATGCTGTATATAAATACAGTTCAATTTATTTTTTGTGCAAAAATAAATTGAAACAACTTCCCTCTGTAACTCGTTAATAACATTAAACTAAGTGAAGTGCTATCCAGCTAATTCGTTATCATAAATAGATAAAACACCGATAGCTGTATATGCATACAGCTATCGTTTGAGCCTATCTACCGATTTTTAATAAACGTATTATAACCAGCTAATCCCTTTGATACACTCAGTGTTGGATTATCTGAATGTTCAGCACCTTCGTTTATAGCGCTTTGCCACACAAGGTTGTTATTAGGGTTTGCTATTAAAGCAGACTCTAAATTATCAAACGCTTTTAACATTAACGGATGTTCTGCTCCACCCACAGAAAGGTATAAATAAGTAGGCGACTTAATTTTATTTGCTTGAGTAGTTAAAAATGCTTCTACATTATTAACCACTGTCATATCGTCATACCAAGCCGCTGGGCTAAAAGCAAAGTAGCCATTAAACAGTTCAGGTTTTGTATGCAATGTATAAAGCACAAAGCTGCCACCTGCCGAAAAACCACTTAATACACGGTTATTACTAAGCTTATATTTTACCGATAAATACGGAAGTAACTCAGTTTCAATAAACGCTAAAAACTTGTCAGCTTCACCATTTGGCTCTATAAGTGTTTCATTTTCTGGGCGCGCTTGTGTATTTACATCTTGGCGAGCATAAGGAGGCACTAAATCGCGATTACGTGTATCTGTAAAAAACAAATTAGGAATAGACACCAATATAGCCTTATCCCCTTTTTCGCTCTTAGCTTGTTTTGTAAGTGCTTTTTCCCATGTATCTAAATTAAAGTTACCATCGGTTTTAATAATTAACGAATACGCTCTTTTAGGATCGTAATTAACGGGTAATCTTATAAACACTTTGCGCGACTCATTAAGCACGCTTGAGTTAATTGTTACGTCGGTATAGTGCGATACATAATGGTTGTAATAGCGTATGGCTAAAATACCGATAGCAAAAATGACTACGGCGAAACTTAAATTAATAAAATAGTGTTTTGTTATTTTTATTGCCATGCGTCATTCCTTTAGATGTTTAGGAGTTATTTAATCGAGCTTAACCCACTGCTTAACTTCAAGTGCAGTCATAATCAGCTCTACAGAAAAAGCGGCCAGTATCATCCCCATCACACGCGTTAAAATAGACGCCCCGCCAATACCAATTAGCTTTATAATTTTGCCCGACAGCAACAACAAAATTAAGGTTACACCTAACACTGCCAGTGTAATTAACGCTGTGCCTATTTGGGTTGAAATTGGATGAATGTGATTATCGGTAAGTAATATAACGGCTAAAATAGCCCCTGGTGTGGCAGTAGCCGGTATAGCAAGCGGAAACACTGCAATATCGTGCCCTGGGTCTTGTTTTGCTTTATTAGAATCATTGCCAAATATCATTTGTAAGCCAAACAAAAATAAAATTATCCCGCCCCCTAACTGAAACGATACCAGCCGTATACCCATCGCATTTAAAATAAGCTGCCCTATTAAAATAGAGCCAAGTAACACAGCGCCTGCATATAGCACAGTTTTAAACGCAGTTTTACGACGTTGTTGATCAGTTAAATGAGAAGTGAGCGCAGCAAAAAGCGCCATAGTCCCTATTGGGTCAATAGTGGCCCAAATAACGAGGGCATCTTGAGATAGTTTTTCTAGCATATAAAATCCTTGTTAAGCGAACACGTTTTAAAAACTCGGGTAACAAATTCATTTGCTTACGCTTAACTATAAGCCAAATTGGCTATTTTTTATATTGCATTTGTTCCTCTTATGATGAAATTTACTAACGTGTATAATGCAAATGCAGCACTAATACATGACTAATGCAGTACTAAACATGTTTATACCAAATAGAATGCTCACCCAAGCTAAAGCCTAATTTAACTAGTAAGTTATGCGAACGCGCATTATGTGCACTTACCTGCGCCGCTAAGTAGTTTAGCGGTATAGCCTGTTTAAGTGTTTTAACAAAGCCGGTTATTACCTCAAACATAATGCCCTTATCCCAATACATAGGATCAAGCTCAAATCCAATAAACGCCCTACTTTTACAAGGCGATAAATTATAAAGCCCGCAGGTGCCCATAAGTTTGCCATTTATATTATGTTCAATAGCCACTCTTATCACTTCGCCTTCGTAATAGGCGGTAATATCGTCTTGTATTAATTGCTTAATTTGGCATTTACTTAAGGGGGTTTGATAGTCGTTAAATTCGCTCACTTGCGGGTGATTCAAAATAGAAAATAACTGCGGGGCATGCTTATGAGTAATTAAACGCAATGTAACGCGTTCAAGCTGAGTTGTTTTAAACATTTTATACAGGAGTTAAAATAGCGCTTTATGGTTAAGCATTATTAACTTACCATAGCGTATTCACAAGCATTATCTTTATAGCCAATATTGAGAGCAATAATGAGCGACGATTTTAAAGTAATTCAACCTACCACAACCGTATACTGCCCTAAACGTGGTGAGGGCTGGACCCTAACAGGCATTACTAATATAAACGAGTTTACCTCGGTAATGTTTGACGGCACACGTTATACACTCCCCGCACGCGAAATAGTAGAAGAGCTGTTACCAAACCAACTAGCCCGAGAGCAAAATAATAGCTAGCGCCCGTGTATAAACCGTAGTGGCTGCCACTGTGCAGCCAACTATATATAGAGTAACGAAGGATTAAAATGTATCGTCTTCACTGTATACATTTACTTTTAACTCGTCTTCATCTTCAAAAACAACAAACGAAATAGGCTTACAACATACTTGGCAGTCTTCTATGTATTGCTCGCCAATATCTGCCGCGTCTAATAATACTTCTATGCTTTCGCCGCAATACGGGCAACTTATCGATTTTTCGGTTAACTGGTTCATTTAACACCTGCTACTTTTATCTCAATGCTTTCACTTTAATAAACACACTCTGATAATACAACATTGTGCTACAGAGGTTGCCCAATGTACGTATGGCCTTAATTAAAAACCATTACGTATATTACTTTTTCAGCTATTCACGTTAGCCTACTAAAAACAATGAAATAGTAATAACACTTAGCAGGTCTAGTTATAAAGAATATGTATTTAAACTCATACTAGAGGTAGATTATTATATGAAAAAATCACTTACGCTTGCATTAACATCTGCCGCAATTTTGTTTAGCACCTTTTCACATGCAGCTAAAACCGAAAAAGCAGTTTTAGCCGGTGGATGTTTTTGGTGTATGGAAAGCGACTTTGAAAAGCTCAAAGGCGTAAAAGATGTTATATCGGGTTTTACCGGCGGTAAAATTAAAAACCCGACCTACAATGGTAACCATCAAGGCCATTATGAAGCAGTACAAATTACTTACGACCCTGATGTAGTAAGCTACAAAGGCATACTTGATCATTTTTGGGTAAATATTGATCCCTTTGATGCCAAAGGCCAATTTTGCGATAAAGGCCCAAGTTATTTAAGCGCCATATTTGTCGCTAACGAGCAAGAACGCAAAATAGCAGAGCAAACCAAACAAGCCGTAATAGCAGAATTCCCAAATCAAACAGTGGTCACGCCAATACTTAATGCCAGCACTTTTTACCCAATTAAAGGTAAAGAAAGCTACCATCAGGATTATTATAAAAATAACCCCATACGCTACAATACCTACCGCTGGCGCTGCGGACGCGATAACCGCCTAGAAGAAATTTGGGGCGATAGAGTCACACATTAAAAATCTATAGTTAAACGCTTGATGGGTTTACACAAACCCATCTAACCTATTCTTTCAAATTATCATGATCTGAAAGTTTATATTGTTTAGGTATAAAAACCATTACAGTAACTGCTAGTGCTAAAAGAAATACAAATCTTAATACTGAAGATGGAATAATAGTTTCTAAAATATTCACTAAAATTATCAGAGGAATTACAGCAATAATACCAATCAGCTTATGCCTTTGGGTAAACTCATGGAGCGCCCCGCATTCAGTACACCTATATTTTGTAGACATACGAGCAACAACAAACCAAGCTAATGATATATTCTTTTGGCAATTCAGACATTTTGGTAACATACAAAATCCTTTTAAAAGTTTTAGCGTTTAAGTAACAGCTAACAGCTAACAGCTAACAGCTAACAGCTAACAGCTAACAGCTAACAGCTAACAGCTAACAGCTAACAGCTAACAGCTAATTCTATTCATTTCGCCGCTAATTATAAACATTATTTTGATACTGTTTCCTAAAACAGCTTATTTATCTAACTTTATAAATATAATAAATTGCACTCCTAGATTGATAAAACCTAATTCAACAACTGGAGTTACACATTATGTCTGCCACCCAATTACAACTTGCTCGTGCTCTAGCGTTACCTTCAAGAGAGGCCATGTTAAATCGTGAGCACTCAGTACAGCATTTTTGGTACAACAACGACCAACTACTTACACAAGCCTGGAAAGAGTGGGAAGAAACCGAAGTAGATACAACCACCTTTACCCTTGACGATTCATTACTAGATAAAAACTTACGTGAAGCCGTTAATGCTGCATGGCAAGATCCATCAAAAGAGCATTTAGTAAAATCACTACTAGAAGAAGTAGCGACTGATGTGTATCAGTTTCAATTTTTTGATCCTGAGCGCCTAGCTGTTTTACGTGGTTACCTTGAAAAAGTATGGAATGCTAACATTCCTATGCGTCCACCGTACGGTATTGTATTAAACCGCCGCGGCGCCATGCTCGACAAACGCTCAGAGGGCTATTTAGCTGCTCCTAGTTTTCAGGCATTTTATAACCAAGTATTAAATACATACATGCGCCCTATTTCACGTTTATTGTTTCCTGAGATCATAGGTTACGATACGCAAACGTTTGGTTTTTCTATTTATTACGACCCAAGTACAGATGCGTCTATTCGTCCGCATACCGATGCATCATCAGTAACATTAAATATTAATTTAAACTTACCTGGGGAAGAATTTAGCGGATCAGAGCTTGATTTTTACGACCAAGTAAACGCAAAAGTTGTACAACTTAGCTTTAAACCAGGCACCGCCATGATCCACAAAGGCAATGTGCCACACGCGGCAAAACCTATAACCAGTGGCGACAGAACAAACCTAGTGTTATGGCTTTTTGGCGATAATGGCCGTATACCAGCACCGGGTTCAAAACGTACAGATATTGATGCAAAAGAGCGTTGGACTACGCCAAAAACAACGCCAGACGGCTACGCACCTTTTTAAACGGTGCCAAGTTTAACCTTTTGTGCCTAATACTTGCCCATTAAATGTATTTAATAATACTTTAATGGGCTATTTACTTGTTACATAACCACTTAGTTACTATCTTTTTAGTATGCCAAGTTAATTTAAACAGCCTAATGAAGTTAAACTTTTTTATAATAACTACACTGCTTGTATCCTCTTTTGCCTGTGCATCGCCTACTAAACAAAAATTAGTTGTAGGTTTTGGCGAAACCCTACCGCCTTTTGTAATGTCACATACCAACAGCGGGCTAACCCTCGATATTATTAAAGCCGCATTAACGCCTTTAGGCTATGAAATAGAGCCACGCTATTACCCCTATACGCGCCGCGCTAAAGGGTATGCAAAAGGCAGAATAGATATTTTAGCCGACATAAACTTAAACACCGCTAACGGAAACCAACTCAAAGGGTATATTTCTGATGAGGCCTATGTATACGAAAACGTAGCGATAACCCTAAAAAGCAAACAGTTTAACTTTACTAAAATTGCAGATTTAACATATTACAGCTTAATTTCGTGGCCCAGCGCCGCCATACACTTAGGCGAAGAATATGCAAAAATGGCAAAAGCCAATACGCAATATTACGAAGTGCACGACCAATCTCTTCAAGTTAAAATGCTTTTTTCAAATAAGGTAGATGTAATTCAAATGGATAAACAAAGTTTTGATTACTATCGCTCAACCCTTAAAGATATTGATACAACACAATCTGTAGATCGCTTTGCGCTGTTTGGCAAAAGCCCAAATGGCTATTTATTTAAATCAAAAAGACTACGTGATGACTTTAATATTCAACTACAAAAACTTAAAAATTCAGGTCAGTACCACAAAATTTTTGAAAAATACAAGCACGCCAAATAAAAAAAGGTCGCTTTAACTAAGCGACCTTTTTACGTTTACAGCGCAAAATACCAATTAAAACTTATAAGAGGCAGAAAATTTAACGTTACGCGGTGTACCAGGTTGTACCCAAGCATCGGCAAACGAGTTTGTGTAATACGTTTCATCAAACAGGTTATTTACCTCAGCCGTAACACCAATTGCGTCTGTAACATCGTAATTTACAAATACACGCGCGGTTGTATAACTGGGTAGTTTAAAGTCGGTACCAAAATAGCCATTGCGTTCGTCTACAAATAATAGCCCGCCACCAAATTTAATTGCATTGCCATATAACTCGCCCGATTTAACAAGCTGCAAGCTAAGTTGATGCTCTGGTACATTTAAAAGTGACTCGCCCGCCTCTACTGTGTAGCCAAAGTTAGCATCAAAAAATGAGTTTTCTATTTGGGCATCTACATACGCATACGACGCCCAAATTTCTAAACTATCGCTAAGCTCACCCGTTAGGTCTATTTCTATTCCCTTACTTTGCGCTTCACCAATGGCGGCATAAGTAAACGCTGTTGGGTCATCTACTACTAGCATGTTGTCTTGATCTACTTTAAATACGGCAACGGTACCAAATAACGCGCCATCGTTAAGGGTAAATTTTACACCTAGCTCAGCAGAGGTAGATTGGTTTGGCTCAAAACCATCGCCATTGGTATCAGTGCCTGTAAGCGGGCGAAAGTTTTCGCCGTAGGCTGCATAAACAGATACATAATCACCGGCTTCATACACCACACCAAACTGCGGGCTCACGCGTGACTGCGTTTGTTTTGTATTAGTGCCTGCTAAACGGTTATTTAAGCGCTGCTCGTAATCATCAAAACGAGCACCAATACGAATATCTAACTTATCGGTTACGCTTATTTGGTCTTGAATAAATACCCCTACAGACTCTTGAATCTCTACGCGGTCGGTATTAGATGTAGGCGTTGGTAATTCATACGCGCCGTATACAGGGTTAAATACATTAATGTATTGATCGCCCCGTACACGTAAAATAAATTGATCGTTTTCAAATTTATCAGCGTCAACACCCATAATTAAACGGTGCTCAAAACCGCCAAGCTCAAGGCTGCCGCTTAGCTCTGCACGCAATACATGGTATTGAGCATCAAAATCGCGGTAGCGCCTAAAGCGGTTTACTTCGCCATTAACTACGCCGCCAAAACCGGTTTCGGTTGCAAAGCCTTCCATAGAGGTATCACGGTAGTTTGCACCAAATAAAATGCTCCAGTTATCATCAAAGTCATGAATGTACTCTAACTGATGCCCTAGTACATCGGCTTCGATTGGGCCATCGCCCGGCTCACCTAAAAAACGGCTTTGTGGTATAAGCCCAAGCTCGCCATCTATGGCTAATACGCCTCTATCAAACGGCACTTCTTGGTCGCTGTATTCAAGCTCGTAAACAAATTGGCTGCTGTCGTTAATATTCCACACTATTGACGGGCTAAAGCCGTGTTTAGTGGTTTCTATGGTGTCTCTAAAGCTCTCGGCGTCTTCGTAAAAACCAACCAGTCTAATTGCAACGTCGTCGTTAAGCGCTGTGGTGTAATCAACATCGGCGCGGTAAGTATCAAAACTCGCTACCGAGAGCTTAATTTCACCTTGCGTATCAAACGTTGGGCGTTTAGTAACTAGGTTTACTGTACCACCTGGCTCACCACGGCCAAATAAAGCCGCACGCGGGCCTTTTAAAACCTCAACCGACTCAATACCCGACAAATCACGCGAGCCACCAAAACCGCGCCCAGCATTAAAGCCATTTACTAAATAGTTACTCGGTAGGTTTTCATCGCCTACAAAGCCACGTAACGAAAAACTATTCCACAGCCCACCAAAGTTGTTTTGGCGTGCAACAGAGGCCGATAAATCAAGCGCTTGGTCTAGGCTTACTGCACCTGCATTTTCAAGGGCTTCTAAATCAATTTTAAGCTCTGATTGTGGAGTTTCTAGTTGGCTAAAGTTACCTTGGTAAGCTTGGCGCGTAGCAACCACAGAAAGCCTCTCAATATTTGTGTTAGCACTGTGTGTTTGCTGGTTTTGCCCAGCAGCCAAAGCATGGCTGCTAAATAAGCTTACTAGGCACGCACTTAAATAGGTGAGCTTAAGCCCTGTTGTGTTGGTTTTCATTGTGAACCTTGTTAGTAATATAAGTATTTTATAATTATGGTGTTGTTACTAGGTGCGCTAAACAACGGCGGTTAGCGCGCCTAGTAAGGATTACTTTGCTATAGCCTCAAAGCGTGGCATGTTATTGAGAACTGATTTAGGCGGGTTACCCTTATAAAATAACCAAGGGTAATAAAACTCACGTAATTGCTGATGATAATCACGAATTTGCTGCTCGTATGCATACGCCGCTACTGAGTCGGTTTGGGCGGCTCGCGTTAAGCTGCGCTGCAATAACAGCGGTGGCGAAAACCACGACACAACGCCTGCTAAGTCATATTTTTTAGCGGCTGCGTCTCGGTATGCTTTAGAGAGCGACGCTGCTTTTAAATCGCCCATTTGCTGAAATGCGTAATACCATTTCCACTCAAACTCACTGCTCATAGCAATGTATGGCGCAAGTGCTGGGTACTCTTTAATAAAAGGCTGCATAGTGGCAGATTTTGGTAAATCCCAGGCATCATTTACCGCCTCACGCTGAGTAAGCATAATGTCGCCACCCTTAGGCGAATGCACCGACTTGTTTATAGCAAGGTCGCCTAAAATAGGAATAATAAAAGCAAATAATACCCATAAGCCAATTAGGCCAGAGGCAACGCGCGGGGCACTAGTCGCGTTTTTGCCCCACCACACACTCAGCGCAGTCCAAAATGCAAGGTATGCAATACAAAGTAGCGATACATACGCAATTTCAAACGCGCTTGCACCAGCTATAAATGCACCTATAAAAAATGGCAGCATTAAACACACTATTACAGCTAAAAACCTTACCGTTATACGTGCGCCCCACAAAGCAAAGTACGATTTAGCCGTAGTAACCAGTAAGTCGTGCCTGCCGCTAGTGCGCTCATTTGCAAATAAGTCATGAAACAGCAAAATAATAACCAGTGGCGCTAAGGCGCTAATTACAAATACAAAATCAATTTTACCGGCTTGTGCCAGCTCGGCATTTTGCGCATCGCTTTCGTAAATTTGCCCCTCTATGGCCAATAAATTAATACGGTGTTTCCACGGGAATATATCGCGTTCCCCTAATGCTGCAAAAGCAAGGTTAGATGGCTGAGAATACGTTAAATGAAAACTATAATAAGCCAACATGCCCGGATCGTCTTGCTTTTGCTGCACTTTAGCGCGATCGCTTTGATCTGCAGCTTTTAAACGCTCTATTGTTTGCTGCTGCGCGCTTACTTCGCTAAGCCCGCTATATATTGCAAAGCCCGATAAAACAAAGCTACATAACAGCAATACCACAAGGTACTTTTGACGCAGTAAAAAGCCCCATTCTCGTGTAAGTTGTGTAATTAAATAACTCATATAAAACGTTTTCCTACCAATTTAATACCGCCTACAAGTACTACAATCCACAGTATTAACTGTAAAAAAGCAGGTACACTTCTTTGCGCGCGAACATCAGCGCTATCTACATCAAAGGTAAAGTTTTGCAGTATTTGCCAGTTCTCTGATCCTACGCGCGCTTTTTTAGTAGCCTCGGTATTGGCGTTACGGTTCATATCAACTTGGTAATCAAGCTTTTCAATGTGTACTTTGTTAAGCCCTTGCACAAAATCAAAGCGCAGCTGTTCGGTTTCGCGTAAAAAGCGATGATGGGTTTCTATGCTTGTGCCCACTACAATCATCGACAGCGAGCGAATAGCCACCATAGGCGATACCCAACCAAAGTAACGCGATACCTGCGTTTGTTTAAGTTCACTTTGCATGCGCTGCTCGGCAAACTGGTTTAACACCTTAGTTTGTTTGGACTCTGATTCACTGGCCACTAACCCTCTAAAGTTTACTGGCAGCTCATCAATGCTGTTTACGTTGTATTTTTTAAGTAGAGATTGTTTAAATTGCTTAAAGGCGGGATCGTTGGTGTTATGGCCATCACCTAGTTTTCTAAGCTCAGCTTTTACTGCAAAGTCGGTTTCTATTTTACCGGCCGATGGCACAGCCGTAGAGGCACTGGTACTTGCTACTCGCGGCATAACAATGCACAGTAAAATCCACACAAACGCAAGCGCTGTAAAGCTACCACTATTTTTACTAAACACGCTCGATGCTAATAAAACAACTAACACCCACACGCTTAAATACAATGCATAGCCCACAATAAAACTAACAACTGCTAAAAGGCTCTCACCCGCGCTAAGCGTAAATAACGCCGACACCGCTAATGGCGCAATAATTAATCCAACAACACACAAAAGCGCCAGCCCTTTACCCGCAATAAGCGTGCTGCCCTTGGTGCCTTGCGCCAATAAATACGACAGCGTTTGCGATTCGCGCTCACGGCTAATAGAGCTGTAACCAATTAAAATAAGCAGTAACGGCGCTAATGTTTGCACTATAAAAGCTGGCGTTAAGCTGCCAAGTTTTGTTAAAGCTGTGCCTTGGCGCTGCTCGGCAAACATTGCACTATTTTGCCTATGCCCTTCTAAAAATATTGAGTTACCTGTGTAGGCATCAATCCCCGGATCTAGGGTGCTCAGAGGGGTTGGTGTTCTAAAAGCGTAATGCCCGTAATGCACCATTCTGTGTGGGTGGCGATCGGGTTGCTCAGCAAAGCTTTGATCGGCATTACTTTGTAATTCATTACGAGTGTGGCTAAGTTCGTGCATTGTAATGGCAGTCACCACCACAGATGAAAGCGTAAGTAATAAACCTATGGCTAAAACGGTCATCGCCAGTTTAGAGCGAAGCCAATAGCGCCACTCATCTTTGGCAACTATCACCATCTTTGAAAAATTATTTTTGCTCATTACGCGCCTCTTTGTGCAAACGCAGCATGAACTTGCTCGGTATCAATTCGGCCGTTTTCTGGCGCGTCAAATTCGCCCACCAGCTCGCCCGCTCTTAATAAACCAATTCGGTTTGCAACTTGGCATGCGCCGTATACATCGTGCGTTACCATTAAAATAGTGGCGCCGGTTAATGCAAGCTCACGCACTAACTGGTTAAATTCATCAATAGCAACAGGGTCAAGGCCCGATGTAGGCTCATCGAGTAAAAATATCGGGGCTTGGCGTAAAATAGCCAGTGCAATCGCAGTTTTTTGCCTCATGCCTTTAGAATACGTTTGCATAGGACGCTCCCATGCAGCTTGTTGTAGCGCTACACGGTTAAACGCAGCATTAATTTGCTCATCGGTTTTTTTAATATCAGCAAGCGATAAAAAATACGCCACGTTTTCGCGGGCAGTTAAATGCGGATATAACGTTGCTGACTCTGGCAAATATGCTGTTTTGCCGCGTACAAAATCAAGTGCGTGTGTTACCTCTTTGCCAGCTACTTTTACAGAGCCTTGAGTGGGTTTATTAAACCCAAGCAAAGTTTTTAACGTGGTTGATTTACCCGCGCCGTTACCGCCAAGTAACGCGTAAATTTCGCCTGAGCCTACGCTAAAGTTTAAGTTTTTTAAAATAGCGTTGTTTTTAATGCTAAAACTTAACGAGTCAACTTCAATAATGGCTTCGCTTTTAACTGTTTGAGTAGCGGCTTGAGTTGTATTTAGGGCTTCATTACGTGTTTGTTCCACACGTGGAGATTCTTTCGGTGATGTTTGATTAACAGCTGTAGGTGTACTCACATTCAAACTCTATTAGGGGAAATTAGAATGTGATGAATGTTATACTATATCAAATGCATATTGCAACACTATAACATATTAATAATTAACAAATGATGCAGAGGTTTTAATAGTGTTACCCACGTTGATTTATTCAACGGGTTTTGCCTATTACAAAATACAAAGCCATTTAGGTTAAAATCATTCATAACGCAGCGTTTAATATTAAGTACTTAAGTTATTTACGCCTTACCTTTAAAGTAAATTGAACAATGAACTTTTCAATTGCTAAAATGCAAACCTATTTTCCTATCAAGATATACAATGGCAAACTTCAATACTCATCTAAATACTGCTGTTATCATCACCGGCTTAAGCTCAGCCACATTATTATCTGCAGATCACATTGATTTAAACGGCGCACTTTGGTTGTGGTTTTTAGGCTCCATTGGCGGCTTATTGCCAGACATAGACTCTGATAACTCCACATCACTCGATACTATTTTTAACTTATTTGCGCTAAGTACTGTATTAATAGTAATGCATTACATTACCACAGAGCTAACTATTCAAATTAGTTTTGTCGAGCTAATTGTAGTGCCTTTGTTAGTGTATGGATTTATGAAATATATTGTCAGGCCCATTTTTGAATGGATCACAGTACATAGAGGCAGTTGCCACTCTTTATTATTTATACTGTTTTGCGCGTTGTTAACAACACAAGTAACATGGCAATTGAATGACCAATCAACCCTTTATTCGGCAACTTTTGCCTGGTTAACAGGTGGGTTTATTTTACTCGGCGGCTTCATCCATTTATTACTCGATGAAATTTACAGCGTAGATTTAAGTAATGTGGAAATAAAACGGTCATTTGGATCGGCTCTAAAAGTGGCTGAATTTGATAATAAATTAATTACATTGGCTTCGATTATAGCTATTACATGTTTAATCTATGTGGCCCCACCTACAGCGCAAACTATATCGGCCTTGAGTGACTGGTCTCATTTTAGGCTTTTATCTAGTTAGTTTAGTATTAAGGCAGTTTGCAATGTTACTAACTTTAACTAGTTATAACATTGCTAAATTAGTTGCCACTATTTGATACAAAATATTTTTATAATTTTAAACGAAATAATTAAATAGTTTCACCTGTCTTATACCTGCAAGTTCGAAAGCTTTTGCATCATTTAAAGCGTCAAATATAAATTATAAGAGGTCCTTAATGGAATTTACGAATAAACGCACCACCCTAATTGCAGCATCTTTATTGTTGGCGTTAGCGATAACACAGGCTATTTTTACAGCGCTTTACAGTGGCGGAATTAGCTTTTCAAGGCAGTACGCATGGGGTCTAGAAGCGGTGCTGTTCACAGTACTTGTTGCATTTGCAGGTGCAGCTATGCTGCAAGCAAAAAATTCTCAACTAGGCTGGTCGGCAATCACATTTAGCGCTGTTCTTAACATAATACAAGTAAGTATTGGCCTAACTTTATTTTCAACATTTGGAAAAGTAGCGGGCGCAGTAGAAGGCGCACAACCATTAATTGGTGGTGTAGTGTCTTTATCATTCATGATTTACTATGCAGCTAAATTATTATTAGGCTTAGCAGCCCTTGTATTTGGCCTATCTTTTATTGCTAAAGGTGGCAAAGCCATTGGTAGCCTTACAGCCCTTGCAGGCGGTGTTGCAATACTTGCCAATGCTTTATTAATTATTTTTGGCCGTGATGGATTTCTACCATCAGGCGTTGCTGGCGCTTCTGGTATGGTTGCAACATTACTTTTATCAATATGCTTAATAAGCCTTTACCGCAAAGCAGACTAAGGCCTAATACCTTATAAGTAAGGTAGCTTCTTAAATAAGTTATAAACATCGGCGTGTATTAGAATGCTAATTCGCCGATGTTTTACGTTTAAAGTGACTGCCATCTTATTTTTAAGACTAATTCACAAAGAGGATTAGAAGCGCTTCGCTTTTAGAGGGCTAATAGATTGAATCAAAATTTATATGATTGGACGCTCTCTTTGACTGAAAAGCCCAATCATTTTCTATAAATAACTTGGTGATATAATTTTTGCCGTTATCTTGAATATAATGTATTTCAACATAACCTCCATTAAAAATAACCTTATCGTTATATTTCCGGTTTGCAAAAAAATATGGCGCAGTTTGATAGTCATTATATTTAAAAAACACTCCTGACACTGAAAAACTCTGTGTTCGACTTGCCCCTTCTTTTTCTACTAATCTTTCAATTTCGCCTTTTACAACGCTCTCCTCATGCGATTTTATTTTAGCTATATATTGCATTTTTGAATATAAAGAAGCTGTAGAAGCAAGATTGTAAATAATAAATATAAAAAATAAGACGAAGAAATTAAACTTAAAAAAACGTTTAATATATAAATCGTATAATTTTTTAATCTTCCCAATAAAGATTAAACTGATAACTATAAAAAGCACATATGGCAAAAATTCAATGCAATTAAAGCTCATAGTTGTTTCGTAGTAAATTTTCATCATAAGTACTTAAAATGTCTCAACTTTGACACGGCTAAATTCGCCATCACGTTCGGAAAAAGAGAAAGCTTTAAAGACCAATCCACAAAGAGGATTAGAGGCGCTGCGCTTTTAGAGGACGAAAATAGCTAATATCAAAAGCTTTTAACCAATTGAGGTATGAAGTCAGGACTTTACCCAATTAATTTAAAGCCCTTGCTATGCGTTTCTAGACAGTGTTCAACATACTCTAAAGTTGCAAACTTATCGTAACGACCACCAGGGTTCCAATTTTCAAAAATATCAGCACCAGCTAATATTTCTATCTCATTAAATTTACTGATAAGAGGAGTGCTACTTTCTCCGAAAATTGGTGTTGTAAGATCATCAAATTGATCACAAGTTAAATCATAAGTTAACTTGTCAACTTGAACCCAAAAATGTCGATCGTCATTTGGATGATCGTAGCCCTCAACAACAACTACTTTAGACTCGGGATACCGCTGGCTTACAATATGAGCAAAAATCCTAGAAGAACCTTCACAGCTTGCTGTTGGAAACTGAAATGAGCCCATAAATAAAGGGAATTTCTTTTCAATACTTTGCTCAAATATCAAACGAAGTTTCCTTGCTAAATCATCAATTTCTCTTTTCATTGAAACTCCATATTATCCAGAAATCACAAAACCATAAGGCGAGCAATTTTCCCACAGGACCAAACTACGATTAAACTAGACAGCAACTTTAATTGAAAAGAAATATGTCCTAAATCTCAAAAGTGATTAGAGTGGGTGTCATCATAATTTTTTATTGTTTCATAATAAATTTTCGTTATATGCACTTAAAATGTCTCAACTTTGACACGGCTAAATCAAACACCACGTTCGATCAAAGAGAAAGCTTTATACCAACTCATATTTTGATTTATAAAGTCAAGATTTGACCCCAATTACCTTAGCTTTTCATGTGTCATATTAAATTTGGATCATATGCAAAATTCAACTGGTGTAGTATTTCTGTAGGCTGGCGCTCTCTTCTATATTGACCATAACCAGACATCCTTCCTTTTTCTGAAATAAGGTGTAGGTTCTTTCTGGCTCTAGAACCAATTACATAGAGCAACTTTTTAGCACTTTCAATAGAAGGCTCATTGAAATTCGGAACCAAACCTTGAAGAAGACCAAAGGAGATCACAACATCATATTCACCTCCCTTTACTCCATGTATTGTTGACACTTTGATACCAGTTCTGGGTTTAAATGCTTTGCGAAAAGCCTCAATGTCTGTTGCAAATAATGCATTTTCACTCCTAAGCCTATCAATCCTATTCTGTGTACTATTGAAGAATGATTTGTGATGTTCCTTTAGCATTGGATATAACATGAAATCTATTCCCAATTCGCCAAATAGTGCTTCAAAGAATGTACGAAGATAAGCGAGGCCGTCGTCTTCGTCTATCGAAATAGAGTTTACTGTCTTTAGTAACTGTTTTGGGGGGTACGAATTAACATCGACCAGCGCAAGTTCCATGTCATACAAGACATCAGATGCCCAGCGAAGACGCTTAACATACATATTAGGCGATGGCTCTGTTAGGATAATTTGAGTCAACTTGAACCAAAAGTTATCTATATCTCTTGAAAAAGGTACAAGACCAGGTCCATCAAAACTATATTGAGGCAACCTGTTTACCAAGTTACGAGTTAGTGCAGCCAAGTGCATCCACCAAGGTGCAATGACGCAAATTTCCTTCTCTAAAATACCCAAATTTTGAACGCTATTCTCGATATGCCGGCTGACTTGCTCAACCAGGTTATCCTTTTGAGTAATCTGATCATAACTAATAATGCTAGGGTGATCGCGATGTTCACCTTCAGCAACAGTTGCACTAGGAGTAACATTAAAATTACGATAATAGTCTATTATCTTTTTTGAGCTTCTGTAGTTCTTATCTAATGCCATTCGAGTAAACGACACTCCGGCTAACTGCTCAAGTTCTAACTGTGTTATTGCGTAGCCACCGAGCGAACCGTAGATAGCTTGGTTTGGATCACCAACAATGAAGGTTCTCACCCGACCTTTGCTAGCTTTTATAATACTCGCAACAATTGAATACTGTACTTCTTTAGTATCTTGATATTCATCAACAAGAACATAAGAAAGCAAATTTGCCAGTATCTTAGCAATAGAAGAATTACTTGATAGGATTTCATGAGCAAAATATAGAATTTGCTCAAAGTCTATTTGATCATTGTCTGCAAGATGGCTGTGATATTTATCTAATACCTGTCTTGCTAGTGAAATTTTACTTCCAGCGCAAGTGAATGTTAATCCTCGAGGAGTGTAGAAATGACTACACTCTCCAAACCTAATACGTTCGGTACGAATGCTAGAGCATATTTGAGTTATTATTTCTTCAGAATCATAAGAGTTAACTATTTTAAATCCGTTTTTCAGCTTGTCATGATATAGACCATATGGCTTCAATATCCATTCCAAACAAAAAGCATGAATAGTACCGATCCACAACTGAGATGTGTCTACACCAAGAATTTCAATTCGCTCGCGAATCTCATCAGCTGCTTTATGCGTGTAAGTAATAGCCACGACCCATTTTTTAGGATCCTCTAAACCTGAAAGCTCAGAAGCAATTTTGTAAGTAAGAGTCCTAGTTTTACCACTGCCTGGACATGCGACTAAGAACACATTATTAGGCTCATTAATCGCTGCAATCTGTTCATCGTTTAGATCACCTTTATCCCACATAAACATGATTAGATCCTTGCTAATATATCGTTTAGTTCAGAAGGTAAATCATTCATTAGGTCGATCTTGAGTGTAGATATGTCGCCATCGACTGGATTAAATGCTTCCCACTTAGGAGTGAATATTGCTAAGCCAGTTTCATATGAAGCCAAGTATGTTTCCCATTGCTGCTTTTTATCTGTATCGCCTCGTACATTACAGATTTCAATTTGTCTTCTGCCAAAGATAACAAGCTCAATAATAGAGTCGTAGCGGTACTTAAGTATTTTGAAAGTAAGTTCTCTATTGAAGTCACCGTGAGCAAACTTAACAGCATCAAAAATATACTCTGGAATAGTTGTTTTAAAGTCGATAACTTTGCCTAGAGTAAGAGCAAACCAACCTTTTCCTTGATGGTTTGCCATAGTTAATGCTCTTGAACCTGAAACTGCGATATCAGCTGAAGACAGTTCAGTTCTAGCTGTATCTATCGTAATTTGCTTGGTGTAGACATCCTTGACGATACTCTTAAGATAATGGCTGTTGGATGACTGTATGAAATCAACCTCAAACGTATGATTCGCATAAAAAGTAGAAATCCAAGGATTATTTTGACTGAAACAATCAAGCCTAACTTTCCTAGCAAAACCAGCTTCTTGAGAGCCGAGGGCTTTCTCTTTCTTCTTTTTATCTAAGTCACTATCTGTAGGATAAATCGTGGTATCAAAGAAGGCATCATCTAAGTCTGTGATAATGCTGCAACGTTTTTTGATTCTTTCATTATCAAATAACATTGCAATATTCTCGAAACCAGTACTTCTGATGTTGACTAGAGTGATACCTATTTCATCTAAGCTCAATCCTAAAACTTTTTTCAGTAGAATAGGAATAAGGATCTCTTCAGCATCTCCTTCGACTAAAACAACACTTCGGGCAAACAGTAAGTTACTACGGATGGCATCAAGGTAACGTTGAACGAAGCCCACTTTCTCGTCACTAAGCCCTACTGAAGGTTGAAATACTTCACAGGTACTATCAACAAAGCCTACAATGTTCATGTTCTTAATATTACTCACTTCTGATATATGTGATGAGTGAGTTGAATATATTATCTGAGTGTTTTCATAGTTGATGTTGTCAAAAAGTGACTTTTGAATATGTGTGTGGATGTGAGCTTCTGGTTCTTCAATTAATAAGAAGTTTGCAATTGATTGATTAGCTTGTTGATATTTGAATTCTAATAACTTTAAAGTGAGGAATAGTAGATTTGCACCGCCCAAGCTCATTTCATTTATCGTTCCCTCGTGACCATCATTTGATTCACTAACAAAAAGCCTTAATGATTGAAACAGTTGGTCAGCATCGTCCGTTAAACTAGAACGAATAGAAATGGAACTAGGTGAATATGTATCACCCACGGCATCTCCGATAGTAGTTACAATATCATCACGAACATCACAGACCTCGGATAAGCCTTCAATATCGTCGTTTAATGTCTTAATTAAATCTGCAATAGGTTGAAAATCTGCCTTGCTAATTCCTCCTGATTTACGCTTCAATAGTGTGAGCAAAGGATTGGTTCTGTTGCTATGAAAGTCCGATACTACATCTCTCAGTGCTTTAATAAAGGTAAACGAAACTTCATTAGGCATATTGAGGATGTTGGGCAACCGTATACCAACATCAGGGTTATTTAACACCCTAGGAAAATCGACTCTCTCGAAATCACCAACTATGCTTTTGTATACAACTGGGTCATTGAAATCAGCGACACTTTTGCCAGTAAGAACGGTTTCATAATCATCAATAGTTATACCATCCAAATAACTTTCTAGAGCAGCGGCATCCCCTATTGTAAGTTGTGCCAATGCTTGACGGATGTTTGCTTTAGGTCTGAAAATAAGATTGTAAGTTGCTCTAGAAACAACTTCATCCTCCGCATTCCCTGCACCATGAAGAAACAGTGACTGACTAGCTTCATCACCAGAAATATCATTAAACTCAATACTAATAACGATCCAGTGACCATGCCAGTCACCTAATGCCCTACAAAAATCTCCTTCGGCAAGTTTAGTTGCCGAGCGAGGCATTGAATTATCAAGCAGCAACCTCATAGCTCGGAATAAGTTAGTCTTACCAGAACCATTCTCGCCAATAATTGTATTTATTCCCTTATTAAACAGAAATTTCACGTTTTTAAAGTTTCTGTAATTTACTAGGGAGAGTTTTGTAATGTGCATATGTCCTCTGGAATCTGATTACATTAAATTTCTAGAAAAATATTGAACTAATATATGCCTGTTAACTTATTGACACTAAAGCAGTACTCATTATTTTAGACTAACACAGACACATGACAGCTTATTGAACCCACTTTGCTGGTTTATAACCCCCAAAACGGCGCATATTACATTGCTCTATATTTACTAAATAACTCTACTAGTAACAACTAACTACAATTGCTAATCAGTAGCCTTATTTAACACCAAAACGACTTTTAATAATGTTATGAGGCAAATTACGCACCGCTGTATTTATATACAGTGCACAGTGAAATCTATCTTAAATTTAACTTTTAAC
Organism: Pseudoalteromonas atlantica; assembly: GCA_007988745.1. Taxonomy (GTDB): domain Bacteria; phylum Pseudomonadota; class Gammaproteobacteria; order Enterobacterales; family Alteromonadaceae; genus Pseudoalteromonas; species Pseudoalteromonas atlantica. Next base: position 353,018 of record BJUT01000001.1, read on the forward strand.
TAATCGGTTTCTAAAATTACCACTCATCTTGGAACCTTGTATCCCTCTCACATGGGTCACCATCACCGTCGCCATCCATTTTTGTATTGGGGCAGTTATTTATAAAAAACACCGCTTCTGCACGTGAAGTCATTTGGCTGCAGTGCTGCCTGCCATCGCAGGTAAAGTTTTGTGTGCTTTTTGGAATAACGGTTTTTGGGTATTGTTCATCAAATGTGGCTAAATCGGCGTTGGTAATAACGGGAGTTTGGCTGCTTAAGTGAGCGTTGTATTTAGTAAACGCATATAAACAAAGCACAGTAAAACCAATTGAGGCGATTTTGCCTAAAAAGCTATTTGTGAAATTAAATTTAGCAACACGATGATGGTTTGATTTTTTAGGCGTGACTTTAAGCGCAGCTACGCCCTCTATCCGGCAATTTACGGCTTTGGTTTTACCGTCGGGCTGTGTAGCGACTTCAAAATAAAGGGTGTCGCCCACTTTAGGCTTGCGGCTCATATGTTTGAGCGCTGAAATGTGTATAAAGGTGTCTTGAGCTAGGGTGTCTGATTTAATAAAACCAAAGCCCTTTTCGTCATTCCACGCTTTTAACAATCCTTTGTTCATGTATTTACCTGTGCTGATTAAGCTGCGATTACGCAAATTCCATTTGAGTTAAGAATGGTTAGTATACGTTCCTAAATTGCTACCACGCAACCAAATATTCATATTAGGTTAATTTAAATACTCAAATTGGTGGGCAAAACACTTAACCGTATAAGGAAAATACCGAGCTTTGAGCTTTTAAAATCAGCAAAAAATAGCCTGTTTTATTTTATAAATTACGGCCATTTGTCCTTTATTCTAGGACTGCTAACTTTTGCGAAGCGATTAGCTTAACAGCTTGTTTACACTCGGTTTTGTTATTAGTTATTTCTATCTGAATTAAGCGTTTTTAGTGTGATTTTTCATTCGTTATTTACTTAATTTATCTATACAATCCACACCTTATTTTTACGTGCAATTTTCAAGTGATTATCTCATGCTATTAACCGTTGTTTATATTATTGGTATTACTGCAGAAGCCATGACCGGCGCACTTAGCGCTGGGCGAATGAAAATGGATTGGTTTGGCGTTGTACTGGTTGCCAGTGCAACAGCAATTGGTGGTGGCAGTGTGCGAGATATTTTACTTGGCAATTACCCACTTACCTGGGTTCAGCACCCTGAATACCTTTTAATTACTTGTATAGCAGGCATTGTGACTACGTGGCTTGCTAAGTGGGTGGTTAAATTTAAAGGCATTTTTATGCGCTTAGATGCGCTAGGGCTTGCGGCGTTTAGCATTATTGGCTGCCAAGTTGGGCTAAATATGGGCCTGCATTATGGTATTTGTGTAGTGGCTGCCGTTGTAACCGGTGTATTTGGTGGCTTACTGCGCGATTTAATATGTCGCCAAGCGCCGCTTGTATTACATAACGAGCTATACGCGAGTGTATCGTTACTTGTTGCCTGTTTATACTTAGCACTGCACCATTACAATATTGATGACAACATCAGCATTATTGCAAGCCTTGTTGCAGGCTACTTAATACGTATGGCCTCAATTCGCTTTAAGTGGCGTTTACCTACCTTTAGTTTGTTAGAGCAGCACGCTAAATAAATTAGGCTTTAATACAAATTAAGGCAGGTATTAAACCTGCCTTAATTAATATAAATATAAGTATAAGTACTAGCGCCTTACTTTATTGCTCGCTTACATCACTTAACGCGGTTTTTAACCCACTGTTATTTTGTTTAAGTACGCTAAAACTGCCGTCGGTTTCTAACACTACAGCGGCTACATCTTCTATGGCTAATATACCCGCACCACGAATGGCAGCGCGAATTTCTGATTTAGTTACCCGCTGCGATTTAAGCGCCGCCGTACAATATTCACCATTACTCAGCAATAGCGTAGGCTCTGCTTTTATAAGCGAAGCAAATTTAGATGAGCGCACACTTAGCCACGTAATAAAATATTGCAGCCCTATTAACACAACAAACGCGAGCATGCCCTCTAGCAGCGCAACGCTTTTTGTAATGATCACCGAGGCTAAAATAGAGCCCAGCGCAATAGTGACAATAAAATCAAACACGTTCCATTTAGAAAGCGTACGCTTACCCGATATACGCAGCCAAAACACCAGCGCTACATAACCCAGCACGCCAATAATAAGTACGCGTATTAAGCCCTGCATATCATCAAAAAACATAGTTACTCCTTTATATGCGTTATTTACTTACTGTAAGTAGTTCCTGCAATAGTTAATTAAACCCTACATTGCACATAGTTAAATAACGATGAATAAAGCGCCCTATTTTATTTTGCTAATTGTTTTACAAACTTAATTTTACTTAGCATCGTACTTTGTTTATCGGCATAGGTACCTACGTATTACACAAGTATTCAAAGTAACCGATATGGAGTTATAAGTTTACTTTTTCAAAGGATAATGTGATTATCATTTTAGGTACAAATTAACAGTTTTCTTTGCTCAATAACGTTATAAAGGGATTTATCTTGAAATTAATTAAAAAAGCGATAGTTATCGGAGTATTAATACTGGTACAAGGGTGTGTTTCTTACGATTTAGTGCACGTTGAAACATATAGTTCAGGCCAAAAGCCAGTTAAAGGCACCGCCGTTAAACAAGTTAAGTATGGAGATGGCTTTAAATGGGTGGGTGTTATAATTTCGCCAATCATTCCTATTCCTCTTATATTACCTTATGGCCGTGAACGCACCACTACTTGGTTATCTGATGATGGTGCTAGTGTTTACACAGAAATTCAAAAAACAGAAGCCAATGGGTATGGGTGTATGTTTATAAGCTCAGAAATAAATGGCTGTAGCGATGAAACTACATGGGGCGCATTAATGATAAATGATATTAAGCTTCACTGACTATTTGCATCACTCTTTTATGCTCAGGGCAGTTTAAATTTAGACGATGGTTGATTATGATAACTTAAGCATTATATCTAAGTTTTCGCTTCTTAATTTATACAAAGGATTACCATGTCTAGCTATAACGAATCGCCAGAGCAAATTGAACAGGCCACTAAAGGCTATGTGATGCAGCAAACTATGTTGCGTATTAAAGATCCCAAACCGTCGCTCGAGTTTTATCAAAATGTATTAGGTATGAAGCTGTTAGGTAAGTATGACTTTCCTGAAATGAAGTTTACGCTGTACTTTTTAGGGTACGAGCCAGAGCAGCCGCAAGGTGATGATAAAACCAAAGCTAAATGGGTATTTGGTCGCCCTGCACTAATTGAGCTTACCCATAACTGGGGTACAGAAGACGACGATAGCTTTGAGGGCTACCACAGCGGTAACCAAGAGCCTAAAGGCTTTGGCCATATTGGCATTAGCGTTCCAGATGTATACGCTGCCAGTGAGCGCTTTGCAAAGTACGATGTAGAATTTGTTAAAAAGCCAGATGATGGCTCAATGAAGGGTCTAGCATTTATAAAAGACCCTGACGGCTACTGGATAGAAATACTTTCACCTGAAGGCATTACCGATATTATTTTTGGTAAATAACTTTAACCCTTGATAAACCGGTTAACACACACTAAAAAGCCAGCTAATTAGCTGGCTTTTGTGTTTTTAAATAAGGGTTAGCTTATTTACGCAGGGCGTCTATTCGCGCATCTAGCGGTGGGTGAGATGAAAACAGTTCAGCCATCCCTTTACCACTTGCAATACCAAAGGCCATCATTGAGCCTTGTAGTTGCGACGGGTGGTTTTGCTTTAATCGCTCAAGCGCTGAGCGCATTTTGTCTGCACCTACCAATTTAGCTGCGCCGCTGTCGGCTGCAAATTCACGCTTACGGCTGTAACTTGCTACCACTATGCTTGCAAGCACACCAAATACAACTTGGAATAACATGTCGAATAAAAAGTAAGACCAGCTACTACCGCCCTCTTCTTCATCGCCATTTAAAAAGTTATCAACTATGCCTGCCAGTACTTTTGCGGCAAATATTACAAAGGTATTTACCACGCCTTGTATTAGCGTAAGCGTTACCATGTCGCCATTAGCAACGTGCGATACCTCGTGGGCAAGTACGGCCTCGGCTTGGTCTTGATTCATGTTATGTAATAAACCTGTGCTTACCGCCACCAGCGAGTTGTTTTTACTTGGGCCGGTAGCAAAGGCGTTCATTTCTGGGCTGTCGTAAATTGCTACTTCAGGCATTTTTATACCTGCTTTTTGCGCTTGTGCTGATACCGTTTGTACAAGCCAGTGCTCGGTTTCGTTGCGCGGTTGAGTAATTACCTGTGCGCCCGTTGATTTTTTAGCAATCCACTTAGACATAAATAACGAAATAAACGAGCCACCAAAGCCAAATACAGAGGCTATAAGTAATATTCCGCCAAGGCTACGATGGCTTAAACCCAGCGCGCTCATTATTATTGAAAGCACTACACCTAATACCAACATAACCGCTAGGTTAGTTAATAAAAACAAAAATATACGTTTCATATTGTCCTCACAAAAATAGGTTTGATCACCGAACATAAAATTAAATTAGGTTAAAGCAATCAGTACGCTATGACACACTATGTCATGGCGTTGAGGCTATTCTGTGACAAACTATGTCATAACGCAAGGGTTATTTGCAGGTTTATTAATAAATTTTTTGAGGAGTTTAAATAGAAAGTAAAGTGTGGCGTAACGCAGTTATTAAACCTCGTTACGCCAATAAAAACAATTAGTTGCTGGTTATGCCGCTACTTGTAATGCAATTATTAATTGTTGCCATATCTGTAGGAAAACCGCGCTCTTTTGCGAGTAATTGTGCAACCTTGGTTATATCTGCATGGTTGTGTTGTTGAAGATACGTCCACTGGTGATGAGTACGATGCTCATTTATGTGCGCATCGTCGCTTATTAAGCCAAGTTTTGTAAATTCAGCCACTATTTCATCGGCAGCGATTAAGGTAGATGACGCTTTTACGTTTTCTGCACGTGCGTAGCTAATATGCGAATATAAGCTAACATCTGCGACGCGCAAGGTGTCGTCTTCTCCTGGGATTTGCTGGCCACCAAACAAGGCATTGTTTTGCGTGTTGGCGTTTTTAAATGCCGGAACAAACTCGGCTACATAATCAATGGCTTTTTGACTACGTGCTTTTAGTACCTGCTGATCCCACCCATTGTTTATGTAATTTAAGTATTTAGCTGGCAATTGCGGCTGTGCACTGTGCTCGTTGGTATCGGCTAGACCATCGTTAAACAAGGTAATTGAGTTGGTCATACCATGAATTTGATAATAGCCATTAGGATAAGGCGTTAGCTGTGCCATGCCCTCTGGCGTGCCACGGTTACCATAAATAATAATTTCTGGAATTTGCCCGCCTGCGCCTTGCCAATGCGTAATGTAAGAGGCTTTAAATTCGACCATACGCTTGGCCTCTACGCCTACCATGTCATCTACAATACCGGTTTGAAAGCCGCAAGCATTAATAAGGTAGTCTACCTCTACTGTTTGCGTAGAGTCGCTTTGGTTGTTTTGGTATTCAATTTTCCAGGTTGGCGATTGGTTATTGGCGCTGGTTTGCTCAGCTTGGCTAACTTGCTTTACCTCTGTGCTGGTAAGTACATTAGCGTGTTCGTACTGGGCAAGCGCAAGTTGGGCGCTGGCCGATAACCTAAATATATTCCACCCGTATTCTTGAGCAACAATTAGCGGGTATTTTACTTTGTTTAAGTTTAGGTGCTTAGCAACGGGGATCATCCACTCATCTAGCGTTTTAGGCTCACTAACCTGCTCTTTTTTACTCAGCGCTATCATTTGTTCATGACTATACAGCTGGTAGTAATTGTCGGGCTCACCAAGTACTTTGTTGTTAGGGTCTTGCTCAACTAACTCTTTATACGCGTTGGTGATTTTATTTAATCGTGGTAGTAAATCATCGGGTGAGTCGTCATCGCGCGTTGGCACTGCAAACACGGTTGGGCGTACGTCTATGGTGTAGGGGTATAGGCGTAAAATATCAATACATTGTTTGAGTAAATCTATGCAGTCTTCGTCTGGTATTTCACGGTATAAATTACCACCGGCGTGTAAATGGCACATAGGTGGGCCATCTATAAGTGACTTTTTTTTCTCAAAAATAGTGGTATGAATCCCTAGCGCTGCCAATCGAATAGCTATTGTTGCCCCTGCTGTGCCGCCACCTAAAATGCCCACACGGGTTTTAGGCTGAGCACTTGGCTTTACCTCGGGTTCACCCATTACCTGTGTGTTTTGAGCGAAGCGTTTAATGTATGGGTGCGTCATGTAGCGGTTTATTTCCTTAGTAACAATAGCTTTAACTTGTAATATGTGTACTAAAGGGGGTATTTTCAAGGCGCAAATACAATTAATAAGCTCATGTATTTAATATAAAAACTGCTTTGCATTTAAAAACGCAAAGCAGCCACAATTAGCTCTGTATATTGAGGGTATTAAGCAAGGTTTTGTATATTTGCAGTTTAGGGGTTTGCTCGCTGTATGGGCTTATAGCCAAAATAGGAAATGGCAAGCGTGCCTTTAACGAATCAAGGTTAGCTTGGTATTCGTCCATATTTGGGTCTACTTGGTTGGCAATCCAGCCTACACAGTTAATGCCTAAACTTTGCATATGGGCAGCGGTGAGTAAAGAATGGTTTAAGCAGCCTAGTTTCATGCCTACTACTAAAATTACGGGTAGTTGCTCGGCCTTAACCCAGTCGTATAAATAATCGGTATTATTAATTGGCAGTGCCCAGCCACCAGCGCCTTCGGTTAGGTGGTAATCGGCACCTTGTTGTTTAAGTGTTGAGTACGCTGTGCTTAGTTTATCGAGCGTAATATTAACCCCTACTTGCTCTGCGGCTATGTGCGGCGCAATAGGCGGCGCAAAGGCAAAGGGATTTATTACATCGTATTTGGCACTGACCGTGGCGCTTTCCATTAGCATTAGTGCATCAGCATTAACTAGCTGATCAAACGCCATTTCGCAGCCTGCGGCAAGTGGCTTAAAGCCAATTGCGTTTTTTTTATGTTGGGCAAGTAGCTTTAATAGCAAACTAGTCACGTGGGTTTTTCCGGCGTCGGTGTCGGTACCGGTAATAAAAAATTCTTTCATTTTACTGCCTTGATTAATTTTAGTATTAGCTACTCATGGCTTTTTTGTAATGATAACAATACCACATGGTAAGATACACACGCTTGATTGTTTAACAGCGGATACGCATTGCATACCCGTTGTAGCGCCGACTTCGTTAATAACCCTTGGCGTGAATTAGCATGATTTTGCGTTGTAGCACCAATGGCTTTAATAGATTTAATGGCTTTTAACGGGCTTGAATAACAATCGGTATAAATTACTTTTTGCGAGCTATTAATACTAAACCCTGCCTTTTTGACCGACTGGTTTATATAAGTGTGTGTATTAAAGGTATTTATATGGCTACGGTTATCAAGCGCTGCAAACGCTGTTTTAATTTCGTTAAGCGAACCCGCAACCACTGTGCTTATATAAGCCTGCCCGCCAGGCTTTAAGCTTTTATAAAGCGTATGCATTAATTTTTCAAAATTAGCCGACCACTGCACTGCAAAGTTACTAAATATAGCGTCAATACTGTTGGCTTGTAGCGGCAGGTTATCCATATCGGCGCAAATTTTTGGGTTAGTTAATGCAGCGCTTTTAAGCATGTTTAAGCTTAAATCTATTGCGATTACTTGGCCGTATTGTTTGCTTAGCTGCGAGGTATTAACCAGTGGGCCAGCTCCTAAATCTACACAGCATTTACTTTGGTTGTAAGGCTGGGAGTTTATTAATTTAAATAAATCGCTTGCTGCCTGTTTTTGTACATTGGCATGGCTGTTGTATTGCTCAGCTGCTTTAGAAAACTTATCACTCGCCCCCTTTTTAAGCGCTGTATGAGGGCGTACTTGCTCAGCACTTTGTATAAGCGCACTATTTTGTGGAGCCCCATTTATAGGTAAAAGCGCGGGCTTTTTATTTAAAGCTTGCTTACTGTGGGTATGAGCTAAAGCCTGCGCAATCATGCTATTGCGCCTTTTAAGTGCTCAACAAGGGCTGTTATATCTGCATGGGTATGCGCCGCTGTTAAGGTTACACGTAACCGCGCGGTATTGTGCGCAACCGTAGGTGGGCGAATAGCGGTTAGCCAAATACCCTGCTGTTTAAGCCTTTGTGCTGCGTGTAACGTTTGTTCGGCGCAGCCAAGTACAATGGGCTGAATAGCGGTGTTTGACTCCATTACTGCAATGGCGTGTTGTTTACAAAGCTGCTTAAAAAAAGCAATGTTACTACTAAGCTGCTCGCGTTTAACATCTGCACATTTAATGGCTTGCAAGCGCGTAAGCGTAAGTGCTGCCATAAGCGGCGACATAGCGGTTGAATACGTGTAGTCGCGGTTAAACTGCAGCATGTAATTAATAAATTCGTTATTTGCTAATACACAGGCTCCGCTGCTTGCTACTGCTTTTCCAAAAGTAATAACCAGTATATCGGGAAGTGCTAAGCCTTCATCTAATAATGCCTCACAGCTACCTAAACCGGTTTTACCTAGGGCGCCAAAACCATGTGCATCGTCAATCATAAGCCAGGCATTGTGCTCTTTAGCTAAAGCAAGCAGCTCTTTTATGGGTGCGGTGTCGCCATCCATCGAAAACACCCCTTCGCTAATAATTAGCTTATTGTGTGCTTTTGATTTTTCGAGCCGCGAATGTAAATGCTTTAAATCGTTATGGTTAAAGCAGATCAATGCGGCATTTGAGTGCATTGCGCCGTCAATCAAGCTAGCGTGGTTTAGCTTATCTTGAAAAATTGCACTGTTTTGCGCAGCGTTTTTATCGTTAAACAGCGCTTTAATTACACTGCTATTTGCACTAAACCCCGAGTTAAACAACATGCCAGCTTCGTAGCCAAGCGCGCTACATAAATATTGCTCTAGCTGTTGTTGCTGCGCCTGATACCCAGTAACTAAAGGTGAGCTGTGGCTACCGAGTACGTTGTTTTGCTCAAGGTTAATACTGCAATCACCAAAGCCTAGGTAATCATTACTGGCAAAATTAAGGTACGTTGCGTTATTTACCGTAATGGTACGTGCTGTAGCGCGCTGCACCACATGGCGTATACGTAATAACGCATGTTGCTGTTGTTGCTGCAAATGCGTATTTAAATATTCAAATGGCATAAAAGGTAAGCTTAGGCTTCGTAAAATAAGGCTGATGTTGCTTTATCGGCCACTTGCGATGACAGCGATGCGGCAACGGCTTCGTCTGAGTAGTCTTGGTGTTTTTCTGGGTTCATGCCTAATTTTTTAATTAGCTTCATGTCGGCATCAGCCTCTGGGTTTTCGGTAGTGAGTAGCTTATCACCATAAAATATTGAGTTAGCGCCTGCAAAAAAGCACATTGATTGCATTTGCTCGTTCATGGCGCTGCGCCCTGCCGATAAACGCACATAGCTGTGTGGCATCATAATACGGGCGGTAGCTATGGTACGTATAAATTCAAAATGCTCTAAATCGTCTACGTTTTCAAGCGGTGTGCCTTTTACTTTTACCAGCATATTAATAGGTACGCTTTCTGGTTGTTGTGGTAAATTTGCCAGCTGCATTAATAAACCGTAACGGTCGCTTGCTTGCTCGCCCATACCGACTATTCCGCCTGAGCATACTTTCATGCCGGCATCGCGTACGTGATCTATGGTATTTAACCTGTCTTCAAAGGTACGCGTTGATATAATTTGCTCGTAATATTCAGGCGAAGTGTCAAGGTTATGATTGTAGTAATCAAGCCCTGCGCTACTTAGCTCATGTGCTTTTTCGTTGGTAAGTTTACCAAGTGTCATACAGGTTTCTAGGCCAAGTTCTTTTACTTCTTTTACCATTTTAGAAATATACGGCATGTCTCTGTCTTTTGGATCTGACCATGCTGCGCCCATACAAAAACGGGTTGCGCCTTTTTGTTTAGCTAGGCGTGCTTGCTCTACCACTTTTTCTACTTCTAGTAGGCGCTCGCGCTCTAAGTCGGTTTTATAATGCCCCGATTGCGGACAGTATTTACAATCCTCTGGGCAAGCCCCTGTTTTAATGGATAATAAAGTAGATATTTGTACTTCGTTAGGATTAAAGTTAGCGCGATGAACCGATGCCGCTTTAAATAATAAATCGTTAAATGGCATTTCAAATAATGCCTTTACTTGGGCGTGGGTCCAATCGTGGCGAACAGGTGCAAGTTCCATAGTAGTCTCTTATTTTTCTCAGTGGTGATGTTGGATTAGTCTACGTCTTGAAGTACCATTGTCAACGAAACCCACCACGTTAAAGTTTACATATGAATAAAAAACAAGCGATTGACCTTGATTTTGATCGTGACCATATTTGGCACCCTTATACATCAATGACACAGCCTATCCCGGTTTACCCTGTTACTCATGCAAATCATAATTTAATTTACCTAGAAACCGGCGAGCAACTCATTGATGGCATGGCCTCGTGGTGGAGCGCAATTCATGGCTATAATCATCCGGTATTAAATAACGCCATGATTGAACAAATTAACAGTATGAGCCATGTAATGTTTGGCGGCATTACCCATAATAGCGCGGTAGAGCTGTGTAAAAGGCTTATTACAATTACCCCAAAAAGTTTAACTAAGGTGTTTTTAGCCGATAGCGGCTCGGTAAGTGTAGAAGTAGCGATTAAAATGGCGCTGCAATATTGGTTAAGCCAAGGGTTTACACACAAGCAAAAATTAATGACGCCGTATAAGGGTTATCATGGTGATACATTTGCCGCTATGAGCGTGTGCGATCCGGTTAATTCTATGCACAGTTTGTATAAAGGTTTTTTACCAGAGCATGTGTTTGTACCCGCTCCTGTGAGTAAATTTGATGGCGAGTTTAACCAAGCAGAAGCCCAAACGCTTGAACAATACTTTAAAACACACCACCACGAGGTAGCCGCCTTTATTATTGAGCCCATAGTGCAAAACGCCGGCGGTATGAACTTTTACAACCCCGCGTATTTAGCCTGCGTTCGTAAATTATGCACACAATATAATGTTTTACTAATTTGCGATGAAATAGCCACAGGGTTTGGCCGCACGGGTAAATTATTTGCTGTAGAGCACGCTAATATAGAGCCTGATATTTTATGTATTGGTAAAGCCCTTACCGGTGGCTCAATGACCCTTTCGGCTACACTAACCAGTGATAAAATAGCAACGGGTATTAGCGAAGGTGAAGCCGGCGTTTTGATGCACGGACCTACATTTATGGGCAACCCGCTTGCCTGTGCAGTTGCGTGCGCCAGTATAGATTTACTTTTAGCGCAGGATTGGCAACAACGCATTAGGGATATAAACACTCAACTACAACAGCTTAAAAAGTGCAATGAATTAGATGCGGTAGCCAATGTGCGTACCTTAGGCGCAATAGGTGTTGTAGAGCTAACTGATGCTGCTGGCAATGTAGATGTTGCTAAAATTCAAGCCTTTTTTGTAGAGCAAGGCGTATGGATTAGACCCTTTGGTAAACTTATTTACCTAATGCCCCCGTATATAAGTGACTCAGCCAGTATAAACACCTTATGTGATGCCATTTACACTGCAATTGCAGGTAAGCATTACTGCTAAGCGTTAAATTATACCTAAGAGGCATAGTCATTATTTGCCTGTTAGGTATTAATTTTGCTCAGGTTTTGAGCTTTGCATTGACGTATTTGTTATATTGATTTTAGTAAATATTACGGATATGATAATGTCTATCATTTACAATTACCTTTTCGGACTCTTTACTATGAAACACCTTTCTAAATCTGTAAAAACATTAGGTGCAAGCTTATTGTTAGCTTCTGCTTTTGTAACGCAACCGGCGCTAGCTAACGGCCCAATTGGTGAGCACGTAAACCATTTACAAGAAAACATTAAAGACTATTCAGAAGAAGTTGAATGGATGGTTGGTAAAGTAGACACCATGGTAACTGACTACAGCAAAAGCGGTGCAAAGGCTGTAAACAGCGACGATTTAATTGAATATTGGGAGTCGGTTAAGTTTCACAGCGCCATTGAAACTAACTTTGTGCCTGTATATGCCTCAATTTGGCAAGGCATTTATGGTGTAAAAATGGCTATTGATAACAACAAGCCTGCCCAAGAAGTGCGCAATCAACAAAAAGCCATGAACATAGCCTTGTGGCAAGGTCTTGGTGCTGTTAAGCTTGCGGCAAAATTCCAGCAAAAAGGCTTACTTGATACAGTTAAAGCCACTGCTACAGAAGGCATGACCCAAAGTGCCACCATTGACGAAATCAAGCACAAGCTTGACCGTGTTGTTGCTAAATTTGCAGAGCGCTTAAACGAAGAAGCCACTGAAATTGTTCACGATACGTATTTACACCTTTTTGAAGGCGTAGAAGGTACGCTTATCGAACAAGATGCAAAACTAGTAGAAGTGCTGGAAAAAGATTTTAACGTAACACTACCGCAAACAATTAAAAGCGCTAAAAGCGTTGATGAAGTACGTGACGTGGTAAGTGATATGCACACTAAATTAGACCGCGCTAAAACGCTAATAGAAAAAGCGGAGAAGTCGCGTAAGGATGTTTTTTAAGTGAAGCGTAGGACCTTTATACAAGGCCTAGCTGCGTTAGGGGTTGTTGGCGCTTTGCCACTGCCCCTTTCTCGCGCACTAGCTGCCGATATAGCAAACCCAGTTTCTGTTGATAATTTACCAAAGCTTAAAGGTGATTTAACCTTATACCTAGGCCGTGGTGAAGGTGGTTTGTATGAAAATGTATTACAAGCGATTCAGAAAAAAAATCCTGACTTTAACTTAGCTATTCGCCGCGGCCCGACTGCTGCACTGGCCAATACTATTGTGGCAGAGGCAAAGGCAGGTGTACGCCGCGCCGATTTATTTTGGGCGGTTGACTCAGGCGCTATTGGCCTAGTTACCGATGCAGGCCTTGCAAAGCCCCTACCGAGTGATTTATCTGCACAGTTACAACCGCAATTTAGATACGATCGATGGGCGCCGGTTACCGGTCGGATCAGAACCTTGCCGTATAACACATCGCGTCTAACTAAAGATCAAATTCCAACAAGCATAATGGAGATTGCAGATAGCGATTTATCAATTGGTTGGGCGCCTGCTTATGCATCGTTTCAATCGTTTGTTACCGCTATGCGTATTTTAGAAGGCGATGATAAAACCGCTAAATGGCTTAAAAAAGTTAAAAAGCGTGCTAAAACATACGCCGGTGAACTCGGTGTTGTAATGGCGGTAGAACGTGGTGAAGTAGATATTGGTTTTGCTAATCACTACTACACGCTGCGTCTTAAATCGGGTAAACCAGATGCTAAATTAGACTTAGCCTTTACCGAGCAAGATGCAGGTTGTTTAGTCAATGCCTCGGGTATTTTAACGTTAAACGATGACCCACTTGCTACTAATTTTATGCGTTACTTATTAAGCGAAGAAGTACAAGGTTATTTAGCCCGAGAAGCGTATGAAATACCGCTTGTTAATGGCATTACTCAACCCGCAGGCTTACCGTCGCTGAGTGACATATCTCCACCAAAGGTTGATTTAACTCAACTTGCGGATTTACGCCCCACCATCAACTTGATGCGCAACAACGGCGTTTTATAAATGCGAATACCTGCTTCTTACCCAATGGCGCTGCTTGCAGCGCTCATTACGATTACCCCTGTTTATATTTTAATTACCCTTGCTAGCGACTCCAGTACCCTTTTTGACAGTCATAATTTAAAAATACTGGGCAATACGTTATCGCTAATGGGCTTAACCGTATTAGGCTCAATTCTGATTGGGGTACCACTGGCTTTTATAAGTGCTTATGTGCATTTGCCTTTTAAAAAAATATGGCTGGTGATTTTTGCCGCGCCCTTGGCTATTCCAAGTTATATTGGCGCATTTACTTTGTACGCTGCGTTTGGCCCAGGGGGTGAAATAAATAACCTACTAGGCTTTGAAACCCCACCCATGTACGGGTTAAGCGGTGCAGCTATTGTAATGACCTTGTATACCTTCCCTTTTGTAATGATGACCACACGCTCGTCCCTGCTCAGTTTAGATGCCAGCATGGTAAATGCAGCGCGTACCTTGGGTATGTCGATGACACAAAGTGTGTTTAAAGTAATTTTACCCCGTGTAGTTAACGGTATTGCAGCGGGCTCATTATTAGTGGCGCTGTATACACTTTCGGACTTTGGTACACCCGCAATGATGCGCCTAGATACCTTTACCCGGGTAATTTACGTAGAATACAATGCGTTTGCATTAGGGCGCGCGGCAATGTTGTCGCTGCAATTAATGGTTATTGTTGGCTTTTTACTTTTAATAGAATCACAAATAAAAACCGCCTCTGAACGACACGGTCGCCCGCTGGTTTTATTTCCAACTAAATGGCAAATAACCGCAATGGTTGCTGCGTTTGGCCCTATTTTATTGTTAGCTATTGGTTTACCGCTGGCGATATTTTTTGTTTGGTTAGCACGCGATGGTTACAGCAATTTTGACTTTAGCATAGCGTGGAACTCAGCGTACGCCTCAGCCATTGCAGCCATAGTGGCGGTTATTGTGGCTATTCCTGTTGCTCATGCCGCATTAAGCGGAAAAGCCGGCAGAATAATGGAGCGTGTTACCTATTTTGGTTTTGGTATTCCTGGCATTGTGATGGGTACCGCGCTGGTATATGGCGGCTTGCAACTCCCGTTTTTATATCAAACATTAGCGCTTCTGATTATTGCTTACATGCTACGATTTTTACCGCTTGCCGTTGGCTCTATTCGCACCAGTACAGAGCATTTAGATCAAAGCTTAATAAAGTCGGCGCGCGTATTAGGTGCAAGCCCGCGTGAAGCCTTTACTCGCATTACCCTGCCGCTAACAATGCGTGGTATTATTGCCGGTGCTGCATTGGTATTTTTAGAATCAATGCGCGAGCTTGAAGCAACGCTATTGCTAGGCCCAACCGGGTTTGAAACCCTTTCAACCTATTTATGGCGTGTGTACGAAGCCGGTTACTTTGGCCGTGCTGCCATTCCCGGTTTATTGTTAGTGGTGATTTCTGCCTGTGGCTTAGCTATTATGATGTCTGGCGAAAAACGTAACCAACTCGAACATTGAGGATTTAAAAACAAATGCTATCTGTAAGCCAGTTGTCTATAGATTACGGCAGTAACCGTGTAGTAAGCGATTTAAATATATCGTTAGGTGAAAATGAAATTCTCATGCTAGTAGGCCCTACGGGCTGCGGTAAAAGTACAATATTGCAAGCACTTGCAGGGCTTATCCCCATTAGTGAGGGTGAAATAAACGTAGGCAAATGGCGCGCAACGCCAAAACATAATGTGCCCCCTGAAAAACGCAGTGTTGGTATGGTGTTTCAAGATTTTGCATTGTTTCCTCATTTAACGGTTGAGCAAAACATTTGTTTTAGATTAAAAGACACCGCCATTGCCGATCATTGGATTAAACTGCTTGGTCTAAATGATTTTAGAGCAAAAAAGCCAGCCACCCTCTCTGGTGGTCAAAAACAGCGTGTAGCACTTGCTCGTACACTTGCTCACCAGCCAGATTTTGTGTTACTTGATGAGCCACTTTCTAACCTTGATGCCGCATTAAAAGATATGCTGCGCTGGGATATAAGAAACGCCCTAAAAGAAGCGGGAGTGCCTGCCGTGTGGGTTACTCACGACCAAGAAGAAGCGCTTTCGGTAGGTGACCGTGTAGGTGTATTACAAAACGGTAAAATACAACAACTCGACAGCCCTGAACAATGCTTTAGCATGCCAAACAACCGCTTTGTAGCACGCTTTTTAGGTGAGGCAAGCTTTATTGCTGGGCAGTTTGAAAATGGCCAAGCAACCACCAGTATTGGCGTAGCACCAGGGCAAGGTATAGATTGCGACAGTGGCGATGTAGATGTGTTGCTTCGCCCTGACGATGTACAACTTATTCAAAACTTAAATCAACCTAACGGTGAAGTTGTTTGGGTACGCTTTGAAGGTGGCAGCCGTTTATGTGCGGTTAAATTAAGCTGTAATACGCTCGTTACTAGCCGTGTAAGCCACGAGGTTGTGGTTAATCCGGGCGACAGCGTTCATGTATCTATTGTTACTACTCACCCGCTGGCTGTGTATAAAAAACAATAATTAAACTATGAGGTAGCTATGCCTAAACAGGGCCCTAATCCAAATAACCCTGCCCCTGTTGAGGGCTTTCCTCAGGTTGGCTTTTTAAAAAATTTTATTACCTCGCCTAATATAGTGGTGGGTGATTATACCTATTACGACGATCCTGACGGCCCTGAAAACTTCGAAAAAAATGTCCTTTACCATTTCGATTTTATTAAAGATCGTCTCATTATTGGGAAGTTTTGCGCTATAGCTAAAAACGTGACCTTTATAATGAACGGCGCTAATCATCAAACCACGGGGTTTTCTACCTATCCATTTTTTATATTTGGCAACGGCTGGGAAAAATCGGCCCCGCAGGCTGGCGAGTTACCCTTTAAAGGCAATACGGTTATCGGTCACGATGTATGGATTGGTTATGACGCAACCATAATGCCAGGGGTAAATATTGGCAGTGGCTCTATCATTGCAAGTAAATCGGTGGTTACCTGCGATGTAGCCCCTTATAGCGTGGTAGGTGGTAATCCGGCAAAAGTAATTAAGCCCAGGTTTGATAGCAACACAATAAGTACGTTATTAGATATAGCTTGGTGGGATTGGAGCAATGAAAAAATCACTGCTCATCTAGATGCCATTACTCAATGTGATTTAAGCGCTTTAATGAAGCTTAAATAACCCATAAGTAACACTCACCTACCACTCAAACATGTACGCCATTTTACTAATGGTTTTTAAAGGCACGTTATGCGTGTTGCGCTTAGCGTATAAATGCTGCATAGACTTGTCTTTTACTTCACCAACAATAACTTCTTTAACTTGATAACCAAGTGCATGTGCTGCTTGAGAGTACGCAATAAACTCCCACTTTTTTATATTGGTGTTATCAACAATTACAAGCGGAATATTTTGCGCTAAAGCATTTATAAAGCGCGCTAAATTTAAATTATGATATTGCGGTAGTTTAAATTTATCAAAGTGATACTCGCCTTGTTCATTGACAAAGTAGTCATCGGTTGAACATATTAAATACTGGCTTGTATCTACTCCACCAAGCTCATCGGCTAGGGTTTGTGCATAGTAAGACTTACCACTTCCTGGTAGCCCTCTTAAAATAAAAACTTGTTTCATAGCATCCATTTTTGGGTAATGGTAAATATTAAATAGTTAAAATTATGATGTGCTGATTTACCGGCTTAATTGTTACTTATTATTTCATCATTGTAAGCCATTAGAATAACGCTGAAGCAGTTAGCGCGCCCACTAGCTTACAAATTTTGCTCGGTGATTGAATAGCCTTAAGGTTGGCTAATTTCAATCCGTAGAGTCAACACGCAGTAATAATGCCACAAAATCACTAAATTTCAGAGCACCAAATAACAATAGTGGTAATTTAAAGCAAAAAACGCTTTAAAAGTAACCCACTTGCATAAAAACTTTTAAAGAGTTGCTCACAATAGTTTTTTTATTTTATTTAACTAGGTAAGATACACGGTTCAAGTTCAACGCACTAAATTTAACCGCTGCGTTGAGTAGTTAATATTATACAGTTAGGCAACTTATATCATTGGAGTGAAGATGAGCCATTTAGCGATTTCAGAGCTATTAAAAGGCAATGTTGCGGTAGACAGCCAAGTAACAGTAAAAGGCTGGATCCGTACACGCCGCGATTCAAAAGCAGGAATATCATTTTTAGCCGTCCATGACGGTTCGTGTTTTGATCCTATTCAAGCGGTAGTTCCTAATTCACTAAATAATTATGATGAAGTTACTAGCTTAACAGCCGGTTGTTCTGTGTCGGTTACTGGTGTGTTAGTGCAATCTGCAGGTAAAGGTCAGTCATTTGAAATTCAAGCTAATTCTGTCACAGTTTTAGGTTGGGTAGAAAACCCAGATTCATACCCTATGGCCGCTAAGCGCCACAGCATTGAGTATTTACGTGAGCACGCTCACCTTCGCCCACGTACAAACATGATAGGTGCAGTAACACGTGTGCGTAACTGTTTAGCACAAGCTATTCACCGTTTTTACCACGAGCAAGGCTTTTACTGGATCAGCACCCCAATCATCACAGCCAGTGACTGTGAAGGCGCAGGTGAAATGTTCCGCGTATCAACACTTGATATGCAAAACTTGCCACGCACTGATAAAGGCGACGTTGATTACAGCGAAGACTTTTTTGGTAAAGAAGCCTTTTTAACGGTATCTGGCCAGTTAAATGGTGAAACATACGCATCGGCTATGTCAAAAATTTACACCTTTGGCCCAACATTCCGTGCAGAAAACTCAAACACATCTCGTCACTTGGCTGAGTTTTGGATGGTTGAACCTGAAGTAGCATTTGCTGATTTAGAAGATATTGCAAAACTTGCTGAAAACATGCTTAAGTACGTATTTAAAGCGGTACTTGAAGAACGCCGTGACGATATGGAATTTTTTGCACAACGTATCGAAAAAACAGCGATTAGCCGTTTAGAAGAGTTTGTAGAAAAAGACTTCGCCCAAGTTGATTACACTGACGCCGTAGAAATACTTAAATCATGTGGTAAAAAGTTTGAGTACGCCGTTGAATGGGGTGTAGATTTACAATCTGAGCACGAGCGCTACTTAGCTGAAGAACACTTTAAAGCACCGGTTGTTATTAAAAACTACCCACGCGATATTAAAGCGTTTTACATGCGCCAAAACGAAGACGGTAAAACCGTTGCCGCTATGGACGTTGTAGCACCAGGCATTGGTGAAATTATTGGTGGTTCACAACGTGAAGAGCGCCTTGATGTGCTTGATGCGCGTTTAGATGAAATGGGCTTAAACAAAGAAGATTACAGCTGGTACCGCGATTTACGTAAATACGGTAGCGTGCCACACTCTGGCTTTGGTTTAGGTTTTGAACGCCTAGTTGCTTATGTTACAGGTATGGGCAACGTACGTGATGTGATTGCCTTCCCTCGTACTAAAGGCAGCGCAACGTACTAATCAAATTAATTGATTTTAAAAGCCAGCTTTTTTGCTGGCTTTTTAATGTCTGTTGTTTTTAATTATGGCATTGTAAAATACTGTTTATAAATTAGAGATTTATAAATTTTGAACTATAGTTTTATAACGTATTCGTTATTTGGCTAATAGCATGATAAAAAACCTTATTTTGGCAGCAACCGTACTGCTTTCATCCTCTAACATTGCAACTTCAGTTTCTAATATTGCCCCAGATCACAAGCCTTTACTTATTGGCGGTTCTTCTTCGGTCTCGCACCTATTGCATTTATTAAAGCCCAACTATGAAGAGCAAACTAATACGGCCATGCAAGTCCGCTCTATGGGCAGTACTAAAGGCATTAAAGCCATAGCACAAAACATTATTGATATTGGTACAGCATCACGCTATTTAACCAATGCAGAGCAAGAGCAATACCCTCATGTACGTCAGATTGTTATTGCGCAAGATGCGCTGGTATTTTTTACTAACAAAAAAAATAACATTGATTCGCTAAGCGTAGAGCAACTCAGCGACATTTACGCGGGAAAATATAAAACGTGGCAAGAAGTTAACCCAAATTATAAACCAGAGACACAAAGAGATAATAAAATTCTTCTGTTTAGTAAGGCCTATAACCATGGCACATTTGATATTTTATTGGAGTTTTTAAACCTATCTTTTATGCGGGTTCCAAATGGTAATACAATTAAACTAAAGCAGGCAGGTAACCACGGGTTATTTCCTAAAATGGAAGTGCAAATGTATGGCGAATTTAACCAAGCCCTTGGCATAGTACAACGCATGCCCAATGCCATTGCTTTTGACTCTTACGGTGCAATCTCGCAGCTGCTTGGCTCTAAAAAAATAAATAAAATAAATTTACTCGGTATCAATGGCGTTAACGTTTCAGATGAAACTATTAAAAATGGTGAGTATACGTTTGTCCGCCCCCTAATTTTATTGGTAAATAGCCAATCGAGCCGCTCTGTAGAACAAGCAGAGCTGCTGCTCAATTTATTAAAAGATAAGCGTGTTTTAGATACTTTGTCAGCGCATCATTATTCTATGCTTGAGGTGGAATAAAAAAAGCCGCAGGAACCTAAGTTCACCGCGGCTTTACAACCAGAATATGTTTATAGCGCGTTTTCAAGCTGCGGTAATACCTCAAATAAATCAGCAACCAGGCCGTAATCTGCCACCTGAAATATAGGTGCGTCTGGGTCTTTATTAATCGCTACAATAACTTTTGAGTCTTTCATACCTGCTAAATGTTGAATAGCACCGCTTATGCCCACGGCAATATACAGATTAGGCGCTACGATTTTACCTGTTTGCCCTACTTGCATATCGTTAGGTACAAAGCCTGCATCAACGGCAGCACGAGACGCACCAATTGCAGCGCCTAACTTGTCAGCAATACCGTTTAATAAGGCAAAGTTTTCACCATTTTGCATGCCACGACCACCTGATATAACTACCTCAGCTGCAGTTAGCTCAGGACGCTCTGACTCGGTTTGTTCAACACTTACAAAGTCACTTAATTGAGTATCACTTAGTGTATCTAATGCATTTATGCTGGCAGGTGATTGTTGGCTTTGTAAGTCAAAACTACTCGCTCGTACGGTGATCACTTTTTTACTATCAAGCGATTTAACCGTGGCAATTGCATTACCGGCGTAAATGGGGCGTTTAAATGTATCGCTATCTATTACTTCGATTATTTCTGACACTTGTGCTACATCTAAAAGCGCTGCAACGCGAGGCATGAAGTTTTTACCTGTGGTGGTTGCACTGGCAACAATATGTGTATAATTATCGGCAATAGTTAAAACAAGCTCAGCCATATTTTCAGCTAACTGATGCTGATAAAGTGCATTATCGGCGGTGAGTACAGTTGTAACACCTTCAATACTGGCAACCTGTTCGCTCATTGCGCCTACATTTAAACCCGCAATAAGTACATCTATATCAAAGCCTAATTTACTTGCCGCATTGATTGTTTTTGAGGTTTCTGGTTTTAGTGCACCGTTATCGTGCTCTGCAATTACAAGTGTTTTCATTTAAATCACCTTTGCCTCTGTTTTAAGTTTCTCTACCAGCTGGGCTACATCTTCAACAATAATACCGCCACTGCGCTTAGCCGGCTCTTCTACTTTCATTAACTGTACGCGGGGTGTTAAATCAACACCTAACGAATCTGCTGCCATTACATCAAGTGGTTTACGCTTTGCTTTCATTATATTTGGCAGCGATGCATAGCGAGGCTCGTTTAAGCGTAAATCGGTAGTTACAATAGCGGGCAGTTTTAGTGCAACAGTTTGTAAGCCACCATCTACCTCACGGGTTACATTCACTGTGTTACCGTTTATATCCACCTTAGAGGCAAACGTACCTTGGCCGCGCTTAGTTAAAGCCGCAAGCATTTGGCCTGTTTGGTTGTTGTCTGAGTCAATAGATTGCTTGCCTAAAATAACCAGTTCTGGGGCTTCTTGCTCAACTAATTTTGCTAATAATTTAGCAATGTGCAGCGATTCTAGTTTTTCATCGGTTTCGATGTGAATGGCTTTATCTGCACCTAATGCAAGTGCGGTGCGTAGCTGCTCTTGGGCTGCTTTTGCACCAATTGTTACCGCTATAACCTCTGTTGCTGTGCCCGCTTCTTTTAATCGAATGGCTTCTTCTATCGCAATTTCACAAAATGGGTTCATTGCCATTTTTACATTTGCTAAGTCAACGTCGCTATTATCAGCCTTTACGCGTGCTTTAACGTTGTAATCGATCACTCTTTTTATTGGAACGAGAACTTTCATAGGAACTCCATCTATATTTAAACCTACAAGCTAACGTGTACGTCAACCTATTTATTTTATGAATTCAGACTACTTCCTGTTGACGTAAACGTCAACCTAAAATAACCTTAAAGTATTCACAGCCTGTAACATTTAATGTGCAAGTATTAAAAAGGCTGCATTGCTTATCTAATTTAGCTAAGCCCGTCATTGATTAAGAGGTTATTATGGTCGAACGTGAAACCATGGAATTTGATGTAGTTATTGTAGGTGCCGGCCCAGCGGGCCTTGCCAGTGCAATTAAACTCGCACAGCTAGCGCAAGAAAAACAACAAGAACAAACTATCTGTGTGGTAGAAAAAGGCTCCGAGGTAGGCGCGCATATTCTTTCAGGCGCGGTATTTGAAACCAAAGCCTTAGATGAGCTTTTGCCTAACTGGCAAGAGCTTGGCGCCCCCGTCACTACACAAGTGACACAGGATGAAATTTATTGGTTTAATAACAGCGAAAAAGCCACTACTCTCCCTCGCTTTGCGACCCCCAAAACATTTCATAATGAAGGTAATTACATTGTTTCTATGGGCAATGTGTGCCGATGGCTTGCCGAGCAAGCTGAAAATTTAGGCGTTGAAATATTCCCAGGCTTTAGCGCTCACTCTTTAATTATTGAGCAAGACACCGTTAAAGGCATTATTACAGGCGATATGGGCGTTGATAAAGACGGCAATGAAAAAGATGGTTATATGCCAGGTATGGAACTTCGCGCTAAATACACTGTATTTGCTGAGGGGTGTCGCGGGCATTTAGGTAAACAGCTTATCAACGAGTTTGCGCTTGATAAAGATGTGTCACCACAGCACTATGGCTTAGGCTTTAAAGAGATTTGGCAAATAGATGCCAGTAAGCACCAGCAAGGTAAAGTAGTGCATGGTACGGGCTGGCCGCTAAGTGGCGATACCAATGGCGGCTCTTTTATGTATCACTGCGATAACAATCAAGTGGTTGTAGGGTTAATTGTTGATTTAAATTATTCTAACCCGCATTTAAGTCCGTTTGATGAGTTTCAGCGAATGAAACACCACCCTGTTTTTAAGCAAACTCTTGAAGGGGGTGAACGCATTGCCTATGGTGCCCGTGCAATTGCAAAAGGCGGCCTTCACTCATTGCCTAAAATGCATTTTGCTGGCGGCTTATTAATAGGTTGCGATGCCGGTACGCTCAATTTTGCCAAAATTAAAGGTAACCATACCGCAATGAAATCGGGCATGGTGGCGGCAGACGTTATTTTTAAAGCACTCCAAAATGGCCAAGCTAATACTGATTTAGCTGATTATAAAAACGCGTTTGAAAATTCTTGGGCTTATAAAGAGCTTTACCAATCGCGTAATTTTGGCCCCGCGATGCATACATTAGGTAAGTTTGCTGGGGGTGCGTATAATACCCTTGATCAAAACATCTTCAATGGTGCACTGCCTTTTACCTTTAAAGACAACACGCCCGATTACGACACGCTAAAAGATGCAGCTAACAGCCCTCACATTGACTACCCTAAGCCTGATGGCCTACTTAGCTTTGATAAACTCTCTAGCGTGTTTTTATCTAATACTAATCATGAAGAGTCGCAGCCTTGCCATTTAAAGCTTAAAGATCCCGCCACTCCTATTGCGGTTAATTTAGTAAAGTTTGACGAACCCGCACAGCGCTATTGCCCTGCAGGGGTATACGAAGTGCAACAAATTGAAGGTGAAGATCAGTTTGTGATCAATGCTCAAAACTGTGTGCATTGTAAAACTTGCGACATAAAAGACCCAAGCCAAAACATTACTTGGGTAACACCCGAAGGTGCTGGCGGGCCAAACTACCCTAATATGTAACTATTTTATGCACAAAGGTGCATTAAAAACCTATCTTTTACATATAAATTATAAACCTATCCTAAATTGCAGGGGCTTCGGCCCCTTTTTTGCGGTATGCTCATAGGTAAGTTTCATAAAGTGAGTATTTAATATGCCGTCGTCAAATGTTGTATTTCGTTTTTTAGCAGAGCCTACCGATGTAAATTTTGGTGGGAAGGTTCATGGTGGTGTGGTCATGAAATGGATTGACCAAGCGGGTTATGCCTGCGCAGCAGGTTGGAGCGGCCATTATTGTGTTACTGTTTCTGTTGCTGGGGTTAAATTTAGACGCCCTATTTTGGTTGGCCAAATTGTCGAAGTTGAAGCAAAAATTGCGCATACAGGCTCAACAAGTATGCAAATATTTATTCAGGTACGGTGTGGCGATCCTAAAACTCAAAACATGGTAGAAACAAACCACTGTGTTATTAGCTTTGTAGCAATGGACGAAACAGGTTACCCGGTAGAGGTTCCTGCTTTTAAAGCACAAACAGAAGAAGATATTAAATTGGAAAACTACGCTATTAAAATGAAACAAATTGCAATTGAGACAGAAAATTTGCTTCATAAAGTATAAAAGTACAATGTAAAATTCACATAGACCGTGTAAAAGGTACAACCTTTACTTAGAAAACAAAAAACTAAAAAAGTTCACCCTGCTTATAAAAAATACAAAATAGCCGTAAAAATGCCGTATAAGTCGTTTTTACGGCTATTTTGTAACCACAGCCTATTGTTGGCATGCTCACTGCAAATAACTAATTGTCGTTTGATAAGTTAAATCAAACATTTATTATTTTTTTAAAGGAGCTATACAATGATTAAAACACTTTCTCTTTCTGCAATTGCTTTAGCAACACTGGGTTTTAACTCTGCAGCACACGCTGACATTACGGATTTTGATTCTCCTCGCATTTATACAGGTGTTGGTTATGGCCAATACTCATTTGAATTTGAAGACAGCGAAAACGACACTGAATTTGATGACGATGCACAAATGCTAAAAGGTTACATTGGTACACAATTTAACGAACACTTTAGCGTTGAGTTAGCTTATCAAAACTTTGATGAAGTGAGCGACATCGACAGCAAAGCAGAAGTTGATGGTGTGTCATTAGCAGCTATTTTAGCGGCTCCGCTTTCTGAAAGCTTTTCAGTATATGCTAAAGGTGGTTGGTTTGAATGGGATGCAGATGTAGAGCAAGAGCTTCCTGTTGGTAGCATTTCAGCATCACAAGACGGCGGCGATGTATTTTACGGCGCGGGTATTCAATACGCATTTTCTAGCAATGTTCAAATGCGCTTAGAGTACGAACGCTACGAACTAGATGATGAAATTGACCCAGAAATGGATGTTGCATCAGTATCAATTCAATACATGTTTTAATTAGCATTAAAACACTTAAGGGTGAGCTATATGCTCACCTTTTTGTTGCTTATACATAATACCCATCCGTAATAATAGCTAATCATTTTGCGGGGCTAAACGTGTCGCTCCAGCCTCAAAATAGATAAACTTAATTAAGCAAATTGGTATAAACACTAATCGCTATATTTTAAACCGCTTAGTCTAATACCCAATTAAACCAGCTAGTCTAAAATATAACGCATTAACTGTACTGCTATAAATACTAAATAGAGGTAGAATAGCGCCCTATTTTTTAGTTAACTGAGCATTATGAGCGATTATAGCATTTCGGCTGTTGGCCACATTCAATCCCCTTATAAACAAAAGTTTGCAATACCTAGGCAGCCACGTTTAGTGCCTCAAGCTAAAGCCAAACTTATTTTTACTGCTGAGTTTAATCGTGAAGAATTTGTGCGAGGCATTGAAGAATTTAGCCATATTTGGCTGTTATTTAGGTTTCATGAAACCGCTGATAAAGGCTATTCAGCTATGGTGCGCCCACCACGTTTAGGCGGCAATGAGCGCAAAGGTGTTTTTGCAACGCGCGCCACATTTAGACCCAACGCCATTGGGATGAGCGCTGTAAAACTTGAAGGTGTTGAGTATAAAAACGGCCAACTTAGTTTACTGCTTGCTGGTATTGATTTACTCGATGGCACGCCTATTGTGGATATAAAGCCTTACTTACCGTATTCAGATGCAATGCACGACGCCAGTGCCGGTTTTGCCGATACCCGACCAGAAACACAAATGAGTGTCGCGTTTTCACCCGAGGCAATTGATTTTATTGCCAAGCAAACACACTACCCTGAGCTTGAAGATTTTATTGCTAATGTACTAAAACAAGACCCACGCCCCGCCTATAAAAAACAAAAACAAGGCGAGCAAAGTTATGGTATGACACTGTATAATTATAATATACGCTGGCAGGTTAACGGCGAGCATAACTTAGTAACAAGTATAGAAAATAACTAAAAAGTGCAGTTAGCGCTTTAGTGTAAAAGCAAGCGCTGGTAAACTTAGCGCCCTATTAAAAAGAACATATTACTTAATTTCGGAAAAATCATGCGTACCAGTCAATATATACTCGCAACACTTAAAGAAACGCCATCAGATGCTGAAATTGTTTCGCATCAATTAATGCTTAGAGCCGGTATGATCCGTCGCGTCGCTTCGGGTTTATATACATGGTTACCCTCTGGTTTACGCGTGCTTCGTAAAGTAGAAAATATTGTTCGTGAAGAAATGGATAAAGCAGGCGCAATAGAAATGTTGATGCCGGTTATTCAACCTGCTGATTTATGGCAAGAGTCTGGCCGTTGGGAGCAATTTGGTCCTGAACTTGTGCGCTTTAATGACCGCCATAACCGTGAGTTTGCGCTAGGTCCTACGCATGAAGAAGTAATTACAGATTTTGTTCGTAAAGAGATTAGCAGCTATAAACAACTGCCTGTTACTTTGTACCAAGTACAAACTAAAGTGCGCGATGAAAGACGTCCACGCTTTGGTGTAATGCGTGCACGTGAATTTACGATGAAAGATGCGTATTCATTTCATTTAAGTGAAGCGTGTTTAGATGCAACATATAAAGTAATGCACAAAGCGTACTGTAATATATTTGAACGCTTAAACTTAGAATACCGCCCTGTGCTTGCTGATACAGGCTCTATTGGTGGTAGCTTATCGCATGAGTTTCATGTACTTGCTGAATCAGGTGAAGACGCGATTGCCTTTAGTGATGCAAGCGATTATGCAGCTAACATCGAAAAAGCAGAAGCGTTAGCTCCAACTCAAAGTCGTCCTGAGCCATCTAAAGAGCTTAAAGCGTTTCCTACACCAGATGCTAAAACAATTAGCGAGCTTAAAAAGCACTACGGCGTTAAACCACACCGCGGTGTTAAAACATTAATTGTGTACGGTACGCCAGATGAAAACGAACAACGTGGTTTAGTTGCGCTTGTACTACGTGGCGATCACGAGTTAAACGAATTAAAAGCTGAAAAGCACCCACTTGTAGACTCTCCACTTGAAATGGCCACTGAGGCTGACATTGTTGCGGCTATTGGTGCAAAGCCAGGTTCACTTGGCCCAGTGGGTTTATCAATGCCAATTATTGTAGACAGAACTGCTAATGTAATGGCAGATTTTGTTGCCGGTGCTAATAAAGATGACGAGCACTTTAGCGGAATTAACTGGGATCGCGATGTTAAAGAATATCAAGTTGCTGATATTCGTAACATTGTTGAAGGCGATCCGAGCCCGTGTGGACAAGGCACTTTACAAATTAAACGCGGTATTGAAGTTGGTCATAT
Organism: Pseudoalteromonas atlantica; assembly: GCA_007988745.1. Taxonomy (GTDB): domain Bacteria; phylum Pseudomonadota; class Gammaproteobacteria; order Enterobacterales; family Alteromonadaceae; genus Pseudoalteromonas; species Pseudoalteromonas atlantica. Next base: position 380,594 of record BJUT01000001.1, read on the forward strand.
TTTCCAACTTGGTACTAAGTACTCAGAAGCCATGAAAGCAGGCGTATTGAGCGAGTCGGGTAAAAACCAAGTAATGACTATGGGTTGTTACGGTATCGGTGTTTCGCGCATTGTGGCAGCGGCTATTGAGCAAAATAATGATGATTACGGCATTATTTGGCCACAATCTATTGCCCCATTTGATTTAGCTATTGTGCCAATGAACATGCATAAGTCGCATCGTATTCCTGATATTGCTAATAATCTATATCAAGGTTTAAAAGATGCAGGCCTAGATGTTTTATTTGATGACCGTAAAGAGCGCCCTGGCGTTATGTTTAACGACATGGAATTAATGGGTGTACCTTATACTTTAGTGATTGGTGAGCGTAACCTTGATGAAAATAAGGTTGAGCTTAAAAATCGCCGCACAGGTGAAAAGTTAATGGTTGATTTAGACACCGCAATAGAGACTATAAAAGCGGCTGTTAAAGGTTAATAACACCTACGCTTAAAACAAACTTATAAGGCCGCATTTAAACATGCGGCCTTTTTTATGCGCGTTTAATGATAATGTATAAAACCGCTCACCTAATCTCCTTCCCAGCCAATAAACTTTAATTAGCTGGTTTGATATAAATTGTCATGGAGGCTTCGCTAAAGTGTCTCATAAGTGTCATTAGATTTATCTACAGTGTTTAATTATTACACTATGGATGACGGGCATGACAAACAATCAACAGCGTAAAAAACAACATTATCCAGCCGTTTGGATATCGGATGTGCATTTAGGGTATAAAGACTGTAGAGCCGACTATTTATTAGATTTTTTAAATTCAATTGAATGCGATACGCTTTATTTAGTGGGTGATATTGTTGATTTGTGGTCGATGAAACGCAGTTTTTATTGGCACCCATCTCATTACCAAGTGCTTAGTTGTATACAACAAAAAGCCCTTGATGGCACCCGTGTAATATACATACCTGGTAACCACGACGAGACCTTTCGCCACTACATAAATCAAACTTTATTTGGTGTAGAAGTCCACCAGCAGTTTATTCATACCACTAAAGCCAATAAGCGCTTTTTACTGATCCACGGTGATGACTTTGACTCGGCAACCCGCTACAACAAGCTCATAAGTATTGCAGGCGATGCAGGTTACGACTTACTGCTGTTTTTAAATCGTTGGACTAACCGAGTTCGTAAAGTGTTTGGCGGTAACTACTATTCACTTGCTGCATGGATAAAAGCACGCGTACATAAAGCCCGTGAAGCCATTGCCGCTTTTGAAGATGCCGCTATACATGAGGCAAAAAAACAAAAGGTCGATGGCATTATTTGTGGACACATCCATCACCCTAAAATTAAAGTAGTAGATGGCATAGTGTATTGTAATGATGGTGATTGGATTGAAAGCTGTACCGCATTAGTTGAGCAACCAAACGGTAAAATAGAGCTGTTGCATTGGTCTGATACGCAAAAAGTACTTGATACAGCCGATGTAACCAGCTTAGTTAAACCTATTCAAACTGATACCAAACCAAGTAAGTCAGCAGCGTAACTGCTGACTTAGCTCATTTAGTTTAACCAGGTTAGCAGCCTATTTTTAAGCGTTTTAGGCTTTATTGGCTTGGTAATATAATCATTCATGCCGGCGGTAATGCAACGCTCTCTATCGCCTTCCATTGCACTTGCGGTCATGGCAATAATTGGAATGCTAATATACTCAACCCCAGCTTTAGCATTTCTTATCTCGCTGGTGGTATCGTAGCCATCTAGGTTAGGCATTTGGCAATCCATTAAAATTAAGTCAAACGGTTGCTCTTGATTAAATTTAAGGGCAGAGAGTGCTTCTATACCATCACTTGCACAGGTAATTTTTATCCCTGTGCGTTTTAAAATAGCCTTCGCTACCTCAATGTTAATCATGTTGTCGTCAACCAATAATACATGATACTTAGACAACTCAGGCTCTGGCTCTATGTCGTTTGCTTGTTTAGGCGCGGTTAAAACAAACTCATTATTAGCGCCAAAAATACTGCCTAGCTTATAGGTAAATTGATCTTGCGTGAGTGGTTTGTGCAAAATGTGGCTATGCTCAGGAAACACTTTTTTAGATTGCTTATTAACCACCATGTCTCGCAATATAAGCACGTATTTTTTATCTGCCTTTTCGCAGTAACTTATTAGCGCATTAACTTGCGGGTGTTCGTCATCAATAATCAGTAAATCGGCATCAAATTCGCTGTGTTCACTAAAGTAGTCGAGCCTTGTAATATGGCTTGGCTGAATTTTACAGGTTTGAGTTAATAATCCGCATACATTTTTAAATACGTTATCGCGCGCAATAAGCGCCGCTACACTGACTTCTTTAGAAAGCTCAATGCCAGTATTAAGTTTTTGCTGTTGCGCCACATGTAACTCTACCGTGGCAATAAAGGTGCTGCCTACGCCCTTTTCACTGCTAACGGTGATATTACCGCCCATTAATTGCGCCAATTTTTTACATATAGATAACCCTAAACCGGTGCCACCAAAATGGCGCGTTGTGCTTGAATCTTCTTGGGTAAACACATCGAACAGTTTATCGATGTTTTCAGGGGCAATACCAATACCGGTGTCTTTAATTATAAAGCTCATTAAAATTTTACTGTCGGTAATGTATTTAGAGTTTAAGGTTAAACTTACTTCGCCTTTATGCGTGAACTTAAACGCATTATTTATTAGATTAATTAAAATTTGCTTAAGGCGATGGCTATCACCAATAACCATTCTATCAACCACGTTTTGGGTATTTAAAAAGACCTCTAGCCCTTTACGTTGGCCCTGCAGCGCAATTGAATTAATCATATCGCTACAGACAGAGATAACATCAAACGAGTGATTATCAATATCTAGCTTGCCCGCTTCAATTTTAGAAAAATCTAAAATATCGTTAATTAAATTCATTAACGAGTGCGCACTGCTATTAGCTAATTTTAAATAGTGTTGCTGTTGCTCAGTGAGGCTGTCTTCTTTAAGCATTTCAAGCATGCCTAAAACACCGTTCATGGGTGTGCGTATTTCGTGGGAAATATTGGCTACAAAGTCACTTTTTGCTTGGCTTGCGGCAAGGGCTTGGTCAATCGCTCGCTCAAGTTCAACAGTACGCTGAGATACCTTTAACTCTAAGGTGCTATTTAAACCCTGTAACTGTGATTGAGTTTGCTTTAACGAGCTGATATTACGCAAAATAGCAGCAACCTGATAACGGTTGCTAAATACATCAAATACGCTGGTCAGCGTGATTGAATAGTATTCTTTATTGCCATCATCACCAGTATAAACTGCTTCAAATGGCATTTTAGAGCCATGCTCTATGGTTTCACTAATGCAGTTTTTATCTTCATCTGCAAGGGTAAATAAGTTACTAAAGCGGGTGTTGTCATTACCTAGCCTACTTGCAAAAACTTTTTTAGCCGTTTGATTACTGTGAATAATGGTTTCATCACTGTCTATGGTAAAAATAGCGTCGAGTGAATTTTCAATCACTTTATTATTTTGCTCTGTTAAAGAGTGTATAAGCAGCTTGCGATTAATATAACGCTGATATAAGAGCGTAATAATTATAAATATGGTAAAAAATGTGGCGGTGATGGCAATAAAACTTTCGCGCCTTTTTGCAACGCGTTCCAACAAGGTTTCAGAATCAATAGAAACGGCCATCTCTAACGGCAGCATGGCAATATCGCCTTCAAAACTTACCCGTTTATTTAAAAAGTACTGTTTTGGCGCATCACCTATTAACAAGGTTTCGTGAGAGTTCATGTTTTGGGTGGGGCTAAATTCATCGCTCCAGGTTTTGGCTTGGTTAAATTCAAAGCCAAACCGTAAATCTGGGTTTGGGTGGTATAAAAATTCGCTTTCATTATTGAGCAAATAAATATTAATCCCAGGTGGAAGTTCAAACGTTAAACTTTCAAATAACTTATCTGCGGAGTAGTTTGTCACTAAAATTGCAAACACTTGCTTTAAATGATCAAAAACAGGCTTAGCTACGCGGTATGTACTCACAAAGGGTTTTTGTATTTCACCGTTTTCGCGGTTGTAGTTAATAGGCGATATATACACGCTTTTTTCATCAAGCATGCTGGCTTTAAGTACGTAGTCTCGCCCGCCTTTTTTTTGCAGTTGTCCGCCCTCTAGCCTAATTATGTCACCTAAAAAGCGGTCTACACGTACTATCTCTTGGCCATTTTCAGCAAGCATAATGTAACGTGCTTGCAAAATAGAATCGTCGGTTTGCATAAACCCGCTAAAAATATCAGCAAGGCGGTCTTGCCATACAGCAATTGGGGTTTGTAATAGAGGGTCAATTAATTGGTTGTCGGTCGCTCTAGATATACCTTGAATAGGTGGAGTGGCGTTTAAAAAGCGAATCGCGGTAATACTGTCGTTTAAATGATTTTTTAAAGACGCGGCTTTTGTTTCAAGCTCACGATTGAGTTCACTACGAGCATCGTTATATATCTCTGCGCGTACCTTTTTTTCAAACACATACACCGAAGGCAATGCAATAACTAAAAAAACAATAATGGCAACCAGTAATAATTTATTACCTTTTGCTGCTGTTATAAATACATTCCTTTCTAACATTAACCTTCACCAACAGATTTTACTCGCTACAGTATAGAGTATTAAAAGCTAAAAAGGAGCCCAAAACTAACTACTTATCGTTATTAACTTTAATATTTTTAATAATTAAAGTACTAATGTATTAGACAAAACAAATAACCACCTCAAAGAGTTAACCCAAGATGAACAAGCGCTCAATCGAGGAGCTACTTAGGAGTCTTCTGGTTATGCAAACCTTCTTTTACAACAAATATGGCTATAACCACACAAAAGGTAAACCCTCCTCCAATACAGATATAGTTGATTATTGGGCTGGATTCAGTATCTAAAGTCATCGAAAAAAGGCCATAGCTCAATATAAATAAAGCTATTAAAGATGAAATAATTATTACAGTGAAGTTTTTCATTCTATTACCCCTGTTTCTTTAGCGATATTCTTTAAATTATTCAAAAATTGAATCGATTCATGTGTTATTTCTTTAATTATAAACTTAGACTCTATTTCAAGATCGTCTTGATCTATGCCATCGTTACTAACTGTCTTTAAAAAAACAGCTTTTCCTTCATCATGCAATGTGATTTCCGTCGGTAATTGATCTGTGTCGTATTTAAATTTGCGCATAAAGTCTATTAAAGGCACGTCTAAAAAACCAACCAACGCTTTTCCAAAATAAGTATCTTCTTTTGCTCGTTTTAACAGCCAAGTATATTCAGTAGATGATATAAATTGATTTGGGAATGCACTTATTTTAACTGTTTTTACTTTATCACCATCTAAATATCCTACAAATAAGTTATCTCCTTCCTTTTCATAAGCAATGTAATTATTAGGGTCATTTTTAGGATCTAAGCTCATTTCATAAATTTGCTCTTTGGTAAATCCTGGAGCGTATTGCAGCATTCCTTTTAAAGCATCCTCTGCGCGCTTATACGTAACTGAGTAATCAGTTCTGTAAGCAATGCTTTTTTGATGATCTAGAATATATTGGCCATCATCTTTAATAGTCATTTCTGTAAAGGTTTTATTTGGCAAAATATAATCTGTACGAAGGTATTTATCGGTGACCTTTATTTTAATATGTGCGAAATGATTTAACTCTTTAGTGACTTGATAATTAAGTGTTAGGCTATTTTGCGCATGTGCATAACCACAAAAAACCACAGTGATAAAAACTATTAACTTAACAATATTTTTCAAAATTTCATCCTTAAAACTTAGGAGCTAAAAAGCGATATAACACGCTATATTAAGCTGTTATTAGCGCCTATATTAAAGTATCTATTACATTAAATATACATAACTTTTTCTAGGTTCATAACAAGTATAATGAGTATGAATAATAAAACGAATAATCCTACATGAAGCTCAAATGGGTAAACCATTTGACTTGTTCTGTCTAACGATACTGGGTATTTGTGTTTTAATAATGAAAACACAAGTGCTTCACTATCAACACTCCAGTGCGTCAGCGAAATGCTCTGCCCCTTTGTTGTATTAAATACCAATGAAATTAAATATGACCTTTTAGTTTTCCTGGCAGAGCCTTCAACTGAGTCATAATTGTAATTCCACTTAGCCTCAATGCTAATAATATCCTGCTTAGTTAGTGTACGTGGTGTTTTATCAGTAAATAATAGGGCGGGTAAATAAAGCTCGTTATCATTTACTATAATGGAGCTTAGAGGCGCTGTTTTTATAAAATAGTATTTATTACAAACAATAACCCTAGCAAAGTAATAACTTACATAAGTTATTACTAAAAATGCAAAAGATGATTTCCAATTTTGTGATGAATAAGCAATAAATAGCGTAAGCAAAGCAAAACACACGACGATAAAATGAACTAAGTTTTTCTTACTATCAGGGAGCGGTAGCGCGCACCTAAGTATGGGAATATTATTTTTAGCCTCCGCGTTACCCAAAATAGTATGTTGCGGAAATATTTTTGTAAATTTGTTTAGTGTTGCTGAGTTTGTTTTTTCAGCCTCGGCCTCTTCACGTTTAGCTGCATAAACGCGCTCAACGGTTGAGAGTTTACTCACTACTAGCTGTGCTTGTTTGTCTTGCTTGAAACACCTAAACGTATAAGTGCTCAATTTGCCTTGTGCTGAGGTGCAATTAATATCTATGATATTTACAGCTTTATCTGCTCTAAACGATATTGTGTTTATACTGTTTGTATCAATGCTGTGGTTACTATACGCGAAGATTTTTTTCTTAAAAAAATAAGCCCCCAACTTTATATCTATTTGATTATTGTGTTCATCAAATTTTAATCGGTGTTGAAACATCAAAAGCACAATAATTAATAAAACGTCAAGCCCATCGCTTGTATCAAAAATAAAGCCTTGGCTTAAAACACCTAGCACAAGCCCTGCTACAGTTAGCCAAATGAATAGCCATTTAATCGTTTCTAATAGTGATTTTAATGTAATTGAATTAGCCAAAATTCCCTCTTTGAATAAAAAAGTATGCTTAGTTACATACTCTCATAATATATAAATACTTAAGATGTTCGAAAAGCCAATTAGCTAGACGCAATAATGATTATCCAACCGTCTTTTTTGGTAAGTTCTAATACACAGCCGTCAGACACGAATTTTTTTTCACCATACTGGGCTCTTATGTCAACCTGTGCATAATTAGATTTCGATTCAGTTGATAATTTTTGAGATAAGACCTTGAATTCAGGGCTTGTTACATACTTTTGAAACTTTTCTGCCTTTTTATTCAAGTATGCGATAGCGCGCTTTTTTTCGTCTTCAGTATCTTTAAAATGCTTTGGTACAAAAGACATCAAAGTATCAATGTCTTTATCAGCTTTTGCTTTTCTAAACTCTTCGCATTTTTTTATAAATAATGGATCTTGATTATCCTTTGCTGGCAAATTTACGTTAGATTCATCAGCAAAAGCTGCTGTGCTTAAAAATATGATGCTAGAAAGCGCTATTAATTGTGATTTCATTTCAAATCCTTTGTTAACGGAACAAATATGGAGGACGTTGTGTAAATATTAAGCTTTTCCTCATCTACACTGATTGCTGTGGCATCCATAGTAAAATTAAATCCACCATCAGCCTCTGTCCAAGTAAAACTACTAACGTCAGGTGCTTGAGCAAATAATTTTCGCTTATTATTAAAACAAGAAACTCCCTGTAACATTTTTTGTTGATCTTCTACATGCCAAAAGTCGTTACCTGGTTTAGAGAGGTATATATAACAACCACGCTCTAGACCTTCAACACTCACTTTATAATTCAACAGTCCAATATCGGGCTTTAGTTAGACAGAACCTTCAATAACATCATTAACTGAATATGAGTCTACACACCCTTGCAAAACTAATGAACAGAGCAATACACACATGGTTTTTTTTTAACATAACGTTCCCTTATTCACTCTTAATTATTATTTTTACGTTCACTTTTTAGTTTTTTATAAAGATCATCGGCTACTGCTGTGGCTTTACCAATAATGCTATAAGAGTCATCTTTTAAAAATGCGTCAATCGACTCTTGCCTTAAATTTTCTTCATACCAGTATTTAAACTCTTTGTATGATACTAAATCACTTATTTTATTTTTTAACTGTTGCACATTCTCAACTTTGTTTTGATATGCAAAAGCACGTAAAACAAAAGATTTAAGCGTACTATCAACACTTAGCTCTATTTGGCTATCATCGGCTATGTAGCTTTGGAATAATCGAATGCCGTCTTTGTAATAAAGAGAAATATAATCAGTGGTTGAGCTTATTTGTACCTGTTTGTTATTAAAAGCATTAATGCCATAAAACTCGCCGTCTAAATTATCTACATAAAAAGGCCCCTTAATATGTAAGTAATCAGGCATGACAACCTTTAGGGATATAACGTGTTCTTTTTTGATACTTGAATAGTTACTTTCACCATATACATTTTGTAAGCTAAACCAGCCTGTACCAACATCACTAGGCACAATAAAACTAGCATTAGTATCATCTATATAATCCAACTGAATTGTTGGGCCATCTGCAAAAACTAATGCAGTACCACTTTCTAAATTTGCACCAGTTATTAATACTTTATCGCCTTCGACTACATTTTTAGTCGGAATGCCTGTAATAACTGGTGTTTTTGGATGCAGTAATGTGGCATCAATACTGTTGGTTTTATAGCCATCTATAGCTAGAAAAAATGTAATGGGTTCTCCGCCCAACGCTACCTTTGGATAATTAGGTATAACAAATTCAATTTTATTCTCTGATGTAATCGTCACTGGTAAATTAACGACCGGCTGTTTATCATCCCCTTTTAATATTACCAAATGTGCCGCATCACCTTTTAGGTTTTCTGCATTTAAATTAGCAGGGAAAAACGGCCTAACTTTGTTAATAAATACTGCTTCGTCACTATGAGAATATGTTGCAGAGCTAATGACTGGGGTATTTGATGGGTATAAGTTATTTATACCAATTAGTTTTTCTAGTGGCTGAGTGTCATTTTCATCAAACAAAAAGTCGCCATCGTCGTCAGTATCTAAAAAATTAGGGATGCCATCACCATCAAGATCATAACGGATAAATTCAACTAAGTTTAATTCATCTGAATCTAAAACTGCATTATTGTCACTGTCTAAGTCTATAAAGGCTGGTTTTTTATCACCATCTAAATCGTAGGTTTGTTCTATAGCATCAGTAATGCCATCATCATCACTGTCTAAATCAAGCCAGTTTGGAGTAGCATCATTGTCGACATCATGACTAAAGATAAAGTTAGCTGTATAAATATGGTACTCATTTCCATCGGGTATTTTATCAGCATCTGTATGTTGCCCAAGGTGGTTCATTCCCAAAGCAAGCTCTTTGTTTGTGGGAACTGCGTCTTTATCTATATCAATAAATGCATGTACCGTATATGTAAAGCTATCTGCACCTAAGTTGTTTCTATCAGTAATACTTAAATTATATTCACCTGCTTGCTTAGGTGAAAAAGTAATAACCTGACCGACTTTACCAACGTGTTCAATGTTTGTTGGTATAGAAGAAATAACATCGCCATTATTATTAATAATCGTTAAAGACGGTGTAAAACGTGAATCATCTTTAAAAAGTATAAACGTCACTGATAAGTCTTCAAATAGCATTGAGTTGGGGATATTAAATTTAAAATCATCTATATCTACATTTTTAGCAATAACCCCCGCCGCTTTAAAAGGTATATTCCCAACAGGGTTTGCTTGGCCAACGTTATTATTAAACTCTTGTTCTTGAACAACCAAGATTGTGGTTTTAGCAGCATCAAACGGATAGTCATCTTGCTCATCTGGCACACCATCACCGTCTTCATCTTTGTTTTGCCAAGTTCCTATATTGGTTGGCTGAATGGTTTTTGCGCTTAATGGTGTTATAAACATTAGCGAGCTAGAAACGCTGCTAAAGCTCAATAATGAAAGGTAAAATAGAGGTATTTTCAAGAGTCCATCCTGTTTAGTAATCCATAATTTAGCTTTAAAGTTATACTATTTAATGCTACTAAAATTTAGTTAGTATTTAAGCGCGGGCCTTCACTAAATTTTCAAAAATATACTAACGATACATATCACTGGTTTATTATGACAAAGTCAACTTTTAATTAATGCCTAGTTAGCTATATATCTAACACCCATTTTGTCGTGCCAGGCAACAGCTCAAACACACAGCTATCTAATACCCCTATATTCTGTCCACCTTTACCATCGTTATCCCAATCTATAAAAACTTGAGCTACGTCTTTTGGTACTTCAGTCGATAAATATTCATCACGTTTAATATAAGCCCCAGCTTGGCTTAATCGAGCACGATGTCTAGAAGCCACTTTTTCCATTTTCTTAGCCATTTTAGGTTTAAGCGTACCTTTATATTTTTCCTCTACAAAGCTCCACATAACCTCTTTATTATCGTCGCGCATTGCATTTCGCCATAGCTGGCATTTTTCTATAAAAATATCAGCTTGGTTATTTTTAGCATTAAACTTAACATTGGGCTCAGCTGCTAACGCATGTGCGCAGCTGAATAAAAAGGGTAAAGATATGATCACTTTTTTAAACATTATTTAATCCATTATGTTTATATTAGGTTGATTAAATTTTGCTCACGCAATTAAATTATATCTATTATCGTAAGCTTTTTTATTCATAAGACATCGCTTTTACTTTGTTTCTAAGCTTGAGCATTTTCATGGATAGCTTGTAGTTTTTTGGAGAAAAAAACACTCTAAAATCCTCTTCTACACCTTTTGTAAAATACGCTATATACTCACCATACTCTTTAAGTGCACGTAAGTTTCTTAATGCTTCCAATCGTTTAGATTGACTTGCAGAAACAAAAAAAGGTTTCAAAACATACTCCTCAGCTGTGCTTTGCAAACTTAACGACAGCGCGCTTTCATTGCCCACAACACCAGCTGATAAAATAGCAATGCCGTCATACCAAATTGAGACTGTAGAGTCTTCTTTATTAAAGCTAAACGCTTGCCCATCAACCAATGATAATTGTGAGTACTTAGCCCCTTGTGGTATTACAGTTACTTCCCCTTGCAAATCGTGGTATGCGGCTGGGAGGTTCAAGTCGAGTGTTACTTCCCTTTGATTATCAATATTGATGTACATGGAATTACTTTTGCCATAAACGTTTTGTAAATAAAATAAACCACTTGCTGCTTCATCAGGGAGCACAAATACTGCAAGGCTGTTTGATACCCAGTCGGCTTCATACTTACCTTCTCCCATTACAACTTTAGCCAAATCGTTAATGCTTTCACCTTCAATTTGGATTTGTTCGCCAGGTACTGCTTGAGATGTCGATATCGACTTTATTAGAGGCGTTTTGGGATGTAAAAGCTGGAATGTTAAGTCATTGCTACGGATATTATCTTTGGTAATAAATAATGTAAGCTCTTCACCTTCCAATGCAATTTTTTCATAATTAGGTATTACGATGCTTATTGAAGTGTTTGTAGCTTGCGTAATGGGCATATTAACAACGGGAAGGCGCTCATCCCCTTTTGTTATTACAACAAAACCACCTTTTTCAGGGAAATTTTCGCCTTTAATAATTAGAGGTCTAAAAACTCTTCCTTTATTGGGAAGCGATATTGAATCTGAAAGTTCATAGTAGACAGACGCTAACGTTATTGCTGAATCACTTTCTACGCTAGTGTATGCAAGTACTGTTTTTGGTTCTGTGTCATTCACATCAAGAACTGCATCACCATCATCGTCTATATCAATGTAATCTGGGATTCCATTTCTATTTGTATCAATTAAAGTGCCATTACTCTGAGCTTGTTCGTCCCTATCACTAATAATGTTATTATCGCTGTCTAAATCAACGAATGCAGGTAACTGATCAGTATCAAGATCAGCAGTGCCCTCTAAAGTATCAGGTATGCCATCGCCATCGGAGTCGTCATCTAGCCAATTAGGTACTGAGTCTCCATCTACGTCATGCGCAAATACATTTTTACTACTAAATACCCAATATTCATTACCATCTGCAATGCCATCTCGATCTGAATCCTGAATTTTATTATTTAGTTTAAGTGCTTGCTCTTTGTTATCGGGTATTGCATCTTTATCTGTATCAATAAAACCGAATGCTTGATATTTAAAATCATCAGCATGATTACCATTTCGATCAAGTACTGACAGGTTATATTCCCCACTTTGTTTAGGATTGAAAGCAATAGCTGCGCCAAGTGGCGCAACTCTATCAATAGCTAATTCGATATGTTCAACTACTTGACCATTATTTTTGAAAATACCAAGCTGAGGATGAAACCGCGAAGACTCCTCTAATACAATAAAACTCATTGACTTACCGCTTTGCACATCAGCCTCAGTAACAGTAAATTTAAAGTCATCTATATCAGATGAAAGTGAAATAACACCCTCAACAGCAAAAGGTATATTCCCAACTGGGTTTGCTTCGGCAACGTTATTATTAAACTCTTCTTCTTGGACGATAGTAATTGTGGTTTTATCAGCATCAAACGGATAATCATCTTGTTCATCTGGCACACCGTCAGCGTCTTCATCTTTATTTTGCCAAGTTCCTATATTGGTTGGCTTAATGGTTTTTGCGTTTAATGGTGTTATAAACATTAGCGAGCTAATAGCACAGCTAACACTTAACAATGAAAGGTAAAATAGGGGTATTTTCAAGAGTCCATCCTTGTTGGTTTATCCATAAAGCATTTACAGTTATAAACTGTACCTAATTTATATAAAGTATGCAATTTAATCAAAAATGATAATTAGAGCAATCAACTGTATATACTTTAAGTGAATTAAAGCCTACAGCTTATACACCCTAAAGATTTAATATGCCTTTTTAGTAAGCCCTTCATAAAACATAGCGAGCAAACCGTACATACTTAAAAGTCCGCCAATACACATTAACCCAAAGGTAGTGGTTTGCGAGAACTCTGGCTGAATTGCAAAGCGGTAGAATCCTATACTTAATAACGTAATTCCCTGATCTGGTTTAATGGCATAGGACACTTTGATAAAGGATAATATCCTAATTACTTGAGGTGTTCCATGAATCAAAAACGACAATACAAAACTTACACTAAAGCTTTCAAAGAAGAAGCTGTCGCTTTAGTTATCGATCAAGGTTATACCGTACCAGAGGCAGCAGAGTCTTTAGGGAGCAGAGCTAATTTACTTTATGGTTGGAAACAGCAATTTGAAGATAAGCAATCAGGTGCGGTTTTAGCTGATGATGAGCGTAGTGAGTTAATGAAACTTCGTAAAGAAAACAAACAACTGCGTATGGAAAAGGAAATATTAAAAAAGGCCAGTGCCTTCTTCACAAGAGAAATGAAGTAAAGTTTATCTTTATTAAGCAGAACGAAGGCATTTTTCCTGTTAAAAAGCGGTGCGAAGTAATGAAAGTCAGTCGAAGTGGTTATTATGCTTGGCGAAATCGTCCTACGAAAGTTATCAGTGAATCAGAGCTAATGTTATATCGACGCACGAAAGCTTTATTTAAAGAAAGTCGTCAAAGTTTAGGCTCTCGGCAGCTGATGAAAAAACTGCGTAAAGAAGGCTTTGAAGTTGGTCGTGATAAAGTAACTCGATTGATGGATAAGCTCAATTTGAAGGTCAAACAACGTATTGCTTATAAAGTAACAACGATCCGTAAACAAAGCCATAGTGTTGCCGATAATATTGTTGACCAGCAGTTTAATCCCAACCAAGCTAATCAAATTTGGGCTGGTGACGTAACTTACCTTCGCACGGGTCGAGGCTGGATGTACTTAGCGGTTGTGATGGATTTATATTCCCGTCGCATAATTGGTTGGTCAATTCATAAGCGTATGACCGTTGATTTAGTTGAGCGCGTTATGCAAATGGCACTGAACCTAAGGCAGCCAACTAACGCACTAATATTTCACAGTGATAGAGGCTCACAGTATACGAGTCATCGCTTTCAACAGCAGCTAAGAAATAACAATATTATTGCTTCGATGAATGGCCGCGGTGCGTGTTGGGATAATGCGGTTGTTGAACGGTTTTTCGGTAGTTTGAAAAATGAATGGCTGTTAAATATTTATCATTTAACACGCAGTGGTATGAAAGAAGATGTTGAAGCTTATATCAGATATTACAATCAGATCAGGCTGCTTACATCAAATGGTGACTGCTCTCCAATTGAGTTCGAGCAGTCCACAATAAATGTGTCTTATGCGGCTTGACCAGAACACTTGTTCATAGTCTGCCTATCCTAAACCCTATATGGGTATTAATGATAGGCAGTTACACAGATTTTGTTACAGGGTCTATTTTTCCCATTAACTATTTGTTTAGGTTTTATAATTTGCTCTTTAAAGTAACTTGCATACCTTTCTAGCAATTCCTGACTTGCACTCCTTGAGTTTAGATATGAAAAAAAGCCACTATCTTGTTCTAGTGCAGTAGTAACCTCTTGTAAAAAAGCTGGAAAACGTTCGCTTTTTTCAATTATAGAAGCGACCTCTTCAAGTGAAATTTGTTCAGCTTCATAAAAAAAAGTTAAATGAGATGCCATTGCAGACACCGCGGTTGATGCGTAGCTGAATTCTATTTCAGTAGTATTTTTAGGAAGAACAGCGCTTAAGTAAGATTCAAGCTCCCCTTTATCATTAAGTGTGAAAGAGTATATAACTTCAGCACTAGAGCTTACTTTTGTGAATGCAACTTTATTAGCGTTAGCCGGTTCAGCAAAACTCGGAAAAATACCTCCGACAGCAGCGATTGGTTTAGCTGCTGACTCTGCAACCGCAAAAGTTAGATTAGTTTGCAAGGTGTAGTTAATCGAGTTACTTTTTCCTGCTTCATTGACAACCCAATACCTTCCAGAACTAACTTGATTAGGGATTTCAACTACTATTTCAGAATCATTGCTTATAGTTGGTTTGACAGCCGTTCCTGAAAAGAAAACTGTTGTATCTGAATCAAAGTTTTCACCATTTATTGTAATTGTTTGTCCTGGAGAAAAACTTTGTAGGTCACTAGTTATTATAGGGTTTGAAGAGTCAAATATTTCAATAGGTAACTCCTCAGATATAATCTCATCATAAGCAACTTGAAGATATCCAGTCCCCTTTAGGCTTGGTAAATCAAGACTCAAATAGGTAGAGTTACCGTCTTTTCGGTTAATTCGTGGGATCGAATTAAAGGCTAACCCATTAACATAATAAACTATAACTAAATTATCAGCAGAATCAGGAAGACCTACGACTTCTAATTCAGAGGTATCCCCAACTCTCACAAATGATCTAATTTGATTACTGTCAGTACTAATTAAATTATAGATCCATGAAGGAGAAAAACTACCAGACTCTGATGATACGAATCGTTCAGCCTTTTCTAATCGATTAAGATCATTAATATCAAAAATACCATCGTTATCATCATCTAAATCCAAGTGATCAATTTTGCCATCATCATCAAAATCATTTGGGTTATTGAAATCACCACTTTCTAATTTATCATCTATGGTATTGCCATCAGCATCTCGGTCTATATAATTTGGGAAGCCATCTTTATCTAAATCTTCAATGCCTTCTATTTTATCAGTGAAAGAGTCATCGTCAGAGTCGACATCTTGCCAATTCGGTATTCCATCACCATCAAAGTCTATGTCAGTACTACTATTTAATAAAACGTGCTCTAAACCATCTAAAATACCATCTTGATCTTGGTCATTCTTAATAAGGTTACTGCCAAATGCACGTTCCTTCTCATCATCAAAAGCATCTACATCTTCGTCATAAAATAAAACCATACTGTAGGTTAAATCAGGGCCACCACCGTAATTATTATCCATTACACTTAGTTGATAACGACCTGCCTCAAACATATGAAAGTTAACAATATGCTTTCCAAATTTCTTATATTCGCTAATAACATACTTACTAATTACTCTGCCTTCTGAGTTTGATACATAAACTTGCGGGTCAAATCGTTTAGCTGCACTTTCAAATACAGCAGTGACCATAGTTCCATCATCAACGTTAAAACCATATAAATCACCTTTGTCTGTTCTTGATGAAATAACGCCCTTAACTTTAAAACCTTTACCAAGCTCTACTGGAGTTGCAACAGATGGGTTATCGTTAGGTTCTTTTTCAAAATAAACAGGGTATTGAGTTTTACTCGCATCAAACGGATAGTCATCTTGCTCATCAGGCACACCATCACCGTCTTCATCTTTATTTTGCCATGTACCTATATGGGTGGTTGGCTGAATATTTTTTGCATGTGAATTTGGTGTATAGGTTAGCGTGCAAAAAGCACAGCTAACACTTAAAATCGAAAGATATATTAGTGGTGTTTTCAAGAGTCCATCCTTGTTTAATTATCCAATTTTTATAATTTAGTGCTGATAACGCTAAAAGCTAAAAAAGATGTGTATTAAGTACTTATATAATAAATACTTACTTTACACATCCTTAAGATTAGCATAGTGCGCGTGGCTGTTTTCCAACTAGCGAAAATGTTATCTATCTTTATTTATAGCATTGAAAAATTACCAACTTAGCTTTTTAGCAATAACTAAGTTGGTTATATTATATTTTTAAAATACATTAATTTGCATCAGAAAGCCTTTCAACTAACTCAACACGACGGTTAAGCTCGCGCCCTAGCTCATTTTTATTAGTCGCTGCCGGAGAATAAGGCCCAACACCTTGAGGGATTAACCTTGTTTTGGCAATGCCATAATCAGCGATTAACGTTTTAACTACCGCATTAGCTCTGCGTTTAGATAGATCGAGATTATATTCTGCAGATCCTTTGTCGTCTGTATGCCCAACAACATATAAACTCAATTTTTTATTTTTTTCAAGAACCTGGGCAATCACATCTAAAGATTGCTTAGATTCAGGTTTTATAACTGCTTTATCATAGTCAAACAGTACACCATAAATAGACGCTTTGCCCTTTTGCTTTAGTTGTTCTAGTACTTTATCGCTATTTGTTTCTATTAACCCCGTTATTAGTGGCTCGGTTCTCATAACAAAAAGCTGAATACGAGAGTCACCTTCAAAGTTGCCTATGAAAAACGCTACGTAAGTAGTCTGCCCCTCAAATGTGCTTTTCATAACTTGGTAACGAGGTTGACGCCAATAATTGTTAACACCTTTTAATGCAAGGATATCGCCCAATTTGATTAAGTCCTCACGAATTAATCTACTTCGTGTATTATTACTACAGGCACTTTTCTGGCAAGTGAAAACAGTTTCAAATCCTTCCTTTATTAGCGCGCTTAAATAATTGTGATAAATTTTAATAGTTGACACATTTTTCACAACATAAGTAATTTGTGTTAAATCGCCTACTACATCAAGCATTGGAAGCTTTCTGGTCTTTTTATCAGCAATACCAATAGGAATGCTAAATTCTTCATAATCTACTTGTTTGTAATCTTTAATGTAACTGCTGGGGTAACGACTGATTAATGGGTGATCAGACGACCTACCTTTATCTTTGCGAGGGGGTTTTGTTGTTTTTGTGTCATTTTGTTTTTTGAATGCATTAAAATCAGCTGAGATAAGGCCTGTTTCAATGTCTTTTATATCCACAGAGGTTAATAGCACTCTTGTTTTATTTTCATGTTGTCCTACGAATAATGAAATTGCGGCTTTAAGTTCGTCACCTCCTTTTGTAGCAAAAATATAATGAGGTTTGTGGAAATGGTTACCTGGGTTGAAATAGCCAGCTCGGTTACCTAATCGCTGTCTATCTCTTCGACTGTCGCCTGAATTACACTCGTTTAAAGAGCATCTGTAAATTACCTCAAAGCCCGCATCTTTTAAGGCGTTTTCATAGTTTTTTGTAACCTTTAACGAAGCTACATTTTTTATCTCATATGCGTAATGAGCTGTATCACCAATCAATTTTGTAAACTCAAACTGCTTAGATTTTTCTGCATTAGGATCAAACTTTGTCATTAACTGAGTTTCTTCACCCGCTAGAGTAACTGAATTATCTAGCTTTGCTTTTGGATACGGTGACAATAATGGCTTTGCTTGTACACTTGATACACCAATTAGATAAATTATAAATATTTGGAGTATTTTTATAACTTTATTGTTCATTAAAATTCCTTTTTTATAGGTTCGGCTCTAAAAATTAGTTTATTTAGAAAACGTTAAATATTCTAATACTTTAACTCGTAAATTAAAACTTAACATATTAGTATGCATGGGTATTTTTTTATATTACAAAGCCAATGCAATTGGCTTTGAAAAGCCACTCATATCCGCTAGCCATTTTTTAATTAAGTTCTCATATTAACTTAATTAGAGCTAGGTTTTAACACGACATGAAACCTGTTAAGTTACCTAGCCTATTTAACTAGTTTCCACAGCGATTTTGAAGCGCTCTAATATTAGCTACTTACTAAAACTCGGCAAGGTACATCGCTATGATAGGAAAGTTAGCTACAATGCCAGAAACGCGTAAGAATATATAGCCGATACTAGAGCCCCCTCCTTCAAATGATTTTTTATAAATTAATGGGTAATCAAAGTAATACAACAAATACAAAACATTAAACAACCCCACTCGGTTAACGTTCAACTCAATGTTTTCGCCTGTTTTAAGGTTTATAAAAGCCCTATTTAGCGCAGCATTTACTTGAATTTGTGTATCAGATACATGAGTAATAAAACTGTAATTAAATAATACCGACTCGATTTCATCCCTTTTGAATAGTCTGCTTTGTTTTAATGAATCATTTATAAATGGGTTAACTTTAATTTTATCTTTACTTATGGTCATCACGTGTTTTGAACTAAACCCAAACTTGCGCCATATAAGAATACGTTTTAAAAATAGGGTACCAATAAGAAGCGGTAAATAAACAACTAAGCTAGCTAAGCTATAGCTGTCAACTAACCAAAGTCCGGCTAACAATGAAAGCGTAATTAAAGTTGCGCTAAATAATAACTCTATTGGAAAAGACAAATGACATAATAAACGCAATAAAGGAAGTTTAATTTCACTCGTTGGGCATAAGGTATCTTGCTCTTTAAAGTGAACATTTTTAAACCATTTTTTATCGTCTAGACTGGTTGGTTGTTCTTTATTAGTCATATTTAGCTTCTTAATAAGTTGACCATGAGCCACTTACCATCGACTTGCCCAAACTTACATTTCCCTTTTATTGTTACGTTGTCTTCCTTTTTACCAAAAACCTTTGATGTCTTAAATGTATAATTAACCCACAGCTCGTCAGTATAACCATACTTCAATGCATTCCTTTGTGTTCTTTTAATTATACTATTTTTAGCATCCTCAAGCACCTCAGTACCAACGATTGTAAAGTTATGGATACCCAAATACTGTTTTTTTGTGTAATTAGCATGCTTACGAGCTAACATACCTTTTACAATACTTTGGTCCATATCTTTAGATAGCGGTGCATAAACCTGCTTGAAAAGCTCATAATCTTGATTTAAAACGATATCTACTGATTTTTTACAATTTTCGATTGGGATGCTGTAGTCAACGGCACTTGCCGTAAATGATAAAAGTAATGATTGAGCCAGTGTAATAAAAGCGATTTTTTTCATAGTTTTCTCCTTTAACTTTCGATTTGTATGCATTTTACTCATTTGCTGAGTTTATAAGTACACCATAGGCACTCTGCACTTTTCTGTTTAATAGGTTATCTGTTTATAAATTTTTTAGTGTCTCAATCTGATCTGCAATGATTAAACAGGACATTTCAATTTCAAACCTTTCCTTAGTTTTTTAAGTAAATTAAACAATAAAGCCCAATAAAAACCCGATTGGGAAAAGAGATAAGTAGGTTAATGTCCACCATGAAAAACGGTGTTTAATTTTTACGTTATGCACTTGCGATAAGTAATTAACAATTGCTCTATAGTCACTTAAATTAAACGTATGTACCCCATAACGCTCTCCACTGACTGATTTAATCGCTAAATGCGTGCTTATGTAAGGGCCAAACCACAACAGCGGCGTCAACGGGAAGTAATTAATATACATTGCCTCTATATCTTTAAAGGCGATAAATACTTCACGCTCACCGTTAAAGTCAGGCATTGTTATAGCACTCGGCGTAATATAGACATCGGCATTGTAAAATGTTTTTTGTAACGAAGATTGCAATAACACCAAACCAAAAAACAAAAACGGGGTAACCACAAACATAGTATTCAATGTTTGGTCAGCGTTTGAGTAACTTGGTTGGCCATCAATAAAAAAGGAGGCGACAAAAGCGCCTAGTAACATACCTAAAAACGATTTTATTCGCGTATAAGGCACCCAGCGCTTGTGCGCAAAACAGACTTCAAATGTATGTTTAAGCTTTTCAGATATTAAATTCATAGTAATCAAATAAGTCTATGATACATATACCATTCGTTATCAAACTCTAAAAATGAGCATGATTTTCTCTCATTACGTTCTTTATTTATAAAAGTGTACATTAAAGTATATTCACGAGTAGCTTCTGGGTAAAAGCGGGCCATTCGTTTATCTACTGAGCCCTGTAAGCCTGATGGTAACATATCACCATTTTTATCTACGCCTCCTGAATCTAACATTGTTATTTTCAAATTATTTAAGTTTAGTTGCTCCCAATCCTCTTTGTAGTTTTTTATTGCTTTATCAACCTGATTCCACGCTGTTTTACCTTCATTCCAATTTTGTAATTTTGGTGGTAACTCTGTAAATAAAGCTTCACGGTCTCCGGCTTTAATACTTTGCCATGCATCCATACAGCGTTTATTAAAATACTCTTTAGTTGGCACTTCGCTAGCCATTGATAAAAAAGACGAGCTAATTAAAGGCCCCGCAATTAATAGTGTGATTAATTTATTTTTCATTAAAATGTCCTTTTATTTTTTAAGATGAGCTGTAATTGCATCCGCAGCCGCCCATTTTAAAGTCATAAATTTTTTGCTTTTATATTTAGGCAATTGGTTATTATTTTCTTTAATATAATCCGCAAATTCAATTACTTCATTTAGCTTAAGTACTTGTGTGAATAAAGCTCTTAATTTTGCGGGTTGCTGTGTTCGGTTCACGCCACTTAAACCCCATGCAGTAGATGCAGCAAGAAATCGTGGTGTAATTTGTAAATCTGCTTGCCCTAAATAAAGTACATTTAAGTAATACTTTTGCTCATCACCAAAGTATAAGGTAATCGTTGTGGCGTTATTGCTAGAAACAGGCACGACGGCAACGCTGTTGTTAAAATCGACCGTTTTTTCTATGCCAGATATAAATGTACTTGCAACCACTTTAGAATTAGCAAACGACAAGGAGTCATCTATTGTTAGTGTTGTTTCACTAAATACAGCAATTTTAGATGCGTTACTTTTTCCATAACTGTTTTTTAAATATAATTTGCCTGATTCAGCATTTGTAGGAACTGTGAAACTTAAGCTAGTAGGAGAAGTTGCTAAAGGGGTAAGCTCTACCTCGTTTAAATACACTAAAGTATCGTCTGAAAAGTTTATTCCAGATAAAGTAACTTCCTGATTCGCTGAAGATTCTATAACCCCTTGGTTCACTATCAAGGGCGAGAATTGTTGATTAAACGAAAGTTCAATAGGTGCTGTACGTATATTTGCTGCACTAAAACTAATACTTGTAGCATTGCGCGGCATAACAAAGTCAATATAATCCTTGCCATTGGCATTAACAGGAAGGTTAACGGGAGAAAGACTGCCCTTTATGTTGAAGTTTAAAAATCCATTTGATAAGTTTTCACCGTAAATTCGGTGTTTTTTATTTGCTAAAATAACACTTTCAACTTCTTGGCTGCCATTCAATAAATAGTAAATGTTACTAATCTCTAAATAATTATCGGTCCCATACGCGCCATTTGATGCTGAGTTTAGTGGTTCAGGATCATTTACATCTAAAATTAAATCGTTATCGTCATCTAAATCAATAAAGTTAGCTAATTCGTCTTTATCATGATTTAAAGGTCTTTGAGGATTTCCCGAATCTTTACCATCTATAATTGTGTTTGCATCGGAATCTAAGTCTACAAAATTACCCAAGCCATCTTCGTCTAAATCAAATGCACCTTCTAGTGCATCTTTAATGCCGTCATTATCCGAGTCTTCATCAAGCCAGTTTGGTGTACCGTCATTATCAACATCAAGGGCATACGCTGAACCTAAATTAAACACGTAAAACTCAGTACCATCATAAATGCCATCGCCATCCGTATCCTGCGTATAACCTTTAAAGCCAAAAGCAGGCTCTAAAGAGTCATCAATTGCATCTACATCCTCATCTACAAATACATGTAATTGGTAATCGTAAGATTGCTTACCTCTAAACTCTTTATCATTAATAACAATATAATAAGTGCCAGACTCGCTCGGCTTTACTTGAATAGCCCGCTTATACTTACCAACAGCAGTAAAATTTGGTGCCCATGATTGAATAGCCACTACAGAGCTATCCATTACTGCCATACCAGGGTCAAATTCATTACTTGAAGACGATAAAAGTACGGTCACTGCAACATCCTTTTCTAACTGGATTTTGTAGTAATCTAAGTCGTTCGCTTGCTGAATTCGGCCAGAAAGTTTAAATGGTAACTCTTCAGGTGCGACAGTCGCCACATCATTATTGTTATTAAACTCTTCTTCTTGGACGATAGTAATTGTGGTTTTATCCGCATCAAACGGATAATCATCCTGCTCATCAGGTACACCATCGCCGTCTTCATCTTTATTTTGCCACGTGCCTATATCGGTAGTTGGCTGAATAGTTTTAGCGTGTAATGGTGTTATAAAAGCACAGCTTACGCTTAGTAATGAGGTATAAAATAGAGGTATTTTCAAGAATCCATCCTTGTTGATTAGTCCGTTAATATTGTAATTTAATCGTTAAAAAATTGTTTTAATAGGCGTATTCGAACTCAAGTGGCTCCACTGTTTGTGTTTCGTAATACCTATCTTCAGACGAAACCATAAGCTTAGCTTTTACACTTATAACCGCTTTATTCCCCTCTAAAAAATTGAGTTTTACATGTTCGTACTCAGAGTCGACTCTATCACCTACCCCACTAATGCCATCATAGTCACACGTTACACTCAAAGTAGGTACAATTCCACTTTCATCTATGGCTTGTTTGTTTTTAAGTACATCGATAGGAAAGTCCACTTCGCAGATTTCATCTTCTTCGCCACCTTCTATTTCTAAAAATAATCGCGGTGGTGTTGTATAACCTTCATATAATTCTTTTGGGGCTTCGAATTTTTGTACACCAACAATATTTATAGTGCCATTGCCACACCCTGCTAATAATAAAAGTGATGCGCCAAGTAGACTTATATTCTTCATTTATATTCCCACTAATTTATATTATCTAAATTGAAAATTTAATTAAGTTAAAAACAACTGGTATAAGCGTATTGCCATCACAGTCGCTACAATAAGTAACAGTGTGTTAGCAAACCAAACAGGCACTTTTTTTATTAATGATGTTTTAAAAGTAACCTCTACACCTTTAGTTGACTCAAGCCAAGCTACTAACTCTGGTAACTGAAGTACTGATAACCGGTTAAACTGTTGTTTGGTATTATCATCATATTCAACTTGTAAACCTGTAAAAATATGAAACCTCCCCTGTTCAACATGACTTTTGGGAAACGCTTTTACAGTTGCTTTAATTGGTTTTATACCACTGACAGGAGCGATACAGCCACTGGCTTTATTTACTTCAATGGGCTGGGCTTTTCGTTTGCTATCATGAACCCAAAGCGCTAGCCTAAAGCCACTTATCAGCACCATATTAATCGGCGCTGACACCAACACCTGCGTTTGTAAGTGAAATGCTTGATGTGTAGGTTGCGGGAAAAAATCAATACCCAGCAACCCAAGTAACACAGACACAATTAAGTTTACCAAATAAAAAATAGTCCACTGGCCGATGGTTTTTTGTGGCCAATAGCCTGTATTTTTTAAGCTGTAGTTGCCGCCCTGTGCAAAAGGCTGCATATTTTCTACATTATTTGTAATTAATTTTGATAACGAGTCTTTCATTAGTTAACCAAATACCACTTGCCATCTTCCTTTATATAATCGAAAACAATTAATGAACTATGTTTATATCTTTTTAGATCATAATAAACTATGAAGTGTGTATTGAGGTTAGGAAAAAAACGTTTTTGCATTCGAGAATCAAACTTTTTGTAACCAGACCTTTTTGTTTAGAGCTCAATACTGTCCCATTTATGTTCATGTATATCGCCTCTTTTATGTTCAAACAAACGTTCAACTTTACCTTTAGAGTATTCTTCCATTGCTTTGCCCAATCTTGGGTGGTATTGGGCTAAAAATTCACTACTGTCGTTTACTAGGTAGCTATCAACAATTGCTTTACTCATTGTTTTAAGCTCGTCCGGTACTTCATCAGCAAGTGCTGAGAATGAACATGCTAAAAATATAAAACTACTTAATATTTTGGTTATTCTTGCCATAATAATTTCCTTATTGCTGTTAGGCTGTAAAACTATAGATCTAATGCCAGCTAATTTAATTGCCATTATTAATTTTTCGCCTATTCAACATCTCTCCACCAGCGATACTCGCTGTATTTAAAAGTTCATGGTATTTCTTATCAAGTATTTTATAAGTGTTGGCTTGAGTACTAATATAACTTGCTAAATTTAACACCTCTTTTAACTGCTTTAGTGCGTCATAGAACTTTAGGCTATCTGCCTTAGAAAGCACTCGATCTGGCCTAAGATCAAACCACACACTAGATATTGCAAGGTGTAAAGGTGAAAAGTCATTTTCTAACCCTTCTAGATAAATATAATACGGATAATTTTCACCTGATTTATTCTTAACAAAAAAGCCAGAGTAAAAATGGCCACTTGTATTTATATTTGTTGTTCCGTTAGTGAAATTATAATCAACACCAGTAAACGAGCTTATTATAATATCACTCGATATCGCATCAAATTCATTCGCTAAAATGATTTCCTTAGTTGATACAAGTTCAAACTCAATACTATTTGAATAACCATAACTTGTTTTAACTTTTAGCTCTCCAGAACTAATTGTTTTAGTTACTTCAAAATTAACTTGTTTAAAGATATGGAATCTGGTGTGTACTCTTTATCACCAATCACTATTAAAGAGTCAGGGTAAAAGTAATCACCTTGAATTGTAAGTGTATTTCCTAAACTTGAATTGATTGCTAAATTACCTGCCAAAGTGGCTTG
Source organism: Pseudoalteromonas atlantica (assembly GCA_007988745.1). Lineage (GTDB taxonomy): Bacteria > Pseudomonadota > Gammaproteobacteria > Enterobacterales > Alteromonadaceae > Pseudoalteromonas > Pseudoalteromonas atlantica. The sequence goes on from BJUT01000001.1 coordinate 405,926, forward strand.
TTCGGCGATAATAATTGGCGTACCTTTTGGTGACAAACTAATATCAAGAGTGTTACTTTTATAATGTCCATTTGTATAAAAAACAGACTTAGCACCAAATGGTACATTAAATTTTAATTGATTATTTTCAACTGTTTTAGGTAAATTTATAAAGTGGTCATCGAACTGAATAACTAACCAGCCAGAGGATTGTTTACCATTGTATTTTATAATTGCAGATTCATTCTCAATAACTAAATCAGGTATTAAATACTGATTTAGATAATTATAATTTAAATTTACTAAATCCATATTTTCTGGGCTGAGTAAATCTGCAGTGCCGATTTTTTCTACTGGGTTTTGATCGTGTGAATCTATGACTAAATCACCGTCATCATCAATATCTCTGTAATCTGGCTCACCGTCAAAATCACTGTCTTTTAATCTGCCATTTGTAGCAAAAGTTTCATCAAGTACGCCATCGTTATCTGAATCTGTATCAAAACGAGACAGTAATCCATCTGAGTCATTATCTTTTATTCCTTCGCGCTCATCTAATATCCCATCTCCATCTGAGTCAGTATCCTCCCAATTTGGAATACCGTCATTATCTATATCTTGGGCAAAAACACGGTTATGCTTATAAATATAATATTCAGCCGCATCCTTAGCGCCATCGTTATCTTTGTCGCTTTTATTTAGGTTACTCATACCAAGCGCGGCTTCAGTAAAATCAGCAATGCCATTAACATTCAAATCTTCGAAAACGCTAACATCATAACTATAAGACTGCTGCCCGCGGTAATGCTCATCAGACAAAGACAAATGATAATTGCCAGGTTCACGAATTTGATACGAAGCAACAAATCTCAACTGCCCAAACGACGGTGAAATATCCTTATAAGCTTGTAATGAAGCATTATCTTTACCTAAAATAAATGCTCGTGGGGTGAAGTTAGGATCGGTTGCATGAATAACTACGCTTATAACCGTTGGTTCTTCAATATTAAAACGAAATGTGTCTTTATCTTCTTTTTGACTGATAATACCCTGAGCCAATAAAGGTAATAAATTATTTTCATTATTAGCACTAATATGAGAATTATTTGGCTCAAGATCCTCGTAGGTAGTCCATTGACTTAGCTCGCTATTGAAAGGGCTAACATCCTTTTCATCAGACACGCCATCGCCGTCTTCATCTTTGTTTTTCCACGTGCCTACATGCGATGACGATTGGACTGTTTTTGCGTGGACGTGTGTTGTATATGTTAGAGAGCTAACAGCACAGCTTACGCTTAGTAATGAGATATAAAATAGAGGTATTTTCAAGAATCCATCCTTGTTGATTAGTCCGCTAAAGTAACAATTATTTGCCTAAAATTTATTCTTTTTTAGTTTATGATGTCATCGTACCTAATTTAATACAACCATTCAAACTTACATATCTATAGGCACCTAGTTATTGATAGATTTTGCAAACCAATCATGTATGGCGATACTGTATTTTCTTGGTAAGTTATAACCTAAACAAATCGTGCCAGATTTAGTTAGCAGGTAAGTCCTTCGCGCGACTTTGGCAGCGCCCCACACATCGTCTAGCTTTATAACTTTGTTTTTGACCCCAGTAGCTTTAACTATTAAATCGCCATTGCTTACGTTAAACCGCTTACGGCCCATAACTAACATACTTAAATAACCCCCTAACACAATGAGTACTACCGATAAAACTGACTGTAGAGCGGCTGGTAAATATTGAGCTCCTACAAGGTCTGCATGGTTAAATAAAAACCAAATAGTAAATAATGTAAACAACCAAATTAGCATTAAGAGCGAGCAAAATTGCGGTGATGTAACGGGTCTGGCAGTTATTATTAACTCACCACCGTTACTTTGTTTAAAGTAACGGTCATTAGGAATATCAGCTGACTCTGTGCTTTTAGTTTTTAATCCATCAATACTTAATTTATGCCTACGATTACCAGCAACCAACGCCAAATCAGTATCAAAATGCGCCTCTAAAAAAGCAACTGATTTTAAAATATCTGAAAGTGTCGCAACGTTCATTGTGAGCTCTGGATAACTAAAAAACTTCATTGAAAAATGTTCTAGTACTGGCTTTTCTGGATCAAAGAATTTTTCAAACTCACCGGTTGTAAAGCCACTTACTTCAACAAGGGATAACTGTGAATTAATAATATGCTTTTTTTTAGTAACAAAGCCAAGCCAAGAGCGTGTACTGACAATATCTTTATTTTTAGCGCTTAGTATTACTTTATTGACTTTTAATACCGGCGTGCACAGCACCAAACCCAATAAAATTATTATACTGGACCAAACTAGCTCGCCTGTTTCATATATACCTATAACACTAATATAAATTAGCCATGCGCCTAAGCACATTAACAAAAAGTGAAATATAACCCCTGAGACTCCGCCATTATCTGTAAATATTAGCTGCTCATTACTTTGTTTTTGTAATTTATAACTCATTGATACACCAACACGACAAATGAATTTTTAATGATGAAAAAGGAAGGCTAAGCCTTCCTTATTGAGTTTAAGGTTTTTGACCTAAATACCAACGGCCATTTTCTGATTGCTTAAAATAACAGAGGCTTCTTTTAGTTTTATCCATTTTCCCAGCTTTAAATTCAAGCCTAATAGTTTTTGTGGCTTTTCCTTTGTAAGCTCCTTTTTCTATATTATTACTGATCTCTAAAAATTCATACTCAGTGATTGGCTCGTCACCAAACTTTTTGGTATGGTCATCAAACCAGCTTTTCTCAATTTTATCTTCCATATTTTTTACTGATTCAGGTAATAAATAAAAAAACAGTGCGGGATCATTTTTTAAATAACTGTTTACCATATAATCTTTACATACTGATTTTAAATTTTCATCTGAACCATCTTCAACTCCATGAAAACGCTCCATTGCAACAGTTGATGCACTAAATAAGCACCCTACTATGGCCGTTATTAATGTTTTATTTTTCACATTTATTCCTTGTGTTTCATTATTTTTAACCGCTACGCCAATTTAACAAAGTTAAAATATCAATTAACAGCTATCAAATTAAGTATGTTTGAACAATAACAATACTTGTAAGTACAGTTACAAAAAGTGCTGCAAACATAATTGCTATAGCCTTAATGACTGGTGGAAATAAATAAGATACTTCAACAGCTGTTCTTTTGACCATTACTTCTATTATTTCAGGCAGCATAAAAAGGTTTATTCGATTAATTGTCAGCGTGTCTTTATTAGTAAATAAAAATGTAGCATGAGTAAAAAATGGGAGTTTAATATTTTCATGGCGACTAACCGTTCCACGAATACGCTTTACTATGGTGTAATCAAATTTACCCACGGTTATTTCTTCAATATCCCGATAGTAAAACTTTTTATTTACACTACCAGTGCCTTTAAATTCAAAATAGTCTTGATACAGAGTAATTGATTGTTTGTTGCCACGTTTAAAAAACAGAAACGCGATTAAAACAGCAAAGTAAAAGCCGGTAAAATAAAGTACAACATATTCAGGCCTATTATTAGTATCGTACACCCTACCTTCACTTATAAAAAAACAGGTTAATAAAAACCCAACAATGTAAGCTACTACACTGTGTAGGTAGAGTTGTTTTTTAGTAAAGTTATTTAATAAAGGGTACGTTGTTAAATCGGCCTTACTATCTTTCTCAAGGCGTTCATCCGCGTTATATGAGTTAGTTAATCGCCTAAATTTATTACACAAAAAGTCCATAAAGCCTCTTTTATAAAATCAGAAATCCCTTGTGATAGGGTTAGATAAAAAATAACAAAATCATCAAGCAAAAAATGATTAACAATAAAAAATACAGTGGGAATTTTGTAATTAATGAAGTTTTGAAATCAATACTTACACCATGCTTCTCTTTTAACCAATCTACAAACTCAGGAAGCTGTAATATCGATAAGCGATTAAAAGCCTGTTTTTTATTGTTCTGGTATTCAATTACCGCTCCGGTAATAATTTTAAACTCAGTACTTTTAGTCGGAAATGCTTTTACCGTTACTTTAACCGGCTTAGTTAATTCAATGGGTTCTACACAGCCTGTGTGTTTATCTACGGTTAAATCTTTGGCACATTTAATACTATGGTTAACCCATATAACAAAGCGGATTGTATTTATGAGTAATAAATTTAAAACTATTGATTGGATTAGTTGTGGATCTGAATAGGTAGGATATTTATTGGGGGTAAGGTCTATGCCGATTAATCCAAAAATAACGGCAACAAGTGTATTTATTACAAAAAACATCAACCACTGTTTTGTTGTTTTTTGTGGCCAGCGCCCCGTATTTTTTAGTTTATAATTATCATTATGTGCAAAAACAGGCATGTTTTTTACATTGTTATATATATAGTGCGAGAGTGAATCTTTCACGTTTTAAAGGTTCCTTCTTCTAGCGTATTGCGATGCAGTAAAAACTATTTAGCTAACCAATTTACAATGAATATTCAAACTCTACAGGGCCAACAGTTCTTGCTTCATAACTTACACCATGATCCGCCACTAATTCACCATGAAAATTAAGCGTGGCTTTATTTCCACCAATAAATTTAAGTGTTGTATTAAAGTACTCTGATGTTATTGGCATGCCTACATTTTTATAGCCATCAAACGAACACCCAATCATTAAGTTGTTAATACCTGGGCCATCGATCTCCGCTTTGTTTTCAAGGATTTTACCGGGGAAACTTATTTCACAGTATTCTTGTTTATTATTTCCTTCGATATTAAAAAACACACTATGGAAAGGGTGACCTTTATCATCAGCTGGTTTAAACTTTTTAAACGAGGTCATTTTAATTTCGCCATTGGTGCAACCCGTTAATAAAACTAAACTGACGGTAATCACTATATTGCGCATACTGCTCCTTTTAAAATTAAAACTTGTACCAATTAAAAAGCACCTTATTTATTAAGCTTTCAGTAAATAAGGTGCTTAATGACTACTTTTATTAAATGCTCGTTTTATACCATTTTTTTGTATCTTTATCCAAACCAAACTCACAAAGAAAATAAGAACGGCCAGTTTTTATATTTAAAAAGCCAATTCCCACTTGAACTTTTTTTTCTATATCAAACAAAAAGTTATTTTCATTTTCATTTATAATTATGAATTCTTCAGGTTCATAACCTGCTGTTTTAATAGACTCATTATACTTATCTGCTTTTTTTAAAAACATTTTATTTAAGTACTTTTTAGCTTTTTCTTTAGCTTCAGCATTGGGGTGAAAGTCCTTTATATATGAATCAAAATCCTTGTTCACAATTTTTATAGCATTGTCGTAGCACTTTTGAACAAAAAAATCTTTATCGGGTACCGCACTCGCGGAGTAAGAAAAAAATAAAAACAATGGTAATAATTTATAGAGTTTCATAATTATCCTTAACTAAGTTTTGGTTTTTACTGTTTGAAAATAAATAACTTATTGATGCTGCTTATCAGTTTGATATTGAGTCTTTTGAACTCGCTATTGCTTTATTTAAAAGTGAGCGGTACTTGGCTGAATTATCATCAATATAACGAGGGTTACTTAAATTTGCTTCAATAAAGTTGGCAAATACTTTAACGTCTTCGTTAGAACTAAGCGCGTTAAACTCTTCTTTCCAATTAATTTGTTCTATATTGTTACCTAAAGCACCGCTATACCATACAGAAGATGCTGCTATATGAATTGGCGTAATCAAAATATTTTTATCTGATTGAAAAACCATAGTATTAATAAATTCATAGGGCTCTTTGTTCTCGTCAATATAAAGCGCCATAACAACATCACTATCACCGCCAAAAATATAATTAACGTTTAAATCATCACCAAGCTGCTCTTCTTGATTTATCGGTGATTTTAAAGAAGTAACTAATAATGGTGCTAATATCTTATTGGGTATGTTCAATTGGCTGTAATCTAAAAGTACTTCATCACCAATTTTAACTGTGACTGTATTACTTGTACCATAAGTTGTTTTGGCTGTTAATTTAGCTTGAGATCTGACGCCGTCAGGAACAACAAAGGTCAACTTTTCGGTATTTATAATTGAAGGTTTAGTTTTTATATTATCAATAAAAACAAGCGTATCATCAGAAAAATGTTGTCCCGATAGACTTAAGGTGTCACCCACCGAATAGTAATCAAGTTCTGGTTTTAATATTAATGGAAGGTTACGGTTTGATTTAATCACATTAATTGAATTGGAACGTTTACCCTTAGCAAAAAAATACATAGATTGGGTATGCTCAGGCAGCACAAAGGGAACATCTAGCAATGATGATACTTTTTTATTGATAGGTGGTAAATTATTAGTTCGTTTGAATACGAGTATGCCCTCGGTTTCAAGTCCTCTACCCTTTATTTTGTGCGTCCCATTCTCTACAAAAAGCCCATTATACGAATCGCCCTTAAAAATATAATCTACAGTACTTATATCTTTATAATCAGCTTCGCCAGGGAAAGTTGAATCAACTATTTTTAATGGTTCAGCGTCATTTCCATCAAGTAACCCGTCGTTATCGTCATCAACATCGGCGTAATTTGGTACTCTGTCACCATCAGTATCGGCTGGAAAAGAAGTAAGAATATCCTTAAGTTCATTTTTATCGAGATTGCCATTGCCATCTGAGTCAACGTCTACAAAGTTACCCAAACCATCTTGATCTTGATCTGAAATGCCTTCAATTTTATCTGGTATACCGTCTGCATCACTATCGTCATCCAACCAATTAGGAATACCATCCAAGTCAACATCGTGTGAATATGTATTACCATCTAAATAAACATAAAATTCTGTACCGTCAAAAATTCTATCTCTATCTGAATCTATATCGTTAACAATTAATCCAAAAGCTGACTCTAGACCATCATCTATGTAATCTATATCTACATCAAAAAAGAGTTTTGCTTTATATGTAAAATCAGTATTCCCTCGCGCATCAACATCAGTAATAGCTAAGTAATAAGTATCTGCAGCAGGAAGCGTAAAATTAGCAGCGGCACCAATATTTCCAATAGCAGTAAAGTTTGATTTTATTTTTTCTACCGACGAACCATCTGAATTGAGTATAAAAATGTTTGGTCTGAAAATTGTGTTTGTCGTGTTTAGTACAACAGATACACGTTCTGCTTTATTTGTTGTAAATTTAAATAAATCTAAATCAGCTGTATGCTGCACTACACCTGAAACAAAGTATGGGATCTCTGAAGTCAAGTTTTCTGCTTTGGCTAAATTGTCGTTTAATTCCGTTTCTTGATAGTACTTTGCTTTAACTAAGTTTACATCAAACGGATAATCGTCCTGCTCATCAGGCACACCGTCAGCGTCTTCATCATTATTTTGCCACGTGCCTACAGGTGGTGGCGATTGAATTGTTTTTGCTTGAGCGGGAATTGTATAACTTAGCAAACTAAAAGCACTGCTTACGCTCAATAGTGAAAAGTAAATGAGGGGTATTTTCAAGAATCCATCCTTGTTTTGTGTTCCATAATTCAGCCCATAACCTTAAACTATTTAACGACTTAATACAAACTGCTTTGAAAGAAGTAGCTTAAGAAACAAAAAAGCACCAATACAGTGGTGCTTTTTATAATTAACAATTTTATCTGAAAAGAACGTCTTCGCGGTTAAACCACTTAACACAAAAGGTAAGTAACGCGCCGGCTATAATAGCTGTTGCTAAAAATATTAAGCCTACAAGGGTGTAATCTACCGTGCCTTTAACAATTTCTTTAATTGCGAGAGCTACATTAGTAACAGGAATAAAAGCAGTTTTAGCTGTTAGCTCTACATTAGGCATAATGGATACAATGATGGGAAAAAACACCCCCATACTTAATGGTGCCATGTAGTTTTGTGCTTCTTTAAATGTACGAGCATAAATAGATATTGCTAACGCCAATGCTGAGAATATCGCGGCAATAGGTAATAACAATACAAAAATCATTAATAAATCACTTACCGCTAATGTGCTAAATGCTGTTTTAATTACTTCTAGGTCTGCAAATGCAAGGGCTACGGCTATCCACCCGCCCATACTGAGTACAGTTATAGTTGTTGATGCAATTGAGGTTGTCAGTAAGGTTATAAATTTGCCTAGTACCAGCTCGGTACGCGTAATAGGTGTAAGCAATAAGGTTTCTAATGTACCGCGCTCTTTTTCACCTGCACCTAAATCTATTGCTGGGTACGTAGCGCCCATAAGAACTATAGGAATCAGTAGGTAGGGCAAAAAGCCACCTAGTTTTTCACCTAAGTTTTCACGTTTATCGGCGGTATCAACCTTAACTACTTCAATAGGGGTTAAAAGTGCTAAATGGGCTTCTTTTTCAATACCAAAACTGATTAATTTTTCTGTTTGTAATGCATCGCTATATTCTTTGGCGAGCTCTTTTACACGCTGAAATAAAAAGTTGATAGATTTAGCATCATTAAATACCACTTCCCACTTACTTTGCTGGGCATCATTTAAGGCTTGTTTAGCGTTAGTGGGTAAATATATACCCATGTCTATATCACCTGCGATTACCCCTTCTTTTAGCTCTTCAATGCTATTAAAGGTTTTAGCACCTTTATAAAGTTCAAAGCTTTTATGATAAAACACTTTTTCGGTAAACTCTGGCGCGTAGTCGCCATTAATAATGGCGTAGGTATGTACCTTTTGTTCAGCATCGAGTGCCGCTTGAGAGCTAATAAACGCCATAACGGCAAATAATAAGGGAAATACCGCAACGGGTAGAGCGACTACAAACAACAAGGTTTTTTTATCGCGTAAGAGTTCTGTTAATTCCTTTTTAAAAACTTCAAACATCGTGTTTCTCCGTTAATATGTTCATAAACGCTTGGTTTAGCTCTTCACTATTACCTGCCTGTTTGAATTCAGCAAGCGTGCCATCAAAGCAGCTTACGCCTTCATTAATTACCGCAACACGGTCACATAAAAGGGCTACTTCATCTAAATGGTGCGTTGAAAAAATAACAGGCGTGCCTTGCGCCTTTAAGCCTTTAATAAAGTTTATAACCGTTTGTGTGGTCATGATATCAAGGCCTGTGGTTGGCTCATCGAGTACCACCACTTCTGGGTGATGTACCACAGCACGGGCAATATTGGCTTTTTGCTTCATGCCGGTAGATAGGTTTTCTGCACGTTTATCAATAAATTTATGCATGTCGAGCAAAGTAAAAAGTTCTTCACAACGAGCCGCTATTTGCTCTTTGTTCATTCCATGAAGCTTTGCAAAGTATTCAATATTTTCTTTAACGGTCAGGCGACCATACAAACCAGTTGAACCGGATAAAAAACCAATAGACTTGCGCCCTACTAACGGCTTTTTAATTATGTCGTTGCCGGCAATAGTTATTGTGCCTTCATCGGGCTTAAGTGCAGTTGAGAGCATACGCAATGTAGTAGTTTTACCCGCGCCATTAGGGCCAAGTAACCCTAACACTTCACCTTTTGCACATTGAAAGCTGACATCTCTTACTGAATGAAAAAAATCTTTATCTTCACGCGGGTCTATATCATCAACTTTATTTTTTTTATGATCCTTGGTTAACTTAAACTTTTTTTTAAGCCCTGCGACTTCTATCATTTTCGTATCCTTCGTTTAGCTCTAAAGTAATCGGTATTATCATAGAACGATTCATTCTCATTTGCGTCATGCCATCCTGGTACACCTAATAATGGCAATGGAGAAAGCTGTTTGTTATCGGCTAAGCAATGCTCTATTTTTATCTTCTCATAAAGTACTTGGTCTAGGTACTGATATTGAGTAACTAAATCTTTACAAAATATTTCATCCGGTACACTTACAAATAACGCTTTACCCGTTAAACCAATATAGGGTTTTGTGAGCATTTCATAATTAGCGTGGCCAAACATAAAAGGTTGTATTGTTTTGCCCCACTCTTCTCGATGAGTTATAAATGCCGTTTTCCATTGGTGCTCTGTTAAAAGTGTTTGCCACTTAGTATCACTAATGGCAAGCACCACGCCGCACTCGTCAAATAATGTGAGTGCATTACGATGTTTAGTACGTTGCTTTAAGCCATGCTGCGCTATTTCTTGTACGTGACGCTGATTAATAAGCGCCTTGGTTTTTGGAAACAAACACCAAATAAAGCCACCAAATAAGTCGTGCCAATTTTTACTGCGTGTTGGCACTACGCCAGTTTCAAAAATGACTTGCTCGTAATAGCGCTCACCAAAATCAACGTTTGCATCGTCTTCAAACGTTATTGGGAGGTTATTAGCATTAATGGCATTCAAATACACAGTGAACCAGTCAGGGGTTGGCCAATCAGTTTGTTTATCAATATTAAACAGTGTTCGTAAGTGCTCAAACGCACCGCTTTTCAAACTACTAACTTGCCATTGCTCGGGCGGAGTAAAGCGCTTCATTTATACCTTTAACAATTTATGCTGTTAATTTGCGGGCAGTTTACCGCAAAAACTGGTTCTAATTAATAGAAGTTAATATACTAATCAGATCTTAGAACAAGAATAGAGCTACTATGAAACGATATTTCTCTCTCACACTGATTGCTGGCGCTGTGTTAGCTGGCTGTGCAACAACAAGTATTACACCTACCGATGTAACAAATGGTTACAACAGTATTAAAGCAGATGAACTTGCAGCGCACATTAAAGTGCTTGCCTCTGATGAATTTGGCGGTAGAGCGCCTTCATCTGAAGGTGAAAAGTTAACGCTTGATTATCTGACCACTCAATTTAAAGCATTAGGGTTTGAACCCGGTAATGGTGATAGCTTTTTACAAGAAGTGCCGCTTGTTTCATTAGAAGCTGATTCAAATATGGTATTAAGTATTGGTGGTAAAGATTATCAATACAAAAAAGATATGGTTATGGGCAGTAGCCGCATTAGCGCACAAGAAGGGATTGAAAATTCAGAGCTTGTCTTCGTAGGTTACGGTGTAAATGCCCCTGAATATAACTGGAACGATTACGAAGGCCTAGACGTAAAAGGCAAAACTGTTGTAATGCTTGTTAACGATCCGGGTTTTGCTACAAAAGATCCTGCGTTATTTACCGGCGATGCAATGACCTACTACGGCCGTTGGACTTATAAATATGAAGAAGCGAGTCGTCAAGGTGCAGCCGGTGCTATCATCATTCACGAAACAGCCCCTGCATCATACCCGTGGTCAGTGGTTGAAAATTCATGGAGCGGTGAGCAGTTTGGTTTTCAAAAAGAGAACAACAATATGGACCGCGTTGCGGTTGAAGGCTGGGTGACCACTGAAGTAGCAAAAGAGTTATTTGCTAAAGCGGGTCTGGATTTTGAGACTGCAAAAGCCAATGCAGCTAAAGGTGCGTATAACGTTGACATGGGCGATTTAACTGCATCGGTTAATGTTAAAAATACAATTAAAAAATCGGTGTCGTATAACTTTATTGCCACGTTGCCGGGTAGCGAAAAAGCGGATGAACATGTTATTTATTCAGCGCATTGGGATCACCTAGGTACAGATACAACCCGTAAGGGCGACCAAATTTATAATGGGGCACACGATAACGCCACAGGCACTGCGGGGCTAATTGAGGTTGCAGAGGCATTTACTAAGCTGCCAAAGCACCCTACTCGCTCAATGACATTTTTAGCTGTTACGGCTGAAGAGCAAGGCTTACTTGGATCTAAATACTACGCTGCTAACCCAGTTATTGCTGCCGATAAAACAGTCGCCAATATAAACATGGATAGCCTAAACTTATTAGGTAAAGTAAAAGACATGAACGTAGTAGGTTTAGGTAAGTCGCAAATGGACGACCTACTAGCCAAAGCAGCAAAAGAGCAAGGTAGAACAATAGCGGGCGACCCTAAACCATCTTCAGGTGGTTATTACCGCTCTGATCATTTTGCATTTGCAAACATGGGGATTCCGGCTATGTATGCAGGCGGCGGTACTGTTGCTGCTGATGAGGATACAGCAAATTATCGTAAACGTATGAGCTTAGTGCTACGTGGTTGCTACCATCAACCCTGTGATAGATACCGCGATGAGTGGGATTTATCGGGTGCGGTGCAAGACTTACAGTTGTTTTATAAAGTAGGCTTTGATATTTCTGAGCAAGCACAATGGCCAGCATGGTACGAAAACTCAGAGTTTCAACGCAAATAATGTAATTCGCCTGAGCGTAGGTTATTTACCATCGAAAAACTCAAACTGAGCTATCGATTTAAATAGATGCAAATGATATTGATTATCATTTGCAAAATGTATACAGTGTGTCCTAGTTAAAATAAAACTGGGGCACACTTATGATTTTACTCTCTCAAATAGGATTTATTACGCCAGCTTCCAAACGGTTTGTTAGCCAAAATAAACGCTTACTCCTACCACTTTTTTTATTGGTATGTTTAGCTGTTCCTAGTCTTCGCGAAATAACCATTACTGCTCTCAGTGATGCGTTTTTTCAGGTTAGTGTATTTGTAGCGGCTACGTTACTTATTTACTACTACGCAATAGAACATATCCCTCAATTAGAAATGAGCTACTTAAGCGCTAAATCTAAATCGCTTGAAGTGCTGTTTGCATCCGTTCTTGGCGCTTTACCCGGCTGTGGTGGTGCAATTATTGTGGTTACTCAATACACTAAAGGCCAAGCAAGCTTTGGGGCTATTGTTGCTGTACTTACCGCCACGATGGGAGATGCTGCTTTTTTACTGCTTGCTACGCGCCCTACTGAAGGTTTAACAATAATGGCTATAGGTTTAGTGGTAGGCACACTGTGTGGATTAATAGTTAATGCAATTCACAAACCTGATTTTTTACGTCCCAGCGCACAAGAGCAAAAACACCAAGTAAAAGTTTTGCCCACTAAAATAATAAAAATTAGCAAACCTGTGTGGATGTTTGCCATTATTCCAAGTTTAATCATTGCGTTTTTAATTGCATTTAATGTGGACTTTAATCAATTTGGTCAATATACCAGCACCGGTATTAGCTTATTTGGTGCAGCAATGGCACTGTTTACGGTTGTTATTTGGGCCTACTCTTCTAAAGGCGAAAGCTATAAAGAAGTAACCTCTGAAGACGATGAATGTAATCCGCCTTCAAAGCTTATAAAAGTATTACAAGATACCCATTTTGTAACTGCTTGGGTGGTGGCTTCGTTCATGCTGTTTGAAATATTAGTCAGTGTGGTAGGCCTTGATTTAAAAACCTGGTTTATGCACTACGCCTATTTAGCACCGTTAATTGCAGTCGTCATTGGTTTTTTACCTGGCTGTGGGCCACAAATAATTGTAACCACGCTTTATATACAGGGCATTATTCCTTTTAGTGCATTAGCTGCTAATGCGATTTCAAATGATGGCGATGCGTTGTTTCCTGCTATTGCAATGGCGCCAAAAGCGGCTGTAATTGCTACCTTGTATACCTCTATACCTGCTTTAGTTGTTGGTTACGGGCTTTACTTTTTAAGTTAACAGTTTAAAAAATCATAAGTACAAAAAAGCTCAGCAATTGCTGAGCTTTTTTAATATTAGCGTATTATTTATACAGAAACAGGTTCAGCCGCTAACTCTTTTGGATTTGGGCCATAATCGTTCTCACCTTCATGTGAGTCTTGCGCAAGGAATACAATTATAACAATCCAGCCAATGATTGGCACTAACCAAAGTAGCTGCCACCAGCCAGAGCGGCCTGTATCGTGTAAACGGCGTGCACCTGCGCTTAATTGAGGAATTAACAGTGCCAAGCTATAGATAGTACCAATTACAGCTACGCCCATTAGCTCATCAACAACACCTAGTACTATGCTGATTAATAAATTTATTAAGTAAAACATCCAAAATGCTTTACGGCGATTACGTCCTGAAAAATCTGCGTAGCTACGCAGCGCGTTCATATAATGTTCCATTACAATTCCTTAGTGTTAGTTTTTATATTCCCTAGCGGGTTTGTTTTATTACCTTTTAGTAACATTTGTATCTTAATTAAAAACACCGCGCTTTAAAACAAAAAACCAGCAAATTGCTGGTTTTTTTATAAGTTTAATTATTAACTCATAGCCATCATCATTGCCGATGGGTTTTCTAAATATGATTTCCACAAGTTATTAAAGCGCGCAATTGTACCGCCATCAATAACACGGTGATCGCCAGACCAACTCACTTGCATAATAGCTTTACTCACAACTTGCCCGCTTTCATCAAAGCGCGGTAAGTGTTGTAACTTCCCTAATGCTACAATAGCAACTTCTGGCTTATTAATAATCGGGGTCGCAATAGTGCCGCCAATTGCCCCAATATTTGAAATGCTAATGGTGCCCCCTTTTAAGTCATCTGGCGCTACTCGTCCCTCGCGTGCTGCATCAGTTAGGCTTGTTAAACTGTTTGCAACTTCAACAATACTCTTAGATTGGCACGATTTAATATTAGGCACTAGCAAACCCACTTTTGAATCCACTGCTACCCCAATATTATGATCGTCAAAGTAGGTAAGCTCAGTGCAATCATCATTTACTTTAGAATTAAGCACTGGGTACTCTTTCATCGCAAGTGATAACGCTTTGATAAAAAATGGCATCATAGTGAGCTTTACACCTTGCGCTTTATACTGCTCTTTTAAACTCGCTCGCAGGGCAATTAATTGCGTTAAGTCTATCTCGTCACTAAAGGTAAAGTGAGGGATTGTAGAGACCGAGGCCATCATTTGCTTTGCCATAGCCGCTTTAATGCCTTTAATTGGCTCTGCTCGCATACCACCGTTTTGTGTTTGTGGCGATTGTGGCTCTTTATTTTGAGTAACGCTGTTTTTAGTAGTAGCACTGCTAAGTGGTGATGTATCTATTGTGTTAGGTACCTCACCTTTAATAAATTCTTCTATGTCTTGTTTATAAATGCGGCCATTTTTACCGCTGCCCGGTACGCACGTTAAATCAACATCAAGCTCTCGCGCTTTGCGCCTTACAGCTGGAGAGGCAACCGCTTTTTTATTAACAACTTTATTTGCTGTTGTTTGCTGCGTTGCTATAGATTTATCTGCCGCTTTACTTTGTGCTTTTACAACGGCGTCGTTTACATCTACATTGGGTTTAGCTGTACTTCCGGCTATGCTCATTTGAAATAACGGGCTATGTACCTGAGCAATTTCACCTTTTTGATAGTAAAGTTTTTGCACTGTACCTGTGTATTTAGCCGGAATTTGTACAAGAGCTTTGTCGGTCATTACATCACACACAGCCTGATCTTCTTGTATTTCATCACCTTCGGCCACTAGCCAATCAACAATTTCACACTCAACAATCCCCTCACCAATATCTGGAAGAATAAAATCCTCTAAATGCTCTGACGATGCGTTGTCGCTTTGTGTATTTTGCACTTGTTCTGTGTGTGTTTCATCGCTTTGGCTTTGCTCATCGGCTACATTCATAGCAAACAAGGGGGCATGAACCTGCGCTATCTCCCCTTTTTGATAATACAATTTAGTGATTACGCCATCGTGCACAGCCGGAATTTGCACCAGGGCTTTATCGGTCATCACGTCACAAATGGGTTGATCTTCTTTTACTGTGTCACCCTCTTGTATTAGCCATTCAACCACTTCGCACTCAACAATGCCTTCACCAATATCGGGTAATATAAAATCTTTAGCCATGGTATCCCCTAAAAATCCATTGATCGTTTAATTGCGGCCATTACTTTTAGCTCATCAGGCACATATTCTTTTTCAAGTGCTAATGGGTAAGGTGTATCTAACCCACATACTCGCATAATAGGTGACTCAAGGTGTAAAAAGCACTCTTGCTGAATAGTCGCCGCAATTTCGGCACCAAAGCCATTGGTAATAGGCGCTTCGTGGCTTATCACTAAACGTCCTGTTTTAGTGACCGACTTAGCAATTGTCTCAACATCCCAAGGTAATATGCTTCTAAGGTCAATCACCTCACAACTAATGCCTTGTTCATTGGCTTGTTTTGCTGCGTTTTCAACAATTTCCATTTGCGCGCCCCACGCAAGTACAGTGATATCTGTACCTTCTTGTACTACTTCGGCTTTACCCAGCTCAATGGTGTAATCATCCTCTGGTACTTCGCCGGTAGAAGCGCGGTATAAACGTTTAGGCTCGAAAAAAATAACGGGGTTATCGTCTTTAATACTTGCTCTTAGTAACCCTTTTGCTTGGTAAGGGTTTCGCGGTACCACTATTTTTAGCCCTGGCGTATGGGCAAAGTATGCCTCTGGCGATTGTGAGTGATATAAGCCCCCCGCAATACCGCCACCATACGGGGTGCGAATCGTTAAATTGCCCACGTTAAATTCATTACCACTGCGGTATCTAAACTTGGCAGACTCATTAACTATTTGGTCAAATGCCGGAAAAATATAATCAGCAAATTGTATTTCAGCAAGTGCAGGTGCGCCAAACGCGGCTAAGCCATTGGCAAAACCTAAAATACCTTGCTCTGTAAGCGGTGTGTTAAATACGCGGTGTTTACCGTACTTTTCTTGCAAACCTGAGGTCGCTCTAAAAACACCACCAAAATAGCCAACATCTTCACCAAAAATACACGCCTGAGGGTGCTCATTCATGGTGATATCGAGTGCAGAATTAATTGCGTGTAGCATGTTCATTTTAGCCATTACTTAATTCTCCCTGCTGTGATTGGGTACGCATCTGGGTGCTGCTTTATATGTGCTTTTAAATCGTTATATTGGCGCTCAAGTGAGGGAATTGGCGTATCGTAAACATCTGATATTAGCTCTTCAAGCGCTGGCTTTTGCACTTTTTCAGCACGTTTAAGGGCGGCTAAAATATCTTCACGAATAGTGTCTTTCGCTTTAGCATCGTCCTCTTCGTTTAACCACTCTTGTTTGATCAACCATTTTTTAAATTTATCAATTGGGCAAACTTTATGCGTGGCCTCTTCATCTTTTGAGCGGTAACCACTTGGATCATCTGAGGTTGAGTGAGCACCTAATCTGTACGCTATTGACTCAATTAATACCGGCTCGCCCTGCGTTGCTGCAATTTCGCGGGCCTGTTGTGTTGCTGCAAACACGGCTAATGCATCTGAGCCATCAACACGTATGGTTTTAATGCCATACCCTACGCCTCGCGATGCTATACCATCGCCTTTAAATTGCTCATCTGCAGGTGTTGATATTGCATACCCGTTATTACGTGCAAAAAATATAACAGGGGCTTTGTGTACCGCAGCCATATTTAAACCCGCATGAAAATCACCTTCAGATGCTGCACCCTCACCAAAGTAACAAATCGTCACATTATCAATGGTGCTTGCAAGCTCGCCGGTTTTTGCGTCAATGTGTTTTACTTTTTGCCCGTAGGCATACCCTGTAGCTTGAGGAATTTGCGTACCGAGGGGCGATGATATGGTCATATAATTTAGTTCTTTTGAACCATAATGAATCGGCATTTGGCGCCCTTTTCCTAAATCTAACTCATTAGAAAACATTTGATTCATAAATTGGTCAAGCGTAAATCCACGGTAATGCAAAGCGGCTTGCTCGCGGTATTGCGCCATAATCATGTCATCTTGATCAAGTGCGGCAGCAGAAGCAGTAACAGCGGCTTCTTCACCTAAACATTGCATATAAAAGCTTACGCGGCCTTGGCGCTGCGCGCCTTGCATCCGCTCATCGAGTAGGCGAATAAAACGCATTGTTTCGTATAATTTAATCGCTGTGTGTTTAGAAATAGTCGGTGCGGTAGCACTAGGATGAATGTCGCCGTCCTCAGTTAAAATACTAAGGGTTGGAATAGTTAGCGCATGACCGTCTATAAACTCGAGGTCGTGGTTAATATTCAGCGATACGTTATTTGGATTACTCATAACCTACCTTCTCTTGTTGTCTGTGATACAGCGCCCCTTTTAAGTTTTTATTATGGGTGAGGCTTGCGAATAAACTTTGCAGCATCTGCGCTGTATTTAATTAAAGCTGCCACCACCTTACGTTAACGTAAGATGTTATTCAACAAGTGTAAGACGAAACAAAAGTAAAATACGATTAAAAATATGGAAAGTTAACTGTACGCATTTATTAAACTAATAAAAACATACAGTTAAATATTCAAGGCGAGTGGTCTGATGAGTTTTATTAGACGAAATTACTATCTACTTGCATAGGAATAACGGTAAGCAGTGCCCTTTGCCCAAGCGCAACGTGCGCATTTGGAAAAATAATAGCTTCCCCTTCCACATCGGCATAATAAGGGGTATCGCCGTCTGTTGCTAGCAACTCACCTTTAGCAAACCCTGTGAAATTTTCTGCATCATCAGAAAACGGAAAGCTAAAGTCCTGCTGCGTTCTATTAATTGTGCGATGCACGGCAAACAGCTCAAAGTCACTTGCATTAAATTGAGGGTATTGCACTTCTTTTTGGCTAATTAATGCAGTTAGCGTTTGCTTGGTTTTTGCAAAGCGAACCATGTCGTTTTCACCAAACGGTTTAACTTGACCCAGTTCAACGGTGAATGAATCAGCGCCATGAACAAACGAAGAATAGTAACTGAATGTAGTTGCCGGTGATTTCATCATCAATACGGTATTTACACCGCAGCTAAGTAAAAATTGTAACTGCGATTTTTTCCATGGTTTACCATGAAGATAAGGATACACAGCAAATTTTTCATTTTTTGAGCCACGTATAGCAGTATGTAAATCATAATGATAACGTGCACTGCCTTGCTCGCCCCGTGCAAAAAAGTCAGTTACATACTCTTCTAGGTTTGCAGCGCGTTTGCGCTCATCATTCATTGGCACACCCTCAACAGTGTGGTGGCCGTTAAACAAACGGTTTAGGTTTTCTTCTACAAAACGCAGGCCAATATTTATTGATTTTGGATTACCAAATATAAAGAGCACACGCTGATTTAATGCAAGCTCACCTTTTATTATGGTTTTTATTAGCTCGTCACATATTTCTATAGGTGCGGTTTCGTTACCGTGTACAGCGCTTGAAAGCACAACATCTTTTGTTGTTGTGCCCTGTGGTTGAAATTCAATAACGCCTGTATCGTGAACGGTTACGCGCGTTCCATTTACTAGCGTGAATTCACTTGCCTCTAAATGCCATTCATTGTCGCGACTGAGTGTTAAAAAGTCGCCGCTATTTATTAGTTCATTTAAATAATCTGGTTTGGCTAACATGATAAGCCCTTTTATAGTGTGAGAGATACAAACAAAAACGGCTGAATAAATCAGCCGTTTTTAAATAGTGTAAGCCGTGTTAGCTGATCACAGAATCAACTAATTGCTTCGCTTCTTTTTCTAGTAGTGCTAAATGCTCTTCACCTTTGAAAGACTCAAGATAAATTTTATAAATATCTTCAGTACCAGAAGGACGTGCTGCAAACCAGCCGTTTTCAGTCACTACTTTTAAGCCGCCAATGGCCGCATCATTGCCAGGTGCATGAGTCAGTTTTTGTAAAATTGGTTCGCCAGCTAATGTATCGGCTTTAACATCGCTTGCACTAAGTGCTTTTAAACGTGATTTTTGCGCACTGCTAGCAGGGGCATCTAAACGCTTATATAGTGGAGAGCCAAATTCTTGCTCTAGCTCTTTATAAAGCGCTGATGGTGTTTTACCTGTTACTGCGAGTATTTCAGCTGCAAGTAACCCCATAATAAAGCCGTCTTTGTCGGTACACCATACGCTGCCATCAAATCGTAAAAACGCAGCGCCAGCACTTTCTTCGCCACCAAAGGCAAGCTTACCTTTGTTTAAGCCATCTACAAACCACTTAAAGCCAACCGGCACTTCTTTAACTTTACGCTCATTACGAGCTACTACGCGGTCAATCATTGAGCTAGAAACCAGCGTTTTGCCAATTTCTACACTGCTGTCCCAGTCGCGGTGTTTTAATAAATAATCAATCGCTACCGCTAAAAAGTGATTAGGATTCATTAACCCATCTGGGGTAACAATACCGTGGCGGTCGTAATCTGGGTCGTTGCCAATAGCAATATCAAAGTCGTCTTTTAATTTAATTAAATTAGCCATTGAGTAAGGTGATGAACAATCCATACGAATTTTGCCATCTTTATCAAGTGGCATAAATGCAAAACGCGGATCAACACTGTCGTTTACTACGGTTAAATCTAAATTATATTTTTGCGCTATTAATGGCCAAAAGTTAATACCAGAGCCACCTAGCGGGTCAATACCTACTTTAATACCCGCATCGCTAACGGCTTTTAAATTAACGATATTTTCTAAGTCGTTAATGTATGGCGTCATTAGGTCTTCGTATTTAATAAACCCTGAACGCGATGCTTTAGCAAATGGAAACAGCTCAACTTCTACTAAATCTTCTAATAGTAATTGATTTGCTCTGTCTTCAATCCATTTAGTTACGTCGGTATCTGCTGGGCCACCGTTAGGTGGATTGTACTTAAAGCCACCGTCTTCTGGCGGGTTATGTGAAGGCGTTACCACAATACCGTCGGCTAATTCGTTAGGATTTAATTTGTTATGGCAAACAATAGCATGGCTAATAACAGGGGTTGGCGTGTAATCGTGATTTTGCTGGGTAATTACTTGCACCTCATTAGCCACTAATACTTCTATGGCAGAGTTAAAAGCAGCTTCACTTAATGCATGCGTATCTTTACCTAAAAAAAGCGGACCAAAAATGTCGTTTTGCTTTCTGTAGTCACAAATAGCTTGTGTAATGGCTAAAATATGAGATTCGTTAAACTTAACATCGTAAGAGCAACCACGGTGACCCGACGTACCAAAAGCAACACAATGCTCTGGGTTTTGCTCTAAGTCTGGCTCATTTAAGTAATAAGCCGATACCAGTTTTGGTACGTTAACTAAAGTTGAATGTGGCGCAGTTTTCCCAGCACCTGAATGAATAGCCATGTTTATTTCCTTACAAGTAATCGCGAATTTCTTCTGCTTGCTCTGCTGAATAACCTAAGCACAGCGCAACCTCGTGTAGCATCATTTTTTTACGTGTTGTGTTCGAATTTGTCATTACCCAGTACTCACTGTCGGTAATGTTTTTAGGGTTCATACTACTGCCGCTATTAACTAAGTCTTCTTTGCTGGTTGCAAAGTAAACGCGGTCGCGCCCTTTTATATCAAGCACAGCACTAAATTCTTTTTTATGCGTTCTATAAAAAGCACTTAAAATAAATAAAAACCTGCCTACCACCCCTTTTTGCATTGCTAGTTCTTCTTTATTTAGAATATTAAATACATTAGCGTTTGTTTGCTTCACGGGTGTGACAACCTCTTGCTCTTGGCTGTCGTTAGTAGCTGGCGTGTCGTCAAGTGGGGCTTGAGTAGCTGTTTGATTGTTTTGATTGTTCTTAGCAACGGGAGTGTTGTCATCACCGTTTAGATTTAATAAACGACGTAAAATAGTGGATGCGCTTTCGCCAATACTTTGTGTATTGCTAGCAATATACTGATATAACTCGTCGTCTATGTCGATTTGTTTCATGTTGTTCCTGTCATTACGGGCCACATTTTTTCTTTCCCCGTGATTATACCCAAACCAAATATAAATGCGAGTTACAACAAGCACTCGCACAAACATAACCTATAAACGCGCTAATAAAGGTGTGTTGATTATTTGCTTATAAACCCAATGTAGTAATTAACAGCTTTTAAAAGTACTACCCATATTATTATCTCCATTAGGCTGGTAACACCAAATAGCCCACAACTGGCGTAAAAATAAACGGTGTTACCCCATAAAAGGCGCGTGCAGAGCAGTTAACCGTTATATCTTTTGCTTTTTAGGGCAATGCTCGGCAAACTAAGCCAAAATTTTAGGAGGCGGTCATGCTATTAAACTATAAACAATACGGTGAAGGTCCGGATGTAGTGATCATTCATGGTTTATTTGGCTCTTTAGAAAACCTAAATGTTATTGCAAAACCATTGAGCGAGTACTTTAGGGTAACGAATGTAGATTTGCGTAACCATGGCGCTTCACCGCACAGTAATGAAATGAACTACCCTGCAATGGCCGCAGATATTGTTGAGCTAATGAACGCGTTAAATATTAACAATGCGCACCTGATTGGCCACTCAATGGGCGGTAAAGTGGCAATGGAAGTGGCGCTAATGCATAGCCAAAAAGTAAATAAGCTGGTGGTACTTGATATTGCCCCTGTGAGTTACCCTGCCCGCCACACACAAATTATTAATGCACAAAAAAAAGTGGCAACTAGCCAGGTTACTGATAGAAAACAAGCTGATGCTATTATGAGCGAGTACATTAATGAGCTAGGTGTTAGGCAGTTTTTACTAAAAAGCTTAGCTAAAAATGACGATGGACAGTACAAATGGCGATTTAATTTAGATGTACTTGATGAAAAATATTCGACAATCACCGCCAATGTTAATGAAAACAATTCTTGTTTGTGCGATACTTTATTTATCAAAGGCAACGATTCTGATTACATACTGCCAGAATACCGCGATGAAATAACAAAGCGCTTTAAAAATACACGAGCAAAAATTATACACGGTGCAGGACATTGGCTTCATGCACAAAAACCCGCTGCAGTTAATAAAGCAATAAATGACTTTTTAACAGGGCTTTAATGCAATTTTAATCATGTGTTTTTGGTTATCCGTACTAAATTAATGCATATTTATATGCTATAGTACGCGCCGTTTAATTTAAAGGTTATACGTTGATGGTCAGTCAGTTTATTAACGAATTTGATACCCTAGGGTTGTACTTTGGCTTAGCCGGTATTTTTGTATTCATCGGCCTGGCAATTAAAGACGTACTTAATAGTGGTAACGTACCTAAGTTTGGTCGCTACATTGTGTGGGGCGTCCTCTTTTTAGGGTGTTCTGGCTTTATTGCGAAAGGACTTATACAAGTTTTTTGGCAAGGTGCAGGTGTAGGTTAGGCATGGCGAAGTCAGAAACAGATAGAACAACTCCCGATTTATTTGAATACGAAAAGCGCCCAGGCAGGCCTAAAACGAACCCTTTACCAAGGGATATGCAGTTAAAGGTTAATAAACGTAATCAAATAAAACGAGATAAAGCACGCGGTTTAAAGCGTGTAGAATTTAAAGTTTCATCACAGTTATATCAGGCACTGAGTGATATGGCAGATGCACAAAATATTAGCCGTAGTGCGCTGATTGAAACAATTTTACAAGAAAGATTGGCTATTGATAGATAAAAGGTTTGAAGTCCATGGCAAGTGTAGGCATTTTTTTCGGAAGTGACACAGGTAATACAGAACACGTAGCAAAAATGATCCAAAAAGAATTGGGTAAAAAGCTTGTGGCTGTACACGACATTGCAAAAAGCTCTAAAGAAGAGATTGCAGAGTTCGATTTAATCTTATTCGGTATTCCTACTTGGTACTACGGTGAAGCACAATGTGATTGGGATGACTTTTTCCCTGAGCTTGAAGAAGTAGACTTTGAAGGTAAGCTAGTGGCTATTTTTGGTTGTGGCGACCAAGAAGACTACGCAGAATACTTTTTAGACGCTATGGGTATGATCAACGATATCGTTACCGAGCGCGGTGCTATTGTGGTTGGCCATTGGTCTAGTGAAGGCTACGACTTTGAAGCATCTAAAGGTATGGCTGATGACACGCACTTTGTAGGCTTAGGTATTGATGAAGACCGCCAACCTGAATTAACAGAACAACGTGTTAAAGCATGGTGCGCACAAGTATATGATGAAATGTGCTTAAGCGAACTAGCAGACTAACCTCCTCCCCCTTTTATCGCTAACTGTTTAAATAATTATCAAACAGTTAGCGACTTTAGAATTAATAGCAAAATTGATCAATTGTTCTTTGCACTCAGTGCTTAGGCGCGTTATCCTTGTTATTGCTAATGTGTCGTGTGCATCTGTAAGAGATGTCTAGTATAACCAAACAAATTTGAGACAGATTTAATGACTGATCATAACTTGGAACTTAAAAAAGCCGGTTTAAAAGTAACTTTACCGCGTATTAAAATCTTAGAAATTCTACAATCTCCAGATAACCAACACATCAGCGCTGAAGATGTATACAAAATTCTTTTAGATTTAGGTGAAGAAATTGGTCTTGCGACTGTTTACCGTGTATTAAACCAATTTGATGACGCAGGTATTGTAAGCCGTCACCATTTTGAAGGCGGAAAGTCAGTATTTGAACTTTCTGGCAGCACTCACCACGACCACCTAGTGTGTTTAAAATGTGGTAAAGTTGTTGAATTTGAAGATGACTTAATTGAACGTCGCCAGTTAGAAATAGCCGAAGAAAACGGTATTACACTAACAAATCACTCTTTATACCTATACGGTGAGTGTCAAGACAAAGCAGCGTGTAAAGCATTTAGCGATTCAAATAGCTAATAACGCGCTATAGTAATAAAAAAACCTGCTATTGCAGGTTTTTTTGTGTTTAAAATTAAGCATTTAAACTGTGTTTAATACCAATTTGCAATAATGAGATATTATGCAAATTGGTATTATAAAAGCGTTACTGCTTCTCGATTTTAGCCCATGAATCTCTAAGACCAACCGTTTGGTTGAATACTAAATTTTCTGACTTTGTATCACGTGAGAAATAGCCAGTACGCTCAAACTGAAAGCCTTGAGCCGGCTCGGCTTTAGCAAGCGATGCTTCTAGTTTTGCATTTTCTAATACAACTAACGAATCAGGATTAAGTGTCGATTCGAACTCTTCAGCTGCACCTGGGTTTGGTACATTAAATAAACGGTCATACAATCTAACTTCTGCATTAACCGACTCAGGCGCAGAAACCCAATGAATAACCCCTTTTACTTTACGACCGTCACTTGGGTTTTTACCTAGTGTTTCGTTGTCGTAAGTACAGTAAATAGTGGTAATTTCACCATTTGCATCTTTTTCTACACGCTGGGCTTTAATTACATAAGCACCACGTAAGCGTACTTCTTTATCAAGTACTAAGCGTTTAAATTTATTATTCGCTTCTTCGCGGAAATCTTCACGCTCAATGAAAAGCTCACGAGTAAACGGTACTTCACGACGCCCCATTTCTTCTTTATTAGGGTGGTTAGCTACCGACAATGTTTCTACTTTTTCTGCATCAAAGTTTTCTATTACAACTTTAACTGGATCGAGTACTGCCATTGCGCGTGGTGCGTTTTCATTTAAGTCTTCACGGATACACGCTTCAAGCATGCCCATTTCAACCATGTTTTCTTGCTTAGTCACACCGATACGTAAACAGAACTCACGTATTGAAGCCGGTGTATAACCACGACGACGTAAACCAGCAATAGTTGGCATACGTGGGTCATCCCACCCTTCTACATAGTTATTTACAACTAAGTCGTTTAGCTTACGCTTAGACATAATTGTGTATTCAAGATTTAAGCGCGAAAACTCAATTTGCTGTGGGTGGCATTCAAGGCTGATGTTATCAAGCACCCAGTCGTATAAACGACGGTTATCTTGAAACTCAAGTGTGCACAATGAATGGGTTATGCCCTCAAGCGCATCAGAAATACAATGTGTGAAGTCATACATTGGGTAAATGCACCACTTGTCACCTGTTTGATGGTGATGAGCAAAACGAACGCGATAAATAATTGGATCGCGAAGCACCATAAATGAGCTTGCCATATCAATTTTAGCGCGTAGAACACACTCACCTTCTTTGAATTCACCCGCGCGCATTTTTTCAAACAATGCGAGGTTTTCTTCTACTGAGGTGTCTCTGTATGGGCTGTTTTTACCCGGCTCTTTTAACGTACCGCGATACTCACGCGCTTGATCGGCCGTTAAAAAACAAACGTACGCTAAGCCTTTTTCAATAAGCTCTACTGCATAGCCGTATAGGGTATCAAAATAGTTTGACGAATATTTTATCTCACCACTCCAGTTGAAGCCTAACCACTGCACGTCTTCTTTGATTGAATTAACGTAGTTAATATCTTCTTTTTCTGGGTTTGTATCATCAAAACGTAGGTTACATAAACCATCGTAATCTTTTGCAATGCCAAAATTCAAACAAATTGATTTTGCATGGCCAATATGTAAAAAGCCATTTGGTTCAGGTGGAAAACGTGTATGCGTAGTTGCATGTTTGCCACTTGCTAAATCTTCATCAATTCGAGTTCTTATAAAGTTACTTGGGCGATTCTCAATTTCCGCCATAGGAGTGCGATCCTCTGAATATTCGTGATAACAAAACTAATGCATTATTACAAAAACAAACACTAACATACAGCACTAGATGCGGGTTTATTCTAGTTATTATGGCAATGGTGCATTAGTTTATTACTTAAATTTGTTTTAGCGCAATATTTGAGTCATGAAAGGCATTTATAGTACCTAAACTTAAGCTCCTTAAAAGGATTCAAAGATGGCCAGTTCTACACAACACAGAGTTTATATACCAACAAATGCGCGAGCTAATCACTATTTACTCGCTGAAATTACACCCACTGATGACTTTTACACTAGTTTTAGCGATATCGATAGTTGCTATACCCGCATTGCCAAGCAACTATTTGCAAGCTGTGATGAATACGAGCTACATAATGTACACCTACTCGCTAACGACAAATTACCTGTGGTCAGATTTCATGATGAGTCGTATCAATTAGAAACAGCAAAGCAAATGTTGTTTTTTTACAACCCGCGTTACCACGAGGCGCACAAACTACACTACACCCCTACTTTTAAAAGTAAAAAAATTCGCTTGTTATTTTTAGCCACCGGTGATGATTTACGCGCAAGCTCGGCACAATTTCACAGCAGGGTGCAAAAAGTGTTAGATAATTTACAAACACAATTATTTATTGAACAACCCCAGTTTAAGCTTCGCGATCATCAGCATTTAACCTATGACTTATTTGCCAAGAGTAAAGGCTGTAACCAAAGTTACGGCTACAAACTTAGAAGCCTATACCCTCGTTATTTAGCTCGCCAATGTAAAATACCCGCCGAGCATGCAGAAATGACCTATGCAACGTTTTCTATACCGGTTTCGCGCGGCATTAAAACGCAATTTCAAAGCTTAATAAATAAAAATAATTACACTGAGTTTTATAACTACTTCGCCCAATCATTTAAAGGGTGCTGCGAGCGATACGAATTATATCACGGCGCTATGGTTGCTAATGGTGCAAGGCCCATAGTGCGTAATAGCCAAATAGATAAAAATGATGGGAATTCAGAATTACAAAAAATAAGTTTTGATGTGAATGGCACAGCCACGCAAATACATATTTTTTTCAATGCTGAAAAATTAGTTGAGTCACTACATTTTGTGATTGTTGCCACCCATAAAGATAAACATGAAATGGGCTACGGCCGCTTTATGAATCAAGTAGAGAAAACAATACACGCTATGTGCTCAGAGCTGGCAATAAATAAAGAACGACAAGATTTATCAGTACGGTTTTTTCAACACATTAGTTACCCATACTAATTTTTAAGCCAATAACAAAAAGGCTCGCAAATGCGAGCCTTTTTAAAGATTAAGCAAACTGATTACCAGCCTGTTTTCTCTTTAAGTGCTTTACCGATATCAGCAAGTGAACGTACAGTTTGTACGCCAGCAGCTTCTAGTGCAGCAAATTTCTCATCAGCAGTACCTTTACCACCAGCGATGATTGCGCCAGCGTGACCCATACGCTTACCTTCTGGTGCAGTTACACCAGCAATGTAAGAAACAACAGGCTTAGTTACGTTAGCTTTGATGTACTCTGCAGCTTCTTCTTCTGCAGTACCGCCAATTTCACCAATCATTACGATTGCTTCAGTTTGTGGATCTTTTTCGAACATTTCTAGCACGTCGATAAAGTTAGTACCTGGGATTGGGTCGCCACCAATACCAACACACGTAGACTGACCAAAACCAGCATCTGTAGTTTGTTTAACTGCTTCGTACGTTAAAGTACCAGAGCGAGAAACAATACCTACTTTACCAGGCTTGTGGATGTGACCAGGCATGATACCAATCTTAGTCTCACCAGGAGTGATAACACCTGGACAGTTAGGACCGATCATACGAACACCAGAGTTATCAAGCTTAACTTTAACGTCAACCATGTCTAGCGTTGGGATACCTTCAGTGATACAAACGATTAGCTCGATGCCCGCATCGATAGCTTCTAAGATTGCATCTTTACAGAACGGTGCAGGTACGTAGATAACTGACGCTGTTGCGCCTGTTTCTTTAACTGCATCGCGTACTGTGTTGAATACTGGAAGACCAAGGTGCGTTTGACCGCCTTTACCTGGGCTTACACCACCAACCATTTGTGTACCGTACTCAAGCGCTTGCTCAGAGTGGAAAGTACCTTGGCCACCAGTGAAACCTTGACAGATAACTTTTGTATCTTTATTGATTAATACAGACATTATTTGCCCTCCGCAGCAGCTACAACTTTCTCAGCAGCGTCTGTTAGTGATTCAGCAGCGATGATATCTAGGCCAGAGTTCTTAAGAACGTCACGACCTAATTCAGCGTTAGTACCTTCTAAACGTACAACTACAGGCACGTTTACACCTACTTCTTTAACTGCGCCAATGATACCTTCAGCAATCATGTCACAACGTACGATACCACCAAAGATGTTAACTAAAACAGCTTTTACGTTATCGTCAGAAAGGATGATTTTGAATGCTTCAGAAACACGCTCTTTAGTCGCGCCGCCACCAACATCTAGGAAGTTAGCTGGCTTGCCGCCGTGTAGGTTTACGATGTCCATAGTACCCATCGCTAGGCCTGCACCGTTAACCATACAACCTACGTTACCATCTAGTGCTACGTAGTTAAGCTCGAAGCTTGCTGCGTGAGCTTCACGTGCATCTTCTTGAGATGGATCGTGCATTTCACGGATTTTTGGTTGACGGTAAAGTGCATTACCATCGATACCGATTTTGCCGTCAAGACAGTGAAGGTTACCTTCGTCTGTGATTACTAACGGGTTGATTTCAAGAAGAGCGAAATCAAAATCGTTGAACATGTTGCCAAGACCCATAAAGATCTTAACGAACTGCTTCATTTGTGTAGGGTTAAGACCCAGTTTAAAACCTAACTCACGTGCTTGGTAAGCTTGAGGACCCACTAATGGATCGATCTCTGCTTTGTGGATAAGCTCTGGAGTTTCTTCAGCAACAGTTTCAATTTCAACACCGCCTTCAGTAGACGCCATGAAAACAACTTTGCGAGAAGCACGGTCAACAACTGCACCTAAGTACAATTCGTTAGCGATATCTGTACAGCTTTCTACTAAAATTTTAGCAACAGGCTGACCATTTTCGTCTGTTTGGTAAGTAACTAAGTTTTTACCTAACCAGTTAGCAGCGAATTCTTTTACTTCTTCGATTGTTTTAACTAGCTTAACACCGCCAGCTTTACCACGGCCACCTGCGTGAACCTGAGTTTTAACAACCCACATATCACCGCCAATTTTTTCGGCAGCTGCTGCAGCTTCTTCAGGTGTATCGCAAGCGAAACCTTGAGAAACTGGTAAACCATATTCGGCAAAAAGTTGTTTTGCCTGATACTCATGCAAATTCATGATGCTTTATCCAATTTTTTATACTAAAAGAGCTGAATATTTATGCAAATAAACAGCTATCCCAAATTGCGCACCTAGTATAGATCCCAAGGCTTAACATGAAAACCCCAGTAACACCAAAGGCGCAAAAAAAAAGCTGTGAATTGTCATTCACAGCTTATATTTCATACTACTCGATTAAACATCCAGTAATAAGCGAGTTGGATCTTCAAGTAACTCTTTAATAGTTACTAAGAAACCAACAGATTCTTTACCATCGATTTGGCGGTGATCGTAAGATAGTGCCAAATACATCATAGGAAGAATTTCAACTTTACCATTTACAGCCATAGGACGCTCTTGGATTTTGTGCATACCCAAGATTGATGACTGTGGTAAGTTAATAATAGGTGTAGAAAGTAACGAACCAAATACACCACCGTTAGTAATGGTAAAGTTACCACCTGTCATATCGTCAAGTGTTAGTTTACCGTCACGGCCTTTAAGGGCTAATTCACGAATACCTTTCTCGATTTCAGCAACAGATAGCTTGTCGCAATCTTTAAGTACTGGTGTAACTAAACCACGTGGTGTAGATACAGCGATGCTGATATCAAAGTAATTGTGGTAAACAATGTCGTCACCATCAATTGATGCATTTACGTCAGGGAAACGCTTAAGTGCTTCAGTTACTGCTTTCACGTAGAAAGACATAAAGCCTAAACGAATACCGTGACGCTTCTCGAATACTTCTTGGTACTGCTTACGAAGGTCCATGATAGGTTTCATGTTTACTTCGTTAAATGTAGTTAACATTGCTGTTGAGTTTTTCGCTTCTAATAAACGATTAGCAATAGTTTTACGTAGGCGCGTCATTGGTACACGTTTTTGTGTACGGTCACCCATCGGTGCAGCAGGTGCTGAAGCAGCTTCTTTTTTAGCAGCTGGAGCAGGTGCTTTTAAGAAAGTATCAACGTCTTCTTTAGTTACACGGCCGTTTTTACCTGTGCCTTTAATTTTAGACGCATCAAGCCCTTTTTCAGCGATTAAACGACGTACAGACGGCGTTAACACATCTGAGCTATCGTTAGACTCACTTGCAGCAGGCGCTTCCTCTGCTTTAGCTGCAGGTGCCGCTGGAGCGCCGCCCGCTTTAACGTTACCAATAACTTGTTCGCCAAGTACAGTATCGCCTTCTGCGTTTAGTTGCTCGCCCATGATACCGTCTTCTTGAGCTACTACTTCAAGAACAACTTTATCAGTTTCAATATCTACCAAGTTTTGGTCGCGAGTTACCGCTTCACCTGGTTGTACATGCCATGTAGCAATTGTTGCGTCTGCAACTGATTCTGGAAGTACAGGTACTTTAATGTCCACTTCTTTACCTTCTGATGCTGGAGCTGATTGCGCCGCAGGCGCGTCTTCTGATTTTTCAGGTGCGGCTTCTTCTTTAGCCGGAGCACTGTCACTTGCTGGTGCTGCATCAGCATCACCAAGTAAACCGATAACTTGGTCGCCAAGTACCGTTGCACCTTCTTCTTGTGATATTTCAGTAATTACACCGTCATTTTGTGCAACCACTTCTAAAACCACTTTATCTGTTTCAATGTCTACTAAGTTTTGGTCACGGCTTACTTTGTCGCCTACACTTACATGCCATGTAGCAACGGTAGCATCCGCAACCGACTCAGGAAGAACAGGAACTTTAATTTCTGTGCTCATTGCTTATCCTTTCTTTTGTATAGTAAGCGCGTCTGCAACGAGCGCTTGTTGTTCTTTAGTATGTACTGACATGTAACCACACGCTGGAGATGCCGACGCCTTACGCCCTGCGTAAGTCAATTTAGCACCCTGTGGGATTGCATCAATAAAGTGATGTTGCGAACAGTACCAAGCACCTTGGTTTTGTGGCTCTTCTTGACACCAAACAAAATCAGTAACGTGTTGGTAACGTTCCATAATCGTGTCCATTTCTGCATGTGGGAACGGGTATAACTGCTCCACACGTACAATCGCAATGTTGTCTTGCTCAAGCTTACGACGCTCTTGTAATAGTTCGTAGTAAACTTTACCACTACAAAATACTACGCGTTCTACTTTCTCAGGGTTAATATCATCGATTTCGTCGATCATATTGTGGAATACACCTTGTGAAAGTTCTTCAAGTGAAGATACCGCAAGTGGGTGACGAAGTAGTGATTTTGGTGTCATTACAATCAATGGACGACGAAGTGGTCTAACTGATTGACGACGAAGCATAGCGTAAACTTGTGCAGGTGTTGAAGGAACACACACTTGCATGTTGTGATCGGCACAAAGCTGTAAAAAACGCTCTAAACGTGCAGAACTATGCTCTGGGCCTTGACCTTCATATCCATGCGGAAGCAAACATGTTAAGCCACATAAACGGCCCCATTTTTGCTCACCAGAGCTTAAGAACTGGTCAAATACGACTTGTGCACCATTTGCGAAGTCACCAAACTGGGCTTCCCAAAGGACTAATGATGTAGGTTCAGCTGTTGCATAACCATATTCAAAAGCAAGTACCGCTTCTTCTGATAAAACAGAATCAAATACTTCAAAAGTACCTTGGTCTTCACTTAAATTTTGAAGAGGTAAGTAAGTTGAACCATCCGACTGGCTATGTACTACAGCATGGCGGTGGAAGAAAGTACCACGCCCTGAGTCTTGGCCAGTTAAACGTATATCTGTGCCTTCAGAGGCAATTGTTGCATAAGCAAGTGTTTCTGCCATACCCCAATCTAGTGGTTTTTCGCCACTTGCCATAAACTTACGGTCATCGTAAATCTTTTTAACACGAGACTGTGCTTTATATTGCTCAGGGAACTGCGCAACTTGTTCGCCAAGTGCTTTTAGCTTATCTACTGGTACGCTTGCGTCATACTCAACATTCCACTCATGGCCAACATATTTAGCCCAATCAGATGAGTGCGAAGTTTCTGGCTGAATTTCTTCAACAACACAGTTGCCTTCATCTAAGCCGTTACGGTATTCATCAGCTAATGCTTTAATTTCACTCTCAGTGAATGAGCCTTCAGACATAAGTTGATCAGCGTAAATTAAACGCGGAACCGCATGCTTTTTAATTTTTTGGTACATAAGAGGCTGTGTTGCATTAGGCTCATCAGCTTCGTTATGACCATGGCGGCGATAACATACTAAATCGATTACTACGTCACGTTTAAACTGGTTTCTAAAATCAAGTGCAAGTTGTGTTACAAATGCAACGGCTTCAGGGTCATCAGAGTTAACGTGGAAGATTGGTGACTGAACCATTTTAGCAATGTCAGTACAGTAATCTGTAGAACGTACGTCGTCTTGTTTTGAAGTTGTAAAACCAACTTGGTTATTTACAACAATACGGATACTACCACCACATGAGAAGGCGTTTGTTTGCGACAAGTTAAATGTTTCTTGTACAACACCTTGGCCTGTAATCGCAGAATCACCGTGGATAGTAATAGGTAATGCTTTGCTACCTGAACTGTCACCTAAACGGTCTAAACGCGCTCTTACCGAGCCCATAACAACAGGGTTAACAATTTCTAGGTGAGAAGGGTTAAACGCAAGTGCCATATGAACGTTGCCACCTTTGGTCGCAAAGTCAGATGAATAACCCATATGGTATTTAACGTCACCAGAGCTTAACGTGTCTTTGTGTTTACCAGCAAACTCATCGAATAACTCAGATGGGTTTTTACCTAACACATTAACTAATACGTTTAAGCGACCACGGTGGGCCATACCAATAACTGCTTCTTTTTGCCCGCTTTCGCCGGCACGGTGAATAAGTTCTTTAAGCATAGGAACTAACGCATCACCACCTTCAAGTGAGAAACGCTTAGCACCAGGGAACTTTGCACCTAAATATTTTTCAAGACCATCTGCTGCGGTTAATCCTTTAAGGATACGCAGTTTTTCTTCTTTAGAAAAAGTAGGTCGTGATTGAACAGATTCTAAACGCTGTTGTAACCAACGCTTTTCTTCTGTTGATGTGATGTGCATATACTCAGCACCAATAGAACCACAATAGGTGGTTTTAAGTGCCTGGTATAGTTCACCTAAAGGCATAGTATCGCGGCCTACGGCAAACGATCCTACGTTAAATTCGCGGTCAAAATCAGCTTTAGATAAGTCGTGGTATTCTAGCTCTAAATCTCGAACACGCTCTCGTTGCCAAATGCCTAATGGATCTAGGTTAGCATTTTGGTGTCCTCGAAAGCGGAAAGCATTAATAAGTTGTAGTACTTTAACCTGTTTGAGGTCACCGCCACTACCCTCTGCTACCACTACCTCTCTATGCTTGTTTTTAGCAAGCGCCGCAAACTGTGAACGAACTTCTGAATGCTTTACTTCAACATCCACACCATCTACTTTTGGTAATTGTTCGAACACTTCTCGCCATTCTTCTGGCACAGAAGTCGCATCATCTAAATACGCTTCATAAAGCTCTTCTACATAAGCAACGTTGCCGCCGTTTAAATGTGAAGATTCTAGCCATGCCTTCATCACACCTTCGTGCATTTATAAGCCCTTTTCTTTAGCGCAGAAATTAATAGTTGTCATAACAAGATGGCTAATAAAAATATTAGCCATCTTACGTTACTAAGTGATTAAACCGCGCGGTTTAATAACATAGATTTAATTTGTCCAATTGCTTTGGTCGGGTTAAGACCTTTAGGACAAACGCTAACACAGTTCATGATACTGTGGCAACGGAACACACTGAACGCATCGTCTAAGTCTGCTAAACGTTCTTCAGTTGCCGTATCGCGGCTATCAGCCAAGAAACGGTAAGCATGAAGAAGGCCTGCTGGACCAATGAACTTGTCTGGATTCCACCAGAACGAAGGACACGATGTAGAACAACATGCACATAAAATACACTCGTAAAGTCCATCTAATTTATCACGTTCTTCAATAGATTGAAGACGCTCACCAGCCGCTGGCTGATCGTTAATTAGGTATGGTTTAACTTTTTCGTACTGAGTGTAGAACTGACTCATGTCAATAACAAGGTCACGTACCACAGGTAAGCCAGGTAAAGGACGA
The DNA here is from genome assembly GCA_007988745.1 of Pseudoalteromonas atlantica. Classification (GTDB taxonomy): domain Bacteria; phylum Pseudomonadota; class Gammaproteobacteria; order Enterobacterales; family Alteromonadaceae; genus Pseudoalteromonas; species Pseudoalteromonas atlantica. Next base: position 440,498 of record BJUT01000001.1, read on the forward strand.
ATTACAATAGTACCTTTGCCGCCTTTTTGCAGCGTAGATAATGGTGTAATACATGCTAAACCATTTTTACCATTCATGTTAACGCCATCAGAGCCACACACGCCTTCACGACATGAGCGACGGAATGATAATGTTGGATCTTGCTCTTTTAATAATAAAAGTGCATCCAATACCATCATGTCCTGACCTTCCTCTGTTTGCAAAGTATATTCTTGCATACGAGGTGCGTTATCAACATCCGGATTGTAACGATAAACTGAAAATTGTACTTGTGCCATCGTCTCGCTCCTAGTAGGTACGTGCTTTAGGTGGGAACGCTTCACGCGTCTTAGGCGCGTAGTTTACGTCACGCTTGCTCATTTCATCCGTTACCGGATTGAATACTGAGTGACATAACCAGTTTTCGTCATCACGATCTGGGTAGTCAAAGCGAGAGTGTGCACCACGGCTTTCAGTACGGAAGTTTGCAGCTACTGCAGTTGAGTAAGCTGTTTCCATTAAGTTGTCTAGTTCAAGACATTCGATACGCTGCGTGTTGAAGTCTGATGATTTATCATCAAGACGTGCATGCTGCAGACGTTCACGAATTTCTTTAAGCTCTTTAAGACCTGTCGCCATAGACTCACCTTCACGGAATACCGAGAAGTTAAGCTGCATACATTGTTGTAGGTCTTTTTTGATTTGAACTGGGTCTTCACCTTGGCCAGCCGTTGAATTTTCCCAACGGTTAAAGCGTGCAAGAGACGCGTCAATATCAGATGCTGTCGGTGCTTTAGTAATTTCAACTTCGTTTAGGTATTTACCTAGGAAGTTACCCGCAGCACGGCCAAATACAACTAAATCAAGTAATGAGTTACCACCTAGGCGGTTTGCACCATGTACAGATACACAGGCAATTTCACCTACTGCAAATAAGCCTTCTACTACTTTTTCGTTGCCGTTAGCATCGATTTGTAGCGCTTGACCATTTACGTTAGTTGGAACACCACCCATCATGTAGTGACAAGTTGGTATTACTGGAATTGGCTCTTTAGCAGGGTCAACGTGTGCGAAAGTTTTAGCAAGGTCACATACGCCTGGTAGACGTAAGTTAAGCGTTTCTTCACCTAAGTGGTCAAGTTTCAGCTTAAGGTGTGGACCCCAAGGACCATCACAGCCACGGCCTTCACGGATTTCAGTCATCATTGAACGTGCTACAACGTCACGAGACGCTAAGTCTTTAGCGTTTGGTGCATAACGTTCCATGAAGCGTTCGCCATCTTTATTTAAAAGATAACCACCTTCACCACGACAACCTTCCGTTACAAGTGTACCAGCGCCTGCAATACCCGTTGGGTGGAATTGCCACATTTCCATATCTTGCATAGCAACGCCTGCACGGGCTGCCATACCAACACCATCACCCGTATTAATGTGAGCATTGGTTGTTGATGCGAAAATACGACCAGCACCGCCGGTTGCAAGTACAACAGCTTTTGATTTGAAGAAAGTGATTTCACCTGTTTCAATCTCAATTGCTGTACAGCCTACTACATCGCCATTGTCGTTTTTAACTAAATCTAGTGCATACCACTCAGAGAATACATTAGTTTGGTTTTTAACGTTTTGTTGGTATAGAAGGTGTAATAAAGCGTGACCAGTACGGTCAGCTGCTGCTGCAGTACGTGCAGCTTGTTCACCACCAAAGTTTTTCGATTGACCACCGAAAGGACGTTGGTAAACACGGCCATTTTCAAAACGAGAAAATGGTAAACCCATGTTTTCTAATTCAGTAATAGCTTCTGGGCCTGTTTGACACATGTATTCGATAGCGTCTTGGTCACCGATAAAATCGGAACCTTTAACGGTATCGTACATATGCCATTCCCAGTTGTCTTCGTGTGAATTACCTAGCGCTACTGTAATACCACCCTGTGCAGATACAGTGTGTGAGCGTGTTGGGAATACTTTAGATATTAATGCACACGTTTTGCCAGATTCGGTAATGGCAAGAGCGGCGCGCATACCAGCACCACCTGCACCAATTACTACGGCGTCAAATTCACGAACAGAATATTTCACTTAAACACCCCATAAAACGATTAGACCAATAGCTACGTAAGCAACGGCCATCAGGTTTAATACAAAGCCTAAAACAGCGCGTAGTTTAGCGTTTTTAACGTAATCCGTTAAAACTTGCCAAAGGCCAATGCGGGTATGAACCATCATGCATACAAGAGTAATAAGTGTAAAACCCTTCATTGCTAGATTAGAGAATAGGCCTGTCCAGGCTTCGAAAGTGACTTCTGGCGTTGCTAAAAAATAGCCGATAATAAAAATCGCGTATGCGGTGATTACTAGTGCCGTGGTACGTAAAGATACGAAATCTTGTACACCATCACGTTTAAGAGTTGCTTGATTTAAGACCATATCCACACCCCTGCCAGTACGGCAAATACAACGCCAAGTGCCATTGCAATTTTAGCGCTAAGGTTACCTGATTCAAGTTCTTCCCAGTGGCCCATATCCATAATGATGTGACGGATACCACCAATAAGGTGATAACCCAATACAGAAAGTGTGCCCCAAGCTATGAATTTGGCAATGAATCCGCTAAACAGACCCTTGACGAATTCAAAACCTTCAGCTGAAGAAAGAGACTCAGACCAAGCCCAAATGACAAACGTTAAAGCAAAAAATAATGCAACACCGGTGACGCGGTGAAAGATTGATGCTTTAGCCGTTGCCGGCATAGATATAGTTGTTAGATCTAGATTTACAGGTCTTTGCTTTTTCACAGTTACTTGCCCATCTTGCTCACATTGGAGCTCATCTACTTGTTTTTCTAAAACCCACCAAAATTTCTGGTGGAACTATCAAAGTAAACGTGTCAATACAGCAAAAGTTCACAAATCTGCAAAAATTACGCTGTAAAAATATGTTTACCTAAATACAAAGCGGTTTAAAACCTCAGATAGTATATATACCCAAAGGTTGTTTTACAATTCTTGTTTAGTTAGAGACGTTTGCGAATTAGCCGATAGTATAATATTTAATTAATACCGAATATTTATTATACATATATGCATAATGTTTATAAAAATTGACTTTAACCCCCTCTTTCACGTTAAAATGCGAAGATGTGCTTAAAACAAGATTTCAGAACTTTAAAAATCTAAAAATCAGAATAGATATCTTAATAGGAGATACATAGATGGCAGATAAAAAAGCCACAGTCCATATTGATGGACTAGATCCAATCGAACTTCCAATTTATCAAGGCACTGCTGGCCAAGATGTGATCGACGTACGTACGTTAGGTTCACACGGTCACTTTACTTATGACCCAGGTTTCATGTCGACTGGCTCTTGTGAATCTGCAATCACCTACATTGATGGTGGTAAAGGTGTATTACTTCACCGTGGTTACCCAATTGAGCAATTAGCTGAAGACTCTAACTACATCGAGCTTTGTTACTTACTATTAAACGGTGAGTTACCAACTAAAGAGCAATACGATGCATTTGCAAAAGAAATCACGCATAACACCATGCTTGATGAGAAAATTGCTAACTTTTTCCAAGGTTTCCGCTTCGATGCTCACCCAATGGCAATGCTATGTGGTGTAGTAGGCGCATTATCTTCTTTTTACCACGAAGATCTTGATATTACTGATGCAAGCCAACGTAAAACAAGCGCGATTAAACTTGTCGCTAAATTACCGACTATTGCAGCTATGGCGTACAAAACAAACATTGGTCAACCGTTTGTTTACCCACGTAATGATTTAAGCTACGCAGAAAACTTCTTACACATGATGTTCTCTGTACCGGCTGAAGAATACAAAGTTAACCCTGTGACAGCTAAAGCAATGGATAAAATCTTCATGCTTCATGCTGATCATGAGCAAAACGCTTCAACGTCAACAGTACGTTTAGCAGGTTCTTCAGGCGCTAACCCATATGCATGTATTGCAGCGGGTATCGCATCTCTTTGGGGCCCTGCTCACGGCGGTGCTAACGAAGCATGTTTAAACATGTTAGAAGAGATAGGTTCTGTTGATCGTATTGATGAGTACGTAGCAAAAGCAAAAGATAAGTCTGATCCGTTCCGTCTTATGGGCTTTGGTCACCGTGTTTACAAAAACTTCGACCCACGCGCTACAGTAATGCGTCAAACGTGTCACGAAGTATTAGAAGAGCTTAACATTCAAGATCCGCTTCTTGATATTGCAATGAAGCTTGAACAAATTGCCCTTGAAGACCCATACTTTGTAGAGAAGAAACTTTACCCTAACGTTGATTTCTACTCAGGTATTATCTTAAAAGCGATTGGTATTCCAACAAGCATGTTCACTGTAATTTTTGCAATGGCACGTACTGTTGGTTGGATCACTCACTGGGATGAGATGCTATCTCAACCTGGTCACAAGATCAGCCGCCCTCGTCAAATGTATACTGGTTACACTCAACGTGACTTCGTATCAACTGACAAGCGCTAAGCTTAGTTAGTTAAAAAAGGCCGCTTTTGCGGCCTTTTTTGTGCGCTTTGCTTGTCAATTTTATGAAACCGATTACAATTCCTGCCTAAATTTATAGATGTTGAATAGCCATGCCTTCTCAAGAGTTTGATATAACAAAAATCCGCAACGACTTCCCTACTCTAAACCAAACCCTTAATGGCAACCCTTTAGTTTATTTAGACTCTGGCGCAACGTCGCAAAAGCCACAAAGCGTTATTGATGCAACGACTCGTTTTTATAATTTAGGCAACGCAAACGTTCACAGAGGCCGCCACACTTTAAGCGAGCGCGCTACAGAACAATATGAAGCAGCAAGATTAAAAACAGCGGATTACTTTAACGTAAATGCTAAAGAAATCGTCTGGACAAAAGGCGCAACAGAGGCGCTAAATTTACTTGCTCATGGCCTACAAAGGCAAATTACTGGTGAAGATACGGTATTAATTACCCCCCTTGAGCACCACGCTAATATTGTTCCTTGGCAGGTATTAACGCAAAATACAGGGGCTACGCTATCTGCACTCCCCCTTGAGCAAAACGCGACGTTTAATATAGCGCGCTGTATAGACATGATCACGCACACTAAAGCAAAGGTAATGTGTATCAGCCAAGCGTCTAACGCATTAGGTAATATTACCAATTTAGCGCCATTAATAGCTGCAGCGAAAGCAGTCGGCACGTTAGTTGTAGTTGATGGCGCACAAGGAGCCATGCATTTACGCCCTAATTTAAAGCAGCTTGGATGTGATTTTTATGTATTCTCAGCGCATAAAATGCTTGGTCCTACGGGTGTAGGGGGCTTATATGGTCGCTATGAATTACTTAATGCGCTTACCCCATATCAAACGGGTGGTGAGATGATAGATACTGTAACGCTTGAAAAAAGCAGCTACAGAGACGCTCCTGCTAAATTTGAGACCGGCACCCCAAATATAGCCGGTGTCATTGGCTTCAGTGCAGCAATTGATTATTTATCAGCCCTAAACATAGAACAGTTACAGCGCCATGAGCAGGCTATTTTTAATTATGCAGCCACACAGTTGAGTAAAATTGACGGTATTACTATTTATAGCGACCTGAACAATAATATTGGCACCCTTAGTTTTAATTATAAAAGTGAACACCATTACGATTTGGCAACTTTGCTTGACGGATTTGGTATTGCAGTGCGCAGTGGACACCATTGTACGCAACCATTAATGCACCATTTAGGGGTAAAAGGCACTGTTCGAGCAAGCTTTGCATTTTATAATACCCATCAAGATGTTGATAATTTCATCAACGCCTTGAAAGAAACGATTGAATTATTAGACTAATTTAGGATAACTCATGACAAATACGTTTAAAAACGTAGTAAAACCTATACAACAGGCGCAATCTTGGCAGCAAAAATATCGCGAAATAATGCTTCTGGGCAAAACACTTCCCGCTTTAGCGGATGTACTTAAAACCGATGACGCACTGGTGCCAGGGTGTGAGAGCAAAGTGTGGATGTTTATGGAGTTTGACGATAGCGAGAATCGTTTAGTGGTTATTGGCGATTCAGACACTCGCATTGTAAAAGGCTTATTAGCGATAATTTTAGCGCTTTATAATGGCTTAACACCTGAAGAAGTCGTGAATATTAATGCGTATGACGAATTTGAAAAGTTAGGCTTAATTAAACACCTTAGTGCATCTCGAGGGAACGGAATAAAAGCCATGGTCGAGGCAATTCAAAGCATGGCAACTAACAAGCTCAATTAAACTATTGAGCTTGTTGTAAACGTTGTTTTTTATCTAAGTATTTACGTACCGCTTTAGCCGCTACAAAAAAGCCAAAACTTCCGGTGATCATAGTTACCGAGCCAAACCCGTTATTACAATCCATATTCATTGTACCATCAGCATTTTGTTTAGCATGGCATACACTTCCATCACTGCCTGGGTAAACAAGTTGCTCAGTTGAGTACACACAATCAATATTAAATTTGCGTTTAGGGTTGTTACTAAAATTATATTGTTTGCGTAAAATATAACGCACTTTAGCAAGTAGCGGATCTTGCGTGGTTTTAGCCACATCACCAAATGTTATTTGGCTAGGATCAGTTTGCCCACCCGCGCCACCAGTAGTAATAATAGGCATTTTATTGCGCTTACAATGAGCAATAAGCGCTGCTTTTTCTTTAACTGCATCAATACAGTCAATAACGTAATCAAAACCTTGAATATGCTCACGAATATTTTCAAGAGTAATAAAGTCATCTATCACAGTTACTTTACACTCTGGGTTTATCAGTTCGCAGCGGCTTTTCATTGCATCTACTTTGGCTTGGCCAATACTGCCGCTAAGTGCATGAATTTGCCTATTTACGTTAGTGGCGCAAATATCATCTAAATCAATTAAAGTGATTTTACCCACGCCTGTACGTGCTAAAGCTTCGGCGGTCCAACTTCCAACACCGCCTATCCCCACTACACAAAAATGGGCTTGTTGTAGCCAGTCAAATTGTTGGTTACCGTATAGGCGTTTGATCCCGCCAAAACGAATATCTGTTACTTTTTCGCTCATTTACCAATCCAGTTGCCATGGCGATTGCCATGCTTGAAATTCTTGATGATTAATTAATTGCTGGTACTCATCACCCGTAGTAGGTAGCAAAGAGCAATTAATTTGCTCCCCATACCATAAAAAACTTAACGCATAGGCATGAAGATACGCCCGCTCAGCTGCGGTGCCACTATAAAGTGTATCGCCTAAAATTGGCGCCCCTAAACTTTTTAATGCCACTCTAAGTTGGTGGGTTTTACCCGAATACGGCTTTAAAATATACGCTCTAAACCCCGGCTTATAACTAAAAGAATAAAAGCGGGTAATGGCCGGGTTTTGCAGGGTCGGTAAAAGCTTAAACATGCCCCTGCGAGACTTAGCCATATCACCTTTTATCCACCCTTGCTTTTTTTTAGGTTTAGCATTGCTTATAGCTAAATAAAACTTGTTTATTGCGTGCTCAGTAAAAAGAGACGTAAATTTAGCAGCGGCTTCTTTATTGCGACTAAGAATAATAAGGCCAGATGTCACTTTATCAAGGCGGTGAACAGCAAATAATTTTTCGCCAGTTTGCTGCTCAGCTAATACCACAAACCCTTTTTCACCTTCTGAGTGAAAATTAAGCCCCGCGGGTTTTTCAAATATATAAAAATCAGCGTGGCTAAACACTATGGGTAATTCACTTTTAACCATTATTAGGCTTGCTTAGCTTTTAGGTAGGCAATCACTTTTTCTAAATCCTCGGGCGTATCAACCCCAGCATGTGGCGTTACTTTGGCCTGCTCAATTTTGATAGCGTAACCATGGTACAACACCCTAAGTTGCTCTAGCGACTCAAGTACTTCAAGCGGCGATACACTTAACTCAATATACTGCTTAATGAAGCCCGCACGATAAGCATATATACCCACATGGCGCTGAAAAGGCGTTATATCTAACACACTGTCGTTATTTAACATTGCGCTTCTGTCAAACGGAATACTGGCACGTGAAAAATACAACGCATTTTTATTAATATCACTAACAACCTTCACGGCATTAGGATTAAAAACTTCGTCTTGCTCTTCAATGGCTACACTTAATGTTGCCATTGGCGCGCTTGAATTATTTAGTAAAGTGGCAACTTGCGATACGTTTTCGCTGGCAAGTAATGGCTCATCGCCTTGTACATTTACCACCAGGGTTTCTGCGTCTAGCTTAAGTAAGTCAACAACTTCTGCTAAACGTTCAGTACCCGATTGATGATCTTCTCGCGTCATCAGCACATCGTTTGTGAACAATTTAACAGCATCAAAAACTTTTTGATGATCGGTTGCAATAACCACTTTACTTGCACCTGACAAACACGCTTTTTCATACACGTGTTGAATCATAGGTTTACCGCATATGTCAGCTAATGGTTTGCCAGGCAAACGGGTAGACGCGTAACGTGCAGGTATAACAACTACGAATTCCACTTATCAACCTCATCTTGAGATAGCTCACGCGCTTCATTTTCTAAAAGTACCGGTATATCGTCGCGTACTGGGTATGCAAGTTTAGCTGCAGTACTAATAAGTTCTGCATTTTCTTTATCAAAACGAAGCTTTCCTTTACACACAGGACAAGCAATTATTTCAAGTAATTTTGTATCAAAGGCCATTGAGGATCCCTTTTTGTTTTAATAATAAATCTAATTTATGTATTACAGCGTCAGTAGGTTTTGCATTTACGGGTAGGTAGTACCAAGTACCTTTTGCAAAGTCTCTACATTTTACTGCATCTTTTTCTGTCATTAATACGTTATCATCATTAAATTGAGTAAAATCAGCCATGCTATAAGCATAGTGATCTCGGTAATGATGAGTTGAAAGCAGCTGAATATTTTGACCCTTTAATGAATCTTCAAAACGTTGTGGGTTACCAATGGCACTTACCGCATGGCCTTTTTCAATGGTTTTATTCACAGGGGTATTGTTAGCAACGTGTTTAAGTGCACCAGTTTGCAAAACGTAGCTGTGGGATGCATCTCCCCCGTTTTCAATCACTAAATCAACGCTATTTAATCTGTTTGTGGTTTCACGTAATGGCCCTGCAGGCATAACAAAGCCATTACCAAATCGCCTTTGGCTATCAACAATGCAGCACTCTATATCGCGCGCCATTTTATAATGCTGCATACCATCATCTGAGATTATGACATCCACACAAAATTGCTGCTCTAATAATGTAATGTTGGCTTTTCTATCGGGTCCGACAACAAGTGGACATTTTAAGCGATTAAATAAAAGTATTGGCTCATCACCAGCTTGTGCACTTGTTACGCCGCGCTCTACCACCAGCGGGTAGCTGTTGGCTTTACCGCCGTAACCTCGGCTGATAATGCCCACTTTTAGGCCTTGCTCTGACAAGTATTCGTAAAGCCATAACACAAATGGCGTTTTGCCATTTCCACCTACACTTATATTGCCCACCACAATCACTTTAGATTTAGCTTTAAAAGGCGTGGCAAAGCCAACCCTAAAAAGCCATTTCCTAATGCTTGAAATAAACCAAAAAAGCGCAGCTAATGGCAGTAAAAGTAGCGTTATAAAACTAAATGGTTTATACCAGCTTTGCTCTATTTTACTCACCCGTGCTCACCAAACTGCATTTTACATAGAGCTGAATAAGTACCATCTTTAGCTAATAAACTCTGATGATCGCCACTTTCAATCACCCGACCACCATCAATAACGTATATTTTGTCGCTGTTCTCAATGGTTGAAAGACGATGGGCAATGACTATAGACGTTTTGTCTTGCATAAGGGTATCAAGAGCTTGCTGAATTAGCTTTTCTGACTCTGTGTCTAAGGCTGAAGTTGCTTCATCTAAAATTAAAATAGGTGCATCTTTTAATATAGCGCGAGCAATTGCTATACGTTGACGTTGACCACCAGAGAGCATTACCCCGTTTTCACCGACCATGGTATTGAGTTGCTCAGGTAAGTCTTTAACAAATTCCCACACGTGGGCTTGTTTAACCACCTCTTCTAGTTGCTGCGGTGTTATTTCTCGGCTTATGCCATAACAAATATTATTGGCAATTGTGTCGTTAAATAACACAACTTGCTGAGATACTAAGGCAAACTGACGGCGTAAATCGGCCAGTTTATATTTCTCAAGCGCAACGCCATCTAATAAAATTTCACTTGGTGCTTCTAAATCATAATAACGCGGTAATAAATTAGAAATAGTCGATTTACCCGAGCCTGAACGCCCTACAAGCGCGATGCTTTCACCGGCTTTTATACTTATTGATAGGTTATTTAAAACAGCTTCATCTTTAGTTGGGTATTTAAAGGTAACGTTTTTAACCTCAATTTCGCCCTTCACCTTATCTACGGTGTAAGTACCTTTGTCTTTTTCAATTTCTTCATCTAAAACTAAAAAAATACTTTGCGCTGCAGAAATACCGCGCTGCATATCACTGTTCACGTTTGCTAATTGTTTAAGCGGGCGTAAAAGCATCATCATAGAAGAAATGAGTACCATAAAATCGCCAGAGCTGATCGTATCTATCATTGAAGGCATAGATACAACCCACAAAATAACAGCCATTGCACTTGCTGCAAGCACTTGAATTACCGACACGCTTAACGCTTTAGTGGCATCCATTTTAATACGTTGCTGGCGATTATGATTATTGATTTTTGAAAACTGGTCGATTTCTTGTTTTTGCCCACCAAAGCCATGAATAACTTTGTGTCCACTTAGCATTTGCTCAGAGCTACGGGTGACCTGCCCCATAGCAGACTGTATATTTTTTGAAATATGGCGAAAGCGTTTAGACACAAACGTTACAATAATTGCCACTAATGGAATGATCACTAAAAAAATCAGCGAAAGCTGCCAGCTGGTATAAAACATAAGGGCAAGTAGAAAAACGACAAAAGCGCCTTCTCTTACAACAATTAACAGTGCTTTGGTGATTGCTTGCTGAACTTGTTCTGTATCAAAAGTAATTTTTGAAATTAAATCACCTGTTGAGTTTTTATCATGAAACGAAACAGGCAAATGTAATATGTGTTCAAATAACTGCTGGCGTAACGAACGAACTACTTGCGAGCCTACATAGCTTAGGCAATACGAAGACATAAAATTAAACAGGCCACGCCCTATTACCAGCGCAATTACAACAAATGGGGCATAAGCTAACACTTCGCTATTACGTTGGTTTAGGCCTTCATCAATAAAGGGTTTCATTAATTGAATAAATAAAGCATCCATACCCGAATAGCCGATCATTCCAATAATAGCGACGAAGGCAACGCTTTTATAATCACCAACGTAAGAAATCAACCGTTTATAAATTTGTGTAGTACTTTGACTCATATTACTCTCGTTATACAATTACAGCCCTTATTGTATCCTTCAAACCGTTAAAACTAAACGTCAATCTTCTATAAACCAATAACTTTCGTGTTTGCGCGCCGTTGTCACTTTAAAGCTATCTTGATAAATACTTACCGTAATTTGCCCATCAAGTGCCGTAACATATTGTTTAGCATTTATAGCTTTGTAGCGCGAAACCACTTTTTCACTGGGAAATTGCCATTGGCCTTGAAAAGCTGTTGAATGAATAACCGTATGCGGATTTACATGGTTGATAAATTCCATGCTTGAAGACGTATCGCTGCCATGATGAGGGCTTAAAATCACATCGGCCTGTAATGAGTGAGTTTTGATAAGGCTCAGCTCACGTGCTTTAGAAATATCACCCGTTAATAACATAGTAAGTTGGGGTGATTTGATTAAAAGCACACACGAATTATCATTTTCGTTATTAAATGAGCTATCAGCAAAGCTGCTAATGTGCAATCCATTAAAGTTATAATCTAAAGAGATACACTGTGTGGTTGTGCCGTGTGGGTGAAAACGCTTAAAGCTTTCACCAAATCCTGCATTAATAAAATGTGCTGCGCCCCCTGCATGATCGTTGTCTTGATGGCTTATTATTGCATCACTGACGGTTAAGTTATGTGTTTTCAAATAAGGAATTAACACACTGTATGTACGGCTAAAACGGTTAAAATAACTAGGGCCAAAATCGTAAACCAGCGCTTGATTGTCTTTTTCGAGTAACGTCATTAATCCGTGCCCAACATCAAACACATGCAATTGCCAAAGAGGTTTTGGTAAATACAGATAATCTATTAATGTAACGCATAGAGGAATGAGTGCTAAACGTTTAAAGGGGCTAAACCAAGTGATTAGTATGCATAGATAAGCTGCGACTAAGTACAATGTAGGCGGTTTAGCTATATCTAACCATCTGTAATGCCAAGGGATTGCATCCATATACTTAAACAATGTTATAAGTACACTATCGAATAATAAAATGACGGGCGTTATATCTACCACAGCACTTATTATCGTAAATAGCAGCAAAAGTGGCATGATCGCCACGCTTAATAATGGAATTGCCAATAAATTAATAACCAACCCAGCAATACTTACCCCATTAAAATAAATAAGGGTAATAGGCAAAAGCCCAATAAATAAAGTAAGCTGAATAATACACAGCGCTATAAACACGCTAAGCCAATTATATTTAGTTTTAGGAAGGTGCTTTATAACAAGGAAAATAATTGCAACCGCAATAAAAGAAAAATATAAACCTGGGTTTAAAACATTAAAAGGATTGATGAGTAATACAGCGACTAAAGCATATAGAATGCTTCGCCAGCGCAGTGGCTGTTTGGCAATAAAGTAAAGACCTAATACACAACTCAACATAATAAATGCGCGAGTCGCTGAGAGTAAAAATTCACTTAAATACACATAGATAAATGCCGCTAACCAGCCGATAAAACTATAAATAATAGTTAAATTAATTGACTGCGATACATTAATTTTCAAAATGTATGCTGTGTACTTACTCAGTAAATAAAAACAGCTGAATATAAGCCCTATGTGCAACCCTGAAATGGCTAATAAATGGCTGAGCCCTAAACTTTGCATTGTTTGTTTATTTTCAAACGACATCAGTGATTTATCACCACTAAGCAATGCATAATAAAGCCAGTTAAGCGCTGTTTTTTGATAAGTGTGTTTTAAAAACGACCTGTATTTATAAATTATTGAAGGTGAAGCCGCGTTAGTAATGCGCAATTGCTTATTAAGTACTTTGCCTTTAAATAATATGCGTTGTTTAAAGGCATGCACATTATTATCAAACACACCGATATTTTTAATTGTTCTGAATTTTTTTAGCGCTATTATTGCCTCAAAAGTATCGCCCTGCTTAATAAGCTGTGCAGAATCGACACTTAACATGGCTTTAGGTGCTTTAAATTTGTGTATTTCATCCCCATTTAACTTTAATAACGTTGCTTTTATATACTGTGGTTGCTTTGCAGAGATAACCTCATCAACGAGAATTGTGGCAGGGTAAGCATAGTTATTTTCATCATTTGGCAATGTATAGCTATAAAACAGGTAAAAGTGCACAACAATGCAGCAAATAGCTAAAATAAACCCTAACAAAACATTCAAAAACGGCTTAAAATAGGCGCTCGCAATAAGGACAGATATTGTGATGACTGTAAATTCATGGGTTTGATAATAAAATACGGTTGAAATACAACCTATTACAAATCCAAGACTAATCCACACTGAAGTAAATGGTTGCTTGAAATGCCTAAGAAAACGATCCAACGATTTTTACCTGATCCTAATAAAATTAGGCATCATAAAACACTTAGAATATTCGGCCGCCTATTACAAGACGCCAACCTATGGCATTTAAACAGACGCTCTGCAAGGGGCGCATTTGCGGTTGGTTTATTTTTTGCGTTCATCCCTGTTCCCTTTCAAATGGTTTTAGCCGCTGCGGCAGCTATTGTATTTAGAGTTAACTTACCTATTTCTGTGGCATTAGTGTGGCTTACCAATCCACTGACTATGCCGCCAATATTTTACGGCTCATACCTTGTAGGTACGCTTGTTTTAAATCAACCAGAGCAGCATTTTGCATTTGAAGCCAGTTGGGCATGGTTCTTAGAAAGCCTTTCTACCATCGGTCCTGCATTTTTAATTGGCTCACTGGTGTGCGCTTCTGTTGCCGCTATTATTGCTTATTTAGGTATTGATATTATTTGGCGACGCTCTGTGCGCAAAGCCTGGTTAGCACGAAATACTAATACGTAATAAAGCCAACTATTAAAGTGCTCAAAGAGAATGACTTAATGAAGCAAATTGAGATAACTAATTAACGCCAAGTACTTTATTATAGACGAAAAAAAACCAACTTTTATAAGTTGGTTTTTTTATGAAAAGCAAAAAGCTTAAAATCTAAATACTCTGCGTAAGCCCACTAGCGGCAATAATAACAGTGTGTACCAAGGGAAGCTTGCTGAGCTTCTTTCATAAAGCTCTTCTTCTATTGGTGTACAGTCTTCTACTTCACCATCAATAGGTGTTAGTTTTACTGCAACAGCAACACTCTCGTACTCAATATTACCTTCAATATCGGTTTCTACATTACCAAAGGTATCGCGCTTTTCAACGGTTTTGGTAGCTACACCAAAAATTTCATTGTCTTCATTAATGACTTTCGCTTCAGCCATTGTGTAGGCGTAGTCCGTTTCACCATCTGTTTCGTAACAAGGTAGTAAATCGTTTAAGTTGGTAATTTTATCGTCACCAATTTTATATATAAACGCTTCTTTACGACGGCTGTTTTCAGATGTACCCACCTCGCCTTCACCAACAACATAACCTTGGTTATTAATATCATTACCATAAGCGCTTGAGCTATTAAAGTAACCGGTAGGGAAAACGGTATTGCCAGTACTTATATCATGATAGAAAAACTGATCACGGATCGTGGTTTCAATACGCTTTGATGCATAACCAACAATTACATCGTTGTCATTTACAGCAAGCGCTTTACCAGAAAGCCAATCATCTTCTTGGTCTATAAAATTAAACACGTCACCATTTTTAAAATAAACAGGCATTGTTAAAATAGTGTCGTCATTTTTATAGTAACGAGCATTTGAAGAGCCCACCACTGTGCCATTATTATTTAGTGCAAGAGCGGTACTTGTAAAAGCAAAGTCATCATCTTCTTCTGGCGTTAAGGCAAGGCCTAGTATTTCAGTAGAAGTGATATTAAATGCTTCATCAAGCTCCCATTTTACCGCGCGCTCATCAAATACGCCGGTGGTTACACTTGAATTTAATAATTCCACACAGGTATTGGTAGGCTCGTCTTCGTTATCACAGTTATCTTCAATATTATCAAGTCTGTCTTCAGGAATACCTGTTGAAACATAACCAACGACAGTGTATCCGTCATTTGTTTTAACAATATCGTTAGCTCGGCTAGTACCGCCGTAATCGTCAAAGTCAGGAACTAACTCAACCTTTTGCGTTCCATCTTCAGAAATAACTATTCCGCGCTCTATAAAGTCATGGGTAAACCATGTTTCTTCTTCATCTTCATCATCCGGCGTAAATAAAACTTTATCATATGGAGCTGCACTCCAACCAACGCTCACGCCATCTTCGCTTACCGCGTTGTAAAAGTTACTAACCGAACGCGTTAAACCATCGTAATCTACCGACTCTTCATCAAACAGTATTTGCTCAGTCACTATGCCATCGTCAAACTTGATACCAACTACCGAGCTTAACTTTTGGTATTCGTAATCCGTTGGTCTGCCAGCTAAAAAGCTAACCATAAATGAATGCGCATCGGCGTTATTAAAAACCGCATCGTTATTTTCTATATCATCAAGTGTAAAAGTAATTTCTTTATCACTTAGCTCAAAGTTGTACTCTTCACTATCGTACGCATTTTCAATAACGCTTTCGGTAAAGTCGATATAGCTAATATCGATTGGTAAATTATACAATCCGTTGGCAGTACCAATAATGTGCCCGCTTTCGCTTACGTCAGTCACGTAAGAATGTTTAGCGCCGTCAAGAGTACCTAGTTCTGTTAATTCATAGGTTGCACTTAATGCAGATGTACTCAATGTCGCTAAAATACTGGCAGCGAGTAATTTATATTTCATTTTAATCCTTACTACTGATTCTGTAATTCTTCAAGTTCTTCCCAGCGCTCAAACGCGGCTTCAAGGTCAGACTCAAGTTTTGCTAAATGGTTCAATGCATTAGTGGTTACGTCGCTATCTTGTTTGAAAAAGTCAGGATCGCTCACTACAGCTTGCTGCGCTTCTACAGCGGCTTCAAGTTGTTCCATTTTATTGGGTAGTTGCTCTAATTCAAGTTTTAATTTGTAAGAAAGCTTAGTGCTTTTGTTTTCAGGCTTTGTCGCGGCTACAGGCGCAGGTTTAACGTCTTTTTTTGGTGCTTGTTGCTGTTTTTCCTGCTCGGCTAAATAGCTTAAATAAGCTTGGTAATCGGTGTAACCCCCTACCATATCGGTTATTTTTCCATCACCTTCAAACGCCCATACACTACTACACGTATTATCAATAAATTCACGGTCATGGCTTACTATAAGCACAGTACCCTGATACTGATTAATAATTTCTTCGAGTAACTCTAATGTTTCAATATCCAAGTCATTGGTTGGCTCATCGAGTACTAAAATATTTGAGGGTTTTAGAAATAGTTTTGCAAGTAAAAGCCTGTTTTTCTCACCACCAGAGAGTGCTTTTACAGGTGTACGCGCACGTGCCGGTGGAAACAAAAAGTCTTGCAGGTAACCAAGTACATGACGAGAACGCCCGCCCATCATTACCTCTTGTTTACCCTCGGCAACGTTATCTTGAACAGTGGCCTCTTCATCAAGCTTTTGCCTGTATTGGTCAAAGTAAGCAAATTCTAAATTAACGCCTTGTTTAACATGACCGCTATCGGCTTCTAAATCACCAAACAGCAGTTTAAGTAAGGTAGTTTTACCAATACCATTTGGGCCTACTAAGCCAATTCGGTCACCGCGCATAACAAGGGTAGAAAAATCATTAGCAATTACTTTATCTTTAAATGCATGACTAAGGTGTTTTGCCTCAAACACTAGCTTGCCGGATCTATCAGCCGTTTCAATATTAAAATCGGTTTTACCTACTTGCTCTACACGAGCTTTGCGCTCAACACGTAACTGTTTAAGTTCACGTACACGGCCTTCGTTGCGGGTACGACGGGCTTTAACACCTTGGCGTATCCAGGCTTCTTCCTCTGCTAAACGCTTATCAAAGAGTGCATTTTGTGATTCTTCTACTTTTAAGTCATGCGCTTTTTGTTCAAGGTAGGTCGCGTAATCGCCAGGGTAAGAGATAAGTTTACCGCGGTCTAAATCTAAAATACGCGTTGCAACAGCACGGATAAACGCACGGTCATGCGATATAAATACAATACCGCCTTTAAATTCTTTTAAAAACTGCTCTAGCCATTTAACACTGTCTACGTCTAAATGGTTTGTTGGCTCATCAAGTAACAATAAGTCAGGCTCACTCACAAGAGCACGTGCTAAAGCAACTTTACGCAACCAACCACCTGAGAGCGATTCTAATTTAGCATCAGGGCTAAGCTCTAAACGCGTGAGTACTAATTGAATACGCGAATCAAAACGCCAACCGTCACACGCTTCTAAATCGTTAGATAAACGCTCAAGCTTATTTAGCAGTTTGTCGGTACAGTCGGTTTGTAGCTGTGTGCTTACATGATGATAATCAATTAGCAAATTAGCAATATCAGGCATGCCCTGTGCTACATAATCGAATACTGAGCCATTTGCTCCTTTAGGAGGATCTTGCTCTAAGCGAGATATTTTGATCCCGCCAAGCTGGTTAATTTCACCATCATCTAAAATAACTTGGCCATCTAGTACTTTTAAAAGTGTAGATTTACCCGCCCCATTTCGCCCTACAATACAGACGCGCTCACCGCTTTCTATCACTGCATCAGCATCATCAAGTAATGGGTGCGTACCATAAGCTAACTGCGCTTTTTGTATTCTAATTAAATCCATAAATACTGCTCTTTTATTCTTGCGCTAAAAATTCATGCACTGTTTGTGCATCAAACGGCCAATACAAATAGTGGCCGCTTTTGCTCTCAAATACGGGAATACTTAACTGAAAACGCGCTATTAGCTGCTCATCAGTGAGTATATCAATTAATTTAAGCTCACTATTTTTATCCAAAACCGATAATAAAACCTGCTCGGCTTGCTCACATAAACGACAGCCATCGGTGTGGTATAAAATATAATTAGCCATGGGTAATTAACCAACTGTTGTGTATTTTTTTATTACGTTTGAAATCAGGTGATAACGTTTTTTCTGAAATATTTTCAGCTTTTAACCCTAAGCCCATTAAACCTACTTCATCCATAACAAAACCGCGTTTGTTATTAGAAAAAATTAATGTACCCGACGGACTCAAGATTTTTTTAACCCAAGTAAGTAATTTTATATGATCGGTTTGCACATCAAACGCGTCTTTCATTCGTTTAGAGTTAGAAAACGTAGGCGGGTCTAAAAAGATTAAATCGTATTGGCCTTGTGCGTATTCTAGCCATTTTAAACAATCAGCTTGCTCAAAACGGTAGCGGGTATTGCTAATATCATTTAACGCAAAGTTATCTTGGCCCCACTTAAGGTAGGTTTTTGATAAATCAACGGTGGTAATTGCTTTTGCACCCCCTAATGCCGCGTGCACAGAGGCTGTACCTGTGTAGGCAAATAAGTTTAAAAAGCGTTTGTCTTTTGCATTTTGCTGAATATAACGACGTGCTAAACGATGATCTAAAAACAGCCCTGTATCGAGGTAATCAAACAGGTTTACTTTAAACTTAGCGCCAAATTCTTCCACCACCATAGTGCGGTTTTGTTTAGCCATTGGGGTGTACTGCTCTTCCCCTTTTTGTTTTTTACGCACTTTAACGGCTATGTTTTCAGGTGCTATGTTTAGCTGCTGTGCAGTTAAGCTAATCACATCTTGAAGACGCTTTTCTGATGTTTTTTCGTCAATTTCTTTAGGTGCTGCGTATTCAAAAATAACAGCAGAATCGCCGTAAATATCAACCGCTACATTGTACTCAGGAATATCAGCATCGTATACGCGATAAGCTTGTACTTCGTTTTGTTTAAGCCAATTTTTTAGGCCTTGTTTGTTCTTTTTCAAACGATTAGCAAACGACATTGAGCCTTCAAAATTAAGAGCCGGTTTGTCATCGCTTGTCAGGCTTACCTGTTTATCATCTAACTGGTATAAATTTAGCTCTACATCTAATGGGCCGTTTTTAAATTTATAACGCTTTTGTTTAACCAGTTTTAACAGCTTAAATAGGCTTTCATCCATGCCTAGTAACGCAAGCTTCCAATGATTAAAGTGCTTTTTAAAACCCACGCCCATGCTGCGGTGTAAATTTACCAGCTCAGCCATAGAGCCAATACGTTCGCCGTACGGTAAGTTAGAAATAACCACCCCGGGTAATTTAGCAACAGAGGTAAGCTTTGTTGCATCACTTTGCTTAAACTTAATAACATTACCCAGCTCTGCACGCTCGGCATTGGCAATGGCTTTATCTAGAACTTGCGCATCGTAATCGTGACCAATTAACCACAATTTAGGATCGGTAATTTGCTCAATTAATTCTTCACGCAGTTGTTTAAATTTGGCCGCTCTAAAACTAGGTAAACGCTCAAAAGCAAACCCTTCTCTAAATAAACCAGGTGCTTCGTTACGCGCCATGCCCGCAGCTTCTATTAAAATAGTGCCGGCACCACAACATGGGTCAAATAAAGGTTGATTTACATTTTCAAGCCAACCACTGCGTTTAATAATCGCGGCCGCTAAGTGCTCTTTAATAGGCGCTTTACCTTGGCCTTGGCGATAACCGCGCTCAGACAAACGAGGTCCCGAGTAATCAATATACAAAGCCACACCATGGCGATTTAAACGCGCCACAACACGCACATTGGCATCTTGCTTATCTACATTTGGGCGCTGTTCGTATAAATCGTTAAAGTAGTCAACAATCGCATCTTTAATTACCAAGCCTGAAAACTGGGTATTTTTTAAAGAGTCGTTGGTACCATTAAAATCAACGGCAAATGTTTGGGTAGGGCCAAACCATTCTTGCCATGGCTGAAAACGAGCAAATTTATACAGGCTATCTTTATCATTCACGCCTTCTTTTTCTTCAATAAGCATCAGCACACGTGTTGCGTAACGAGTTGATAGACAAACCTTTTGCGCCAATGTTGAATCTGCCTCAAAGCGAACAGAACCCACAGTTTGTTTAGACACGACGGCGCCTAATTCTGTTAGTTCATCAACAAGTAAATTTTCGATTCCGATAGAAGTAAGTGCGATAAATTGCAAAGTAATAACCCTTAATAGCTAATTGCGCAGGATTATAACATAGGTTGGCTGACAAACACTTGATAAACGCAGCTCGATTTGTAAATTTGCTAAGCTGATTTAGTGTGATATTGCTCAAGTAATAGCGGGTGAACACGATTGTTTAAAACGCGGATAACTTCAAACTGTTCAAGAGACAAATTATCATCAAGTTTGAATGTTTCGTTAAGGTTTAGGCAAATTGAAGCATCAGGGCAATGTTCAACAATTAAAAACTCACCGGTTTGCGCTTTTGAGGTAAGTTTAACGATGGCTTCTGTACTTGGCTGGGTGCCTGTGTACTCTTCAAAAAACCAACTTTTAGCCAGTACCGGTTTTAAATGAAATTTTACAGCGGTGGCATTGAGCGCAATTTGGCAAATTTGTGCAGGCTTATACAGCTCAAAACCATCTAAGTAGTTATACACCTGTTCATAAAAAGCAGCATCTTCTAAGCTAAAACGCGGGTTTTCAAATACACAGTCGGTGAGTTGTCTTAATTTATACGGTGTACATAATTGCATATCGTCATTTATATCAAGTAGTAAGCGGTTTTTATTTGCACATGCAATCCACTGCCATTGTTTTGTTGCTTGTAACATTTGCCTCCTCCTTGTTTAAAAATTTATTTTTAATTAAGACATTAATATTAGATTATAACGGCTTTTGACCATTTTTAAAACATTTGTTTAGAACATTTATTGAACGATCAAAAGCTTACATAACTGATCCTTATAAGGAATCAACGATCGATTTTACCAATTGTGGCCCTTTGTAGATGAACCCAGTATAAACCTGCACTAAATTTGCGCCTGCATTTAGCTTTTCTTGAGCAGATTGCGCATCATCAATACCACCTACACCAATAATTGGTAATTTACCTTGTGTTAAACGTTTAAGTTCGCTAACAACGTGTGTAGAGCGCTCTCTTACTGGGCTGCCAGATAAACCACCAGCCTCATCGGCGTATTGCTGACCCATTACTGCACTACGTTCGAGCGTAGTATTTGTTGCGATTACGCCATCAATTTGATTAGTTAATAGTGACTCGCTAACCTGATCAATTTGGATTTGATCAAGATCTGGCGCTATTTTAACCAGCATAGGTACTTGCTTATTATGCTTGGCAATTAAATCAAGCTGTTCATTCTTTAAACTTTGCAGTAAATCATCTAACGCGGCGCCATATTGTAAATCGCGCAGCCCTGGGGTATTTGGAGATGAAATATTGACCGTAATATACGAAGCATGCTCGAACACTTTACGCATACAATGAATGTAGTCGTCTTTACCTTGTTCATTTGGGGTATCTTTATTTTTACCAATATTAATACCTAAAATACCGGTGTACTTGGCATTTTTTACGTTATTAACTAAATTATCGACCCCTTTATTATTAAAGCCCATTCGGTTAATAATGGCATTTGACTGCGGTAATCTAAAAATGCGCGGCTTATCATTACCTGCTTGGGGGCGCGGGGTAACTGTGCCAACTTCTACAAAACCAAAGCCCATTTGGCTAAAGGCATCAATACACTCAGCGTTTTTATCTAAACCTGCAGCCAAACCCACAGGGTTTTTAAACTCAAGACCTAAAAAATTAACTGGTTTGTTTTGTAGTTGTTGTGACCAAGCTGCGTTTAAAGGGGTGTGTGCAAAACGGCGTAAATTATTAAGCGCAAACTCATGTGCCCATTCAGCATCTCGGGTGAACATAAAACGGCGGGCTAAATCGTAAAACATGAATTGTTCCTCTTTAAATTACAGACAAAAAAATACCTCAGACTAGGCTGAGGTATTGTATAACAATTTTAACAATTAACTGATTATTTACTGAATAAATAACCAATTAAAGCTAAATTATTTTCCTGATGTATCACAGTTATGGCTTAACAACATTAATTCGCGCAGTGCAACTGAGAACTTAGCAAAGTCGTGACTTTGCGAGGTTTTAAATTCAGCTAACATTTGCTTCCAACGCTGTAGCAGCAGATCTTGGCTGGCCATCCACTGATCGATTTGATTATCAACATCGTTTTCGTCACCTTCAAAGCTGTTTAGCACAACATGAGAAAGCGTACGTTGTTGCCAATCAAGCTCTTCACGATACGACGCACGGGCAAGTGCTTGCCAATGATTAGAAACAGGCTGGTTAGTAATTTGATCTAAGAACCAGTGTAAGCCCATACGCGAGCCAAGTTTAAAGTAGGTATTAGATACCATCGCCACACTGCGGCCTGAATTATGCGCTATTTCAGCAATATCCATTACAGAGAACAGGCTAGAAAGGTCAATAATACGCTTAGCAATTTGCTTAGGTACACCTTTTTCAACTAGCTCATTTGCTTTGCCAGTTAAACATTGGTGTTCTTTGTCTTGCATGTACGTATTTAAGTTTTCGCTTAAATCTTTAAACGTTGGTGCAAAGAACTCGATAGCTTGTTCAATTGTTTGTGACTTATTACGATGACGTAAGAACCAGCGTGTTGCACGGCGAACAGTACGACGTAATTGGTACAGCATTTCGGTTTGAACTGCTGCTGGGATTTTATTATCTAGCGCGCTGATTGATGACCAGGTTTCACGCATTTCAAAAATCTCACTCGCAATTGAATAGCACATTGCGATTTCAGCTTCGTTAGCACCGGTCTCTTCGTTCATGCGTACCATGAAGTTTAAGCCCATGTCATTAACGATATTGTTCGCCAGTTTTGTTGCAATAATTTCTTTGCGCAGTGGGTGATTATCCATCGCGTCGTTAAATTTTTCACGCAGTGGACGCGGGAAAGACTTAACTAGTAGCTGACGGTAGTACGGGTTTTCAGTAATTTCATCTGTTACTAACGACTCTTTAAGCACCATTTTAGCGTACGAAACTAATACTGAAAGCTCTGGACGTGTTAGGTCTTTACCTGCTGCAGCGCGCTCTGCCAACTCTTCATCAGTTGGTAAAAACTCGATTGCACGGTTTAGCTTGCCTTCTTTTTCAAGGGCATGAATAAAGCGGATCTTCTCTTTAAGTGTTGATGCACCTTTAGACTGTGTAATCGACAATGTATGTGTTTGACGGTAACAATCTTTGAGTACAAGCTCAGACACTTCGTCGGTCATAGAGTAAAGTAACTCATCACGTTGTTTACGTGTTAAATCCCCTTCTGAAACTAAGCCGTTAAGTAAAATTTTAATATTTACTTCGTTATCTGAACACGCAACACCGCCTACGTTATCAATAAAGTCGGTATTTACACGCCCGCCTTTGGCTGCAAACTCGATACGCCCTAATTGGGTTGCACCTAAGTTACCGCCCTCACCTAAAATTTTAGCGCCAAGGTCTTTACCGTTTATGCGCAGCGCATCATTTGCACGATCCCCTACATCAGCGTCTGTTTCGTGGCTGTTTTTAATGTAAGTACCAATACCACCGTTCCATAGTAAATCAAATTCCATCATTAATGAGGCTTTGATTAACTCGTTCGGTGTCATGCTTGCTTTTTTAGTGCCAAGCATTTTTTTCATTTCTGGGCTTAAAGAAATCGATTTAGCTGCGCGCGAGAAAATCCCACCGCCCGCTGAAATCAGATCTTTATTGTAATCTTCCCATGATGAACGAGGCAGGTTAAACAAGCGCTCACGCTCTGGGTAAGAGGTCGCTGCATCTGGTGTAGGGTCTACAAATATGTGCATATGGTTAAACGCGACTTGTAAGCGAATGTGCTTAGACAATAACATGCCGTTACCAAACACGTCGCCGGCCATATCACCAATAGCAACCACAGTGAAGTCGGTAGTTTGACAGTCAATATCCATTTCACGGAAATGACGTTTAACAGACTCCCATGCACCTTTTGCTGTTATGCCCATTTTCTTATGGTCATAACCTACTGAACCACCTGATGCAAACGCATCACCTAGCCAGAAGTTGTATTCGTTAGCAATACCGTTAGCAATATCAGAGAAAGTAGCTGTGCCTTTATCGGCTGCTACTACTAGGTATGGGTCGTCTTCATCGTGACGTGTTACATTAGCTGGCGGTACAATTTCACCACGCTCAATGTTATCGGTAATGTCTAATAAACCACGAATGAAAATTTTGTAACACTCTTGACCTTCTTTAATAAAGGCTTCGCGTTCACTCGGTAGCTGCTTACATACAAAACCACCTTTAGAACCTACCGGAACAATTACGGTGTTTTTAACTTGTTGTGCTTTTACTAAGCCCAGTACCTCAGTACGGAAATCTTCACGACGGTCTGACCAACGAAGGCCACCACGAGCAACTTTACCACCACGTAAATGCACACCTTCAACACGCGGAGAGTATACAAAAATCTCAAATGCTGGCAGCGGAAGTGGCATATCAGGAATTAAGCTAGGCTGTACTTTAAACGACACGTAAGATTTAAACTGACCTGTTTCATCTTTTTGGAAGTAGTTCGTACGCAGTGTTGCCACAATCATATCTACGTATAAACGTATAATACGGTCATCATCAAGGTTCGCTACGTTTTCAAGCTCTAAGTAAATTTGTGCACTTAATTTTTCAAGTGTTTTAGGGCTTGCAGGGCTTTTTACTGAGAACTTTTTAGCAAATAAGTTAACTATTTGCGCAGCAATATGCGGGTAGTTTGCAAACGTGCTCTCAATGTAGGTCTGTGAGAAGGTAACCCCAATTTGGCGCATATATTTTGCATAGGCACGTAATATAGAGGCTTCACGACCTGTTAAACCACCCATTAATACTAAGCGGTTAAAGCCGTCGTTTTCAAGGCGGTTGCCCCATACATTAGTTAAAGCAGCGCGAAAACGAGCAGAAATCTTATCAAAGTCGGCCATACCTTTGCTGTCAATCAGCATAGAGAAGTCCATGATCCAATTGATACGACCATCACTTGTTTTAACAGAATATGGCGTTTCACCTACAACGCGTAAACCAAAGTTTTCTAGCATTGGCATAACATCAGATAAGTGAATTGGCTCATCTTTATGGAACAAGCTTAGGCGTACAATATTGCTGTTAGCTTCTTCTTGCGGACGGTAGAACAGCATTTCTAGCTTGTTCTCGTCGTTTAACAATTCTAGTTTTTCAATATCTACAACCGCAGCACTCGGTAGTACTTCATCTTTGTACGAGCGTGCAAACGCATTGCAATATTTACGATTTAGCTCATTACCGCGGGCTTCCCCTGCTGACTCTAACAGTGCAGATTGTAATTTATCTTCCCATGTACGAGCAGCTTCTACTAGGTTGTTTTCGATGTCTTTCACGTTATATTCGATATTGTTATCGGTCACACGAACGGTGTAATGTGTACGCGCAAGTGTTGACTCAGAGAAATAGGTAGTAAATTCGACTTTTTCGTCAGAATTAAAGGCGTTAGCTAAAATGTCTTGTGTTTCTCGGCGCAGCGCTGTGTTATATCGCTCACGCGGGACGTACACCATACAAGAGAAGAAACGTCCGTAGGCGTCTTTACGAACAAACAAGCGACACATATCACGCTCTTGAATTTGTAAAACACCCATTGCTACTTCAAGTAACTCGCTCTCGCGAGCTTGAACTAATTCATCACGTGGGTACGTTTCTAAAATATTCAGTACCGCTTTGTATGCATGGGTGCCTTTAGCAAAGTCACACATATCCATAATACGGTTAATTTTAGTTTTTAGAACAGGCACATCTGCTGCGCTGTTGTTGTAAAAGCTTGATGAAAATAGGCCGATAAAACGGTCTTCACCAACCACATTGCCTTCATCATCAAAGCGTTTAATACCAACGTAATCTATGTAGGCTGGGCGATGAACGCGCGATACAGAGTTCGTTTTTGTTAATACTAATAAGTTACTGCTGAGGGCTTCTTGGCGAGCAAATTCAGGTAATTCAGATAATAAACGTGTGTGCTCATCGGTTGAATTTTTCATAAGGCCAAGGCTTGTGTCCATTTTGCCTTTTAACTGGTAATCACCTTGTACAGGGGTAAGCTCGTACTCGCGATAACCCATTAAAGTAAAGTTATCTTTAGCCAGCCAATCTAAAAACTCTACGGCTTCAGATACTTCGTTCTTATTTTTATTGTGCTTACGTTTTGGTACTTCTTTAGTAACAGAGACTAATTTTTCGCGAATTGGCTGCCAATCATCTACCGCAATAGAAACATCAACCAATACTGATTCGAGCTCTTTTTTGAAAGACGCAATAACAGATGCATCGGTTTGGCGGTCAATCTCAATAAAGAACACTGTTTTAGTAGAGCTCGATTCTTGCTCTGCTTTTAAATTTGATAAACCAGAAATTTTAGCGTTATAGTCACGCTGAATTTTCAGTGGGCAGTGAAGTAATAAGTGAGAAGCTATATTTTCACGGGTCATAGCCATACGAACAGAATCGACTAAAAATGGCATATCTTTAGCAATAATTTCTACAATTGTATGTGATGACTGCCAGCCATCTTTTGCTACTTCAGGGTTGAAAACGCGAATTACTGCGTCGTCCGTGGTGTTTTTTTCTAGTGCATTCCAAAGGCTGAGTGCAGCACCGTATAGGTCACTATCATTGCGATTTGCCAAATCCTCTTTAGACATATTGCTGTACAAGGCTTTGGCGAATTTCTCAACGAGTAACACATTATCAGCGTGAACTTTTTTCTGGATAAGCTTACAGACATTATCTAGGATAACCGAGGCTTGGCCTTCATTTCGTGTCATTGTATGTTCCTTAATCTATTACTGCTTTTAGTTAAGCAGAATATTTGTACAGCCATTTATTAGCGTGGAGTCAGTTAAATTCTAACCCTTTTAGCGCTAATAAACAGCCTTTTCGATGAAAACATTTTAAGCATTTCAGCTATTTGGTCATCTATTCACAAAATATAGATATAAATGACCATTACAGGTCATTTAGGAGCACAATTATTCACTTTATTTTTTCTGGTCGGTCCACAGCAGACTACCAATTGCGGGTAATAGCAGTACCGCACCTAACATATTTACTAAAAACATGAAGGTAAGCAGTATTCCCATATCTACTTGAAACTTAAGATCAGAGAATATCCACGTACTAACACCTATCGCAAGGGTAATACCGGTAAACAATACAGCACTGCCACGCTCAACAAGGGCATTACGGTACGCCACGCTCAGCGGTACGTTTTGCTTAAGTTGGCCCATCATCGAAGAAAGTATATAAATACCGTAATCCACACCAATACCTACACCTAGGGCTATAACAGGTAAAGTAGATACCGTTAAGCCAATTTCTAATTGCACCATAAGTGCTTGTGCAAGAGTTGATACAATATACAGAGGTAATACCACTGCAATTGTCGCTTTTACGCTCTTAAAGCTTAACAAACACAAAATAATAACCGCGCCGTAAACGTACAGCATCATCGGAATTTGCGCCGCAGAAACAGACTCGTTTGTTGCTGCCATCACCCCTACAGGCCCAGACGCTAACTTGAAGGCTAACTTGTCTGTGCCTTCTTCTTGTGCAAATTGCTTAACACGTTGAATAACGGTATCGATTGTATTTGCTTTGTGATCATCTAAAAATATAATCACCGGCATGACTGAGCAATCACCATTAAGTAACCCTGTGCTTGTTTCTACACGGGCTGTTGATTGCACTAAGCTGGCTGAATTACGCGGTAAGCTTTGCCATTTTAAGTTACCTTCGTTGTAACCTGCGTTAACCGACTGCGCCACAGAGCTTAAACTAACCGCCGATTGTACGCCTGGCACGTTTTCTACCTTGTACTGAAAACGGCTAATGCGCGCCATCACATCGTGCTCTGTACACGCCGCTGGGTAAGCCTCAACAATCACTTTTAAAATATCCGACGAAATAGTGTATTTGTCCGATATTAAAAAAGTATCTTGATTGTAGCGAGCATCTTGATGCAGCGAAGGCGCACCTGCATGTAAATCACCAATTCGCATTTTATCTGCTTGCCAGTAACCTAAGGCAAATAACACCAGCGTAAAACCAATAATCATTTTTGCGGTTTTAGGGTCTGTGGCTTTTACTAATAAATCGCGTATCGCATCTAGCATATTTGGCTTTTGCGCATCGCCTGATTGAATATGCACAGTGTTGGCAAAATTCATATACGAGGCCCACACTGGCAATAAAATTAAATTAGTAAATATAATAACCGCAACACCTAAACTTGCTGTGATTGCAAGTTCACGAATAATACCTATATCAATAGTCAGCAGGGTTAAAAAGCCCACCGTGTCTGAAAGCAGCGCAATACCACCAGGTACAAGTAATGCTCTAAAGCTTGATTGACAACAAATGCGGGTACTTTTGCCCTCACCTACTTTTTTACCAATGGCGTTGATCATCTGCACGCCGTGGCTTACACCAATCGCAAATACTAAAAACGGCACCAATATAGACATAGGGTCGAGTCCAAAACCTAAACTCGACAGCAAACCCATTTGCCAGATTACGGCAATAATTGAACACGCTATAGGTAGAATGGTGAGCTTTAAACTGCCACAAAATAGCCATACCATAATAAAGGTAAAACCAATGGCAATAGCAAAAAATAGCACAACGCCTTTTGCCCCTTGAGCGATATCGCCGGCCATTTTGGCAAATCCAATAATATGAATACTGACTTTATCTGTACTTAAAGGCTCTCTTACTTGCGTTTCTAACTTATCTGCAAATGCCAGTGTATCTAGCTTTTGCTGAGTTTGCGGGTCGGTTTCTAGTAGCTGCGCGGTCACCATGGCACATGAGTAATCGCTGGCAATCATTCGCCCTACTACTTTTGCTTTTTCAATGTTTTCTTTAACTACCGCTAAACCTTTTTGGTCGGCTTTAAAGTTTGCAGGAATAATTGGGCCGCCAGCAAAACCATCTTCAACCACTTCGACAAAACGCGCACTGGGCGCAAAAATAGAGTTAACTAATGGGCGGTTTACACCAGGAATAAAATACAGTTGATCGTGTACTGCTTTTAACTGGGTGAAAAATTCGGGGTTAAAAATATTGCCACTGTCATCACACACCGAAATTAAAATGCTATTTGCGCCACCAAATTGTTTTTCGTGTTTGGTGTACACTTTCATGTATTCGTGATTTAGCGGAATATTTTTGTTAAACGAGGCGTCTAATTCAATATGAGTGGCTTTATAGCCTAAAAAACATGTGATTAGCGCAAAAGCGATCAACATGATAGTACGGTGTCTAAACACCGCCTTTTCTAAAAAATCTAAAAACGTATGCATTAAGGGTTCAACTCCTTCACTTTAATGCCATCTTCTGTTGCCATGACTAATTTATTATTAATTATTACGCCATCAAGAATAGCTTTACCATCGGGGCGTTGTTCATGTGTAAGTAAGCCGTCTTTTAAATGAAAGATCACACCACTATTTGCTAGCAGTAACCAATGTTCATTATTGTAATTTATAATGTTATTAACCGTGGCCGTTTTAACATTTTCAAAATGCTGCCATTGTTGTTCATTTTTATTTTTAGCAAATACATTTCCTCTGAGCCCTGCCACAATTTCTTGCTGCGGATCTGATGCTACCGCAAAAAAAGAACCTGGGTAAATTTCATCAAGGCGTTGCCATGTTTGACCATTATCACTGCTTTTGGCCATTAACCCCATTTCACCGACTAACATCAAACCACTGTCTGTTTTTTCAATACGGTTAAAATGAGGCAGTATAGATGTTGTTTCAGCTTCGTAGCCTTGAGGATCATTTTCTTTTAAATCATTCAAATACTCTCTATCTTCACTAAACAGTAAAGAGTCTAAAAAGCGTTTATGCCAGTGCTTGCCGCCATCACTGGTTTGATAAAACATGCCATAAGCGCCAACAGCAAAACCATTTGAGTCATCTTCAAAGTAAATATCTAAACACGGCTTATCAAGCTCTGGCTTTGCTTGTTGTAATTGCCAATTTAAACCACCATCGGTGGTATTAATTATTGTGGCATCGTGCCCGCACGCCCACCCATGAGTCTCATTAGAAAAATCGACAGCCGTTAGCAATACCTGTGTAGGGACGCTTTGCGCTTGCTGCCATTGCTCAGCGTTTTTGCTTGTTATTACCGTACCGTGCTTACCTACAGCCACTAACCCTGCACCTGTATTCGTAATATCAGTTAGTAGGGTTTTATTTGCGTTGATTGCGCTAATAGCATACTGAGGTGCATCTTGTGCAATACTCGCACCGCTTATGATCAGGCTGGCATATACCAAATACTTCATAAATTTTAATCGCCTTGAACTGAAGAATTGTTTGTCTGTTTGCTGAGGAAAATCCTGCGTGTCGTATAGACAAACGCGATGAGAAAGAAAAAAGCAGCTAACGGGCTGTTAGCTGCATATTACGTTGTTATCTACCTTCACGGCGTAATGCGCTTGAAGTAAATTCGTTATCGTTAAACGACTCTGAAAAGTCGTACATTTTTTCTTGGTTATCTAAACCAATAGCTAAGTAACGGCGCGAATTTAAATCATGATACACTTCTAAGGTACTCCACTGCGTAGGTACTTCGTAGTAGTTTAAGCCATATGCCATTGCTACACGATAAAGCTGGTCGCGATTATCATAAATATCGGTCACTTGTACTTGCCAGCTATCTTCATCAATATAAAACACGCGTTTTTTATAAATATGGCGTGTATCATCTTTTAAGTTAGCTTCAACCACCCATACACGGTGCTTTTCATAACGCGTATGCTCTGGATTAATGTGGCCGGGTTTTAAAATATCATCGTACTCTAGTTTATCACTGTGTAACTTGTAGCTATTGTACGGAATATATAGCTCTTGCTTACCTTTTAACGTCCAGTTGTAACGGTTAGGTGAGCCATTAAACATATCAAAATCATCGGTAGTACGTAAGCTATCTGCGGCTGTACCTGGAGCGTCATATGCAACATTTGGTGCACGACGAACACGACGCTGACCTGAGTTATATGTCCACGCTTGGCGAGGCGTTAAAATTTGATCCATGGTTTCGTGTACAAGTAGCGCTGTACCGGCAAGGCGTGCTGGCTCTGTCACCTTTTGCTTAAATTTAAACAAAATGTTTGAGTCTTGAAGCTCTGCAGGAGTCGCTTTAGGATCTGAATATTTAACCAATAGTTGTTCATCAAAGCCAACATAATTGTACGAACCCGATGCGGTGGGTGCAGCTTGTCCACCAAAACGCTCTATTGATTGTCCACGATAGCGTAATAAGTGATTCCAAATAGCTTCTAAGCCAGATTTAGGAATAGGAAATGGAATACCAATTGCGGTATTTTTTATTCCGTTGCCACCTTCAATAAGCTCAGCCGTTGCAGCAAACTCTTTTGTTGCATCGTATACAAACTGTGGGTAAGACGCAGAGCGGCGCGTTTCATAAACAGGCATTTTAAACGTATCTGGGTATGCTTCAAATAAAGCAATTTGACCAGGGCTTAAGTTAGCTTTGTACTTATCAAGGTTTGTTTTATCAATGGTAAACAACACTTTGTCCGCAGAATACGGGTCTAAATGGTGCATCCCTGGCTCATAACCTTCTGGTGCAGATGTAATACCGCCATTCCACGCTGGAATTGACCCATCAGCATTGGCTGCTTTTTCTGCGCCAAATGGCGTTAAGTCTTGTCCTAAACGTGCAAGTTCTTCAGCGCTCATTTTTGCCATTGCCGCTGAACTTAAAAACATGCTACACAAAGCGGTAGCGATGAGGGTAGGTTTTTTAATCATACTAATATTACCCCTAAATTGAATATTTTAAATTGAAAGAAACGTAGTCACGATCTGAGAAAGTATTGATATCGCCACCACCCCAAAATGAGTTGTAGCTCACATCAAGTGACCATGCATTTTGGTAATTAAAGTTCATCGTTACACCCAACGATTTACGGTCTTCAATAAACAAGAACATAGGATCAGGTGTGTTACCGTTTACATCATGAGAAAATACAAATCGTGGAGAGAAGTTAATGCCATTGTAAAGGTTAAAGTAATCACCTTTAGCAATTAGGCGGTAACCCCAAGATGATGCCGTTGCAAACGACTTTTCTTCTGGCCCATTAGAAAGGCCTAGTTGTAATGTTGTGTAGTCAGTAGTGCCTGGGCCTGTGATCACACCACTTCGACCTGTACCCGACACATTTAAACGCATTTCGTCGTAATCAGGCATATCATGAATTTTCACAGCACCTACTTCACCTACTACAGCCCAGCTATCAGCACCTAATGACGGGCCAAATAAATGTGTTGCAGTAAACTGAATTTGTGATGTATCGCGTTCAATATAACCTTGTGCAACTTCACCTGCCGCTACAGAGCTAATCGCATCACCAAAACTCATTTGCGAAATACCCGCAAAGTCTGGGCGAATACCGGCAAGCGCCAATTGTTCAGGCATGGCGGTATAAAGTAGCTCTACATCATCAATTTGTAACGGTTCGTCTTTACGAAATGCAAACTCACCAGCAAACGCGGTTTCGCCAATTGTGGTGTTAAAGCTTAAACCGTAAAGTTTAATATCTTCTGGGTAATCATTTTCTGCTTTTGAAAACGCAACTAAATCTGCCACGTTGTCATCTGTAATTTCTGTTGTTGCAATCATCGCTAAATCTTGTGCGATGGCAGCTTGAGAAAAGTTAGATACACGACCAGAAATTAGCGGACGTCGACTATGGTAGTTAACGTGGTATAACGCCACTTCTGTGTCGTTCCACTCTGGTAAAAATACACCTAAACGTAAACCATATTGGCCGCCGTCATCTGGCTCTGTTTTACCGTTATCGCCTTTCCCCTTAAGCGCAACTTTAGTTGGATGAGCTAAATACATGTTTGCAAGCAGGGCTTGACCTTCAGCACTTGTTGGGTCAATACCCTGTGCAGCGGCTACCTGAGCAAAGTTAGTATAAAGGTTATTAAGGCTGTCGGTTAAAAAGGCCATATCAATGTCAGGGTTAGAAGTAAAACCTAACTGCACATTTTGCTGATAGCCGTTTTCTGCTGCAAAGTCATTGGTAGAAAAATAAGTACCCGCAGCCGGTAGGCGAGTTTCATGCCATTGGTACTGATAAAAACCTTCTAAAGTAATATTTTCAGTGATCCCTAATGACGCCCAAAGCATACCTACAGGAATAAATGCTTCTTTAAGCTCAGCACCTGGCGCTTTTAAGCGGTCAATATCGACCGGGTTTACGTTAATACCATGAGAGATAAGTGTACTCTCACCCCAGTTAACTACTTGTTGACCAAGGCGAATTGACAGCGGGTTATTGCCATCGTTTAAGTCAAAATTTGCCCAAACGTAGGCATCTAATAAACGAATGTCGGCACAGCTTTGCTCTTTTGTGTCGTCATCATCACATGGATCTACGCCTTGTCCTGAGGTTGGGT
Source organism: Pseudoalteromonas atlantica (assembly GCA_007988745.1). GTDB lineage: Bacteria > Pseudomonadota > Gammaproteobacteria > Enterobacterales > Alteromonadaceae > Pseudoalteromonas > Pseudoalteromonas atlantica. The sequence continues at coordinate 474,254 of BJUT01000001.1, forward strand.
TAACGTAGGCTCTATCACCATCCATTAACTCAAAATCGTAAAAGTACATAAAACGTGTGAATAAGCCGTAGTTATCTTTACTAATTGAAAGGTCGTGTGTTCCTTTCAATAATTTTGAAAACGAATCACCGCTATCAAAATTAAGATTACCTGCATCGCCATTATTAGAGTAAGAGCCTGGTTGAGCCCAAACATCTTGAGAAGAATAAATTGTATTTAATGAAGGATTATACCCAGTCCAATCAAATGCAGGATTATTGCTTTTACCAATAATGTCGAAATCTCTGTCTTCAACACGGACGCTTTGACCATAGGAAAAAGTTGAGTCGAAGGTGACATCAAAGCCCCCTACCTCAAAATTTGCTGCATTCGCTGCTGCAGATAAACCTAAGCTTGCGGCTGCTAAACCTATAGCTATTTTGTTTTTAACAAAAAGCGATCTTCTTATCATTGTGTATCCCCCCTGTCGTGGGTAATTATGTGTGATCAAGTTATTGTTTTTAGTGTAATCTTAACGATAGAAGCGATTATAAAAAATTACAAATGGTCGCGTTCAATCAATTATTATATTTTTTGAGCTGACGTTTACGTATTGGTAAGACGTCATACCAGATAATTTATACACGTAAATTAACAATAGAACAAATTGAAATTAACAAAAAGATAATATTTTTATGTATCTATAACATAAAAACAGCAGGTTAGGCGATACGTTCGAGGCGAATAAATTTATTCTCGGGGGTAAGTAAAAGTCTAAAACGCCCTCTTATTCCTATAGATGAAATGTAAGGGCGTAAGTGCGAGGCGGCAAAACGTATTGTTTTACCGTTATCCTCAACCACTTGTACTGAGCTAAAACGACCATGGTAGTAGTCCATGCATTTGTTATAGCTCAGGTGTAAAGAAAAGTAATACTCAATCATTTAATTAAGCGCTTTTTCAACCTTTTCATATAAATCAGCACTTAATCCTTCAAGGTTTGCTAAGCGTTGCAACTGTGCTTTCATTGCTTGAGCACGGGTGGTGTCAAAGCGTTTCCACGACATGAAAGGCGTTAACATTCTAGAGGCATTTTGCGGATTAATCGCGTTTAGCTTAATAAGTAAATCACCTAATAATGCGTAACCTTCACCATCTTTTCGGTGAAATTGTGCGGTATTAAAATGACTAAAGCTACCCACTAATGCCCGTACACGATTTGGATTTGAAAAATCAAAGCTAGGATGCGCGTACAACGCTTTTATATTCTCAATAGCATCATCACCAGATTGCATAGCCTGCAGCGCAAACCATTTGTCCATAACTAAAACATCATGACGCCACTGGCTATCAAAGTGATCTAACAACGTTGTTCTTAATGGGTGTGATGCTTTTACTACCGCACTTAATGAGGCTAAAACATTGGTCATATTCGGTGAATCTGCCGATTCTTTAATAAAGCGGTCAACTTGCTCAGAAGGTATTTTAGCTAAGTAATGTAAACAAACACCTTTAAGCGCTCTTATAGCCACTGCATCTGGATTTATACTGCCATCATCTACTAACGAACTGTAACAATGTAAAAGCTCATCAGATAATTGCTCGGCAATCTGTTGCTCAAACAATCTTGTGATTGTAATGATTTCGTCAACAGGAATTATGTCAAACTCAGCGGCAAACGTGTCAAAGCTTGGCAGTTTTATAAGCTCTGCTACCAGTGCTAAATCGCCACTTTGTGCGCTTATTAACACACGTAGTGCATTAATAACGTTTTCACTTAATGTTGCGTGTTCAGGTGCGTTAACTGCTTGCTTAACTGCATTAATAAATAACTGCTGCTGCGCATCCCAACGCGAAAAATCGCTGCGTGCAAAACGCATAATATGCAGTAAATCAGGTTCTGAATTTTGCTGGCTTAAAATACAGGGCGCAGAAAAATCTTCAAGTAGTACAGCCACTGGGCGAGCAGGTATTTGATCAAAGTAAAACGTTTGCGTTGGCGCAGTTACGTTAAGCACGTGGTCGCGTTTTTCACCTTGATAAGTAAGTGCAATACTTTGCCCATTTTCATCTAATAATTCGATGGCAAATGGAATATGAAGGCTCTTATTATCTGGCTGATTTAGCGGAGCTGATTGCTCAATTGTTAAAGTATAAAGTTGCTTATCGTGATCATAGTGCTGTGTTGCATTTAATCGTGGTGTACCAGATTGGCTATACCAACGCTTAAATTGCGTTAAATCTATGCCTGAAGCATCACTCATTGCAGCAACAAAATCGTCACAGGTAACCGCTTGGCCATCATGGCGTTCAAAGTAAAGCTGCATCCCTTTTTGAAAGTTAACCTCACCTAACAGGGTGTGCATCATTCTGATAACTTCAGCCCCTTTATCGTACACCGTTACGGTATAAAAGTTATTCATTTCGATAACTTTTTCTGGGCGAATTGGGTGCGCCATTGGCCCCGCATCTTCACTAAACTGATGTGTGCGCATTACTTTAACGGCATCAATGCGGTTAAGTGCGCGTGAGCCTAAATCGCTACTAAATTCTTGGTCTCTAAATACTGTGAGCCCTTCTTTTAACGATAGCTGAAACCAATCTCTACAGGTAACACGGTTACCCGTCCAGTTATGAAAATACTCATGACCAACAATCGACTCTATCGTGTGATAATCTTTATCGGTGGCGGTTTCTTGGTTAGCCAATACGCATTTACTATTAAATACATTTAACCCTTTGTTTTCCATTGCTCCCATATTGAAAAAATCTACGGCAACAATCATGTAAATATCTAAGTCATATTCTAGGTTAAAGCGCGTTTCATCCCAATGCATGGCTTTTTTTAATGAGTTAATTGCATGTGGTGTTTTCGATAAATTACCTTTATCAACAAATAACGCAAGCTCAATTTCGCGCCCACTTTTTGTTGTGTAGGTGTCTTTTAGTACATCAAAATCACCCGCTACTAATGCAAATAAGTAACTTGGCTTTTTAAATGGGTCTTGCCATTTAGCAAAATGGCGGCCATCAGCTGTTTCACCACTGTCAATTTGGTTACCATTTGACAGTAAATGCTTAAAGCTTTTATCAGCAATAATCGTCACATCGTATGTGCTTAATACGTCAGGGCGGTCTAAAAAGTAGGTTATTTTTCTAAAACCTTGCGCTTCACATTGCGTGCAATACGCACCATCAGATAAATACAAGCCTTCTAAAGAGGTATTTGTATCAGGAGAAATTTCAGTAACAATTTTAAGCTGGCATGTGTGAGGTAAATCATTAATGATTAGGTGCTCACCTTCAATCTTATAATTAGTATAAGCAATATTGTCTACTTGCAGCTCCACTAATTGTAAGTCTATGCCATCTAACACAAGCGCTGAGTTTTGATTTGTTGTTCTTTTAAGTGTTAGTAGCGCCGTCACTTTTGTATTTAGTGGTTGTAAGTCAAAAGTGAGTTCAGTGTGCTCTATAGAAAAATTAGGCGCAGTGTAGTCTTTTAAGTATTGCGCTTTTGGCTTTGCTGAAACAGTCATAGTTACTCCAACTAAAGCTCCTTAAAAAGGAGCTATTTAGATTTAAGCAGGTTGCTTGGGTTCAATGCGTAAAATTTTAATGCCTACGTACGCATAAATAATGGCTAAGAAAGGGTTAATTAAATTAAAGAAAGCATACAAGGCATAGTCAAATGGGTTTATTAATAAAACGCTTTGCATGTACGCACCACAGGTATTCCACGGAATTAGCGGGCTTGTTATTGTGCCGCCATCTTCTAAAGTACGCGATAAATTAACGGGCTTTAAACCACGCTTTTTATATTCTTCTTTAAACATACGACCTGGCACTACAATAGCAATGTATTGATCAGCCGCTATTAAGTTTGTGCCCACACAAGTAGCAATGGTTGATGTAATAAGCGAGCCCGTGCTTTTTGCAATTTTTAAAATGCTCTTAACAAAAATATCTAATAAGCCGGTTTTTTCCATAATGGCACCAAACATAAGAGCCGTCATGATCAGCCATGTTGTGGTTAACATCCCTGCCATACCGCCACCACTGAGCAATGAATCCATTTTGTCATCACCCGTGTCGATGCTAAAACCATCGAAAAAAGTCGTCCAAATAATTTTAAAATAACCAACCAACTCACCCTGAGAAAGGTCAATTTGTGTCGCAATTAAATCAGACTGAAACAACATTGCCCACACAGCACCAATTACAGCGCCAATTGAAATTGCCGGAAACGCTGGCATTTTTTTAATAGCTAAAACTAGCAGCACAATGAATGGAATTAGCATTTCAAAGCCAATATTAAAGTTTTGCTCTAAAATCGCTGTTATTTCGTCAATCCTGCCAGCTTCATTCGAGGCAGTTGCATTAAAGCCCATAAATATAAAAATGATTAATGCAATGACAAAGCTAGGAACAGTAGTCCATAACATGTGGTGAATATGTTGAAATAAATCAGCTCCAACAACAGCCGGTGCTAAGTTAGTAGTTTCAGAAAGCGGACTAAGTTTGTCACCAAAGTAAGCTCCCGAAATAACCGCCCCTGCCGTCACAGTTTGATCAAGCCCTAACCCGGTGGCCACCCCTAAAAGCGCCACACCTATGGTGGCAGCTGTGGTCCAAGAGCTACCTATACTCATTGCAACAATGCCACAAATTAAGCAGCTTGCGGCGTAAAACCAGCTTGGGTTAATAACCTGTAAGCCATAGTAAATGAGCGTTGGCACGGTACCCGACAACAGCCAAGTACCAATTAAGGCACCCACCATTAATAAAATTAAAATAGCCCCCCAATGATAAGGTAATACCTTCAATCATGGCTTCTTCAAGCTTTTTCCACGTATAGCCATTTTTTAGCCCTATTAATGCCGCAGAAAAAGTGGCAAATAATAACGCTATTTGGTTAGGACCTGATGACGAGTTATCGCCAAATAAATATACCGCTGCGCCTAAAAGGCAAATTAAAACAGTGATAGGAACAAGTGCATCAAAAAACGAGGCGGGTTTAATCGGTTTTTCTAAAGGCTTCAAAATAGTGACTCCTGCACACCACATATCGTGGCGTGGTTATTTATTATTTTTAGCGTATCAGTGCTTTTTTTAAGCCACAGTAATGTAACTCAATTTAGTAATTCGCGATTATAGCAATTTAGCGAAATTTAGGTAACAAAAAAGGCGCAAAAAGCGCCTTTTAAACGGGGTAAACACGTGTTTATTTTTTAGCGATACGGCCAAAGTTAATGTAATCTTGAGTGATCAGTGCTGCCTCTTCTAAGAAAGGGTCAAGCTCTTCAATTACCTCAGGTACATCATCTAGGTTTTCTATTGGCTCTTTACCTAAACGCTTTAAACGCTCATTAGTGCGCGCTAGAGTACGTGCTTCATTTTCATCTTTTTCTTTAATACGGTCTGCTTCAACTAAAGAAATAGTTTTGCGGTCTTTCTCTTCATTGTAACGGGCAATATCATCAAATACGTAACCAAACTCTGGCTCTGACTTAATACGTACTTCGTGCTGTTTTTCAAGATAAGTGATTACAGGCGTTAAATTACCCTGCCTATTATACTTAGCTCGTACTATGCTATCCCACGGCAATGCATTATCTTGCTTGCTCTCGCCCCATTCTGCTGGGTCTATCGCAGAAGGAAATGAAATATCAGGAATAACCCCTTTATGTTGAGTACTGCCGCCGTTTATACGGTAAAACTTAGCAATAGTGTATTGTACGCTACCTAAGTCGTTGTCGTATAAATCGTACGCACGACCTAAGCCTTTGTGCTGCTGAACCGTTCCCTTACCAAAGGTTTGCTCGCCTATAATTACTGCGCGGCCATAGTCTTGCATTGCGGCGGCAAAAATTTCAGAGGCTGAAGCACTGTAACGGTCAACTAAAACAGTTAATGGGCCATCGTAGTAGGTAATTCCGTCACGGTCTTTTTGCTCTTCGATACGGTTATTTAATGTATGAATTTGAACAACCGGACCTTGGTCAAAAAACAAGCCTGATAGCTGTGTAGCTTCATATAATGATCCACCGCCATTTTGGCGCAAATCAATAATAATACCGTCTACGTTTTCTTCTTTAAGTTTAGCTAATTCAACTTTAACGTCTTTTGAAAGATTGTTGTAAAAGCCTGGGATCTCAATAACACCAATTTTTGAAGTTAAATTTGAATAACTGGCTTCAAATACTTCAGATTTAGCAGCCCTATCTTCTAAGCGAATTTTATCACGGGTGATTTCAACTACTTTAGGCGTGCCATGTGCATCAGAGCCTTTAAGATACTGTAAACGTACCTTAGTGCCTTTAGGGCCTTTAATTAAATCAACTACATCATCTAAACGCCAGCCAATAACATCAACAAACTCTTTTTGATCTTGGGCAACACCAATAATTTTGTCGTCAGCTTTTAGCTGCTCTGTTTTATCGGCAGGTCCACCTGGTACTAAGCTGCGAATAACGGTGTAATCTTCATCTGGGCTTAAAACGGCGCCAATGCCTTCAAGCTCTAGGTCCATATCCATTTTAAATTGTTCTGCGCGGCGCGGCGATAAGTACGACGTATGCGCTTCAATGCTTCGCGCTAGCGAGTTCATTACAATTTGAAATGCATCTTCTGAATTTGTTTGCACTAAACGTTTTTGTGCATTTTTATAACGCTTAGTAAGGACCTCTTTGATCCCTTCCCAATCTTTGCCTGTCATTTTTAAACGTAAGGCATCGTATTTAACGCGTTCACGCCAAATTTCATCAAGCTCAGCTTGCGATGCTGGCCATGCTGAATCTTCACGGTCAAAAAAGTATTCATCGTCTTTCTCAAACGTCATTTCTTTATCTAGTAATGATAAAGAGTAATCATAACGTTCAAAACGGCGCTTTAAGCTTAAGTTAAAAATATCAAACGTAAAGCCAAGCTTACCGGTGGTAATAGCATTATCAAAATCGTTGCGGTATTTTTCAAACGCAGCAATGTCGCTTGCTAAAAACACACTTTTATTAAAATCAAGGGATTCGATATAACGATCGTACACTTTGCTAGAAAGCCCATCGTTAAATCGAACCGGTGTATAGTGTGAACGAGCAAATAAGTTAGCCACTCGTTTGCTGGCAGTGCCATGTTGACTTTCTTGTTTAAGTACAGGCAAGTCTTCAAGTTTTGCCGCTTCTACGGAAGCGAATAAAGAACCCGAAAACAGGGCAGCAACTAACGGAATGAGCGTAAACTTTTTACTCATACACAACTCCTTAATTTATTTACAACTTAAATAATGTATAAGCTGTCAGCTTTGGTTTTAACTTGCATGCCTGTTACTAATTCAACATGAACTTCGTCTTTGTTTACTTCAGTAATTACCGCATTTACAAGTGCTTGGCCAAGTTTAACCTTAACCTTGTTATTAACCTTGACCTCACTTGCAGGTAAAGGTTCAACTTTTCCTGAACGTTTAGCAGGGGCTGCTTTAGCTGGTTTGTTAGCTTGTGCATTGTTTTTGCTAGCGTGGGCTGGTTTTTTCTTGAAAGATTTAGAATCTGAATCTTGGCGTGGACGCTGTTGTTTTTTGCGTTTTGCCATTTTAGCACGGCTTTCTTCTAGTGCTTTTTGAGCGTGGTCAATGTGCTCTTGCTCAACTTTTTCACCTTGATTGCCATCAAGATCAATACGAAACTCTGACTTAGTCACAGCTTCTAAATAACGCCAGTTAGACGTGTATTTTCTAAGCGCTTGACGTACTTGAGTCTTACTTACTTTTTCAGACCCTTCGATACGCTCGGCAATATCTTTAAAAATACCGACTTTAAGCGGTTTAATACCGTCTTTTTGTTTAAAACATTGTGGAAATTCTTGATAAAGAAATTCCAGCACTTCATTAATATCTTTTAGCTTGTTTGTGGTTTCCATTTTAGAACCTATTTTTCACATCTTTTCATCAAGGGACGAGTCAACGTAGTGTATTACCCAGTCGATTAACTCTTCGAAGTCGGCTTCAAGTACAGCCAAATCACCTCGAAGGTGTTCCCAAATACCATTTATTATTTCATCGATTGATTCACAATCTAAATCATCTGGAAGTTTATCCCAGGCTATGTGAATCAAATCATTGAGCGTTTCCGCTACATGTTCTTCTTCCCCTTCCCAATCGCCTACATCTTGTACTGCGAATAGGTAGTCTTGAACATTTAGCAAGTCTTTCATTATAAGCTTGCCTCTAAGCATTTAACTAATGCTTCAAGACCTGCTTGGTCATCAGTATCAAATCGACCAATAGTTGGACTATCGATATCAAGAACAGCAACTATTTTATCATTTTTCATGATAGGTACAACAATCTCAGAGTTAGACGCTGCATCGCAGGCTATGTGGCCATCAAACGCATGTACATCTTCAATTAGTTGAGTTTCTAACGTTGCTGCAGCCGTACCACACACCCCTTTACCAACAGGGATACGAATACACGCTGGATTACCTTGAAAAGGCCCAAGCACTAATTCACTTGGCGAATCCATAAAGTAAAAGCCCGCCCAATTTACATCTTCTAATGAGGTAAATAATAGCGCACTTACGTTAGCCATATTAGCAATGACATTAGATTCACCAGCAATTAGTGATTCAGTTTGCTTAACTAATGACTGGTAAAAATCGTGCTTTTGCATACCAAACTACTTCTTATTAAACAGACAGTAGCTAAAGGTACTCTTTGTCGTGAAAAATTGAAACCTTTTACAGGCAAAAAAACAGAAATAGCGCCGTTTTTCAGCACGCTTGATTAATATTTCTGCAATTATTTTTTTGATGTTTTACGCAGGCCAAATAAAAATAGTCCTGCGGCAAAAGCGGCCATTACACTATTAATTAAAAATATCTCGCCTGTTGTAGCACTGAGTAAATAACTAAATATTGCACCACCAAGCAGCCCAAGAGTTAATACTCCTGAATAATTCACTTTTGCATACTTAAACATAAGTAAATAACCCGGTACGACAAAAGCGGCCATAGTAAGCCCAACAATATGTGCGTTCGCAATTGCACTCATCAATAGTTGTAAAAAAATGGTAACCGCATCGCCATTCATAGTGAGCCCATAATAAAGGCCAAGTAAACTACCAACAATCACAGGGGATAATAAAGAAAGCGCTACACTTTTGGCTAGTTGATGTTTCATATAAGTTCCTAATTACACACTACAAACATTATCTTAAGCATGCACCAAGTTCTTAAGGTTAGAAACAGAGACTATGGTCGTAATTTATGATGGGAAAACAAGCACTCTTTAAACTGCTGTAACTAGGCATTTTAATTTTATAAAAGTATATCTTAGCGTTTCTAGCAAAGGTCTTTAACCCCCCTTTGCAAGGTTGATAATTTGAAGATTTAACTTCTGTTGGGCTGTTTAGTGAGTGGGTTTAATAAAGTTTTGCAAATGATTTTAATGAATGGTTTTGCTAACAAAAAACAAACACGCATTGTGCTGCCAGCCCACGCTTACTTTGCGCTGCTTAGTCGCCTATCAGACAAAGTTCACTACCTTATAGGCGCTATCGTCAATAAAACCTAACCTTTAGATTTCAATATTAAATACGTTCTTCAATTAATGACTGATTTACGCATAGCCAGCGTCGTAGGTATACAGCACAGCAAAGCTGCAAAAGTGATGATGTATCGTTAATTGTGTCAAAAGGTTGGAATACAAATAAAACAAACACCGTTATCAATGAGAATCATTGCACGATAAACAATAGGTTTTCTTGAAGGTAAATCATCCTTGAGCCACAACATACTATTTTAAAATCTAAAAAATAAAAGTACATGAATATGTTAATAATCTATCGATAGCGGCTAATAGCAAACCGAAATGGGGGAATAAGCGAGGAAACCTAAGATGGCCTGATAATAAAGCGTAAAAACAAAAAAGCCCGCTAAAAAGCGGGCTTTAATATAATGGTGGAGAGATAGGGATTTGAACCCTAGATGGGCTACAAACCCATGCCGGTTTTCAAGACCGGTGCATTCGACCACTCTGCCATCTCTCCGAAAGTGCTATAAATTAAAAGTAAGAGTGTACTCATAATTATTGTAATAAGG
>BJUT01000002.1 GCA_007988745.1 Pseudoalteromonas atlantica
TAGTTAACGTTTAAGTTAATTAATACTATAAAAACCCGAGCTTAGCCTCGGGTTTTTTAATGCCTGAAATTTACGTCATGTGAAGGTGGCGCTATTACCTTTAGGCGTAGGTGCTATGTAGCAACGTTCAATGAGTAATAATTAGCCTAGCTAATGAATACTAAAAAGAGGTCACTTCGGTGGCCTTTTTTATTGCCTGAAGAAAAGTGATTAGTTTTTAGCTATCAGCTTTTAGCTGCTTGGCGTTAATGTAAATAATGTTGTTTGGGTTGGCTTTACAAAGCCCGAGTACAAGTGGTCACTGGTGTGTAAGGGGGCTTATTCAGTGAATAACTATCGACACTTACAGGGTATTAGCCTAAGCTAAAAATGGCTTAAATTTACAACAGGAAATGGGCGATGAATAATAAAAATAACTATCCGAAAGGTATATTTTGCTGGGCTGAACTGTGTACTCATAATTGGCAAGACGGGAAAGCTTTTTATACCTCGTTGTTTGAGTGGGGAAATGACGATCAGCCCATTGGCGATGATGAGTATTACACTATGCTACAAAAGCAAGGTGACGATATTGCTGCCATGTATCAAATGCCTAAAGAGCAAGTGGCCTCTACGCCTAGCTACTGGCTTACCTATATTGCCGTAGATGATGTTGATGCATGTGCAATTAAGGCGCAAGAGCTCGGTGCGCAAATTATAGCAGGCCCTCATAATGTTATGGATGCAGGGCGTATGTTAATGCTTAAAGACCCCGCGGGTGCCACGGTGGCGTTGTGGCAAGGTAAAGAGCATATAGGATGTAAGCGTCCTTTTGAGCTCAACACGCCTTATTGGCATGAAATGGCAACGCGCGATAGTGAAACAAGCCGTCATTTTTACTGTGAACTACTGGGGTGGAAAAGTGAAACAAAACCTATGGAAGGTATGGATTACACCTTGTTTTTAGTCGCAGGTAAGCCGGTAGCAGGCATGCTACAAATGACTGATGAATGGCCACAAGACGTACCTCCCCATTGGATGATTTACTTCGCCGTGGATAACTGCGATAGCTATGTAAAAAAAGCGGCGACTCTTGGAGGGCAAGTATGTGTACCTGCCACAGATATCCCTGATGTAGGGCGTTTTAGTGTCATTTGCGACCCTCAAGGGGCTGTATTTTCTATTATCGAATCGGCAATGGATGATATTAAAGCTTAGTCATTAACGGCGCTTAAGGCTAAATTTTAGACTTTAGTGTGGTTATTTAGGCGCAGTAATTATGTGCTTTTTTGCTATAATGGCGGGTAATTACACCGTCAGTCAGCAAGAGAGTACAATGGAATTTGAACAAGATAGTAAATTAACCTTACCGTTATTTATTTTAAATGAGTCGCTTAGTGAGCGAGATGTAGAAAAGCCCGATTTAGACATTTCATTTGCTCTTGATGATGAGCTACTGACGCAGATATGCCAAAACCCAGCACCTGATAGCAGTATCGCTATTAGTTTAAAAGAGTATGAGCTTGCGCCGCATAGCAGCGAATTTAATGCGTTATTAAACCAAGAGCACGATGCACAAATAACGCTGACCCACGGCCCACTGTTAAGTGTGGTGTTAAATACCCACGACAACCAGACTTTTGTCTCTCCACAAATGGATATGATGCCAACCTTCGACCTGGGTGATGAGGATGAAGAATGAAAAAAATTCTGATCAGTACATTCGTCCTTATTATCCTCAGCGGGTGTGCTTATTTAGGCAATGCTCACTACAACGACTTATTTGGTGATGAACAAACGCAGCAGCGTATAGTGCCGCATGATACAGGTGCTGGTGCCGAGTTTTTGCAAGAAGTAAAACCTGTGCTAGATACACGCTGTGTAGTATGCCATGGCTGTTATGATGCGCCATGTCAGCTAAAGCTTTCTTCCCCTGAAGGGATAGATAGAGGGCTAAGCAAAGAGCTTGTTTATGATGGTACACGGCTATTAGCCACTACACCAAGCCGGTTATTATTTGATGCAACCAGCACTGAGCAATGGCGTAAAAAGGGCTTTACTCCAGTACTTAACGAACGTGACCAAAACCCAGAAGCAAACCTTGCCGGTGGGGTGTTATTTAATTCATTAGTGCTTAAGCAAAGTGCACCCTTACCAGAGAATGAAATTCTTGATGACGAATTTGACTTTTCACTTAGCCGCTCTCAAACGTGCGCCACTATGGGAGAATTCGATCGTTTAGCTGCAGAGCAGCCTCATGGCGGTATGCCTTACGGTTTGCCGGGCGTGTCTAGCCAGGAATTTTATCATTTACAAAAGTGGCTTAAAGACGGTGGAAAAATGGCGCATATTAAACCGCCCACCAAAGCCGAGCTAACAAACGTTCAAAACTGGGAAGCGTTTTTAAATCAAGACAGCTTAAAATACCAATTAGCCGCACGTTATATTTACGAGCATTGGTTTTTAGCCCATATTTATTTTGGTTCTGATAAACCACAGAGCTTTTTTAAACTGGTTCGTTCAAGTACGCCGCCAGGCGAAGAAATTAAGTTAATTAATACGCGCCGACCATACGATGACCCTAAAGTAAGCCGTGTGTATTACCGTTTACTACAGGACCGCTCAACTGTTTTATCAAAAACACATTTACCGTTAAAGCTTGATGATGCAAAGCTTGCACGTATTTATGAGCAATTTATAGCTCCCGATTATACGGTTACTAAAATGCCAAGTTATAAGAGCGAGGCGGCATCTAATCCTTTTAAAACGTTTGAAGTAATTCCTATTAATTCTAAGTATCAATTTATGCTTGATGAAGCTGAGCTAATTATTATGGGCTTTATTAAGGGCCCTGTATGCCGCGGCCAAATTGCACTTAATGTGATTAACGATCATTTTTGGGTTGCCTTTGCAGACCCTGAAAAAGTCGCGACTCCAGCAGTGGAAGATATGTTACTTCAGCACGAAGAAGCCCTTGAATTACCTGCAGCAGAAGAAAGCAATGCATTGCCTATCTCTAGCTGGGTTAAATACTCAGTGCGTGAGAAAAAGTACTTACAAGCCAAAGTTGAGCTGGCTAACGAGATGTTTAAAAACGGAGAGCATTTAACCACCGACCTATTGTGGAAAGGTGAAGGCCATAACAAAAATGCCGCGCTTACAATATTTCGCCACTTTGATAGTGCTACGGTAGTGAAAGGCTTTATTGGTCAAGAGCCTAAAACTATGTGGGTGTTAGATTATGCGCTATTTGAGCGTATTCATTACTTACTTGTTGCAGGCTTTGATGTATACGGAAATATCGGCCACCAATTAGTGACCCGCCTATACATGGACTTTTTACGTTTAGAGGGTGAGCAAAACTTTTTGGCTTTATTACCTGAAGCGAAGCGCCATCAAATTAAAAAAAGCTGGTATAGAAAGTCTCCGCCAAGCTTATCTAAGTTTTTTAAAAACAATCGAGAGTTTAGCCAACCTAGCGGTATTGAATATAAAACGGATGACCCACAACACGAGCTGTATGGGTTAGTTAAGCAAACTTTAGCGCCAGTACTGAGTGAGCACTACGACTACACAAAAGTACCCACGCCATTAAATGCACTGAACAATATGCCAGCTAAGGCTATAAATTTATTACCGCAGTTATCGTATATTTTGGTTAAGCAAGACGATGCTTCACATAAAGCTTACACGCTTATTCATCACAACGCGCATTACAATATTTCCAGCTTATTAAATGAAGATGGGCAGCGCGCTTATGATGAAGATACCGCCACCCTAGTGCCAGGTTTTATTGGCGATTACCCTGCGGCTATTTGGTATTTAAATGATCAAAATGAAGTGGGTGAGTTTGCACAGCTATTACCTATGATGCAAATTGAAGCAGATTATGCTGCATTAAAAGTAAAATTTGGTATTCGTCGCTCACATCCAGAATTTTGGAAATACAGCGACATAATGCACCAATTAGCTAAAGAGTATCGCGGCGTTGAATTTGGTATGTTTGACTACAACCGATTAGAAAATCGCTAACTGGTAATTACAAAAGTGTCGCAAGTATTGCCCTTTTTGCCTCACACTTAATACATTTAGCCCAGTCATGTTACTGGGCTTTTTATTTATATAATTACTAAAGCTGATGTTGAGTTTTCTATATATAGGCTACACTTAAAATAAAAAAGCGGCCTTGTATGTTTAAAATTATTGCCAATGTAAGACAGCGTTACCGATGGGCGCTTATTGCTATTGCTCTGTTAATAAGTGGCTCAGCATTATTGCTGCAGTATGGCTTTTCTGTACAAAAGTACGATGCCAAAATTATTAATATGGCAGGTAAGCAGCGCATGCTCTCGCAAAAAATTGCTTGGCATAGCAATGCACTTCTTTCATCACGAATCGATGTTGCTACCCATACCAATTCCCTCGAACACTCTCTCGCACAATTTAAAACAGCTCATGAGGTATTACTTACCAAGCAAGGTAGTAGTTACCGTTATTTAACGCCAGAGTTAGTAAAGTTATACTTTGCTGAGCCAGCTAATCTAGATAGCGAAGTGAATGAATTTATTGCCCAAGCTAGCTGGCTGCTGTATCAAAAAGGCGAGGTAGACACACAGGTGCTCAACGTAGCACATGTAGAAAACCTGCTAGCTAAGCTTGACCGCGCGGTTACTTTATTTGAGCAACACGCAGTAAAAAAAGTTAACCGCGTGTCTAATTTAGAATTGCTGTGCTGGTTAGTCGCCATGGTGTTATTGCTCGTTGAGCTAAGATTTGTGTTTATGCCGATGGAAAAAGAGGTGGAACGCACCTTAACAGCTCTTCAAAAACAAAAGGACTTTGTAGCGCAAATGAGCCAAAACAAAGAGCACTTTATTGCCAGAGCAAGCCACGAATTTAGAACACCGTTACAGGGATTAATTACGTCGATTGATGAGCTAACCATCAATGCCGAGCAGAAAAATATTAAAACGCAAGCAAGCTACTGCGCCCTTAGACTTCTATCTATGCTTGATGAGCTACAAGACCTACAAGCACTAAGCACAGGAAAGTGGGCGCCAATTCTTAAAAACGAAAACCTTTTAGAATCCATAAACAAAGTGGTATTGGCGTATGAGTATGCAGCGCAGCAAAAAGGGTTAACATTAATCACTCATTTTGATGAGTCTCTTAATTGTTTTTGTAAGTTAGATCATCAGCGCTTACAGCATGTATTAACCGAGCTAATTAGCAATGCAATAAAGTTTACCGACAAGGGCGAGGTTGAAGTTGCTGCAAACATGCAAAACTCGCAATTACAATTAACAGTTAATGATAGTGGGTGTGGTTTTTCTAGCGAAATAACAGAACTGGAGTTTGACTCATTTAAACAAACTAACCACTTTCAAGGCCTAAGAACGGGATTAACACGGGCGCAGTATGTTGTTAAAGCGCTGCATGGTTCGCTTTCATTTAAAAACAACGCAGCGAGTGGCGCTCATGTTACGCTTAACTTGCCGATTGAAATTACTAACCAGCAAACAGAAAGAGAAGTCGAAAAAAAGCTTTTTTGCCTTGTGGTTGAAGACAATGAATTAAACACCTTGTTACTCACACGTATTTTGGCAACGTTAGGTGTGGACTATGAATGCGTTGTAAATGGCCTAGAAGCCTGCGAAAAGGTAGGTAAGGCTGACTATGACGTGGTGTTTATGGATTTAAACATGCCGGTCATGGATGGCTTTGAAGCGACTAAAAAAATACGCAAAGAGCTAAATAAAACCATGCCCATAATCGTTGTTACAGCAAATACTTCAGCCGAAGACATGGACTTGATTTATGAATATGGCGCGAGTGAGCATATTCATAAACCCATAAGTAAGCAGGCAGTGGCTGATGCATTAGTAAATGTGTGCATAGCTAATGAAATAAATTAATACGCAATTAAATACGCTTGCTAAAGCAATTTACTATACGTTAAGTTGTTTATTTAGCTTATGGTGAAGGCAGTATTGTGCAAAGTATTGTATTTGAACAATTTAGTGGTTATTTAAAAGGGCAAGGTAAAAGCCGTTTCACAATTAATGACTTAAGTTGGCAAGTGAATGCTGGTGAGCACTGGCTATTATTAGGCGCTAATGGCGCAGGTAAATCGGCATTGAGCGCCGCATTAACGGGTGAAGCTAAGCAGCAAAGTGGTACTTTTAAAAGTACCTTTAATAGCACGCAGCTTGTGTCATCTGATGTGCAAAAGCAGTTAATCAAAAACGAAATTGAGCATGAACATCACAGCTTAGTAAAAGATTTTATCTTCCCTCAAAATAGTAGCTACAATCATGAGCTACGTACAAAACTAATAGATGCCTTTAATTACAGCGCCCTTTTAGAGAGGCATTTTAGAGATCTCTCTACCGGCGAAACCCGTAAACTCCTACTTATAAATGCGCTAAGTAGTCATGCTGATTTAGTGGTACTAGATGAGCCATATGATGGCTTAGATAAACATTCGTCTGAGGTGCTAAACACTTTATTAGAAACACTTAGCTCAACAATTAACTTTGTGTTTGTGTTAAATAGGCTTGATGAAATCCCACCGTTTATTACTCATTACGCTTATGTAAATCAGGGGCAGTTGCAGCATGTACTTAATAATCCAAACGCAGAGCAGCGTGCTGACTTGCTTAAACTACTGCATTTAACCCATACCGCTTTAGAAATACCTCAACCGGATGACTCCCAAGGCCGTGCAGAGTATACCGCCGATACATTGGTTAAGCTTAGTAATACAAAGGTTAGCTACGCTGGGGTTGATGTATTTAAAAATCTCAATTGGCAAATTAATAAACATCAACACTGGCAATTGAGTGGTAAAAATGGCTCAGGTAAAACCTGCTTATTAAATTTAATCACTGGCGATAACCCTCAATGCTACAGCAATGATATTCAGGTATTTGGTTTTAAACGCGGAAGTGGTGAAAGTATTTGGGATATAAAACAACATATTGGCTATATATCAAATGCACTGCATATGGATTATCGAGTAAGTATATCGGCATTGAATACGGTTATTTCTGGATTTTACGACAGCATTGGTTTATATCAAAAGCCAACAGAGTCACAGGTAAATACAGCTAAGCAATGGTTAGCGCTGATTGGGTTAAGCGATAAACAAAATAGCTCATTTACGCAACTTTCATACGGCGATCAGCGTATGCTATTAATAGTGCGTGCTATGGTAAAACACCCCACGTTACTTATTTTAGATGAACCTTGTTTGGGGCTTGATGAAGCAAATAGACAGCGAGTACTAATATTAATAGAGAAAATTTGTGCCGCAAATACCAGCACCGTTATTTATGTAAATCACCATGCGGCAGACAAAATTAAAGGGATTGAGCATTACTTAAAAATGGAAGATTTTAATTAAAGGCTGGGCTGAATATGCCCAACCTTTAACGCCACGTTATAGGCGAGTAATGGTAAAGCCTGCATCAGTTAACTGTTTAATTAAACCGTGTTGCTCTGGTAAGTGCAGCGCGCCTACAGCAATAAATAGTTTTTCGTTAGTTAAGCGAGGCACTAATTGCTCCACCCATTTATTATTACGGTTAACTAGCATAACTTGCTCGCTTATTTCACCGTAGTTACTCTCGTCAAAACTCATGTTGTAGTATTCAGTCAGCGTATCCATATCACCATTTTTCCAGGCGTTTACTAACTTAATAAAATAAGTATTAATATCGGCAAGCTGTTCAAACGTTTCTTCAATCATTTCATTACTAAGCAAAGCCATGCCATCAAACATTTGCAGTTGCTGCTCTAGCGTTTCTAACTCTCCAATCGTGATATTTTGCTTTTTAGCGTAAGCAAGTACTTGCTTGTCTATACCTGTTTGGTCAGAAAACCCTGCATTTTGAAATTCAATTTGCATCATGGTTACCATTACAGCCCAAGGTTTGAGGCCATTAAACATAGCTATATCAATCGATTTTTTAGCAAAGTAATCTTTAAGCTTATTGTAGTTTTGTTTTGAGAGTTCTGTTTGTAATGTTTTGCCATCTTTAAGCATCATAAAGGGCATTGAACGCTGCTGCATTTGCAAAGGCGTGAGTTTACTAATATCTACTTCAACAACAACTTGCTCGCTTTGATCTATAGCCTTAGTTACTTTTTCTGGTAAGCCTTTCATGCTGGCATCGCCTACGTGAACCGTGCCAAACAAGTAAGAGCTAGTACCGTTTTTTTCTACTTTAAATAATGCCGGCGCTGCGACACTATTAAAACTAGTTGCTATAAAAAGTGCCAGTATAAAGAACTGACTAATTCGAGAGAGGGCTTGCATGGCTTGTCCTTAAATCTAATTGAGTTGCCTAAATACTAGCTTAAATTAAAGCGCTTTAATAAACCTATTTGGTTATATTCAACACTTTTAAATGCGCTTATGAGTTTAGTTGCACTAGGGCACCTTATTTAAATAGGGTGAGTGTAATTGAGTGGTGCGTAATAGGGCTTGCGGAGTAAACCTGCCTAATTAGCAAAGTTTTAAGTTATTTACCGTGCTGCGCTGTTATTTGTACTACAATGTATCAAAAATTAATCAAGCCCTATATGGCTATTATGGGGCTAGTGAATTTACTTGCTGCAAATTAAGGTATAAATTTTTCATTTAAGCCTTTTATTGTGAATTTAAAATCCGTTTAAAGTCGCTTTTTGCTCTTTTGTTGAATTAAGTTTGGTGTTGACTTACTCGCCTCAGCGCGGTACAAATACATATACAGAGCGAAGAGTATTACTTCGTAACAAATGAACACATTTTGGTATTAATTACATGCTTACAAATGCACTTAACCTAGTCCTGATTATTATCGTGGTGATTATTCCCGCGAGGGCTTCGTAGTGCTATAAACTTAAGCATTAAAAAGCCCTCCGCACCTAACCGTTCGGAGGGCTTTTTAGTTTTAAGCACAAAGTTTTAAAGATTTTATACCAATTCGCTTAATTAAGTGATCTATTTTGAGGATAGATAAACGTGTTGATAGCTAGGCAAAAAATTCGCTATTTAGTTGTTCTAAATGAGAATTTTTTAACGCAGATAGCGACACTTTTAGCCCCCTAAAAATAATTAAGTATTATTGCGGATTGGTATTAGCTATAAGTTTTTTAAGTAAGTAGGTAATTGGGTTGTCACTGAGGAATGAGGATTAATTAATGACAGGCGCAGAACTAACAATCGATTTATTAGCCAAGCACGGCGTAAATGAAGTATTTGGCTACCCTGGCGGAGCTATTATGCCCATTTACGATGCGCTGTATGGCGCGCCTGTAAAGCATTACCTTACTCGCCACGAGCAAGGTGCTGGCTTTGCCGCAGTGGGTTATGCTCGCAGCACAGGCAAATTAGGCGTTTGTTTTGCTACCTCAGGCCCTGGCGCTACTAACTTAATAACAGCTCTTGCCGATGCAATGATGGACTCAGTGCCATTATTAGCAATTACAGGCCAAGTACCGACTGCCGCTATTGGCTCAGATGCATTTCAAGAAGTCGATGTACTAGGTATGTCACTGTCGTGTACTAAACATAGCTACATGGTAGAGCGCCCAGAAGACTTAGCTGAAATATTACAAGAAGCCATGCACTTAGCTCAAAGTGGTCGCCCAGGCCCTGTGCTTGTAGATATTCCAAAAGATATTCAAATGGCGCAAGTACCTTTTAAACCTTGGTTAGCTGCTGATGAATATTTACCACAACTTGATTTAAACCAAGTAGCCATTGCAAACCAGTTATTAACTGAAGCAAAGCAGCCAGTAGCGTATGTAGGTGGTGGCGTACAAGCCGCCGATGCGCAAAATGAGTTAATGCAGTTTTTAAACAAAACACAAATGCCAGCGGTATCAACATTAAAAGCGCTAGGCAGTGTGTTACCAGATTACGAGCACTACTTAGGAATGTTAGGCATGCACGGCACACAAGCGGCTAACATAGCAGTACAAGAGTGTGATGTACTTGTATGTATAGGCGCGCGCTTTGATGACCGCGTAACGGGCAACTTAGCCAAATTTGCAGCCAAAGCAAAAGTAATTCACTTAGACATTGACGCGGCCGAAGTAGGTAAACGCAAACCTGCTAAAGCGTCCTTAATTGCTGATCTAAAAACCTCATTACCCGCACTTGAGTGTGTTGTAACACCTAAAGCATGGTGCGATACAAATAAGCTCATGAGCGAAAAACACGCATGGCGTTACGACTACCCAGGCGAAAAAGTATTTGCCCCGTATTTATTGAACCAGTTAAGCCAGCGTATGCCAAAAACAGGCGTGGTGTGCTGCGATGTAGGCCAGCACCAAATGTGGGTGGCGCAACATATGAAATTTAACCACCCAAGTAATCACTTAAGTAGTGGTGGCGCAGGCACTATGGGCTTTGGTTTACCAGCGGCTATTGGCGCACAGGTAGCACGCCCAGATGATTTTGTAATAACGGTGTCGGGTGATGGCTCAATCATGATGAACATTCAAGAGCTTGCCACTATACGTCGTAACAATTTACCAGTAAAAATACTAATATTAGATAACCAACGCTTAGGTATGGTTCGTCAATGGCAGGAACTGTTTTTTGAAGGGCGTTACTCTGAAACCAATCTTTCAGATAACCCTGATTTTGTTCAGTTAGCGGCGGTATTTGGTATTCCTGGGCAAACTATTACTAAAGCCAACGAAGTAGACGATGCAATCACTGCACTGGTAAACAGCGAAGGGCCGTATATTTTACATGCCTGTATAGATGATAAAGAAAACGTATGGCCGCTTGTACCACCAGGGGCTGCAAATGACGAAATGATTACGGAGAAAGCACAATGAAACACAGCTTAACTATTGCATTGAAAAACCAAAGTATTGCGGTGGAGCGCTTTTTACGTGTTGTGCGTCACCGTGGTTTTGACCTTACGCATTTTCAGCTTAATACAGATGAAGCTCAATATACGATAGCAATGACGGTTGATAGCGATAAGCCTATTCATCTATTAACCAGCCAGCTAAATAAGTTGGTAGACGTGAAAGAAATCAGCTTAGAAAATTTACAGCAACAAGCAGTGTAACTGCTAACGAAACACATTTACGCGTTACTGAATATAACCATCAGTAACTCAACAATTTTTAGAATGAGGAATGCCCGCTTACACAGCGGCAAAACAGAGGTAACTATGGCTAAATTAAGAAGTGCAACAACAACTGAAGGACGTAAACGCGCAGGCGCACGTGCATTATGGCGCGCAACAGGCATGACCGACACCGACTTTGGTAAACCTATTATTGCTGTAGTTAACTCGTTTACGCAATTTGTACCAGGGCATGTACACCTTAATCAGCTTAGTGAGCTAATGGCGGAAACAATCACGCAAGCGGGCGGCGTTCCAAAAGAATTTAACACCATCGCAATTGATGACGGTATCGCAATGGGCCACGGTGGTATGCTTTACTCACTGCCTTCTCGCGACTTAATTGCAGACTCTGTTGAGTACATGGTTAACGGCCACTGCGCTGATGCGATGATCTGTATTTCTAACTGTGACAAAATCACCCCAGGGATGATGCTTGCAGCGCTACGTTTAAATATACCGGTTATTTTTGTATCGGGCGGGCCAATGGAAGCGGGTAAAACCAAACTTGCTAACATCGATATTAAACTAGATTTAGTTGATGCCATGGTAAAAGGCGCTGATGAAACAGTAAGTGATGCTGATTCAGAGCAAGTAGAGCGCTCTGCGTGTCCTACCTGTGGCTCGTGTTCGGGTATGTTTACTGCCAACTCAATGAACTGTTTATTAGAGGCTATTGGCCTTGCACTACCGGGTAACGGCACAACGCTTGCAACTCATAAAGATCGTAAGCAACTGTATGTAGAAGCCGGCGCTCGCATTGTTGACTTGTGTCGCGAGTACTACCAAAAAGACAACCACGACGTGTTACCGCGTGCAATTGCAAACAAAACAGCCTTTATGAACTCTATGGTGGTTGATATTGCTATGGGTGGTTCATCTAATACTGTATTGCATTTATTAGCAGCGGCACAAGAAGCCGGTGTAGATTTTGATATGTCGCACATTGATGAGCTATCTCGCAAAACACCATTTTTATGTAAAGTGGCCCCAGCTACACCTGAGTACCACATAGAAGATGTGCATCGCGCTGGTGGCATGATGGCAATTGTACGTGAGCTAGGTAAAGCAGGTTTAGTTGATTTATCGGTAAACCACGTAGCGGGTATGACGATGGGTGAGCTTGTTAAAAAGTGGGATGCGACTGACCCTACAAACGAAGCAGCACAAAAGTTTTACCGTGCAGGCCCTGCCGGTATTCGTACTACAAAAGCAATGAGCCAAGAGTGCCGTTGGGATGAAGGCGATAACGACCGAAAGCATGGTTGTATCCGTAGTGTTGAGCATGCCTTTAGACAAGATGGTGGCTTAGCTGTGCTTTCAGGTAACTTAGCGGTTGATGGCTGTATTGTTAAAAGTGCAGGTGTAGTTGACGAAATGCTGCATTTTGAAGGCACTGCCGTGGTGTACGAATCACAAGATGATTCAGTAGAAGGCATTTTAAACGACGAAGTAAAAGCCGGTGATGTTGTGGTTATTCGCTACGAAGGCCCTAAAGGCGGCCCAGGTATGCAAGAAATGCTTTACCCAACGAGCTACTTAAAATCAAAAGGCCTTGCTGAAAAATGTGCCTTGATCACCGATGGTCGTTTCTCGGGCGGCACTTCTGGTTTATCAATTGGCCACATATCGCCAGAGGCGGCAAGTGGCGGTGCTATTGCGTATGTTGAAAATGGCGACAAAATTATCATTGATATCGCAACACGTGAAATCACCCTTGCATTAAGTGATGAAGAGCTAGAAGCACGTAAACAAAAGCAATTAGCGCGTGGTAAGCAAGCGTATAAGCCGCTTGATCGTGACCGCTATGTATCGTCGGCATTAAAAGCGTATGCATTACTTGCAACCAGTGCCGATAAGGGCGCAGTACGTGATTTAGCCAAACTGGAGGAGCTTAGCTAATTATGGTTTCTCAAGAGCTCGATTATTTTCGCGCTATTATTCAGGCCAATATGGAACCGCTAGCTAAAGTAACTGAGGTCAGCGAAATGCGCGACCTCAGTGATAAATTAGGCAACCATGTTTGGTTAAAGCGTGAAGATCAACAGCCCGTGTATTCGTTTAAGTTACGCGGTGCTTATAATAAATTAAACAAGTTACCAAAAGGGTCTGTTGTTATTACGGCATCTGCGGGTAACCATGCACAAGGTGTGGCGCTTAGTGCTTCACATCTTGGCCATAAAGCCACTATTGTTATGCCAGTTACCACGCCTGAAATAAAAGTAAGTGCGGTACGTGCGCTGGGCGGTGAAGTGGTTTTACATGGCCATCATTTTGATGCTGCAAAAGCACATGCACTTGAACTAACAGAGCAACGCAATGGCGTATTTGTACCGCCTTTTGATGACCCTGACGTAATTGTGGGGCAAGGCACAGTGGCTCGCGAGCTTATGCAGCAACTCAACGAGCTTGATGCGGTATTTATCCCTGTTGGCGGTGGTGGCTTACTTGCTGGTATGGCGGTTTATATCAAATCATTACGCCCTGATATAAAAGTCATTGGCGTAGAAGCTGACGAAAGTGCATGTTTACAAGCCGCGCTTAAAGCGGGCGAGCCTGTTGAGCTTGACCGTGTTGGCAGTTTTGCCGATGGCGTAGCGGTTAAAGTTATTGGCAGCGAAACATTTCGCTTAGCGCAAAAATTTTGCGATGAAGTTGTAACTGTCAGTGGCGATGAAATTTGTGCCGCCATGCAAGATATTTTTGTCTCTACTCGCGCGATTTCAGAGCCCTCAGGTGCACTTGCAACCGCAGGGCTTAAAAAGTGGAGCCAGCAATCGGGCTTAAAAGGGCTGCATTTAGCAGCGGTGCTTTCGGGTGCTAACTTAAACTTTGATCGCTTACGTTATGTGGCTGAGCGTACTGCGCTAGGTGAAAAAAACGAAGCGCTACTTGCGGTGACCATTAAAGAAGAAAAAGGCAGCTTTAAGCAGTTTTGCACCTCTTTAGGTGGTCGGGCTATTACTGAGTTTAACTACCGTTATGCAGGACCAGGTGAAGCGCAAATATTTGTAGGTATTGCCCTGCGCCAGGGTGAGCAAGAACTCAACGAGCTAAAACAAGACCTAACTAACAACGACTACCAATTTTACGATTTATCAGATAACGAACTCGCTAAATTACACGTACGTTATATGGTAGGGGGTAAAGCACCGGAGCAGTTACACGAAAGGTTATTACGGTTTGAATTTCCGGAATACCCAGGAGCCCTTGCGCGCTTTTTAGATACCCTAGGTAGCAATTGGAATATTACTTTATTTCATTATCGCAATCATGGGGGGTCTATCGGAAATGTACTGGCGGGCTTTGCTATTGAGCCAAGCCAATTTGATATGTTTAACGAGCACTTAAATCGCTTAGGTTACAGTGTACAAGATGAAACACATAACCCGTGTTTTACGCAGTTTTTAACCTCTCAGCCACAAAGCCCAAACGTTGACAATTTAGCCTCAGCTTAGGGTTTTTATAAGCAAGTATGCACGTTTGCATGCTTGCTTTATCGTGTGTTTTAAATATAGTTACAGCTAATGACTACTATTTGGAACACCCAGTTGCTTATTAAAGGATTAATATTTGTAATTTTGCTTTTTTGCAGCCAACTAATGGCTCAAGAATCAGTCACTTTACAACTAAAATGGACCCACCAGTTTCAGTTCGCCGGCTATTACATGGCTCAGCAAAAAGGCTACTACAAAGACGCCGGACTTGATGTAACCATACGCGAAGCCAATCCTAAAATGCCTGACACTTTCACGCCTGTAGCAAGTGGAGAAGCCCAGTTTGGCGTAGCGCATTCGGGTATTTTACAACAAAGAGTAAACGGCCAACCGTTTGTAGCAATGGCGGCTATTTTACAGTTTTCCCCGTACTGTTGGATGGTAAAAGACAGCTCTGATATTTTTCATCCTCGCGATTTTACCGCTAAACGTATTACCGAAGTGAGTAAAAAAGACAGTACCGAGCTGCTAGTTATGCTTAAACGCAGCGGTATTGATATTGCTACCTTAGAAGTATACGAAGGCGATGAGCCTGCGCTACAAGCGTGGCAAGAAAACAAACTTGATGCAATGCAAGTGTATGTCACCACTCAGCCTTACTTTATGACTCAGCAAGGGGTATCGCACCGCCTTATATGCCCACAGCGCTATGGCATGGATGTGTATGGTGATGTGTTATTTACCAGCGAATCAATGCTTAAAAAGCACCCGCAAACGGTCGAAAAGTTTTACCAAGCGAGCTTAAAAGGTTGGCGCTATGCGATGATGAATATGGATGAAGCCATTGCAATTACTCAGCAAGTGTATGCGCCAAACAAAAGTTTTCATCAGCTAGCCTATGAAGCCGAAGTATTGAAAGACTACATAATGCCGCCTACGACCCATTTAGGGAATATGTCGATGGCCAAGTGGCGCTTAATTGCAGATTATTATGGTATTAAGCAAACGCAATTTGACGAGCACAAAGCTGGGTTTGTTTATAAATACCAAGAGCCAGAGCGATTACAACTGTCGTGGATGCTAATAGCCGCCTTTATTGTGAGTATTATTTCGATCCCCCTTTATTTGCGTTTAATACTTGGAAAAAAATAACCGCTTAATGCTGCTCTGCGCAACTGGTATAATTAAACGTCTTTTTACTATTTTAAGTTGTTATGAACCTAGCTGAGCAGTTTGCAGCACTCGATGCAGTGCTAATGAATACCCGCGAATATTGGCAATGTACAGCATTTGATTTTGATGAATTACCGTGGCCTGAGCTACAAGCGGCGTTAAATAACTTATCAGATGCAGATGTCGCAAGGCTTGATAACGATCAGCAACAGCTTTATCAATTTTTTAGCCCATTTATCGCCGGGGTAGAGCAGCTACCTGAGCTGTGTAATTTACCAAAAAGCCAGCAGCAACGTAGTGAATACCCGTTTTGGATAAGTAACGGTATTAAAGGGCGTAAGTTTGAGCAACTGCAAGACTTTGTTTCAGCATTAACGAGTAATACACAGCCTGTACTTGAATGGTGCGCAGGTAAAGGGCATTTAGGCCGAATGCTTGCTTATAACGGCGCGCAAAGCGTACACAGTGTTGAGCTACAAGGGCACCTTTGCGAGCAAGGAGAGCACAGTGCACGCAAGCAAGGTTTAGCGATGAAATTTAGCCAAGCTAATGTACTTGAAGATGAAACTCGCCATTTTTTTAATACCGACACACATGCGGTGGCACTGCATGCATGTGGCGCACTGCACCAAACATTTATGCAACACGCCAGCGCCGCTAGGGTAAAACGTATTAGTTTTTCGCCGTGCTGTTATCACTTATTTACCGATAGTCGTTATCAGGCAATGAGTGAGCTTGCCCTTGCTAGTAAGCTTAATTTAACGCACCGCGATTTAAAATTGGCGCTGCAAGAAACAGTTACAGCCCCTTCACGTGTAGCTAAAATACGAAAAACTGAGGTGGAATGGCGCTTAGGGTTTGACGCACTTCGAAAGTCACTCACTCATGAACATTATTACGTGAGTGTGCCTTCAGTTAACAAAGCCGTGTTCTCTGATACGTTTGCACAGTTTTGCGCTTGGGCGGGGGATAAAAAGTCTATAAGTATCCCTCAAGATACTGATTACGATAAGTTTTTATTAATTGGTAAGGCGCGTAAAAAAGTAACAGAGCGAATCGAACTGGTTCGACATGTGTTTAGAAGAGCAATAGAAGTTTGGCTTGTGCTCGATCGTGCTTTATATTTGCAACAGCAAGGTTATCACGTTTCAGTTACCACCTTTTGTGAGAAACAATTAACTCCTCGCAATATTTTAATTCTTGCAAACACCAACTAAAAAGGCGCTCATTATTTGTCTTTTCTGGGGTGTAATTTCTATCCCGTCCTAAATAAGAGATGCAATGAGAAAGCTAAAAAATTTATTCGAAAACAACAAACGTTGGGCTGCACGTACAACCGAAGCCAACCCTGAGTTTTTTAAAATATTATCAATGCAACAAAACCCAGAGTACTTGTGGATTGGCTGCTCAGACTCCCGTGTTCCTGCCAACCAAATTGTTGATTTACTGCCGGGTGAATTATTTGTACACCGTAATGTAGCTAATGTGGTGGTACATACTGACCATAACTGTTTATCGGTAATGCAATACGCGGTAGAGGTGCTTAAAGTAAAACATATTATGGTGGTTGGCCACTATGGCTGTGGCGGTGTACAAGCGGTATTAAATAACGCCAAATTTGGTTTTATTGATAATTGGTTACGCCATGTTGGCGATGTAAAAGAAAAACACTTAGAGCAGCTTAATGCAATGGATGAGCAACAGCGTTTAAGCCGCTTAATAGAGCTAAACGTTATTGAGCAAGTACGCAACGTGTGCAGAACAAACATAGTTCAAGATGCATGGGATAAAGGGCAAGAGCTCACAATTCATGGTTGGGTATATGGATTAGAGAACGGCCACTTGCACGACTTATCATCGGTTGTAACCTGCGCTGATGAAGAAGGCGATGTGTATAAAAAAGCCGTTGCACATGTACTCGCTAAAGCCGGTTGCGAGTAATTTAAACAATGACTAAAACGGCGATAATCATAGGGGCAACAGGGGTTGTGGGGAGTGAGCTATTAACGCTTTTACTGCAAAGCCCTGCGTTTGGCCATGTGATTGCTATAACTCGCCGTAAGCTGGACGTTGAACATACTAAGCTCACTAATCAGGTTATTGATTTTGATTGTTTAACCAACTACTGCGCGTTATTTAAAGGGGATGTGTTTTTTTCGTGTTTGGGCACTACTAAAAAGCAGGCTGGCTCAACCGCGGCGCAGCGTAAAGTTGATTTTGATTATCAGTTTATTGCGGCGCAAATGGCGGCTAACAATGCAGTGAGTCATTATTGCTTGGTGTCATCAAGCGGCGCTAATGCACACAGCATCAGCCCTTACTTAAAAATGAAAGGCGAGCTTGAGCAGCACATAAAAACGCTGGGCTTTGCAAAAGTAAGTATATTCCAGCCGTCTTTATTAATAGGTGAGCGAAACGATACGCGAATAGCTGAGCAAATAGGCGCATTTGTGTTACCTGTTATTACTCAACTTCCTTTTTTAAAACGTTATAAACCCATTAGGGGTAAGCAAGTGGCGCTAAAAATGTGCGCTGTAAGTTTGGCGCAGCAACAACCACTGCAATACTATGTATTAGAGGCACTTTTTAATACATAGTGGGTAAATGTTAAAACTAAAAGCAAAAAAGCAGCCTTGGCTGCTTTTTTTGTGGCTGAGTATACATACGTAAATACGTGCTACTCGGCGTTATTTTTAGCATTTAGTTGTTGCTCTAGTAACACAACTTTTGCTTCAAGCTCTGTGAGTTTTTCACGAGTACGAATAAGTACTTGGCTTTGCACATCAAATTCTTCGCGGCTAACAAAGTCCATTTCAGCCAGCTTATTTTGTAAAACTTGTTTGGTTTTACCTTCCAGTGTATCTGCTAGGTTTTTTACACCTTGCGGCATGTTGTTGGTGATTTGCTTAGCAATTTCTTCAAGTTTTGCTGGATTGATCATAATCGTCCCTTGCTGTTGCCCTAAAATGATAATGACTAATATTACCTTATACCTAAGGTATTTAATACATGATCACCACAATGGAATTAATTAATCTAATGGCTATGCCTGTATCTGTGGTTACGGTAAAATTAGCTGCCTTTTAAAACTCCATGGTCGTTATGAAACTCAATCCAAAACAAGATGAAGCAGTAAAATATATTAGTGGTCCGTGTTTAGTACTCGCGGGTGCAGGCTCAGGTAAAACGCGCGTAATCACTAACAAAATTGCTTATTTGGTGCAAAAGTGCGAGTACAAAGCACGTAATATTGCTGCGGTAACGTTTACGAATAAAGCGGCCAAAGAGATGCGCGAGCGTGTATTACAAACGCTTAATAAGCAAGAAGCGAAAGGGCTGTGGGTATCAACCTTTCATACCCTAGGGCTTGAAATAATTAAAAAAGAGCTCAAAACGCTTGGCTTTAAAGAAGGTTTTTCACTGTTTGATGACCAAGATACTAACCAGCTGTTAGGTGATTTAACCGAAGACGAGCTTAAAAAAGACAAAGACCTACTTAATCTATTGAAAATGCAAATAGGCAGCTGGAAAAATGAATTAATTTTACCAGAGCAAGCCATACGCGAAGCACGTGATGCGCAAAAGGCGTTATTTGCGCAGCTTTACGCGCGTTATCAAAACCAGCTGCGAGCATATAACGCACTGGATTTTGACGATTTAATAATGATCCCCACCTTATTACTGAGTAGTAATGCCACCTCACGAGAGCGTTGGCAGCAACGATTTAGGTATTTGCTGGTGGATGAATATCAAGATACCAATACCAGCCAGTACCAGCTTGTTAAGTTATTAGTAGGCGAGCGAGCGCGTTTTACTGTGGTAGGGGATGATGACCAATCTATTTATTCATGGCGCGGAGCCCGCCCCCAAAACTTGGTACTGTTAAGTAAAGATTACCCCGGGCTTAGGCTCATAAAGCTTGAGCAAAACTACCGTAGTGCCCAGCGCATTCTAAAAGCTGCAAATATTTTAATTGCCAATAACCCGCACGATATCGAAAAAAAGCTATTTAGTGAGCTTGGTTACGGTGAGCCGATTAAAGTGATTGGCTGTAGGGATGAAGAGCATGAGTGCGAGCGAGTTGTTGCTGAAATAATTTCTCATAAATTTATGAAGCGCACCAGCTATAAAGATTACGCTATTTTGTATCGTGGTAATCACCAGGCACGCGGTTTTGAAAAATCATTAATGAGTAACCGCATTCCCTATAAAATTAGTGGCGGAATGTCGTTTTTTTCGCGCTCAGAAATTAAAGATATTATGGCGTATTTACGCTTGTTGGTTAACCAAGACGACGATAACGCCTTTTTACGCATAGTTAATACGCCGCGCCGTGAAATAGGCACCGTTACACTTGAAAAGCTAGGCACACTTGCAAACGAAAAACACCAAAGCTTATTTGCCACCTGTTTTGATAACGACCTAGGCTACCGCCTTAAAGGGCGTGGCTTAAATGCGCTTTCGGGGTTTGCACGTTGGGTTGTTGAGCTTTCAGATAATGCAGTGCGAAGCGATACACTCGAAGCGGTAAAAGACTTGGTACGTAATATTAACTACGAAGCGTATTTATATGAGTCATCGCCAAGTGCCAAAGCGGCAGAAATGCGCATGAAAAACGTCTCTGAGCTGTATCGTTGGATCACCGATATGCTCACCGGAGATGCCGATAACGAACCGATGACCTTACCTGAAGTGGTCAGCAAATTAACGCTTCGCGATATGCTAGAGCGTAACGAGGAAGAAGATGAGTCTGATGCGGTACAGTTACTTACTTTGCATGCATCTAAAGGCTTAGAATACCCGTACGTATTTATGGTTGGGATGGAAGAGGGGTTATTGCCACACCAAGTAAGTATTGACGAAGAAAACGTAGATGAAGAGCGCCGTTTAGCATACGTAGGGATCACACGGGCCCAGCAAGAGCTGACACTAACGTATGCAAAAATACGTCGTCAGTTTGGCGAAACCTCACAAACAGAGCTAAGTCGCTTTGTGCAAGAGTTACCGCAAGATGACCTAGCGTTTGAAAACAAAAAAGCCCCAAGCTCGCAAGCTGAGCGCATGGAAAAAGGCCAAGCACGGGTCGCTAACTTAAGGGCGATGCTGAAAAAACCTAGTTAATAGACTGTGCGGCGTTGTTATTAGCCGCTACTGGCTCCGATAAGCCTTGCTGCTTAGCAACAAATAAGTTTAGTCCGTATTTATCTAGCAAGGCTCTAAAGTTGAGTATAGAAGGGCCTTTGGCAATAACTTTTATGCCTTTTAGCTGAGTGATTGCCAGTACACCTTGTAATTGCAAGTTAAAGCTTTCTTGTTGCAGTACGCGTTTACTAAAGGTTGAGCTAAGTAGTACATAATCGAAGGTAATGTCGGTCAGTGCATTTAGCTCACAGCGGTCTTTTGCAAAGTTATTTAAGCCAATGCTGTAGCCAAGCTGCGAGAGCTTTTTAAGGTTTTCTAGCTGAGTTGCACAGGCGTAACGTATTTCTTGGTCGTCAAACAATAAACACAGTTGGCTTTGCCCTTGCAGCTTACTTAATACCTC
The DNA here is from genome assembly GCA_007988745.1 of Pseudoalteromonas atlantica. Lineage (GTDB taxonomy): Bacteria > Pseudomonadota > Gammaproteobacteria > Enterobacterales > Alteromonadaceae > Pseudoalteromonas > Pseudoalteromonas atlantica. The sequence continues at coordinate 21,270 of BJUT01000002.1, forward strand.
AGTAAATAAATTGAATTCAAGCGCTTCTAACAGTAACCCTGAGCATGGCAATAATACCATGGCTACATTTGCCGCTAAGGCATGGGAATAGGCGTGTTGTAATAGTTCTAATTCAACTTGGAGGTGCTGCTCTTTATCGGTTGCAAACTTTTTCAGTACTTCAAAACTGGTATAGCCTAATACAGGGTGTTCACCAAAGGCTTCAAACAGTGACTCTGATTGCTGTTGTTCATCAAGGTTTATAATATCTGCACTTCTAAAACTCATCGGAAGTGAATCAAGATGGTGCTGTGCTGGAGATTCTGCGCTTGTTAGTGTTTGTGTTAATAACGGGTGGAACAGCTCATAGCGGTCGCGCCCCGCATTTTTAGCATAATACATAGCAGCATCGGCATCGCGAATAATTTCATCGGTATGCTGATAACTTGAATTTGAGTACGTTATACCAATACTTGCACCACTTTGAATGCAGGTACCTTTACTGCAAAATGGCTTTTTCATTATATTAATAATGCGATCAGCTACATCTTCTGCTTGTTGTAGCTCTGTTAAGTGGGTAAGCAAAATTACAAATTCATCACCACCAAGGCGAGCGAGTAAATCGTGTTCGCGAATACAATGCGAAAATAAATCAGCCACACTTATTAAAAATTGATCGCCGGCATGGTGACCTAGTTGATCGTTTATATCTTTAAACTTATCTAAATCAATAAATAAAACAGCAAAGTGATGATCAGGAAAACGATGGTAATGCTGCAGTGTTTTTTCTAGCTGGGTTAAAAACAAGCTGCGGTTAGGCAGGCCCGTTAATGAGTCGTGATGCGCATCATGATAAAGCTGTTGCTCTACTTTTTTACGCTCATCAATTTGCATTTGTAAATGTAGGTTAGCTTGCTGCAGCTCTTTTGTTTTTTCGTTAACTCGATACTCTAACTCTTGGTGGCTAGATTTAAGTGCTTGAGTGGCTAATTTTGTTTGTAAAACCGTGGCAATTTGGTGTGATACAAACGTAATAAGCTCGCAGTCGTCTTTGCTAAAAATATGATTGTTATTATACGCTTGGCATGCAATTAAGCCGATAACTCCTTGCGATGTTTTAAGCGGTGCCCCTAGCCAGCTGGTGGCCATTTGCTCCTCTGGTACTGGCTTATTTCGTTGTACATCACCACTTTCTAATAGCTCTTTGGCTCTACTAGGGTGTATAAGTTGGGTCTGCTCGCTGCTAATAACCAGTTCACTATAACCTTTTGCAAACGGCCTCGGCTCGGTGTTGTCTTTAAATTCATCCACACAGTACGGGAAGCTAATCCAACCAGTCTCTTTGTTATAAAGTGCAATGTATAAGTTTTCTGCGTATGTAATGGTTTTTATTATTTGATGAATTTTTACATAGGCATCATCTAAGTTTTGCGCTTGCGTTGCCAACTCCGATATTTTAAACAGAATTTGTTGGCGTTGTAGTGCGCGTTTTCGTTGTTCAATTTCTAGGTTTAGCGCATCATTACTTTGCGTGAGCGCACGGGTACGAATTTTCACTTCAGATTCGAGCAGCTCTCTTTTTTTAACTCGCTCTATGGCTGTGGCTAAGTATAAAGACATTACCTCGAGTAAGTGCACTTGCTGGCTGCTGTAATCTTGGTGTTTATCGTAACTTTGCGCAGCAAGTACGCCAATAATGTTTTGCTCTTGATAGATAGGAACACCAACCCAGTACTCAGCAGGTGAGCCTAGTGCTTTAAACAAGCCGTTTTGTGCAGCGCTTTGCATCTCTTGTTTGGTAAAGCAGGTGGTTTTGCCAAGCTTATAAACGTAGCCTGTAGCGCCTTCTTCAAAACTATTATCTTGATTGAGGGCGACTGATATACCATCTTTTTCATCGCAAAAATAAGAAAGTTCCAAGGCATGAGTATATTGATTAGCAAGCACCACGTAAAAGCTTTTACTAGGTAGGTATGCTTGTAAAATGTCATGGATAGCGGGGTAAAGTAAGGTTAATTCGGCAACAGAGCTTGCTTGCTCTGATAGCTGGATCAGGGCATTTTGTAAGTGGTGAGATTGCTTATACTTTTCTAATAGCGCTTTAAGACGTTTATTTTGGTGCGCTAGTTTACTCGGTGCCGCGGGCTTATCTTCCGATGACATGAATCATATTATTTTATTATTGTATGTTTATTAAACGTATAATTTCACTTTTAGTTGCGACCGTCAAGTAACTAATGCCCTAAAATAGCAACTAAAAAGATTATTTTAGAAATAAAAAAGGCCTATTATAAAAATAGGCCTTTTTAAATTAATCACCCTATTTATCAGGGGTTTAATTAAATTATTTAGATGTCATGAAATCAATAGCTGCGCTAATCTCATCATCAGAACAATCCATACATGTTCCTTTTGGCGGCATCGCATTAAAACCGTTGATAGCGTGATCAAGCAGTACATCTTTACCTTTAGCGATACGCGGTGCCCAGTCATCAGCTGATTTAGGTGCACCTAGTGCGCCAGTACCGTGACAGGCAAAACATGCGCCTTGGTACACTTGCTCACCAGAGCGAGGGCCAGTAGGAGCTGCGGCTGCAGCAGCTTTCTCGCCTTCAAGATAAACAGCGCCAACTGGTGCTAAACGTTTTTTAATCGCATCTTCAGTCATAGAGTTATCATATGGCTGTGCGTATGCGGTGGTTGCTAGCACTAATAATGCTGCAGCTGATAGTTTTTTCATTTTGCCTTGCTCACTTCGATTTGAACGTGATCAATCACGATTATAGATGACGGAAATTAAACCGATTATACCTTTGTGTAACAATTTATAAAACGCCCACTGGTGTTTTTATCAATAAAACTGACTAATTTTTGCGTTAACGCAATAAAATTGCATGTTTCAGTTAACAAACATTTATAATCGGTGGCTTAGTAAATCACTATTTAAGCTAATGCTAGTACGTTTTTAACCAGTTTTTCGATCCCCGCATCGGCATCTAAAATAGACTGCGCCAGCATATAAGCAGGGGTGGTAACGAGTTTATTGTCCTCATCAATCACAATATCATCAACCGCACAGGCTGCGTGTGTAGAGCCTAGCTGGGTTAAAGCGCTTGCGGTCTGTTCATCATTACCTATGGTTAAAGTAGCATTGGGATATATAAACGGAATTAAAGCCGGCGCAATACACATGTAGCCAGCGGCTTTTTGTGCATTAGCAAATTGTTTACAGGCCTCTAATACTAGGTCGTTTATCTGCGCATCAGCGCCTTTAACGGCAAAATCACATAAGTTTTTAGCGGCGCCAAATCCCCCTGGTACTATTAACGCATCAAATTCAGATGCCTTTAATTCGCTTAATGATTTTATATCACCACGGGCAATGCGTGCTGCCTCAGTGAGTACATTACGGTTGCTTGGCATTTCTTCACCGGTGAGGTGATTAATAGTGTGAAGTTGTTCTATATCAGGAGCAAAACATTGATATGCAGCACCGTTTTTAGCTATGTGCAGCAGTGTTAATACTGCTTCGTTTATTTCATTGCCATCGTACACACCACAGCCGGCTAATATTACAGCTATCTTTTTCATGCTTTTGTGCTCCTCAAGTATTTTAAATAAGTCGTTTGGATGAAGTTTAACACGGGCCAAAACACACACTAAAATAATTTTTTAGTTTAAAAAGTATTCGCAGTGCAAGTTGTATTGCGGTTTATGCCATTTTTGCCAGTGCGCTCGTAAAAAAAATTATAAAGGATCGCTATGATCTTTGATCCATTATGCTAGAATACTCCTCCGGTTATTTAAATGGATACAAATAACTAAAGTGACTAACAGCGGATGTATCAGTTAGAAAACCTTTTTCCACATTGGTTTTAAAATAATAAAAAAAGAACCTCGTATTATCTTTTTTAAACAAAACAAGCAGTTATTTATTTTTCTAAGCATTTTATTATGCATTGGAGGAATAGCTTGTGGCTGTTATCTACAAAGTTATCCACAGGTTGCTCCGCAATAATTATGGCTACTAAGCGTAATTCACTGTCGTTTTATTCACAACCTTATGGCATGCTTGTAATAATATTACTTTTTTGTATTTAGGATCCAAATTCACCATGGCTCAGATCCCCGAAAACCCGCTAATTTTAGTTGATGGCTCTTCATATTTATTTCGTGCTTATCATTCTCCACCGCATTTAACCAACTCTAAAGGTGAAGCAACTGGCGCTATTTATGGCGTGGTAAACATGCTTAAAAGTTTGATCAAACAATATGATCCGAGCCACATGGTGGTGGTGTTTGACGCCAAAGGCAAAACGTTCAGAAACGACATGTATAGCGAGTATAAAGCTAACCGTCCGCCTATGCCTGACGATTTACGAACGCAAATAGCGCCACTGCACAGTATTATTAAAGCGATGGGCTTTCCGCTAATTAGTATTGAAGGGGTTGAAGCCGACGATGTTATTGGTACGTTTTCGCGAATAGCAACTGAGCAAAAGCGCCATGTATTGGTTTCTACAGGCGATAAAGACATGGCTCAGCTAGTTAATGAACATGTTACGCTAATCAATACCATGACCGACAGCATTTCAGATCCTCAAACCGTTGTTGAAAAATTTGGTGTGGGTCCTGAGCTAATCATCGACTATTTAGCGCTAATGGGTGATAAGGTTGACAACATCCCAGGTGTTGAAGGCTGTGGACCTAAAACAGCTGTTAAATGGCTACAAAAATATGGATCGCTTCAAGGTGTAATTGATAATGCTGGCGACATTAAAGGCAAGATTGGTGAGAAGCTTGCAAACGCCCTTGATCATTTACCACTTAGTTATGAACTTGCCACCATTAAATGTGATGTTGAGGTAGAGTCAGACCTAGATACCTTTAAAGTACAAGAGCCAAATAAAGATGAGCTTATTGCACTGTATGGTGAGTGTGAGTTCCGCCGTTGGTTAGCTGAGCTGCTTGATAACCCAAAAGATGCAGAAAAAGCGCTCCCTACTGAGGCAAATGAACTGCCAAAAGTAGAAGATGCACATTACGAAACTATCTTAACCGAATCACAATTTGATACGCTTATTGAGCAGCTAAATAGCGCTGAGTTATTTGCCTTTGATACCGAAACAACCAGTCTTGATTACATGCAAGCGCAGTTAGTAGGTATGAGCTTTGCTGTAAAAGCAGGCGAAGCAGCTTACTTACCAATTGCACACGACTACCCGGGTGCACCAGAGCAATTAAGCCTTGAATATGTAATGCAAAAGCTTGGGCCAATCCTCGCCGATGCTAACAAAGCTAAAGTAGGGCAAAACCTAAAATACGACAAGAGCGTACTGGCTAATGCAGGCTATGAGCTCAATGGCATTAAGTTTGATACTATGCTTGAGTCGTACGTATTTAATAGCGTGGGCACTCGCCATGACATGGATTCATTAGCGCTTAAATACTTAGGCCATAAAAACATTAGCTTTGAAGATATAGCCGGCAAAGGGAAAAAGCAGCTTACCTTTAATCAAATTGAGCTTGAGCAAGCTGCGCCTTACGCAGCAGAAGATGCCGATATTACACTGCGTTTACACCAAGTACTTTGGCCAAAATTAGAAGCTGATGAGAAGTTAAAGTCAGTATTTGAAACAATAGAAATGCCATTAGTGAATGTTATTTCTGATATTGAACGTACCGGCGTAGCAATTGATAGCAACATGCTGGCGGCGCACAGCCAGCGTTTAGGCGAGCGTTTACTTGAACTTGAAAAAGAAGCGTTTGAGATAGCTGGCGAACCATTCAACCTAAGCTCGCCAAAGCAGCTGCAAGTACTTTTATTTGAAAAACTTGAGCTGCCAGTCATTAAAAAAACACCTAAAGGTGCACCTTCAACGGCTGAAGAAGTGCTACAAGAACTTGCCCATGACTACCCATTGCCTAAGGTGATTATTGAGCACCGTGGTTTATCTAAGCTTAAATCAACCTACACCGATAAATTACCACTAATGGTTAATGAGAAAACACAGCGCGTGCATACTTCTTATCATCAAGCTGTTACGGCCACAGGGCGTTTGAGTTCTACCGATCCTAACTTACAAAATATCCCTATTCGTTCTGAAGAAGGACGCCGTATACGTGAGGCATTTGTAGCGGCACAAGGCTATAAAATTGTGGCTGCCGATTACAGTCAAATTGAGCTGCGTATTATGGCGCATTTATCACAAGACAAAGGGCTACTAAATGCCTTTGCTAATGGGTTAGATGTACACAGTGCAACCGCTGCTGAGGTATTTGGGGTTGAGCTAGAGGATGTAACCACAGATATGCGTCGTAAAGCTAAAGCAGTAAACTTTGGGTTAATTTACGGCATGTCAGCCTTTGGTTTAGCGCGTCAGCTTGATGTACCACGCCACGAAGCGCAGCACTACATAGATAAATACTTTGAGCGTTTCCCTGGGGTACTTGAGTACATGGAAACAACCCGCGAAAAAGCCGCCGAGAACGGGTACGTAGAAACTATTTTTGGGCGTCGTTTACACTTACCCGAAATTAATGCACGTAATGGAACTCGCCGTAAAGGCGCCGAACGTGCAGCAATCAATGCACCAATGCAAGGCACAGCCGCTGATATTATTAAGAAAGCAATGCTGAGCGTGCATAGCTGGGTTAATCAACAAGCTCCCAATACCATTAAGTTACTAATGCAAGTACACGATGAATTGGTGTTTGAGATTAAAACCGATTGTGCGCAAGCATACACAAAGCAGATTTGTGAGCTAATGTCGCAAGCGGCTAGCTTAGATGTCCCTTTAATTGTAGAAGCTGACGAAGGTGAAAACTGGGAACAAGCCCACTAACCTAAAACATGCTTACATTTTAAAAGCGCCGCAAGGCGCTTTTTTATTGCCTCTAAATAACTCACTCAATTAAGCGAATAGATATAAGTATTTCTACGCGTAAATAAAGTTTAGTTAAAAGTAGGTTAATTTAAGCAACTATTTGTATTAAATAGTTATATGTTCGTCAATTCGAACTATTTTGGCGGAATATCATTGTATTTTTATGCGCGCTTTTGCTAAAGTGCGCGCGTCCTCATCCTGTAGGACATCCTGTTGATGATGCATCTGAAAAGGTGCAACAAATTGATAGCTTCTCCCCAGTTTGCTATATCGGCCTGCTTGTTTTAAGCAGGCTGCTTTTTCTTCCTCATTAGATTGCCCTTTAAAGCTAAATGGCTCCTCTAAGCGCTTTTTTACTATTCACACTTTATGCTCATTTATGTTTATTATTTTTTGTGCCATACCTTGCGCGCCTTCAAACGGGTATATGTATAAAGCAGTTATAATGCAAACGTAGGCAAGTCTATCTCACGCAATTATTAGCGTGGATGTTGCGCTATGCCCCAAAAAAGCCTAAGTTATAGGCTGCTACATCATTATTAATTTTTTAATAACAGTACGGGCTAAGTAATTTAGCGCCGTCTTTAATTTGAGGTGGTTTGCCCCTATTTCAGGTGATAGTATCGAAAGCGCTATTATTCTCATTTTATTTTAGGAGTGCGTTATGTTTAAAACGTTAGCCATTATCGGTTTATCGTTATCAAGTGTCGCTTTGTCTAATGCCGCTCATGCAGATTGGCAGCTAGTCAATGACAAGAGCCAATTAAGTTTTGTTTCTATTAAAAAAGACTCGATTGCTGAGGCACATCATTTTACTAACCTAGAAGGAACACTTTCAGACAGTGGTGCTTTTAGTGTAAATATAGACTTAACCTCTGCAGAAACACTGATCCCTATTCGCAATGAACGTTTAACTCAATTTGTATTTGAAGCGGCTAAGTTTCCTCATGCAGTTTTAACTGCGGATTTAAAAAAGCAATTAAGTAATATTAAAAAGCCGGGCCAGCATGTATTAAAAGAGGTTGATGCACAGCTTGATTTTCATGGTAATAAAAAGCCATTAAAAATAAATGTACTTGTTAGCAGTGCCGAAAATGGCGATTTAAGCGTGTCGTCGTTTACGCCTGTGATTGTAAATAGCCAAGATTTTGGTGTGACCGAAGGCGTTAAAAAGCTACAGCAATTAGCTGGTTTACCTGCCGTTGCTACAGCCGTACCAGTTACTTTTGCGCTAACACTTAAAAAACAGTGATCTCGTTAACGGCGCTTAGTAAGCAATTAAGCGAGCCTAGCAAACCGTTTGATAGTTGGCAGCCTGCCCAGTGTGGTGAGCTGCCGATTATGATTAACGAGCAAGGGCAGTGGTTTTACGATGGCAGCGAAATTACTCGTCCTGCGATGGTAAAACTGTTTGCCAGTTTTTATGCAAAGAAGGTGAGCAGTTTTATTTAAAAACACCCATCGAAAAAATAGCGATAGAGGTGCAAGATGCGCCTTTCGTTATCGTAAGCTGGCATATTGAAAGCACAGCGCAAGGGCAGGTTATGTGTTGTGTAGATAATTTAGCACGGCAATGGTTAATCAGTGCTGAGCAGCCTCTTTATATAAAAAACTATAAAAATGCAGCGGTGCCTTATTTGCAATTACCTTATGGGTGTAGCGCGCGGGTATCACGGAGTGTGTTTTATCAGTGGGCTGAAATAGCCGACGCTGATGAGCGCGGCTATTTTATAAAATCAGCAGGGGGAAAGTTTTATCTTTCGTAGGTGCTTATTTTTAAGCGTCTGAGCTGTCTTCATCGCTTTGCGGTGGTGCAACAGCCACAATTGGCCCTAAATACCACTCATCTAGCTTTTTAGCGACTTCCGGTAAACCTGTTCCCTTAAGTGATGAAAAAGCGTGTACAGTAATATCACCGTCTAGTTCACTTAATTCACGGCGTACTTGCAGTACTTGTGCTTTACGCGCACCTTGCTTGAGCTTATCGGCTTTAGTTAAAAGCGCCAGTACTGGGATTTCGCTGCCAATAGCCCAGTTAATTAGATCTTTGTCTAAATCTTTTAATGGGTGGCGAATATCCATTAATATAACAATACCTTTTAAACTTTGACGTTTTTGTAGGTACTCACCCAGTGACTTTTGCCACTTCTTTTTCATTTCAATAGGTACTTTAGCAAAACCATAACCGGGTAAGTCGATTAAGCGCATATCATCTACTTGACCTAATTCAAAGGTGTTGATTAACTGCGTACGACCTGGCGTTTTACTGGTACGAGCAAGTTTTTGATCTGTCAGTGCATTAAGAGCACTTGACTTACCTGCATTAGAGCGACCTGCAAACGCGACTTCAATTCCCGTATCAGCAGGTAATTTAGTGATGTCTGGCGCGCTTGTTACAAAAGACGCAGTATTATATTTGATACGAGATTTGAGCACAGGCTCTCCTAAAAACGTAAAAGTTAATCTTATTGAGCTAAATTCACTCAGGGCGCGTATTTTATACTATAAAGGATGTATTAAAAAGCGTATTTAAACACCTAAAAACTCTATAAATGGCACTATTAAAGCTGCTTAAAGGTTAATCTAGGTCAAAACCCTATAAATTATAAGCTTAATATGAGTAGAAAACGTGCCAGAGAATTTTTTATCGTGTAGAATACATGAATTACAACATCCATATTGTAGATGATACAGGGTCGGAAACAGAGAATTCACCATGAAAAAAATAGCACTATCTTTAACAATATTGCTTGGTGCGTTGTCAGCAAGCAACGCAACAGCATTTGATGGCGATGTAAACGCAGGTAAAGAAAAATCAGCAACGTGTGCGGCTTGTCACGGCCCAGACGGTAATGCACCGGTTAATATTTACCCTAAACTTGCAGGCCAGCACCCAGATTACATCCTTAAACAACTTAAGGATTTAAAATTAGGTATGACTTCAGGCGGTAAAGAAGGCCGTATGGATCCTGTAATGAGCGCGATGGCTATGCCACTTAGCGAACAAGACATGAAAGACCTATCTGCTTATTTTTCTTCATTGAACATGACTGAAGGCGCCACCCCTAAAGACGTGGTTGAAGTTGGTCAAATGCTTTACAAAGCAGGCGATGCTGAACGTGGTATTCCGGCTTGTGCGGCGTGTCATGGTCCGCGAGGCAATGGTTCGTCTCTTGCTAAGTTTCCTAAAATTTCTTTTCAGCACCCAGAGTACATTAAAGCTCAGCTAGAGAAGTTTCGTGATGGAACCCGTAAAAACGACCATAACGGTATGATGCAAGATATAGCGAAAAAGCTAACTGATAAAGATATTGAAGTACTATCTCAATACTTAGGTGGCTTACACTAAAGTCGTATTTATTTAGTATTAGCTAGTGTAATACTATGTAATATGATTAAAAAGCAGCTTACGCTGCTTTTTTTGTGTCCACATTTTAACGATATCACCCTTTAGTTTGTGAGACATTTGCCATGCTGTTTTGTAAGAAATAACTTATTTTAAAAATATTTTTACAGTTAAATTTATGTTTGTTATAAGTTTTTTGTTTTTTATATGCGCTCTATGTAAGAAAAATTATATAAACCAGTTGTAACAAAAATATTAACGGGTAAATTAACCACTGTCGCAAAACAACAATAACAACATGGATTATGCTAAAGGAAAATGGCGCGACACGACTGAATAGCACATTGAAGGTGCTACAAAAGGAAATAACAAGAAAGCGTCAGGATGACCGTAAATAATAAAATCTCAAGGAAGTTTAATAATAAAAACAAAATGGAATGTAACAAGGAAGGTTAAAATAATAACAATACGGACTGATAATAATAAAAATAATAAAGACTAAAAAAAGTCGAAGGGAGAAGTGTCCAGATAATGGCGCTCAGATTAGTAGGCGGTAGAGATGTTTTCTCTACCGCCTTTTTATTTGTCCTGTTACAATACCCACCGTTTAGCAATAAGCTAATGCGCTAATTCAACGAGCAACCCAAGCTTTAATGCGCAAATCGAATTCTTCTGGCTAGGCCAGCACTGCGATGCTCATGTTATGTGCCTCGCTCAAAACCTCTTAAGTGAGATGATCAAGATATGAGTAGAAAGAAAAAATCACGCAAAATTCCTTCAAACGGCCCTGTTCGTTTAAGCCAAGATAAGCTTAAAGAAATGCGTGCGTTAAAAGAGCAACGAGTTAAAAAGCCAAAGGGCGCTAAGCCTGGTTCTCGTAATGCACCTGAGCTATTAGATAGCGATACTAAAAAAGCAAACTCAGCGCCAAAAGATAAGCGCGTCGGCAGTAAAAAAGCCGTGCCTTTAGTGGCTAGTGCACCACAGCCGCAAGTAGAAATGAAGCGTAACTTAAAGCCAACAGTTGAGCTTAAAAAGGTTACAGAGCCAGAGCTTACGCCTGAGCAAGAGCTAGAAGCGCTTGAAAACGATGAGCGTTTACTTAAGCTCGTTGAGCGCCATGAGCAAGGTGAAATGCTGACGGGTAAAGATGCGAAGTACTTTAATAGCCGTATTGCTCGCCACCAAGTACTTTGTAAGTTACTAGGTATCGAAGATGAAGACGAGTTTGAAGATGATTTTGAAGATAACTTCGAAAGCGACGGTAACTCAGATTTCGATAAGTACCTTTCAGATGATTTAGCCAATGAGTGGCTAGATGATGACGACAAATAGTAAGGGCGCTTAATGAGTACCGCAGTGATTGTAGCCTTGTTTGTAGGTGCTGTTATTATTGCTGGCTTAGCATTTTATGCAGGTCAGTTGCTCTATAAGCTTAACGCGCAAAAAAAGTTAATTGCGCAAAAGCAAGCAGAGCAACAGCAAAAGCTTAAGCAGTCGCGCTTAAAGCGTAACGCTAAACTTGCAGATAGCATTCATCTAATTGCTCGTGCAATGGCTGAAGAGCAATGTGAGTACTCTGAAGGCTGTTTACGAATTTGGGTTTTAATGTCTCAGTACGCTTTTGAAGATGAGCGAGATTTAACGCTAGCGTACCCAGGCATTTATAAAATGTATAACGTTGTGAAAGAAATGCCGACTCACGATGCACGCAAAAAATACTCTAAAAAAGAGATTTTTAAGCAAGATACAGCACGTTGGCGAGCTGAAGAAAACTTTAGTGATGAGATTAAAGCAGATTGCGACAAAATCATTGTTGAGTTTAAAGCTGCGCCGGGCAGCGAAAACATCGTGTTTAATTAAACCCTATAGAAAATACAAAAAGCAGACTCAGGTCTGCTTTTTTTATGCCTGCTTATCGACACGTTTTTACCACCTCAAACGTGATAAGCGAATTGCTATAGCACTAATTAAATCACTCGTGAGAAACGGGTTTTACTTATTTGCTTTTGTAAGTGAGCATCAAAGCACATACATATAATACGAATAAATAGATTTCCGCGAGGCGTGACGCGTATTACCTTATCGTTTATATGCACCATGTCATCGTCTATTAAAGGCTTTAGCGCCAACAGCGCATCCGCAAAATACTCATTAAAATGTATAGAATGCTTTTTCGCAAATGCGTGTGTGTCTAATTCAAACTGGCAAATAAGTGATTTAATAGCCTCTGCGCGTATTACATCATCGTGCGTTAAATGCATTCCTTTATGTATAGCACTGCCGGCTTGCGTTTCTATTTCGTGATAATAATGCTTAAGCACTTTTTGGTTTTGTAAAATGGTCGTGCCAATTTGCGAAATAGACGAGACCCCTAAACCTAATAAGTCGCAATTACCGTGGGTGGTATAGCCCTGAAAGTTACGATGTAACTGCCCTTTATTTTGCGCGACTGCAAGTTCGTTGTCGGCTTTTGCAAAATGATCCATACCAATAAACTGATAGCCTGCAAAGGTCATTTGCGCCAAGGTGTTTTTAAACATGGTTAGCTTGTCGTGGGCACTGGGTAAGTCAGCCTCTTTTATTTTACGTTGCGCAGCAAAGCGCTCTGGTAAATGCGCGTAATTAAATACAGAGACTCTATCTGGGCTTAAGGCAATTAATTGCGCTATTGTTTTTTCAAAGCTTTGGGGTGTTTGTTTAGGTAGGCCATAGATCATATCTGCATTTATAGACTTAAAGCCAAGCTCGCGGGCTTGGGTTATCAGTGCTTTAACGGTATCTACTTGCTGTGTACGGTTAACCGCTTGTTGTACCTCATCGTTAAAATCTTGAATACCAAAGGATACGCGGTTAAAGCCTAAAACCCGTAAGTGTATAAGCATATCTTTAGCAAGGGAGCGTGGGTCTATTTCAATGCCTCGCTCAGTGTTGCGGGTAAAGTGAAAGTGCTGCTCTAATAAGTTAATTAAGCGCGTCATTTGCTTTACAGTTAAAAAGGTTGGCGTACCACCCCCTAAATGCAATTGCTCCACTGTGTAGTGTTTAAATAAAGGGGCATGTGCTGCTATTTCTTTTGTTAAATAATCTAAATACACATCGGCTTTAGACTGATGGCGTGTGATCACCTTGTTACATCCGCAGTAATAGCAAAGCTCACTGCAAAATGGGATGTGAATATACAAAGAAAGTGAGCGACTAGAGGATGATTTTATAGCGCTAACAAGGTCTTGTTGCTGATACCCCTCGCTTAAAGATAAAGCGGTGGGGTAGGAGGTATAGCGCGGCCCTGACACGTTATACTTATTTATAAGAGTTTGATCCCATTTTGGAAGCTTTATCATCACGCGCACCTTATGTATTAATGAGGTGTTGAGTATAAAAAGCTTTTAAGGGAGGGGTTTTGATCTACAACAAAAAAGGTGCCTAAGCACCTTTTTAAAAGAGTATTTTTTGTTAATACGTCATGTTGTGGGCATCTTTTAAGTATTGAAACAATTCTTTATAGCCCTTGCCTGGCTTTTCAGCTTTAACTTCTTTAGCGGCGTTGCGTACCAATTGGCGCATTTTTTGGCGCTCAAGGGTCGGGTATTGCTCAATAGTTTCGTTAATTAAATCATCGCCTTGCTCAATTAAGTCGGTACGTAATTGCTCAATTTTTTTAATTAAAACCTCAGCTTGGTTATTTTTATTAAGCATTACGTCAATAATGGCTTTAATTTCTTCAACGTTTTCTACTGTGCGTAGCGTTTTAGCAATGTAATTTAAGTGGCGGCGGTACGCATCGCTCTTATTACTGATTTTATCAGCAACTACCATGGCTGCTTTCAAATCGTCATTGAGTGGTAAGCGTTCGCGTTGCTTTTTCCCCATTTTAGCAATTTCAGAACCTAACTGATGAAACTCTTGCGCGTCGCGCTTTAGTTCACTTTTTGATACGTAAATAATTTCTTCTTCAATTTCAGCAGGCTTGCCTTTTTTCTTCGCCATGGGGTGCTCTTAAGTAAAAATAACTTTTGCCATTATACGCGATTCTTTTAGTGATTAATATTAGCTGATGTGGTGCAGTGAGTGTGTTAGCATTTAAAGATAAGAAATGCGTGCAATATTGCCTTAAGGCTCAGGACTTAATTTATGAAAAGCCAACAACACGATCCAATTTATTCTCAAATCTCTCAAGTAAAAGATGCCGTAGCTGAAGTGCTCGAGCATGCTAAAAAATTGGGTGCCACTGCCGCAGAAGCTGCTATGTCTAGTACATCGGGTTTATCGGTAAGCACACGCATGGGTGAAGTAGAAACCATAGAGTTTAACCAAGATGGTGGTTTAGGTATCAGTGTTTATGTAGGGAATAATAAAGGCTCGGCGTCTACTGCTGATCTAAACCCAAAAACACTGCGCACGGTAGTAGAAAAAGCCATTGATATTGCCAAATTTACCTCAGATGACCCTTTTAATGGTATTGCCGATAAAGAATTACTCGAGTTTGCCCCTAAGGACCTTGATTTATATCACCCGTGGGATGTAAGCCCTGAGCAAGGTATTGAGCTATGTCACGCTGCAGAGCAAGCCGCTTTAAATGCTGATGAGCGCATTGTTAATTCAGATGGTGCAAGTTTTTCATCGCACCAAGGCTTACGTGTGTATGGTAATAGCCATGGTTTAATTGCTGGTTTTCCACGTACGCGCCACAGCATTAGCACTATGGTAATAGGCAAAGAAGGCGAGCACATGCAGCGCGACTCTGCTTATACTGTTGCTCGCGATCAGGGCGGACTTAACGACGCTGCTGCGGTAGGCCTAGAAGCCGCCACCGAAACTCTGGCTAAACTAAATAGCCAAAAGCTGGGTACTATGAAAGTCCCTGTTATTTTTAGAGCCGATATTGCCAATTCATTGTTTGGCCATTTAGTGTCGGCAATTGGCGGCGGGGCGCTTTATCGTAAATCGAGCTTTTTACTCGACAGCTTAGGCACTCAAGT
Source organism: Pseudoalteromonas atlantica (assembly GCA_007988745.1). Lineage (GTDB taxonomy): Bacteria > Pseudomonadota > Gammaproteobacteria > Enterobacterales > Alteromonadaceae > Pseudoalteromonas > Pseudoalteromonas atlantica. Next base: position 36,464 of record BJUT01000002.1, read on the forward strand.
ATTTAGTAAGAACGTTAATATTGCTGAGCGTCCTCATATATTAAAAGGATTAGCGTCGTCGCCTTTTGATAGCGAAGGGGCAAAAACGATTGACCGTGAAATTATTCAAGGCGGTGAGCTGCAAACGTACTTATTAGCAAGTTATGCAGCGCGTAAACTAAATATGGCTCCAACAGGCCATGCAGGCGGTATTCATAACTGGTTAGTTGAGCAAACGCACAACGATTTATCGGCTTTATTAAAAACCATGGGAACAGGCTTATTAGTTACCGAGCTGATGGGGCAAGGCGTAAACACCGTTACGGGTGACTACTCGCGTGGAGCGGCTGGTTTTTGGATAGAAAACGGTGAAATTCAGTACCCTGTTAGTGAAATTACCATTGCCGGAAATTTAAAAGACATGTTTAAAGGTATTTCGGCCATAGGGGGCGATATTGAGCGCAGAGGCGGCATTCAAACCGGCTCAGTACTTATAGAGCAAATGCAAATAGCAGGCGCATAATAGCAATTTGCAATAATACGTAATTAAGCGAATTGGTATAATATAAAAGCACATATTTAAGCCGAGCATTTAAACGCTTGGCTTAAACTTGCTTTATTTAAATTTTTGAGGTGTTGAATGGCTAAAGATAGGTACGCACCAAAACCCCTGACTGACATTATGGCAGGCCTTAATAATCGCTTATCGGCCTATGCAGGTAAAAGCCAAGCGCTTGATAAGCAACAGGTGTTGCTTAAAGAGTTTTTAGGCCCAAAGCTTGCTGAAAAATGCCGTGTGAGTAATTACCGCGATGGCACGTTGATGATTGAAGCTGTATCGGCGGCAATTGCCCTTAAACTTAATTATTTAAAAATGGATATGCAGTCGCATTTTAGAGCGGCGGGCATGGCAGAGCTCGGACAAATTAAAATTGTTGCAAACCCTCAAGCAACAGCGCGCTTAAGCCCAACTGCAGATAAACCCGGCCCCGCAGGTAAAGCACCTGGTAATTCAAGAAAAATGAGCCAGCAAACTTCAGATTACCTTAATGCCATTGCCGCATCAGCGCCACCTTCGCTGAAAGAAAAGCTAGAGCGCCTTGCTCGCCATGGTAAAAAATAACTCCCAAAAGTGCGATTATGGTTGTTGGTAGGGCTATTTTGTTACCTCGTCTCATAGAAAATACTTTGTTACATATTCTATTTTATTGTTTCTTTAATGGGGTTTATCATACAAATTCGGCGTGTTGTTTTAACCGCCTAAATATTAATTTCATTAAGTGAAAGCATTGCAGGGCGCTTTTATTTTTTCTCTGGCATGCAATAGTTTAATGAAATAGATATTTTATTCTTTACTAACAAACGGAATAATTATGAAAAAAGTAACTATTACCGCTGCAAGTATCGCACTTGCACTGGGCCTAGTAGGTTGCGGTGAAAAACAACAAGAAACGCAAGTGGCCGAGACCGCTGCTGTTACAGCACCGGCAGAAAAAACGCTTGAGCTAGGTGTAAACCTTGCCAATATGGATGAGTCGGTTCGTGCACAAGATGACTTTTATTACCATGTGAATGGACAGTGGCTTGCTAAAACAGAGATCCCTGGCGATAAGTCGAACTACGGCTCGTTTACACAGTTATACGACGAGTCGCAAAAAGCGATGAAAACAGCGCTTGAAAGTGCCGCTAATAATAGCAGTGCTAAAAAAGGCAGCGATGAGTACAAAATTGGCGCTTTTTACAAAAGCTACATGGATAAAGATACACGTGATGAGTTAGGTATTACACCTTTACAACCTTCACTTAATACCATTGATAGCCTAGATTCAAAAGCTGATCTTGCTCCTTTAATGGCTAAAATTCAGCAGCAAGGCGCTAGCTTACCATTTGGCTGGTTTGTAAATAACGACGCTAAAAATTCAAGTGAATACGCGCTGTACTTATCGCAATCTGGACTTGGCTTACCTGATCGTGACTATTACTTAAAAGATGATGAAAAATTTACTAAAATTCGCGCATCTTACGAGCAATACATAACAGATATTTTAGCTAAATCAGGCGTTGAAAATGCCGCTGATGCCGCGAAAAACGTTATCGCATTTGAAAGCGCTTTAGCTGAGGCGCAATGGAGTAGAGTACAAAGCCGTGATGCAACTAAGTCATACAATAAAATGACCGTAGCTGAGGCAAATAAGCTAACAGGCGACTTTGATTTAGCAGCATTTTTCAAAAGTGCTGGGGTAGATACCTCAGACATTATTGTACGTCAGCCAAGCTACTTAGAAGGGTTTGCTGATGTGTACAAAGAAACAGATTTAGCAACGTGGAAAAACTACTTAAAGTTTCATTTTGTAAGTGGTTACGCGCAGTTACTGAGCACTGACTTGGTTGATCTTAAATTTGATTTTTATAGCACCACATTACGCGGCGTAAAAGAGCAAGCGCCACTTTGGAAAAAAGCGGTTGATGCATCTAACAGCGTACTTGGCGAAATTTTAGGTAAAGTATACGTAAAAGATAACTTCCCGCCTGAAGCAAAAGCACGTATGGAAGAGCTGGTAGATAACGTTATTAAAGGTTACGGCGTTGCTATTGAAAACCTTGAGTGGATGAGCCCTGAAACCAAGCTTGCAGCCCAAGAAAAGCTAAACAAATTTACCCCAAAAATTGGCTACCCAGATAAGTGGAAAGACTACTCACAGCTGAGCATTAACCCTGATGAATTAGTGGGTAACTACATACGTTACAGCCAGTGGGCTTATAGCGACATGATTGCTAAATTAGGCAAGCCAGCGGACCGCTCTGAGTGGCACATGACGCCACAAACAGTTAATGCTTACTACAATCCTGTAAATAACGAAATTGTATTCCCAGCTGCTATTTTACAGCCACCGTTCTTTAATTTAGAAGCCGATGACGCTGTAAACTACGGTGCAATTGGCGCAGTAATTGGCCACGAGCTAGGTCACGGTTTTGACGACCAAGGTGCTAAATACGATGGTGACGGTAACTTACGTAACTGGTGGAGTGAGTCTGACCTTAAACAGTTTGAAGAGCGTACCGGCGCGTTAGTAGCGCAATACAACGAATATAAACCATTTGAAGATGCGGGTGTTAACGGCGAGCTTACCCTTGGCGAAAACATTGGCGACCTAGGTGGTTTAACGGTGGCTTATAAGGCGTATCAATTATCGTTAGGTGAGAACAAAGCGCCCGTTATTGATGGCTACACCGGCGATCAGCGTTTCTTTATGGGTTGGTCACAAATTTGGCGTCGTAAGTACCGCGATGAAGAGCTACGTAACCGCTTAATGACAGACCCGCATTCACCAAGTCACTACCGTGTTATCGGTATCTTGTCGAACATGCCTGAGTTTTACCAAGCGTTTGACGTAAAAGAAGGCGACAAAATGTATATCAAACCAGAAGACCGCGTAAAAATTTGGTAATTGATAGCCTGTTAGTTAACCTGAATCTGGTTAAGAGATAAATTACCCCGCATTTAGGTTGATAAATAAAAGCCAGTAAGTGTTTAGCTTACTGGCTTTTTTATATTTAAATACTGAGTACTAATACCAATGCGCAATAATACTTAATTCAGGGCTACTGCATGAGTGTTTTATGCATCCAGCTTTGATTACTTAAAATATTTTTATACAAAGCAAGCTGGTTTTGCGCACGTTCTAAATTATGTTCTGCATGGGTGGTTTTAAAGTACACGTCGTTATTTAAGTAATCAGTTAAAAACCGCACATTGAGCATTAACGGCATAACTTTAGCGCCAAGCAGCAAACTTGCTTGCTCTTTGTTGCTAATAGCCGATTTAAGGGGGGCAAGGTAGCCTTTAACAAGCGCAGTAAATACCTCTTTGCGAATAACCACTTTATCAAGATTAATCGAATCTTCTGGCTCAGCGCAGCAAAATGTGCGCACCATGTCTCCAAAGTCATACAATAAAAAGCCTGCCATACACGTATCTAAATCGATAACTGCTTTTGCTTTATATGTATTGCTGCAATACAGCATATTATTTATTTTAGTGTCGTTGTGGCACACCCGGGTGGGCAAATCGGCTGTTACGTCAGCGAGTTCTTTTACTAAATGCTGTTGTGCAATGCAGTAGTCAATGTCGTTTTTACACTGCTGGAGCCGCTCTTTAGTGGCGGTGCTAATAGCTGTATTAAGCTGCTCAAAGCGCATAGCTAAGTTATGAAAGTCAGTAATAACAGGGTAGAGACTTGATGCGTCAAAATCGAGCAAGGCACGTGTAAAGGTGCCAAATGCAAATGCGGCTTGCTGTGCGTGATGGGGCTCTGTAACCACATCTTCGCTAATACTTTGGCTAATAAAATTAAGCACGCGATAGTACGCGTTGTTAATTGTAATAAGGTATTCACCTTGGCAAGTACTTATATGCTTAACAATGTCGAGCGGGTAAGTATTTGCTTGTTGTTTAGCGCTTAGGTGCTGCTCAATTAACTGGGCGTTATTGACCAGTTGTGCTGGCTTTTTAAATACATGAGTATTGAGCTTTTGAACAACAAATTGCTGCGCAGCATTAGTTAACAGCCACGTGGTGTTTATATGTCCGCTGCCTAAAGAGCTCACCTGAGTAAGCTCAGGGTTTAGCGCTAATAGCTCACTTAATTTATTTTGTATTGCTGTATTCATGTACTTTAGGCGTATCGCGCTTGTATTTTTTCGATAATCTCGGCGTTAGCAGCAGGGAACTCATAGTTACTAAGCTGATTAATAGCGACCCATTCACTTGGTTGCCCTTCGGCGCCATGTGCTTCACCGCTAAAGTTACTCACAACGTGAATATCAAGTTTTACACATTTATCGCCATAGTCATGTTCAATTACCATAAGTTGGCTAGAGCTATGAATAGTAATGCCAACTTCTTCACTTAATTCACGCTTAAGTGCAGCAAATACGCTCTCGCCAGCTTCTACTTTCCCGCCTGGAAATTCCCATAAGCCACCTTGATGTTGCTCATCAGCACGCTTGCAGATAAAGGTGGCGTTATTTTTTTTTATTACGCCTACCGCTACATTTACAATTTTTGTTGTCATGTTTTTTCTCCATAAAAAAAGCGACGCTAGCGTCGCTTTTTAATTACATACAATGCGTCGTTACTTTAATTTACCACAACATTGCTTAAACTTTTGTCCTGATCCACACGGACACGGATCGTTACGGCCAACTTTAGGCGCTGTTCTTGCCATTACAGTTGCGCTTTGAGGTGCTTCACCGCCTACATGTTCAGCTTCTTCGTGTTGGTACTCGCGAGGGGCATTTTCACTTTTACGGTGTTGCTCTTCTACTTTTTCAACATCTTCTTCGGCACGAACTTGTACTTTACTTAAAATGCCCACTACATCAACTTTTAAGTTTTCAAGCATTTCGGTGAATAGCTCAAACGACTCGCGCTTGTATTCTTGCTTAGGATTCTTTTGTGCATAGCCACGTAAGTGAATACCTTGGCGTAAATGATCCATTGCAGCAAGGTGATCTTTCCAGTGCTGATCAAGACTTTGAAGCATAATCGCTTTTTCAAACTGACGTAGTACAGAGTCGCCAACTTGCTCTTCTTTTTGCTTGTAAGCTTGCTCAACCGCTTGCTCAATACGCTCACGAAGTTTTTCTTCGTATAGTTTATTGTCATCAGCTAACCACTGCGTGATAGGCAGCTCAATCAGGAAGTCTTGTTTTAAGCGCTCTTCAAGGCCTGGGATATCCCACATTTCAGCAAGGCTTTGTGGTGCAATGTATTGATCAATAACACCGGCAAGTACATCACCACGGATTGCTGTAATGGTTTCTGAAATATCGCCTTCTTCAAGCAGTTCGTTACGTTGAGAGTAAACAACACGACGTTGATCGTTTGCTACATCATCGTACTCAAGTAATTGTTTACGTACATCAAAGTTACGTGCTTCTACTTTACGCTGAGCGTTTTCAATTGCACGGTTAACCCAAGGGTGCTCAATGGCTTCGCCGCGTTGCATGCCTAGTTTACGCATCATGTTAGTCATGCGCTCGCCGGCAAATATACGCATTAGCGCATCATCCATCGATAAGTAAAAACGGCTAGAGCCGGCATCACCCTGACGACCAGCACGGCCACGTAATTGGTTATCTATACGGCGCGATTCATGACGCTCAGTACCAATAATGTGTAAACCGCCAGCGTCAATTACTGCATCGTGGCGAATCTTCCACGCCGCTTTAATTTCAGCAATTTGCTCATCTGTTGGGTTTTCTAGTTTTTCAACTTCGCTGTTCCAGTTACCACCAAGCACAATATCGGTACCGCGACCGGCCATGTTGGTTGCAATTGTTACAGTACCTGGTAAGCCAGCATCCGATACGATGTCAGCTTCTTGCGCGTGGAATTTAGCATTAAGTACGTTGTGCTTAATTTTTTCTTTGCGTAAAAACTGCGATAAATACTCAGAGCTTTCAATCGAAATAGTACCTACAAGCACAGGCTGTCCGCGCTCTTGGCAATCTTTAATATCGGCTAAAATAGCTTCGTATTTTTCTTCTTGTGTTAGGTAAACTAAATCGGCACGATCATCACGGATCATCGGCTTATTAGTTGGCATAACAACCGTGTCTAGGCCGTAAATAGATTGAAACTCAAATGCCTCAGTATCGGCTGTACCTGTCATACCGGCTAAGGTTTCGTATAAACGGAAGTAGTTTTGGAAAGTGATTGAAGCCAGTGTTTGGTTTTCGTTTTGAATTTTTACACCTTCTTTAGCTTCAACAGCTTGGTGTAAACCTTCAGACCAACGACGACCTTCCATTGAGCGTCCTGTGTGCTCATCGATAATGATAACTTCGTTTTCTTTAACAACGTAATCAACATCTTTTTGATAAAGCTTGTGGGCACGAAGTGCGGCATACACGTGGCTCAGTAAGGTAATGCTACCGGCTGAGTAAAGCGAGTCGCCTTCTTCAATTAAGCCACGTTCAGTAAGTAGGTCTTCTACTTTAATTTGACCGCGCTCAGTTAAATGAACTTGCTTAGACTTTTCGTCGATTGTGTAATCGCCATCGCCTTCAATGCCTTCTTCGTCTTCTTTTTCTTGAAGCTCTAAAAGCGGCACAATTTTATTGATTTCGATGTATAGCTCAGAGCTATCTTCAGCTGGGCCTGAGATAATAAGTGGCGTACGCGCTTCATCAATTAAGATTGAATCCACTTCATCCACTACCGCATAAAACAATGGACGCTGTACGCGCTCATCAATGCTAAATGCCATGTTGTCACGTAGGTAGTCAAAACCAAACTCGTTATTAGTACCGTAAGTAATATCGGCACTGTAAGCTTGTTTTTTCTGTTGTGGCATCATGCCAGGTACGTTACAGCCCACAGTTAGGCCCAAGAACTCAAATAACTCGCGGTTTGTTTCAGCATCACGTTTAGCAAGGTAGTCGTTCACGGTAATTACGTGCACGCCTTTGCCTGTTAAGCCATTTAAGTAGGCTGGAAGTGTGGCTGTGAGGGTTTTACCTTCACCGGTGCGCATTTCTGCAATACGACCTTGATGTAAAACCATGCCGCCTAATAGCTGTACGTCAAAGTGACGCATGCCATTTACACGCTTTGACGCTTCGCGTACCACAGCAAATGCTTCTGGTAGAATGTCGTCAAGGCTTTGTCCGTTATCGTAACGTTCTCTAAACTCAGCTGTCTTAGCTCTTAAATCTTCATCAGAAAGCGCTTCTAATTGCGTTTCTAGCGCATTAATTAGCGCGACCGTCTTTCTTAGGTTTTTAATAGTGCGGTCATTGCGACTACCAAAAATCTTGGTAAATAAATTAGATATCATGATAAAACCGTTACAATGTATTCTTTGTTAACCGAGTGTCGGCTAACCCATTTTTTACAATTGGTAATTAATATGTACTTTTACATAACCTGTAGAACATATTAATTAGCAATTTTGTATTAAAGAGCCTCAAAGCACTGTTTAATACGTGTGCTACTATACCAGACTCTGCCAAACAACAAACTATCTCAACTAAAAGATGTGTATTAAAAACAGAAAAATTTGATCTGATGCGTAAAAACCACTTTAACTGATTTAATTACGCTAAAAAATAGCAGCAAGTTGTGAAGATATGGTGTTAAAAAATTTAAAAACAAGAGTGCTAGGGCATGCAGGCCTTGGGTGATTGAAATTCATTCAATCCACAAAGCTCAACACGCCCTAGGTGGGTTAATTTCATACTTAGTTACCCACCTTATTACGCTGTGTATTTAAAGCTTAAACTGATTAACCGTTTTGTTTAAGGCAACAGCAAGGTCGCTTAAATCGCGCGCTTCATCTGCTAAAATGTGTGCGTGATCTGCGGTGCTGTTTACTAAGCCATTAATTGCTGCAAGGCTAGTATTAATGTCCTCTGCGACAACGGTTTGTTGCTCAGTTGAAGTGGCAATTTGGTGGCTTTGGTCTTGCACTTTAGTTACCGACTGAGCAATGTTTTGTAATGAACTTAGCACTTCTTTTGTTTGCGATACTGAGCCTTCAGTTTGCTCTTGCCCTTGTAGCATCATTACCGACGCTTGTTGGGCAATTTGCTGTAAGCGAGAAATCATATTACGGATATCGTCTGTTGATTCTTGCGTACGGCTTGCCAGTGAACGTACTTCATCGGCAACTACCGCAAAACCACGGCCATGCTCACCTGCTCGCGCAGCTTCAATGGCGGCATTTAGAGCAAGTAAGTTGGTTTGATCGGCAATGGAGTTAATTACATCCACCAATGCACCAATGTTATTACTTTCTTGTTCAAGTCCTGCTACCACTTTAGATGCTTCACCTATGTGTAGCGCAAGTTCGGTCATCACACGTTGTGCTTGAGTTGAGCGGTCAGCCCCTTCGGCAGTAATGGCTTGTACTTCTTCGGCGGCGCTGTTGGTATGCTGTGCGTTACGCGATATTTCAAGTACAGTGCTGGCCATTTCGGTCACGGCGGCACTAACGCTGTCTACTTGTTGTTTTTCTTGCTGTATTTCGGTGTTGGTTTGAGCAGACACGTTTTTAAGTTGCGCTGCGGCATTGGTTAACTGCTCAGCTTGTGCGGCTGTTTCTAACATCATGGCGCGCAGCTTATCAATGAATGTATTCATGTGATTGGCAAGCTGGCCGACCTCATCCTGGCTGGTAATATTAATCTTTTGAGTTAAATCGCCTTCGCCCGATGCAATATCACGCATTATATTAGTTAAGGTGGTAATAGGCTGCGAGATCATGTGGGTTGCCCATAATATCATCGCTAGAATGATCACTAAAATAATCACCACTGCGGTGATTGTGGTGGTAACCGCCTCATTAACGGGGGCTTCAATCATGCTGGTTGGGATCAGTATACCTACATACCAATCTAGATAAGGTTGCTCTAGTTGTAAGCGATGGTACACCACATAATACTCTTCTCCTTTTAAGGTCACCAATTGACTGCCTTCGAGGTTATTACGCATTTGTGCGTTAAGCTCTGTAAAGCCTGAAGTATTATTAAACTGGCTTTCAAGGCCATCTAGCCCTTCTTTACCTTTAGGGCCTTCGTCGGTGTTAGACAGCTTATGGCCGGTAGCATTTGAAAAGTGTACAACCTTTTGATTGCCATCAAGTAAAAAGCCATAGCCTTGGCCGTTAAAGCGAATACCTTCAACCATATCGTTGATTTTATTAAGCTGTAAATCAACGCCGCCCATACCAATAAGTTTACGCTGTGCGTTGTATACCGGCTGTTGTACAACTGCTGAGGCAACCCCAGTGGTTAAATCGACCGATATAGGGCCTACGTAAAGTTTATTAATTTGCAGGGCTTCTTGCCACCAACCACGTTTATAGGCGTAGTAAGGTTGGCCATTGTAATGACTGGTACGCTCGTTTTCTTTAAAGTATTCACCGGTGGTTGCTGATGCGAAAAACGCCGACAGTACATTTTCGTCATTTGAGCTAATGCGTACAAAGTCTTGATTAACTTCGTTGTAGCCGGGGGCATTTTTAATCGGCTGATCGCGAGTATCCCAATTTTCAAAAAAATTAACTAAATGCGGGTTATTAACAAACGTAGAAACCAGCTTGCCATACTTTGCAAAGTAGCTTTGCATTGAAAGTTGTTCGCTTTGTAGGTAGCTTTGAGCTTCGCGCTCAATGTTTACTCTGGAAAGGTTAGCGATGTGATTTACAAAAAATGTTGAAGCAATAATTAGCAAAATGGTGATGGTGCCACCAATCAATAATAATATTTTCTTCCGTAATGATAAATTATTTAGCATAAGTGCACGTATTATTGTTTTTTAGTAGGTTGTATCTAATCATATCTTACTTTAAATCTCTATGAAGTTAGATAAAAAGCACTAATTATGCGTTTAAAATGAAGGGTTATGCAAAAATGGAAACAAAAGCTAATAAATTAGTAGTATTAGGCGCAGGCTGGTTGGGTCATACTTTGTGCCTACAAGCTAAACAGGCGGGTTGGCAGGTACAAGGTACGCATAGAAGTGATCAGCACACAGACGATTTTCAGCGTCAATTTGTCTTGATTGATGGGCAACTAATACACCAAATAGATTTACACGATGCTTACTGGGTGTGTGCAATCCCCCCACGAAGCAGACACAGTGAAAGTAACTACCCAGAAACACTAAGCGCTGCACTTTCACTTTCTAAACAATTAAATGCAAAGGGCTTTATTTTGTGCTCATCTACCGGTGTGTACGACCAAGAGCCGGGTGTTTACACTGAAAGCAGTGAAATAAGTTGTACCAATGAGCGACAAATAAAACTATACGATGGCGAAGAAAAGGTGCTTGAGCAAGATGGTAAAGTACTGCGTTTAGCAGGGTTATTAGGGCCTAACCGCGAGCCGGGGCGCTTTGTTGCTGGTAAAGAATTAAATTCATCGAGCCAGCAGGTGGTTAATATGGTGCATCAACAAGATGTGATAAACGCCATTTTTGCGGTAATAGAAAACTATAATTCGGGGCAAAATATTTATAACGTGGTAAATCCATCGCACCCAACTAAAGCGAATTATTATGCACAAAAGTGTGCAGAGCATGGCGGCGAAATGCCAACCTTTACCAGTAATGAAAGTGCTGAGCGCAAAGTACTTGGCTCAGCAATTGAAGCGTTAGGCTTTAGCTATCAGCATGGAATTTAAAATGCGATGGTAGTGGGTTGTGGTGAATAAAGTCGCACAATGCCCCTTGTGCTAAAAGCGTATTGGTTGCGTCTATATCGGGGGCAAAGTAGCGGTCTTTATCGTAGTAACTTACATGCTCGCGCAGCAGAGCTTTTGCTTTTTCTACTTGCGGTGAAGGTTTAAGTGGGGCTCTAAACTCAAGCCCTTGAGCAGCTCCAAGCCATTCAATTGCTAATACCCCGCGGGTGTTATTGGCCATTTCCTTTAAGCGCCTTGCTGCAAAGGTTGCCATAGAGACATGATCTTCTTGATTTGCTGATGTTGGCAGGCTGTCTACCGAGGCGGGATGAGCAAGCGATTTGTTCTCGGAGGCAAGCGCAGCTGCGGTTACTTGTGCAATCATAAAACCTGAGTTAACTCCGCCGTTTTCAACTAAAAAAGGTGGCAGTGTAGAGAGGTTTGAATCAATAAGTAGCGCGATTCTTCGCTCTGCCAGCGCGCCTATTTCGGCAATCGCAATGGCTAAGTTATCAGCTGCCATAGCAACGGGCTCTGCATGAAAGTTACCACCAGATATAATATCGCCCACATCGGCAAATACCAGCGGGTTATCGGTAACGCCGTTTGATTCACATAACAACACTTCTGCGGCGTGGCGTATTTGTGTTAAACACGCGCCGAGTACCTGAGGTTGGCAGCGAAGGCAGTAAGGGTCTTGCACTTTTTCGCAGTTTACGTGAGATTGGCTAATTTGTGATTCAGTACTAAGTAGCTCTCTAAATACACTGGCCGTATCAATTTGGCCGCGTTGCCCCCGTATTTCGTGAATGCGTGCATCAAAGGGCGCACGGCTACCCATTGCGGCTTCCATGCTAATAGAGCCTATAACACAGCTTTGTGCATATAAATCTTCTGCTTTGAAAAGCCCTTGTAACGCAAACGCGGTAGAGGCTTGTGTACCATTTAACAGTGCCAGCCCTTCTTTTGCGCCTAATGTAAGAGGTGAAAGATTGGCAATTTTCAGCCCTTGAGCAGCACTTATAATTTCACCTTTGTGGCGCATGTTGCCTTCACCTAATAGTGGAAGGCACATATGAGCAAGAGGCGCTAAATCGCCCGAAGCACCCACAGACCCTTTTTGTGGCACGCACGGGTACACTTCACTGCCCAGTAGTTGCATAAAAAATGCGATCACCTCTAGGCGTATCCCTGAGTAGCCCCGAGACAAAGAGTTTACTTTTAAGGTCATCATTAGTCTTACAGTGCTGTCGTCCATGAACTCCCCAATACCGGCAGCATGCGAAAGCACAATACTGCGCTGCAGTAGCTCAAGCTCGTCATCTGCTATTTTTGTATTGGCTAATAAGCCAAAGCCGGTGTTAATACCGTACACCGTTTGGCGTTTGTTTATTACGTTTTGAACAGTTTGTGCACTGGCCGCTATTTGTGTACTGGCGCCATCGACTAAGTTAAGTGTGACAGCAGAGTCATTAATTTTTCTTAGGGTGCTTAAATCTAACTGCCCTGGTGTGAGAGTGTGTGAAATCATGACTATTCCTTGTTTAGCATAGGGAGATCTAGATGGTGCTCTTGCGCGCAATTTTTAGCGATGTCGTAGCCTGCATCAGCATGGCGCATAACGCCGGTAGCAGGGTCGTTCCAAAGCACACGAGCGATGCGTTGCGCGGCTTGTTCACTACCATCAGCAACAATAACCACGCCTGCGTGCTGGCTAAAGCCCATGCCCACTCCGCCGCCATGGTGCAGCGACACCCACGTTGCGCCACCCGCAGTATTAAGCAAAGCATTAAGTAACGGCCAGTCAGAAACGGCGTCTGAACCATCTTGCATACTTTCGGTTTCACGGTTGGGGCTTGCTACAGAGCCAGAGTCGAGATGATCGCGACCAATTACAACCGGCGCTTTAAGCTCGCCATTTTTAACCATGTCGTTAAAGGCCAGTGCAAGGCGAGCTCGGTTTTTTAAACCAACCCAGCATATACGCGCTGGCAAACCCTGAAATTGAATGCGCTCACGCGCCATATCAAGCCAGTTATGTAAGTGAGTATCTTCTGGGATAAGCTCTTTCACTTTTGCATCGGTTTTATAAATGTCTTCGGGGTCGCCCGAAAGCGCAACCCATCTAAATGGGCCAATTCCTTCACAGAATAACGGACGGATATAAGCAGGCACAAAGCCCGGAAAATCAAATGCGTTGGTAACGCCTTCTTCAAATGCCATTTGGCGAATGTTATTGCCATAGTCGGTAGTGGCAGCACCGGCTTTTTGAAGTGCTAGCATGGCTTTTACTTGCACCGCCATAGATTGTTTAGCGGTTTTAACCACTGCCTGTGGGTTTTGTTCTCGCATTTTTGCTGCGTGTTGCATGCTCCAACCTTGCGGTAGGTAGCCGTTGAGTGGGTCGTGCGCTGAGGTTTGGTCGGTCACTATATCAGGGGTAATATTACTGTTTGCCAGTGCAGTAAAAATATCGGCAGCGTTACCTAATAAGCCTACCGATAACGCCTTGCCTTTAATGCAAGCATCGGTAACTAGCTCAAGCGCGTGCTCAAGTGTCGTGGCTTTTACATCAACGTAGCCGGTTTTAATTCGAAAATCGATACGGGTTTCGTCGCATTCCACAACTAATGCGCTAAAACCTGCCATCGTCGCGGCGAGTGGTTGGGCACCTCCCATACCGCCAAGGCCTGCTGTTAAAACCCATTTACCTTTTGCATTACCGCCAAAGTGTTGTTTTGCCATTGCTACAAAGGTTTCGTAAGTGCCTTGCACTATGCCTTGTGAGCCAATATAAATCCAAGAGCCCGCGGTCATTTGCCCATACATCATTAAGCCTTTTTTATCGAGCTCATTAAAGTGCTCCCAATTTGCCCAATGTGGCACCAGGTTAGAATTAGCAATGAGAACGCGCGGCGCGTTTTCGTGTGTTTTAAATACGCCCACGGGCTTACCCGATTGCACAAGCAGGGTTTCGTCGTTTTCGAGCCTATCAAGGGTTTCAATTATTTTATCAAAGCTTGGCCAGTCTCTTGCCGCACGGCCAATACCGCCATATACCACTAACGCGTGAGGGTGCTCTGCCACATCAGGGTCTAAATTGTTCATTAACATGCGTTTAGCGGCTTCTGTTTGCCAACTTTTAGCGCTAATTTTATCGCCATGAGGCGCGCGGATTTCTCGGTGTGTGTCGAGCCGGTTGTTCATGAATTTCTCCTGTTGTATATACAAGATGGTCAGCTACAAAAAAACGCCCTTGAGCGTTACGTTGTTATTATTTTTTAAATGTTAAGTGCCCGCCCAAACGGTATTTACTGCCCGGTGATACTAAGCGAGCAAAGCTTACTATGCCTTTTGTAGACCAAGTACGACGAATAACCTGTAAGCAGGGCTCTTCGTTATACAGGTTAAGCCATTGGCACATTTGCGAGTTGGGCATAACCGCTTCCACTGTGTGGCGCGCTTGTGTGAGCGGCGCTACCCTCGATAAGTATTCATGCGGGGTGAGGGCGCTAAAGTCTTGTTGTAAATAACCCGCGGCTAAAGCTGGGTTTACAAATCGCTCTTCAACTTGCAGTGGTTTGTCGTTCTCATTGTGTACAAGCACACTGCGATACACCACGCTATCTACTTCAACGCCAAGCGCAATGGCTATGGGTGCTACCGCATTGATTGATTCAAGCACCTGCACACTACAGCTGTATTGCCCGTTACGTTCTTTTACTTCATCGGCTATGTTTTTAATTTCAAGTAGTGACGACTGCGATTTAAAACTGGCTACAAACGTACCTAACCCTTGGCTGCGCGTTAAAATACCGGCATCTGTTAATTCGCTCAGTGCACGTCGTGCGGTCATACGGCTTACAGAAAATTGGCTGCTAAGCTCATTTTCTGAAGGGACACGTTGGTTTTCTTGCCATGCGCCATTTTTTATTTTATCGACAATAAATTGTTTAATTTGTGCAAATTTAGGTGTGGTCATTACTATTATTAGCTGTACTTAAAATAAACTATTTAATAAAGATGGCATAATTATCTTGTATATACAAGGTGTATTGTTAGACTGTATTTTAAGCGCATTAGGGAGCTAAGTATGCAAAATAAAACAACGGGTTACGCCTTAGAAGATCTCGACTTATTACTGACTGATGCCAACATAGCAACCATGGATAGCACAATTGATGCACCTTATGGGGCTATAGAAAATGCGGCACTGGCGATTAAAAACGGCGAAATTGTATGGTTAGGTGAGCAATCAAACTTACCCAGTTTTGATGCCTTTGCTACCCCTACATTAAGTATTAAAGGGCAATGGATAACGCCTGGGCTTATTGATTGCCATACACATTTAATATTTGCAGGCTCCCGAGCTGAGGAATTTGAGCAGCGCTTACAAGGTGTAAGCTATGAACAAATAGCTGCGCAAGGCGGCGGTATAGCCAGTACCGTTAAGGCCACTCGCGCGGCAGATCATGAGCAGTTATTTGTTGATGCAAAAGATCGCTTAAACACTTTACTTGCCGAGGGCGTAACGACTGCTGAGATAAAGTCGGGATACGGGCTTGATGTTGAAAACGAAATAAAAATTTTAGAAGTGGCGCGTTTGCTTAATGAGCATCACCCTATTGATATTAAAACCACGTTTTTAGGTGCTCATGCGCTACCCCCTGAATACAAAGGCCGTGCAGATGAATACATTGATTTAGTATGTACGCAGATGCTTGAGCAGGTAGTGGCTAATAACCTTGCCGATGCTGTGGATGTATTTTGTGAAAATGTAGGCTTTAGTCTTGCACAAACAAAACAAGTGTTTGATGCAGCTACAAAACATAACTTGCCGGTAAAATGCCATGCTGAGCAGCTTTCTAATCAGCAGGGCGCACAGCTGGTGGCTGAGTATAAAGGCCTTTCAGCTGATCATATTGAGTACCTTGATGAAAACGGCGTAAAAGCCATGGCAGAGGCTGGCACTGTGGCTGTTTTATTACCTGGGGCTTTTTATTTTTTACGAGAAACACAGCTTCCTCCCATCGATTTGCTGCAAAAATACAATGTGCCTATTGCTATTGCCAGTGACTTTAACCCAGGCACCTCGCCTTTATGTTCTGTGCATTTAATGATGAACATGGCATGTACTTTATTTAGGCTCACCCCTGAGCAGGCCCTTGCGGGAGTAACCCGCAATGCAGCGCAGGCACTAGGTTTAAAAGACAGAGGCGTGCTAAAGGTTGGAGCAAGGGCTGATATTGCGCACTGGCAAATAGGTCACCCTGCACAATTAAGTTACCAATTTGGCGTAAATAAACTGTTAAATCTATGGATTTTGGGTAGAATTAATTAGTTTGTATTATTTTTGTCCATATTTAACATGCTTTTATTAAATTTTATTGCTAATGGAGTGGCGTAAGCTTGAGTATTTTGACTGACAGTAACTTTCCAATATTTTTTAGCGGCGCGCTGTTAATGGCGATGGTCGCTACGTTATTTGCGGTTAAAAATACCAGTATTAAATTTAGTTACTTATGTACAGGCGCTGTCGGTTTAGCCATTTTAAGTAGCGGGGCTGCTTGGTTAGCAATATTGCTCGCTTTTGGTTTTTGCTTTCATTTATGGCAAGCGTTTGAGCGTAATAGTTGGAGCATGATTATCACAAGCGCCGTTTCAGGGTTGCTATTTGTGGTGTTGTTTTCAGCGCATTTACTCATGGACGTGCCCCTATTTTGGGTGGTGGTGGCTATTATTCTGCTAGCGGTTGTAGGGCTAATGAGCGAGGAAGAAGAGCCTAAAGTTGAAGATTCGCATAACATTAATGAGCCTGAGCCGTACCAAGATGACTCTCCTCTTGCTGCATTTGCAGATAAACAGCAGTTACGCCAGGGCTATTACAGCTGGTGTAAAGAAAAACAGCTAGAAGCAGCACTGGTGATTATTCGTCTAGAAGGGTTTGAGCAAGTTAATCAGCACATAGGCAGAGATTTTGGGGATTTGTTGTTGGCACAATCAGCCAACAGAATAAAAGACTTACTAAATAACGACAATGTGATTGATTTAGGTAGCCAAGAAAAATTGGCGCATTTAGGCGGTCTTAACTTTGCCTTTATTTGCAGCTTAGCTGTGCACAAACATAGCCATGAGCACATCATTGAGCAAATTATTGGCGCAACACTTAAACCGTTTAACGTTGCTAATTGTACCGTAGAGGTAAAAGCAAGGGCGAGTTACGTTAATTGCGATGAGCAAGACGCTAACTTTGATAACTTAGTATCGTGTGCATACTTAGCCCTTGATAGTCAGCCTAAAAAAGCAGTGGTTGTGTACCATCAACAAATGATGGTTGAGCAACTTGAGCAGCAAGCCCGTTTAAAAGAGCTGGCTAATATTGATTTTGTAAGCGAGCTTGAGCTTTATTTTCAGCCTATTATCCGCAATGACGACGGCCAAATTGAGTTTTTAGAGCTTCTGTTGCGTTGGCAGCACCCTCAACAAGGTATTTTATCTGCCCACCGATTTATTGATGATATTCATATTGCGGGTTTAGCTTACCCACTGGCTAAATTTGTTATAGAGCGAGCTGCAGAGCTTGCCATGGCACTTCGCATCGAGGGAATTGCTATACCGCTGAGCATTAACTTATTTGGCCCCGAAATGCTTAACGAAGAGTTTGTTGAGTTTGTAGATAGTGTGGTGAGTGAGCACAACTTACAACACGGAGATTTAATTGTCGAATGCCCGCTGCATATATTCACAGATTTAGATAATAAGGGCCGTGCGATGATTGCCCGATTAAATAATATAGGCTTAAAAATATGCGTTGATGGGTTAGGCGATAACCCCATTGTTCTTTCTAAGCTGCCAAATCTAGCTGTTGAATACATTAAGGTAGCGCCATCGCTTACTGCAGATTTTAGCAATCAAAATAATATACGCAGCCTAGTAGGCGGTATGGTTGAAATGCATAACCAACAAAATACCAAGGTTATTTTTGAGGGCGTTGAAACCTTAGACCAATTAAAGTTTGTAAAAAGTTTAAAAGCGCACGCAGCACAAGGTTATTATTTTGGCCACCCGTTAAGCAGCATTGGCTTAATGAGTTGGCTAAAGCAGTGGCAGGCCCACCAAACACAATAAGTTATGCCCAGCTGCAATAATTATTTTGTAAGGAAAATTCTGCAATTAGCTGCGATAGAATTACTCACTTATGAGCATATAGCGTGCAAAAGTGAGTTATACACCTGCCAATAGTAAGCTCAATTAACTCACCATTTTTAGCTAAGCTAGTAAGGCAATTTGGTGGCCTTAAATATGCAGCGGTTAATTAAGCTAATTAAAATTAACGCGTTTTTGCATGTAAGTAGGCATTAACTAATGCACTAATAATTTGCCCACAGCTTTGCATACCTGCTGTTAACCCAGCTGGGTGATTTAGCGGTGCAGCTTCACACAAATGTAGGTAGCGGGCGGTGCTGTGTTTTGCTGTTAAATACACATAATGCTCAGCATCACTAACGCTAAAGCCGCAGCATGTATACGCGCTAGCCGGTAAAAATGAAATACTGTCTAAGTCGAGTTCAATGCCAAGTGGCGCATTATTAAACGTTGCTAAGGCGTGCTGTACGGCATCGGTTAGTGATATTTCTCGGCGTATATTAATAGCTTGATAGCTGTGATAACTACATTGATTTTGTGCGATTAAGTCAAAAATGGCTTGGTTATTTTTTTGCTCATGCAGGCCAATAATATGATATTGCTGCAATGCATTTTTCTTCAAAGCATAGCTAAAACCATTGCCGCTGTGGCGACCTTCGCAAGGCCGTAAATCTGCATGGGGATCAAAATTTATAGCGTTAACTGAGGCCCCACTATGTTTGCTTAAAGCACTGAGTATGCCAAAGCTATTATTGTGCCCACCGCCGATAATAATAGGCTCAAGGCCCGCATTAAATATAAACGTTAATACCGCCTCTACTCGCTCATCTATTGTTGCGCATAGTTTGCGTAGTTGAGCCAGCTCTTCAGCATGCTGGTTATTTAAGCCTTGCGCTTGCGCCATTACATCATCAACGTCAATTTCGCCTAACAGCAATACCTGCTGGGTCGCGTTAAACTGGTTAACTGGTTGGTTCAAAAAGTATTGTAAAAAAGCGGGCCAAGCTTGGTGTGAGCCGCCATTGCCTAAGTTAGCGCGAGGGCCTATATCTTCACATATACCAATTAATACGTAGCGAATACCAAATTGCGCTGCATCGTTAAGGGCTTGTTGTACATTTACATGGGTGTCTAATAGGGCAACAGACTGCCAGGTTTTCGTTTCGTTAACGCGTGTGGAGCAGTAGGGTTTAACGGCGTTTTCATCATACACTTTTAAGGTAGGGTGCACTGTGTTGAATCCGTATTGAGCAGCAAAAGTTATTCGTGGTGGCGTAAGCAGTGCTCTATTGAGCACTGCTTGTTACTTTATTCTTCGATAACTTCTAGTTCAAGTTCTTCTGCTGATAATACAATGCCAGTACTATCTGCATAGATAAAATCGTCATCAAAAAACGACACACCAGCAAAGTTAACGCCAATACCATCTTCACCAGCGCCTTCGCTGTCGGCGGCAACAGGAATTGAAGCAATCGCTTGAATACCTAAATCAATTTCTTCTAACTCATCTACATGACGCACAGCACCAAATACAATAATGCCGTTCCAGTTGTTATCAAGCGCAAGCTCTGCAAGTTCAATGTCGATAAGGGCGCGTCGTGTTGAGCCACCACCATCGATAAGTAGTACTTGATCAGTACCGTCTTGTGAGAGTATTTCACGGATCAGTTCATTATTTTCAAAACATTTAACCGTTTTAATTCGGCCGCCAAACGTGTGTCGACCACCAAAGTTGATGAACATCGGTTCAAGCACGTCAACCACATCGGCAAAAAAGTCACATAAGTCAGAAGTGCTGTAATCCATTATTTTATCCTCAAAGGGTACATAAGTTACCCTCAGTATACCCTCCTTATATGCAATAACAACGACTTAATAGCAGTAAATTTATTCAAAAAATGCCGAAATTAGAAATGGCAACAATAGTGTCTTAAAAGCGTCACTCAATTGTTATTTTCTGCCACTAAGCTTTAACTGTGGTTAGATATTGTGCAGCTAAGGGTGAATAATGAACGACAATAACGTGCTTAAAAAAATGGCTCAAATGGATGAACAACTCTTTTTAACTCTGTTTAATTATAATTCACCCAAATGGCTGAAAACGGCTGCGCTTGGTTTATCTAAAAGTGGTAATGGTGGTTTATATTTACTTATGTGTGGCGCTGTTTGGTGGCTAAGTGCCAATGATCAGCATCAGTTATTGCCAATATCGGTGTTACTGGGGTTTGCAATTGAAAGGCCTATTTATTTTTTAGCAAAACGTAGCTTCGGCCGAATCCGCCCCTGTGATTGCTTAGTCAGTAATGCGTATATTGTGCCTAGTGACAAATTTAGTTTGCCTTCTGGGCACAGTGCAGCAGCATTTTTAGTTGCGGTAATATTGAGTCACTTTTTTGCAGAGTATGCGTGGCTTTGGTTTAGTTGGGCATCGGGGGTGGCGGTTTCTCGCGTAGTATTAGGCGTACATTTTCCGGCAGATATAATAATAGGCGCCGTTATTGGCAGTTCATGTGGTTTATTTGCGCTAGCTTTGGTGGTGCCTGTATGAAGATATTATACGGCATACAAGGCACAGGTAATGGCCACATTACGCGCGCCCGTGTTATGGCAAGCTGTTTTAAAGAGTTAGGTATAGATGTAGATTACGTTTTTTCAGGACGCCCTGAAAAAGACTACTTTGATATGCAGGACTTTGCTGATTACAAAACGTTTCGTGGGTTATCGTTTAGCACTAAAAACGGCCAAGTAAAAAGCTATCAAACATTAAAAAATGCCCGTGTGTGTAAGTTAGTTAACGATATAAAATCATTTAATGTAAAAAAATACGATTTTGTCTTAAATGACTTTGAGCCTATTTCAGCCTGGGCGGCAAAGCGTGCAGGCGTGCCTGTAGTTGGTATTAGTCACCAAGCGGCTTTTTTATCTAATAGCGTGCCTATGTTTGGCCGTGGTTTATTTAGAAAATCTCTCATTAAGCACTACGCGCCAGCAAGCACCTATTTAGGCGTACATTGGCAGCCCTTTGCAGATAATATTATACCGCCCTTTATTGCAAACCATGACCATGGCAATCCTGTCGCCGTTATGAATAAAGTGCTGGTGTATTTGCCCTTTGAGAACCTCGACAACATTATTGATTATCTAAAGGACTTCCCAGAAAAAGAGTTTTACTGTTACCACCCGCATGCGCAGAATAAATCCCTCGGGCATATTCATTTGCGCACTCCTTCACGAGCGGGGTTTTTAAACGACTTAGCAAATACCAGTGGCGTAATTGGTAATGCAGGCTTTGAGCTGGCAAGTGAGGCCTTAAAGCTTGGGAAAAAATTATTACTTAAACCTCTTGATGGTCAGTTTGAACAAGATGCAAATGCACAAACATTGCGGGCGATGAAAATGGCCCATGTAATGAATTATTTAAACCCGCAAGCGCTGGATGATTGGAATAGTGCCCCGCAAAACAAACAAATTAATTTTCCCAGTGATCCTGCCCCTTTGGTTAAATGGCTACTTAATAAACAGTGGCATGACACTCACTCATTGCATAAAGATTTATGGGGTAATGTTAATCTAAAAGCATGAGTTATATGTATAAAAAGTTAATAAAAAACTTAATGTAAAGCGCCAGAACGTACTACACTATTAGTGCATATTAAATATAGGTGTTTTCAATGAATTTTTTACAAAACTTAACCATTAAAAGGCGTTTGCAACTTAATGCAGTGGTAGTCGGTCTGGCAATGGTCATTTTGTTGTGTGTGGTAATTTATGAGTCACGCGTAACACTCAATCTGAATAAAACAATTCAGCTTGCAGAAGAGCTCAACGTACATGCACTAGAGCTTAGAAAGCATGAAAAAAACTTTCTTTTTTACAAGCAGCAGGAAGCACTTACATCATTTGATAAGGATTTTAAACAGCTAAGCACTAAAATCAAAAAGCT
Organism: Pseudoalteromonas atlantica; assembly: GCA_007988745.1. Classification (GTDB taxonomy): domain Bacteria; phylum Pseudomonadota; class Gammaproteobacteria; order Enterobacterales; family Alteromonadaceae; genus Pseudoalteromonas; species Pseudoalteromonas atlantica. The sequence goes on from BJUT01000002.1 coordinate 58,722, forward strand.
GCAGGAGGTAATGCAACAGCAGGGCATTACCACAGCGCAAATTGAGCATTTTCATACGCTTATTACTAACTACAATAACAGTTTTTCAGAGGTTGTTAGGTTACAGCAACAGATAGGTTTAAACCCTAAAGATGGGTTATATGGCAAGCTCAGAACTGCAGTGCACGAAGTTGAGGTGCTATTAAAAGAGCAAGATAACTTTGAGCTTTTATCGGCAATGCTACAGCTGCGACGCGCTGAGAAAGATTTTATGCTGCGCTTTGATGCAAAATACTTAACTCGCTTTAACGAACTTATTAGTACGTTTAAACAAAAAATTACCCAAGCTGATTTGCAAAGTAGTTATAAGTCGCAAATAAGCCCTTTAATAGATACGTATCAAAGTGCTTTTCAAAATCTTGTAAAGGCACAAACGCAGTTAGGGCTCGATTTAGACTCTGGTGCACTAGGCGTTATGCGTATTAACGTAGAAAAAAGCGATCAGGTTGTTGGTCAAATTGTTGAGTCAACCAAGCTGGAAGTTGAGAAAAGCGTTGACCAAGCGCAGTTTATTGCCATCGTTGTATTTGTTATTTCGGGCATTATAGTGTTGGCGCTGGTGTACTTTACTAGCCACTCGATTATTGTGCCTATTGAGCGGGTATATCACACCATAAACGACATACGCCGTAATAACGACTTAAGCGTAATGATAGAGCAAACAGGTAATGATGAAGTTACCATTATGACCTCGGACTTTAATAGTTTAATAGGCGATTTTAAAAACCTCATAAACGAAGTGAATACCGCGCTTAATACGTTAAATGTGGCAACAGAGCACTTATCTGAAAGTACCTCTGCAACAAGTTCAGGCATGCAAGAGCAGTTACACGAAGCGGATATGGTTGCCACTGCGGCTACGCAAATGCAGGCAACGATTCAAGATATTTCTCATAATACCGAAGCTGCCGCTAAAAAAGCAGAGTCAACCAATTTAAGCGCGCAGCAAGGGCGTAATGAAGTAGACTCTACGGTTAAGCACATACGCGATTTGTCTTCGTCGTTAGGTAACGCATCAAGTGTGGTATCGCAACTTGAAAAAGACGGTGAAACCATAGGCTCAGTGCTCGATGTAATCAGAGGCATTGCAGAGCAAACCAATTTACTCGCATTGAATGCTGCGATAGAAGCCGCTCGTGCTGGTGAGCAAGGGCGAGGTTTTGCTGTTGTGGCGGACGAAGTACGCTCGCTTGCGCAACGTACACAAGAGTCTACCAGTGAAATTGAAGGCATTATTAATACGCTTCAGCAGCGCACGCAAGAGGTAGTAAGTATTATGCATCAATGTCGCTCGCAAGGTGATGAAAGTGCTTCACAAGCTATTAAAGCGGGTGATTTACTCGGTGCTATTACCGAAGATGTGCAAACCATAATGGAAATGAGTACTCAAATTGCCGTTGCTATTGATGAGCAAAGTCAGGTGGCATCAGAGGTGAACAAAAATGTAGTACGCATCAGAGACATTGCCCAAGATGCCTCTGAGCATGCAGTTAATAATGCGCAAACCAGTGAAGAAGTCTCTGAACAAGCGCGCGTATTATTTGCGGCTATTGATAAATTTAAAGTGTAATACAGTGTAGCGTTTAAAAAGCCAATAAGGTTTAAGGAACAAACTTTATTGGTACGCTATCTTTGTTTTGTTCGTGCTCGGCAAGACGCGCTTGGTATTTATCCCACAAGGTTTCGTGCTGCGCTTGTAGTGTTTCAAAGTAGCTCCAGCTAAATAGCCCGCTGTTATGGCCATCATCAAAGTCTAATCTCAGTGCGTAATGCCCCACCGGTACAATCTTTTTTATACCAACATGCTGTTTATTAAGTACCAACCTCATTGGCTCTGCACCATGCCCTTGCACTTCGGCCGAGGGAGAGTGAACGCGTAAAAACTCGCAGCTAAATACAGCCATACTGTCATCATCAAAGTAAACATCTAGGTTTTTACTCACGCTATGATAATGCACTTTTGTTACGTGTTTCATTTTATATGTCCCATTAAAAAGCCCCCGATATGGAGGCTTTTAGTATAGTATTTTTGCCTACCTTATAAAATAAAGCGGCTTAAATCTTCATCTTCAACTAATGCACCTAAATGTTTTTCTACATAAGCGGCATCAATAGTAAGGGTAGAGCCTGCTTGTTCAGATGCATCGTATGAAATTTCTTCCATTAGCTTTTCCATTACCGTATGTAAGCGACGAGCACCAATGTTTTCGGTTTTCTCGTTTACTTGCCAAGCGGCTTTAGCAATGCGCTCTATTGCATCATCGTTAAACTCAACATTTACTTGCTCAGTTTTAAGCAGTTCACGTTGCTGCTCAGTAAGTGAAGCATGTGGCTCGGTAAGAATTCGTTTAAAGTCATTAGCACTTAGTGCTTCAAGCTCTACACGAATAGGTAAACGACCTTGTAGCTCAGGGATCATGTCTGATGGTTTAGCCATTTGGAACGCACCTGATGCAATAAATAGCATGTGGTCTGTTTTCACCATACCGTGCTTAGTATTAACGGTTGAGCCTTCAATTAATGGAAGTAGGTCGCGTTGTACACCTTCACGGCTAACATCTGGGCCTGACGAATCGCCACGCTTACAAATTTTGTCTATTTCATCAATAAACACAATGCCGTTTTGCTCTACTGCAAAAATAGCCTGCTCTTTTAGCTCTTCAGGGTTAACTAATTTAGCGGCTTCTTCTTCGGTTAATAACTTAAAGGCTTCTTTAATTTTTAACTTACGCTTAGTACGTTTGTCGCCACCCATGTTTTGGAACATGCTTTGCAGCTGGTTGGTCATATCTTCCATACCAGGAGGCGCCATAATCTCTACGTTTGGCTGTGCTTGCGCTAAATCTATTTCTATTTCTTTATCATCAAGCTGACCTTCGCGTAATTTTTTACGGAATGTTTGACGAGTAGATGAGTTGTCATCGCGCTGAGTTTCACCGTATTGATCTTTAGCCGGTGGTAAAAGTGCATCTAAAATACGCTCTTCTGCTGCTTCTTCTGCGCGGTGTTTAAACTTTTTAGTTTGTTGTTCGCGGGTCATTTTAATCGATACATCAACTAAATCGCGAATGATAGTCTCTACTTCTTTACCAACATAACCCACTTCAGTAAATTTAGTCGCCTCTACTTTAATAAAAGGCGCATTAGCGAGCTTAGCTAAACGGCGGGCAATTTCAGTTTTACCGACACCGGTTGGGCCAATCATTAAAATGTTTTTAGGGGTTACTTCGCTGCGTAAGTCATCGTTTAGTTGCATGCGGCGCCAGCGATTACGCAGGGCAATAGCCACGGCTTTTTTAGCATTAGCTTGACCAATAATGTGCTGATCTAACTCGTGTACAATTTCTCTTGGGGTCATAGCAGACATAATGGGTCCTATTATAATTCTTCGATTGTTTGGAAGTTGTTGGTAAATACACAGATGTTGCCAGCAATGGTCAGGCTTTTTTCTACGATATCGCGAGCGCTTAAATCGGTGTTTTCTAATAGGGCAGTGGCTGCTGATTGAGCAAAGTTACCACCGCTACCAATGGCAATTAAATCGTTTTCTGGCTGCACTACATCACCATTACCGGTGATAATTAGTGAAGCAGTTTCATCTGCAACCGCAAGGAGTGCCTCAAGCTTGCGTAAAGCTCTGTCGCTACGCCAGTCTTTGGCCATTTCTACAGCGGCTTTAGTGAGGTTACCTTGGTGCATTTCTAGTTTGCTTTCAAAGCGTTCGAAAAGGGTAAAGGCATCAGCAGTACCGCCGGCAAAACCAGCAATTACTTTGCCATTATAAAGGCGTCGAACTTTACGGGCGTTGCCCTTCATTACGGTATTACCAAGTGAAACTTGGCCGTCGCCACCAATTACTACTTTATTGTCGCGGCGTACACTTACGATAGTGGTCATGTTATTCCTCATCATCAAGCTGCGGGGGCAGCTTGTAAAAAACGATTATGATGAGGTTATATGGGTGAATGGACTAATTTCAAGTCCAGCCCCAAATTCCGCAGCTAACAACATGCACTCGTTTGAGTTTGTTTTTGTCGCTTTCGGCTTGGCGCTTTGTTTTATAAGGGCCTAAACGCACTTTATACCAAACACCATTAGTACCTGTGGTCTTTTTAATTTCAGAAATTAAGCCCGCAAAGGCAATTTTAGCTTTGAGAGTTTCGGCTTGTGCGTGTGTTCTAAACGACCCACACTGCATAACATAGGGGCCTTTTTGCTCAATTTCTCTTACTTCAACTTGGATCTCGTGCTCTTTAATTTCTTCAATGAACTTAGGGGCGCGAGGTTTAGCTATTTCTACTTTTTCAGCTGTTTTAGGGTGCGCCTGCTGCTCAACAAGCTCAGGGTCGGCGTTATTTTTAATAAACCATAAGCCGTAAGCAAAGCCGCCTACAAGCAAAACAGTAATAACAACTAAAAGTATAGGAAATGGTTTTTTAGCAGGGGCTTGCTTGGTGTTTTTTCTACCCGCTGGTTTTTTATTAATATAATCGTGCTGTGCCATTTGGCTTTAACCTAAATCATGTCTATAGGGTCAACATCAAGGCTCCAGCGCACTTTTTGTGCAAGTTTGCTGGTGCTTAAATAGTCGACCATTTGCGCAAGATACTGATGCAATACTTTGCGGTCTTGCGCTTGAATATGCAATTGAAACCGGTACATACCCGCCACTCTTTCTAGTGGGGCAGGAATTGGACCGAGCAATTGTATACCAGATACACCGTTAACAGGAACCAAATCCGTCAAAAAATCGACAACGAGCTTAATACTGTGCCCTTGTGCTCTAACTATAGCCATATTAGTAATGGGTGGAAGGTCGGCATCATCACGCTCACTTAAAGCAAAACGGGCAAAATCTTGGTAGCCATTATTTACTAAGTCTTGCAATAAAGGGTGTTCAGGAAAGTGGGTTTGCAGTAATACTTGGCCTGGCTCACCAGAGCGACCCGCGCGCCCAGCAACTTGAGTTACCAGCTGGGCTAAATGCTCTGTGGCTCTAAAATCGCACGAGTACAAGCCGTTATCTACATCTAATATAAGCACTAAGCTAACATCGGCAAAATGATGACCTTTAGCCAACATTTGTGTGCCCACTAAAATACGAGCCCCGCCTTGGTTTATCTCCTCTAAGGCTTTTTCTAAGCTCCCTTTACGGCGGGTTGAATCGCGGTCGATGCGGGTTACGGGTGTATCGGGGAATTCACTCGATAAAAATTCTTCAATTTGTTCGGTGCCTTTACCGTTAGGAAAAATTTGTGTGCTACCGCAATCAGGACACTGGTGAGGTACTGGGTGTTGCTCACCACAGTGGTGGCAAATCATTTGGCCAATGGCTTTATGAAAGGTTGCGCTGGTGCTGCAGCGATTGCACTCACTCAGCCAACCGCATTCGTGACAAATTAGCGTAGGAGAAAAGCCACGACGATTTAAAAACACCATAACTTGCTTACCACGGTTTAAATGTTGGCGCATAGTGGCAAGGCTTGCGTGTGCAATACCCGCTTGGTCGGGTTGGCCTTTCATATCAAGCAACATAAACTGATTATCGGTCGCAGTTTGTGCGCGCTCTGTAAGGCTTAAAAGTTGGTATTTGTTGTTTATAGCTTTGTGCAGTGTTTCGAGCGCAGGGGTGGCACTGCCTAAAATAAGCGGTATTTTGTGCTGAAATGCCCGATAAGCTGCTAAATCGCGTGCGTGGTAGCGTAAGGTATCCTGCTGTTTAAATGAAGAGTCATGCTCTTCATCAACCACTATCATTCCTAACTTTAAAAAAGGTAGAAAAATACTCGAACGGGTACCTATTACAATTGCGCAGCTGCCTTTTTCGCAAAAACGCCATGTTTGCAAGCGTTCGTTATCGGTTAGGGCAGAGTGCCATAGCATAATTGGCGTATCGGGAAAGCGACGACGAAATCGGTTAACAGTTTGTGGCGTTAAGCCTATTTCAGGCACCAATACTAAGGCTTGCTCGCCACGTTTAAGGACTTCTTCTAGGCATTGTAAATATACTTCGGTTTTACCACTGCCTGTTACACCTTCTAATAAAAAGCTCTTAAAGCCAACACTTTGATTTATTGTAGTGCATGCTACGGCTTGCTCTTTATTAAGTACTGGCTTGGTGCCGACCGTGGGTGCAACGCTTTGCCATTGATTATCATGCTCAATGCTTTGGGTTATAAGCTCTTTATCTATTAGGGCATCTATTGTTTTTTTACTAAAGCCGAGCGCTTTTAGCTCGGTTACCGACGACTTACCCGATTGTGCGAGTTGCTTTAATAAATTTAACTGAGTTTTCGCTTTTAACGACGGAACCTTTGCGCCTTTTTCGGTAAGGCTAATCATGTTAATACTGGTTTTATCTGGGTTTTCACCTTGGCGAAGCGCACCGGGCAGTGCAATGTGTATGGTTTCGCCGAGCGGGTAGCAATAATAGCGTGCAGTAAAGCTAAGCAGTTCTAAATGCTGTGGTGATAAAATAGGGGTTTGGTCAATAACCTCAGTAACCGCTTTAATTTTGTTCTCTGGCACGTCGCTATGCGTTTTAAGAGCAAGAACAACCGCTACTTTCTTTTGATTGCCAAAAGGCACTAAAACACGCATCCCTGGCATAATAGGCGCCGAGGGCGAGATGAGTTGTTCATCTATTTTATAATCAAAGGTGCGTGGTAACGGAACTTTAATAGCAACTTCAATAAAGCGCATAACAACTCATGTGATAAAGGGTAATAGCTTAATGTACTAAAAATAAGGCTAAAAACCTACATACAAATGGATGCGGTAGCGCTGGTTGGTTACTTTTTTGGCAAAAAGCGTAATTAAAGCTTGTGCGGGGCAAGCTAGTTGGATAAAATCCGCGGCCTATAAATTTGTTTTAACGACGTATGGTGCCAGACTTCGGGTTTGGAGAGCGATGCGGCCTTAACTAGAGGTTCCTATGAAAGAAGGTATTCACCCTAAGTACGAAGCAATTTCTGCAACATGTTCATGCGGAAACAAATTCGAAACTCGTTCTACTCTTTGTAAAGACATTCACCTAGACGTATGTTCTGCGTGTCACCCGTTTTACACTGGTAAGCAAAAGATTTTAGACACTGGCGGCCGTGTTGATCGCTTCAACAAGCGCTTCGGTGCACTTAGCAGCAAGAAGTAATTATTGCTGTTTAGTAAAAAAAGCACCTTCGGGTGCTTTTTTTGTGCCTAAAATTCATCATTTTTACTAAAAAATTACCGATTGTTGCCGTACTACGTGTGCATAACTATTTCCTGTTCTTATTCTGAATATGCATAAACCTTTGCAGACAAACTCACAATTCTTCTCTATATTTTTTATACGTTAATTTTTAACCAAGCTGCTAAAAGTGCTTATCGTGGCGATATTTGTTTTTAACGGTGATAAACGCGCCATATTGGTGCATTTTACTATTTTAATATTCTGCTATTTTAGAAAAATATTGGCAGGGCAAAATGAACCTCAAAAAGCACTTTTTGAATGAATTTTTATTTGTTTAATATTGATAACTTTTAGCGAAGTTGCTGATAAATCACTTAAAATTAACGGATATAGCATATAACAGGATAGACCTGATATTGCTTGGAATTTAAAAATAATAAGAGTATCTTAGCCCCATACTCCCTCTCACTTAACTTAAATTGCAGGATACCATCGCGTTATGTCAGATTTTCGTGAACAAGCATTACACTACCACTCTCACCCCGTTCCAGGCAAAATCAGCATTGAGCTAACAAAACCAGCCGAAACGGTGCAAGATTTAGCATTAGCATACAGCCCTGGTGTTGCAGAGCCTGTGCGCGAAATTGCAGCAGACCCAGCCAATGCATATAAATATACCGGTAAAGGTAATATGGTTGCGGTGATCAGTAATGGTACGGCAATTTTAGGTTTGGGTAATTTAGGGCCATTAGCCTCTAAGCCTGTTATGGAAGGTAAGGCGCTTTTATTTAAACGTTTTGCTGGCCTAGATTCTATTGATATTGAAGTTAAGCATCGCACCACCGAAGACTTTATAAATACAGTGGCTAATATTGCCGACACGTTTGGTGGTATTAACTTAGAAGATATTAAAGCGCCAGAGTGTTTTGAAATTGAAAAAGCACTTATTGAGCGTTGCAGTATTCCGGTTTTTCATGATGACCAACACGGTACCGCTATTGTAACTGCGGCAGGTATGCTTAACGCCTTAGAAGTGCAGGGCAAATCAATAGAAGATGCCATTATTGTATGTTTAGGTGCTGGCGCTGCAGCGGTTGCTTGTATGGAGCTGTTAATTAAGTGTGGTGCACTGCGCGAACATATTTATATGCTAGACCGCAAAGGGGTTATTCATACTCGCCGCGATGACTTAAACGAATACAAACAGCTTTTTGCTAACAATACCGATAAGCGTACTCTACAAGATGTAATTGCTGATGCTGATGTGTTTGTAGGTGTATCGGGTCCTAACTTACTTGCACCTGAAGATCTAAAACTAATGGCCGATAAGCCAGTGGTGTTTGCATGTTCAAACCCAGATCCTGAAATTGCACCTGAGCTTGCGCACAGTGCACGTAAAGACTTAATTATGGCAACGGGGCGTTCTGATTTCCCTAACCAAGTTAATAATGTTTTATGTTTCCCGTTTATTTTCCGTGGTGCACTTGATGTACGTGCAAGCGCCATTAACGATGAAATGAAAATAGCGGCTGTTGAAGCTATTCGTAGTATTGCTAAAGAGCCAGTGCCTGAGCAAGTATTAAAAGCAGCGGGTGTAGAAAAGCTCGAATTTGGTGCAGACTACATTATTCCTAAACCTATGGACCCGCGTTTGTTACCACGTATAGCCAAGGCGGTGGCTATTGCTGCTGTTGAATCGGGCGTGGCACAAATTGACTTACCGGAAAATTATATGGCGTAATCTATAGCGCTGAAACAAAAAAACCTCAGCATGCTGAGGTTTTTTTGTTTAAAAAGACGTTTTATTCTTCGTCTAAAATAGGCACTTCTAAACCCATTTCTTGCATTATTTTTTTAACTTCTTCAGGTACTTTTTCTGCGTTATCTTTACGTAGGTCATCATCATTAGGTAATGGCTGGCCTGTAAAGGCATGCAAAAACGCTTCGCATAGTAACTCGCTGTTTGTTGCATGACGCAGGTTGTTTATTTGACGACGTGTACGCTCATCAGTTAATACTTTTAATACATTTAGCGGGATCGAAACGGTGATCTTTTTAACTTGCTCTGATTTTTTCCCGTGTTCTGCGTATGGGTGAATATACTCACCATTCCATTTAGCCATAAGATGTATCGTTGCCTCAGATTATTAATTTCTCACACGGCGTAAAAAGCGTGTAAATATGCGTGAAATTCTATCGTTTTAAAAAAGATAGTCAAATAATAGATAGCAATCTATCTTAATAAGCTGGCTGTAATAGTAAATACAGCCTCATTGAAGTTTTACACATCTGTTATTTTTAGCCATCTAGAGCTTTAAAATCTTTGACTTATTATAATGGATAACTTACTCTTTTAGACGTCTAAACATCCAAATTAATCAGGTGACGAATATGAGCGAAAAAAACAAAGCAACCATTGCTGTACGAAATGGGGTTGATGCCGATAAACATCATGGCGCCGTTGTACCGCCAATTTATTTATCGACGACTTATTCGTTTGCCGATTTCGATACTAAGCGCGCATACGACTATGGACGCAGTGGTAATCCTAATCGCGATATTTTAGCTGACACTCTAGCAGAGCTTGAAGGTGGCGCACGCGGAATTATTACTGCTACGGGCATGGCAGCAGTGCACTTAGCCACACAGTTATTAAATAACGATGATACATTGGTTATTCCTCACGATTGTTATGGCGGCAGCTACCGTTTATTTACGTCTTTAGAAAAGCGCGGCTTGCTTAAACTTAAAGTACTTGATTTAACTAAACCAGAAAGCCTAGAACAAATTTTAACCATTAAACCTAAATTAATTTGGATAGAAACACCAAGTAACCCTGTGCTGCGCCTAACGGATATTAAAGCCGTGACGGATATAGCAAAACAGTGCGGTGCATTAGTGGCCGCCGATAACACCTTTTTATCACCGGCATTACAAAACCCAATTAAGTTTGGCGTAGACATTGTTGTGCACTCAACCACTAAATATATAAACGGCCATTCTGATGTTGTAGGCGGTGCAGTTGTTGCTGCTACACAAGAGCTTGGTGATGAGCTTGCTTGGTGGGCCAATAACATTGGTATTACCGGCGCACCATTTGATAGCTATTTAACGTTACGTGGTTTACGTACTTTAAATGTGCGTTTAAAACAGCACCAAGAAAATGCCCTGGTAATTGCTAAATACCTAGAAAGCTCTGAGTATGTTAGCCAAGTTTACTACCCAGGCCTTGAATCGCATCCTCAACATACGCTTGCTAAAGCCCAACAACTTGGGTTTGGTGGTATGGTTAGTTTTGATATTAAAGGCGATGTGAATGATGCTGCGGCGTTTTTAACAAGCCTTAAAGAATTTAGCTTAGCAGAATCGTTAGGTGGGGTTGAGAGTTTAATTTGTCATCCTGCGACCATGACTCACGCAGGTATGGACGCTCAAGCACGTTTAGAGGCGGGTGTGGGCGATACGCTAATTCGTATTTCGGTCGGTATTGAAGATATAGAAGACCTACTGGCTGATTTTGAACGTGTATTTAACTTAGTTAAACCTGGTCAAAATAAAAATGTAGGGCGTGTTGGTAAAGCTGCAGGCAATGCCAATGGTGATGTAAAGCAGCAGGCTGCTCATCCAGCTTTGTGGTGATTGAGTATGGTAAAAAGTGTACATAAATTTGGCGGCTCGAGCTTAAGCTCGGGCGAGCGCTATCAAAGTGTGGCAAAAATAATTATTGGCCACACACAGCCTGGCGATTGCGTGGTTGTATCTGCTGCGGGTAAAACCACCGATACATTGGTATCGCTGTGGCAAAGTTATCAACAACAAGATAAGCAAGCCGTTGCTGATATTTTGCTGCAATTGAGTAATCACCAAACGGCATTAATTGAAGAGTTATTAAAAGCTGATGCTAAACACACGGTTTTAGCTGTGTTGGCGCAAGAGCTAAGTGACGTAGCAGAGCAAGCCAGCAAGCAGCAGTTACAAGAGGCAGCCTTACTGGCGCATGGTGAGCTGTGGTCTGCGCGATTATTAGCAGCCTATTTAACGCAATTAAACATTCAAGCGTGTGCTCATGATGCTAGAGCGCTGTTTAGTGTAACAAGCGGGGAGCTTTTGCATGCGCAAAACAAACAGCAATGCAGCCAAGTTATTGATGCAAATAAAATTAACGTAGTAACAGGGTTTATCGCAGCAAGTGCTGATGGTAAAACAGTTACGCTTGGGCGCAATGGCAGTGATTACAGCGCCACCTTATTGGCCAATTATTGCGACGCACAAAATGTATGTATTTGGACTGATACGCCAGGGGTGTTTAGTGCTGACCCACGTAAAGTTGAAAAGGCGATTAAGTACAACAAGGTGTGCCGTGAACAAGCTAACTTATTAGCTCGATTGGGTAACCCTGTGTTACATGCTAAAACGCTTTCGCCTTTAAAAAACAGTAATATTAAACTGGCTGTACGTAGTAGTTTTGATGTGCAAACTGCCCCTACCGATATTGTAAAACAAGGCAAAGCTAAGCAAAAACGGTTTATTACTACATTACAAAACGTTGATTTACTGCTCGTTGAAGGCCTTAACGCGGGAGAAGTGGCGCATGTTAGCCAGCTTATTCAGCACAGCCTTCATCATTTTATACACAACGGCGATACATACTTAGTTGTGCCCGCGGGTGCAACGCATCAAGTAGTGAGTTATTTTGCTGGGCGAGCAAATATAAGCGAGTCTAATTTAAATGGCTGCGCGGTGGTTGCGCCTACGCAAGATGTTTATACGCTAAGTACATTAGCGGCTGAGGTTTTAAATCAGCAGAGTATTCACCCTCGTTTTATTCATCAAGATACAGGCTATACATTGCTGTTAACGGATCAGTTAATAGAAAGCGATGTACTTAGTTTATTGCACGAAAAATTAATTAATAAAGGCCAAGAAGTTGCTCTGGTTGTGGCTGGCTTAGGTAATGTAGGCGATGAATTTTTAAGCCAGCTAGATGCTCAATTTAAGCGTTTGTCGGGCGATTATAGTATTAAGCTAGTTGGCTTAATTCGCTCGCAACATATGCTATTTAATGCCTCGGGTATTACGCTTGGGCAATGGAAAAAACAATGGCAGCATAATGCGGTTGCTTATGAGCAGGCGGATTTATTAAGTGCATTAAACGAACTTGATTACGAGCACAAAGTTGTTGTTGATATAACGGCAAGCGAGCAATTTAGCCAATTATACACCGACTTTGTAGAGCGAGACTGCCATTTAATAAGTGCTAACAAGTTCGCGGGCACTGCTGCATCTAGTTGGTATAACGCGCTGCGCCAAAGTATTAGCGAGCGTAATTTGCATTGGCGCTACAACACCAGTGTTGGGGCAGGATTGCCAATTAATTTTGCGTTGGCCGATTTACAAAATAGTGGCGATAAAATTACCCGTATTGAAGGTGTTTTCTCGGGGACACTCTCGTGGCTATGCAGTAAGTACGATGGCAGTGTGGCATTTTCTGACCTTGTTCTTGAAGCGCAAAAAATGGGCTTTACAGAGCCTGATCCTCGCGAGGATTTATCGGGCCGGGATATGCAACGTAAATTGCTGATACTTGCGCGCGAGCTTGGCATTGAATTAGATTTAGATGATATAAGCTTACAAGCATTAATGCCTGATGAGTTAGCGCAAGGTTCATGGGGTGACTTTTTAGCGAATAAAGATAAGCTAAATGCCTTTATTAAACACCATGCCGATGCGGCAAATGCTCAAGATGCTGTACTTAGGTATACCGGTTTATTGGCATTAGAGCAGGGTAAAGTATCGGCGAAGGTAGGTATTACTTACGCGCCTAAAGGGGACGCCTTAGCTAACTTAACACCTGGCGATAATATCTTTGTTATTAATAGCCAGTGGTACAACGAAAACGCCTTAGTAATACAAGGCCCAGGGGCAGGCAAAGAAGTGACCGCCGCGGGCGTGCACTCTGATTTATATTGGTTAGTTAAAAACTTAAAATAGCGCAGCAAATATTAATAGTAAAACGGCAGCTTGTGTAAGCTGCCGTTTTTGTTTTTAGAATAACTCTTCTTCTGTTTTTGTATCTTCTTCAAAAATATGAGTTGGCTGAGACAGCACATATTTTGTAGGCGCAGTGCCTTTTTCAAAATATTCAAAGCGACTGGTGTAGTCGTTTTTATGACTTAACAAACCTGTTTTTAAATCGATACGAATTGAAACTAGCCCTTCAGGAGGCTCTATTGGCGCCTCTGGTGTGCCCTCAAGCGCCACTTTCATAAAATCAACCCAAGCAGGTTGTGCCGTTTTGGCGCCCGATTCAGCGCCAGAGATTTGGCTGCTATCTAGGTTGTTATTATAGGTGGAGCGCCCTAACGAGTTACCTGGGTTGTCAAAACCAACCCATACAGACGTTACTACATTGCGGTTAAAGCCGCTAAACCAAGTATCAACAGAGTCATTGGTTGTGCCTGTTTTACCCGATAGATCGCGTCTATCTAATGCTTGCGCACGCCAACCTGTCCCGCTCCAGCCTGTTTTATGGGGCCAGCTACCGCCACCCCAAACTGCGCTGTGCATTGCTTCAGCAATTAAAAAAGCATTTTGCTTTGAAATAACACGCGGTGCACAACGTGCTTGCGTGGCTGTATCATCTTTTAAGTCGGTATCTAGGTTATTGTTGGCAAAGCTATCCATTTCTTGAGAAACGGGTAATAGCTCGTCTTCATCGCAAGCAAGAGCCGGGTTTGCATTAAATAGTACATTGCCATAGGCATCTTGAATTTCAGATATAAAGTAAGGTTCAATTAAGTGACCGCCATTAGCAAATGCGCTCATGCCGCGAGCAAGCTCTAATGGCGTGATTGATGCACTCCCTAATGCTAACGATTCACTGCGGTTAATATCAGCATCTTTAAAACCAAACTTAAGCAAGTGATCGGCGGTGCGTTGTAACCCTACACCGCGCAGTAAGCGCACAGAAATAACGTTTTTAGATTGTGCAAGTGCACGGCGAATACGTATGGGGCCATTATAAACTGCTGGGCTGTTTTTTGGTCGCCACGCTACACCTAAACTTTTATCCCACTGGTTTATTGGCGCATCGTTTAAAATAGAGGCTAATGTATAGCCATTTTCGAGCGCAGCAGAATAAATAAAGGGTTTAATATTAGAGCCAACTTGGCGTTTAGCTTGTACCGCTCGGTTGTATTGGCTTTGCTCAAAACTGTAACCGCCTACTATAGCTTTAATACGACCATCTTGTGGGTCGAGTGAAACAAGTGCACTGGCAGCTTCTGGTATTTGGCTTAGTAGGTAAGTGTTGTCGTTATTTTTACGCAGCCATATTTGCATGCCAGGGGTAAGAATGTCAGTAGCAGCTTTAGGGGCAAAACTTTGGCGGTAGCGAGTAATGTATTTGCGCGCCCATTTTAAATTATCCCAATCAAGTGTGGTGCGCTGGCCATTTTTTAAAATAACGTCAGCGGTTTTCTCTGTCACATTTAACACCACGCCAGCATGCAAGTCAGCCATTTCTTTAACAGGTTTTAGCTTTTCTATAATTTGCTGCTCAGTTAAGGCGGGCTGTGTTTCTGGATCCCACAACACGTCTACAGGCCCACGAAAGCCATGACGCATATCGTAGTTATGTAAATTATTAACTAAAGCTGTTTGTGCAGCCTTTTGAACTTTAGACTCCACAGAGGTAAATATCTTAAAGCCAGAGTTATATGCTTTTTCTACACCGTAGCGCTCAACCATCTCAGCACGAACCATCTCAGAGATATAAGGGGCGTAAAGGTCTATTTCAGCACCGTGAAAATAAGCAGTGATAGGCTGGTTAGCCGCGTCGTTGTATTGTTTTTGCGTAATATAGTTTTCAGTAAGCAAGCGACCAAGCACTACATTACGGCGTGCTTTAGCTCTAATTGGGTTACGAATTGGGTTAAGCGCCGAAGGGGCTTTAGGTAAGCCGGCAATCATTGCCATTTGTGCAAGAGTGAGGTCTTTTAGCTCTTTGCCATAGTAAACTTGAGCAGCAGCCCCAATACCAAATGCACGATTACCTAGTTCTATTTTATTAAGATACAGCTCAAGAATTTCGTCTTTTGTTAATACACTTTCAATATGTAGAGCTATAAAAATCTCTTTAACTTTACGAATATACGCTTTTTCTCGTGTTAAAAAGAAGTTACGAGCAAGCTGCATAGTAATGGTACTCGCGCCTTGTTTTTTCTCACCTGTTGAAATTAACACAATAGCAGAGCGGACAATACCAATAGGGTCTATACCAATATGGTCATAAAAACGGTTGTCTTCTGTGGCTAAGAAGGCATTAATTAAAGGTTGAGGTATTTCGTCTATAGTAACGGGGATGCGGCGTTTTTCACCAAATTGATTAATTAAGAGTCCATCTTTGGTAAAGACTTGCATAGGGGTTTGTAATTGCACGTCTTTTAAAACTTGCACACTGGGGATATCAGGTTTAACGTAATAATAAAGGCTGATTAAAGTGATCAGACCAAATAACGTGCAAATGATAAAAAATTGTAATGTTCGTTTTAATAAAATCACTTATATTTCCCTAAATGGACTCCCAATTGCGAGTTTAGACTGCTAGTATATATTGATTAAAAAATGAATAATATTTTTTACTAAAAAAATTATAACTTGTTTATTATTAAAACAAAGGTCAAGTTGCAAACATGCTAAGTCAACTATTTCAAAAGCCATCCACTGCGATGGTCGGAATTGATATCGGATCGCACTCTATCAAAGCAGTGCTTTTAAGTGAAATTGAAACGGGATTTCGACTAGAAGCACTTGCAATTGAACCTATGCCAAAAGGCGCAATGAGCGAGCGCTCTATTCAGGATATTGAAGCAATTGGTAACATAATTACAAAATTAAAAAGAAAACTACCAAAATCTTTAAAATCAGCGGCAGTGGCTGTATCAGGGCAAACCGTTATCACTAAAGTTATTTTTATGGATGTTTCATTAAGTGACGCTGAATTAGAGTCGCAAATTGAAATAGAAGCTGACAGCTTAATACCTTACCCCCTTGATGAAGTGAGTTTAGATTTTGAAAAGCTCTCTACCAACGAAGCCGATCCGAGTAAAATGAATGTGTTGTTATCTGCTGCACGTACAGAAAGTGTTGAAGCCCGTGTGGGCGCACTTGAGGCGGCAAACTTAACCGCTAAAGTGGTTGATGTTGAAAGCTATGCGTTAAGTAGAGCAATGGATGTGTATTATCAGCAATTACCAAGTGACGCCTTTAATAAGTGTGTTGCTGTGGTAGATATTGGCGCTGTTTTAATGTTGGTCAGTGTTGTTCAAGCAGGTGAAACAATTTATACCCGTGACCAAGTGTTTGGTGGCGACCAATACACTAACAGCATTGTGTCTTACTATAATAAAGGCTTTGATGAGGCTGAAATAGGCAAAACAACGGGTGACTTACCCCCTAATTATACTTTTGAAGTGCTGGCACCGTTTCAAACATCATTATTGCAACAAGTGCGCCGTGCGGTACAAATGTTTTTAACAACCACAGGTAAAGATCAAGTAGATTATATTGTGCTAACCGGCGGTACATCGATGATTGACGGTTTAGATAGGTTGTTAATTGAAGAGCTAGGTATTCATGCTGTGGTTGCTGAACCATTTGCAAATATGGAAGTTTCGCCAAAAGTAGACAGAAATGTAATGCAGCGAAATAGAACGCAGTTTGCAATTGCTACTGGTTTGGCATTAAGGAGCTTTTCATCATGCCACATATAAATCTACTGCCGTGGCGAGAGCTACAGCGTGAAGAATCAAAAAAGAAATTTATAACAATTTTAGTTGCGGTTGTTATTGGCTGTTTTGCAAGTATGTACTTACTTAGCTCTTTTTACGCGGGTTTAAAAGATGGCCAAAATTTAAAAAATAATTATCTAAGCTCAGAAATAAGCATGCTTGATAAAAAAATCAGTGAAATTAGAAATCTTGATAAGCGAAAAGAAAATTTACAACAACGTATGCGATTAATTGAAGAGCTACAAAGCAGCCGTAATTTAGGTACTCAAATTATGGATGAAGTAGCTAAAATTGTACCTCAAGGCGTGTATTTAACTAAGCTTGAGCGCCGCGGTAGTCAAATACATGTGCTAGGGCGTAGTGAATCAAACAATCGTTTATCTACTATGCTGCGTCAGGTGCAAGGCTCATATTTATTAGAAAGACCTACCATGCAAGGCATTGTGGCAGGCGATCAAACATCACGGTTACTCAGTGATTTTAATATGGAGTTTTACGTAAAACCATTTGATGAAATTGGTGAGGTAAGTGATGAACCTTGATTTAAAAGCCTTAAATGAAATAGATTGGAATGAAATTGAGCTCGACAACATTGGCGAGTGGCCCGTTGCAGTAAAAGCAATTTGTTGCTTATTTATAGCCGGTTTAGTGTTGTTTTTTAGTTACAGCCTATTGGTATCTGATGAAATAGATAGCTATCACAGCGCGGTAGCTAAAGAAGTAGAGCTGCGCAGTACCTACAGAACAAAGTATGCCGTAGCCAGTAAGCTTGATATATACCGCCAGCAAATGGTTGAAATGGAAGATAAGTTTTCACAACTACTAAAGCGATTACCTACCTCAAATGAAACCCCAGGCCTGTTAGACGATTTATCTTATGTAGGTACTACTAGCGGTTTAACATTTTTGAAAATTGGCTGGTTACCTGAAGTCGAAAAAGAGTTTTATACTGAGTTGCCAATTAAAATTGAAGTAATAGGCACTTACCATGAATTTGGTGAATTTGTAGGAAAAGTAGCCCAATTACCACGAATTGTAAGTTTACATGACTTTTCGATTGTATCATCTGGCGAAAAGCAACTAACATTCAGTGTGGTAGCAAAAACATATCGTTATGAAGAAGGGGTTAAAAAGTGAGATTAGTCCCTTTATTATCATTGTCAGTTTTATTGTTGGCAGGTTGTAACGACGATACGTCTGAGCAAAAAGAATTTATTGACCAAGTTAAGGCCAGCACCACGCCTAAAGTTGAGGAAATACCTGAATTAACGCAGTTTGAACATTTTGAATATAATGCATCGCAGTTACGTAGTCCTTTTGTGGCTCCGCAGCCTGAAATTATTCAAAATAAACTAACGCAAATTAAAAATTGTTTACACCCTGACCCTGATAGAGTGAGAGAGCCACTAGAAAAGTACCCGCTCGATAACCTATCAATGAAAGGTACATTAGGCTCTAACGGGCAAATGTGGGCACTGATCACCGCAGCGGATGAAACGCTGCATAGGGTAACGGTAAATAATTACTTAGGGACGTATGACGGTAAAGTTAAGTCTGTAAGTAGTGATTATGTAGAACTAGTTGAATTAATCCCTGATGGGTCGGGTTGTTGGAAAGAGCGGCTGACTAAATTGGAAATGTTAGAGGCGGCAAATAATGGCGCAAATTAATAATAAAAAAGGTAAAACACACATGCATAAGGATGTACTTTGGCATCATCGTTTTCAAACGGTGTTATTTGTCATATTGGCTCTTTTTGTCGCAAAAACAGCCAGTGCAGCGCCGCTACTTTATGATGTACGTTATAACCCCTTGCTAAAAGGCGAGACAGAGTTACAACTTGTATTTGACGAAGAGCTAACACAACAACCTAAAATTCAAGTACACAACACACCAGCGCGCATAGAAATGCTATTTGACGGTGCAGAACTAGAACAGGGCCTTGAAAATGTGCCGGTCGATCACGCAGGTATAAACAGTGTAAGCAGCGTACTGACAGAGCAAGGCTTAAAAGTTACGGTAAATTTAGAGCGTTTAAAAATATACGAAACACAAGTTAATAATAACTTAGTGTCGTTGCGCGTATCTGATAACCCGCTTACTGAACAAGCTTCTGATGAAAGCAGCAATGGTTATGATGCCTCAAGCGCTTATATTAATCGGATTCAATCTATTGATTTTCGCCGTGGTGAAAAAGGCGAAGCAAAAGTTTTAGTATTTTTACAAGACACGCAAGCTGCAATAGAAGTACATGAAAGTGGTGGAAAAATAATTGCAGAGTTTCATCACACAGATATTTTAGACGACTTACTGTATGAATTAGATGTGCTAGATTTTGGTACTGTAGTAAGTACCATTGAGACCTTTAAAGAAGATAGCTTAAGCCGTCTAGTTATTGAGCCTAATGCTGCTTTTACCTTTACCTACCAGCAAATAGATAACATTTTAACGTTAACAATTGAAAAAGATGAAACGCAAAATGCCTATTTAGATGGCGGCAAAGAATATCAAGGTCGTCCAATGACCTTAAACTTCCAAGATATTTCGGTTAGAGCTGTACTGCAAATCATAGCGGGTTATAACGAGTTTAACTTAGTAACGAGTGACTCCGTAACCGGCAATATTACGCTTCGTTTAGATGGCGTTCCATGGGATCAGGCTTTAGACGTTGTACTACGTATTAAAGGCCTTGATAAGCGTATGGATGGCTCTATATTGATGGTTGCCCCAGCTGAAGAACTCGCTGCACGTGAAGCTAAAGATTTATTAGCAAAACAAAAGGTCGAGGATTTAGAGCCGCTTTACAGTGAGTATATTCGTTTAAACTACGCTAAGGCTGAAGATTTTGCGGATTTACTGAAAACCGATACTAACAGCATCATTTCTGCCCGAGGCAGTGTATCGGTTGACCAGCGTACCAATACATTACTTATTAAAGATACAGCGAAGAGCATTGAGAGTATTCGCCGTATGATTGAAACACTCGATATTCCAGTGCAACAGGTTGTTATTGAATCACGTATGGTAACAGTGCGCGATAACGTCACAGAAGATTTAGGCGTGCGTTGGGGATTTAGTGATCAACAAGATAGCGATGGTATCTCTGGCTCGCTTGAAGGAGCTGAGTCTATCTCAAATGGCACTATTCCTGATTTATCAGACCGTCTTAATGTAAACCTACCTATTACTAACCCTGCGGCAAGTATTGGTTTACACATAGCTAAGTTGGCTAATGGCACTTTAATTGATTTAGAGCTAAGTGCTTTAGAAGAAGAAAATAAAGGTGAGATTATTGCGAGCCCGCGCATTACTGCAGCTAATCAGCAAAAAGCACGTATTGAGCAAGGTACTGAAATCCCCTATACCGAATCGGCCTCAAGTGGTGCTACTACTGTAAGCTTTAAAAAAGCGGTATTGAGCCTTGAGGTTACACCGCATATAACGCCTGATAACAAAGTTATTTTAGACTTAGTTATTACACAAGATACTCGTGGCGAAACGGTTCAAACCGGAACAGGTGAAGCAGTTTCGATAGACACTCAACAAATTGAAACACAAGTGCTGGTTGATAACGGCCAAACCGTTGTGCTGGGTGGTATTTTTCAGCAGCAAATAATTAATACCACAAATAAAGTACCTGTACTTGGTGATATTCCATATGTTGGACGCTTATTTAAGAGCACCAGCGAGTTTAATGAGAAACGTGAATTACTTATTTTCGTGACACCGAAAATACAAATAGACTAAAATTTAGTGGTTTTATGTTCGTCAACGAGTGTTTATTGATAATAATTGCTCGTTATATGGCTTTTTATTGTAATAGACTTGAAATACCCGGCCAATTACTGAGATAATCCCCTCCTTAATTTTGGGGCCAGGTCGTTAGGCGGGGTTTTATTTCAAATTTTAGAGTTCGTTTGTACTAAAAGATATGGCTGAGAAACGTAATATATTTCTAGTTGGCCCCATGGGGGCTGGCAAAAGCACGATTGGTCGTCACATCGCTGACCAATTACACCTTGAATTTGTCGATTCTGATCAAGAAATCGAACGCCGTACCGGTGCAGATATTGCCTGGGTGTTTGATCTTGAGGGTGAAGAAGGCTTTAGACTTCGTGAAGAATCTGTTATTGGCGACTTAACCGAAATGCAAGGTATTGTACTTGCAACCGGTGGTGGTTCAGTAATGAGTAAAGAAGTTCGAAACAAGCTTTCGGCTCGTGGTATCGTTGTATACCTAGAGACACCTATAGAAAAGCAAGTTGCACGCACGCAACGCGACAAGCGTCGCCCATTACTGCAAACTGAAGAAGCACCTCGTAATGTACTAGAGCGCTTAGCAGAAGAACGCGAGCCACTATACAAAGAAGTTGCCGATTTTGTTGTACGCACCGATGAGCAAAGCGCTAAAGTTGTTGCTAACCAAATCATCGAGAAATTAGATTTTTAAAAACCAATAATAAAGGAAATAACAAAGCATGCTTGAATTAGCTGTTAATTTGGACGAGCGAAGTTATCCTATTTTTATTGGTCAATCTGCACTTCAAGATAATGGCCGCCTTGTTCACCACATTGGTGATTGTCGGCCTATCATTATCACTAACGACACAGTTGCGCCTTTATATTTACAAGGACTGCTTGATTCGTTAGCTGATCTAGACCCTCTTTCTTTTGTCATTCCAGATGGTGAGCAATACAAGTCGCTTGAATGGTTTGAGAAAATATCTGCTTTTTTATTGCAAAATAATTGCGGCCGAGACACATGCTTAATTGCACTAGGTGGCGGCGTTATTGGCGATTTAACAGGTTTTGTTGCTGCATGTTATCAGCGCGGTGTACCGTTTATTCAAATTCCGACCACGGTACTATCACAAGTTGACTCCTCTGTAGGGGGCAAAACAGCGGTAAATCACCCACTGGGTAAAAACATGATTGGGGCGTTTTATCAGCCGCAAGCGGTTTTTATTGATACTAATTCACTTCACACTTTACCGGCGCGCGAATTTGCAGCGGGTATGGCCGAAGTTATTAAGTATGGTTTAATTTACGATACCGAGTTATTTGCTTTTATTGAGCAAAATGTAGAAAAGCTACAGCAACTAGATGAAGCAAGTTTGCAGCATATTATTTATAGATGTTGTGAAATTAAAGCGCTTATCGTGGCGCAAGATGAAAAAGAAAATGGCCTTCGTGCATTACTCAACTTAGGGCATACCTTTGCGCATGCAATTGAAGCGCAAATGGGATACGGTGTATGGCTACATGGCGAGGCTGTTGCTACCGGAATGGTACTTGCTGCTAAATTAGCGCATACACGCGGTGATTTATCGCAAACTGAGGTAGATAGAATTGTAACGCTACTCAAGCTTTATAATTTACCGACTGAGATCCCAAGTGAAATGACTGCAGAGCAGTTTTTAATGCATATGCGTAAAGACAAAAAAAATAAAAAAGGCACTATCCGCTTTATTTTACCTACTCAATTTGGTCAATGCGCATTGGTAGATGACGTATCAGACGACCAAGTTAGAGCGTTAATCGAGCAATAATGCAGGCGCAAATTTTACCAAGCCGTGCGGCGTTGGTGGATAGAATCGCTCTGCAATTTGAATACGGGCAAAACTTAATTGTATTACTAGGCACCTCTGGCCTAGGCAAAAGTTATATGCTCGAAACCTTCATCACCGACAAATACAACAGTTTTAATAAAGCATTTGTACAAGTAAGTGCCAGTGTAAATGATGTATCACTGATGAGTGATATATTAGAGCAAAGCTTTAACTCTCCGCTGATTGACCACGATTTATCGTTAAGTGAAAACTTTTACCAATTGTTGCAGCAGCAACCGTGTGAGGCCTGTTTGTGGGTGCTCGATAATGCAAGGCACTTATCTGAAGAGCTATTACAGGAATTAGAGTTACTTGCCAAAAACAGCCCTGTAACGCTTTATATCATGCTAGCTTCGCAATCAAAGCTAGCTATTAATAATGCCGTTGAAATTTACTTAGAGCCTTTATCTGCACATGAATCTAAACAGCTAATGAGCTGGTATTTTCCTAATTTACCGTACGATGAAGACCCCGTATTTAGCGCATTTTTAAATGAAGCGAAAGGCAACCCCAGCTTATTATTAGCATGGCAACCAACCGAGCATGTGGCTGATATTGTAAAAAAAGATAAAGTGTCGTGGCGAGTACACTTAATCTCGTTGTTAATTATAATTATGCTACTTATCATTGGTTTGCTGTATAAAAATGACATGACCCAGTGGTGGCAAACGTATTATCAAAATCAACAAAGCCAGGACATAGATACCGCTATTCCTGCTTCTAAAATTACCGCTATCCCAAGCGCGGATAAAGAAGTCAGTAGTGCTAATTCTGATATTTCAAAAGCGGATTTGCCTTTAGAGCCGGTCAGCGATAAATCACAAGGTAATGTAGCGCCTCATAAAAATGATGTGCCGGCGATAATGCAAAGCCTAACGCGTGAGGCTCAACAAAGCGCTCAAAGTGAGCAAAGTGAACAAAGCGAGGCATTACCACAAAGCTCAAACACTCCTGAGACTATTGAGCCAATTGAAAGTGACAATAAAGAAAGCCCGCAGCCTAAAACCTCAAATAACGTATCAGATAACGCTTGGTATTTAGCTCAGCCAGATAATAATACAACTGTGCAGCTGCTAGCCGTTACACAGGAAAAAATCACCCGTGAGTTTATTATTCAACATAATTTAAGCCAGCACGCTAAGGTATATCAAACTAAGCGAAATAATAAAGTGTGGTGGGTGGTTACTATTGGCAGTTATGCATCACTCGCTGATGCTAAAAGTGCGTTGCCTGCCTTGTCGAGTGCGCTTAGAAAGAACAAGCCTTTTTATAAAAAAATCAGCAAAATAAAACAAGAAATTGCACGACTTGATCAGTAAACTGACTCACTTTAGTGTAAAATCGCGCTACAGCAGATTGAAGTTAAGAACCAATGCAACAAAAGAGTAGAGCCTTCCTTAAATGGGCTGGCGGTAAATACAGCCTAGTTGAAGATATTAATGCACGTTTATCTCAAGCCAGCAAACACGCTGAAACCTTGGTAGAACCTTTTGTAGGTGCAGGCTCGGTATTTTTAAATAGTAATTTTAAACACTATTTACTCAACGACATCAATGCTGATTTAATTAACTTATACAAAGAGCTCAAGCGCTCGCCGGATGAGTTTATAAGTGACTCTAAAAAACTATTTGTTGATTTAAATAACCACCCAGACGCTTACTACGAATACCGTGTACAGTTTAATAAAAGCAGTGATGTGTATGAGCGCGCAATGCTCTTTTTATACATGAATCGCCATGGTTACAATGGGCTGTGTAGGTATAATCTCAAAGGCATTTTTAACGTGCCATTTGGTAAATATAAAAAGCCTTATTTTCCTGAAAAAGAAATGTACTTTTTTGCCGAAAAAGCACAAAAAGCCACATTTACCTGCCTAAGCTACGATGATGTATTTAAGCTTGTGCCAAACAATGCGGTTATTTATTGCGATCCGCCTTATGTGCCGCTAAGTAAAACAGCGTCGTTTACCTCTTATGCTAAAGGCGGGTTTAATTTAGACGATCAAGCAAACTTGGCAAACTTAGCCGAGCAAGCTGCGTTTGAAAACAATACCCCAGTGCTTATATCTAACCACGATACCGTGTGGACGCGAAAAATTTATAGCCAAGCTACGCTTGGTAAAATTCAGGTAAAACGTACTATCAGCCCTAAAGGTGGATCACGCAACAAGGTCGACGAGCTAATGGCTATGTATTTAGCACCCAAGCAACCACTGCGTAAATTGTCACTACAAAAATAACAAAAAACAGCACAGCTAAAGCAATAATAAAAAGAGGGGAGTGTTGTTGGAAGTCGGCTTGGCGTTTGTGCTCTGATTGCACACCAAAAAATGCTGCTAGCACACTTTGCAACGCGCTAATAAAGTGCAGCATTATTTAAAATAGAGGTTTTATTGAAGGCGTATTCTTAGCGTCTTCTGAGCTAGTTAATAACTCTAATAAATCTAAATAATGGAACTGCGCACTGCGACTATCGCCTGTTAGCCACGAAAACCACGATGAATCTTCTTCTACTTTCGCACACGTTAAGGTGTTTGAAGCGCTTTTACTACTTGCCTGATGCTGACAATTGCTAACTAAGCTTAAATCTTGCTCAGAACTTGGCGCAAAACTAAATGCCCCAATAAATAACAATGCCGACGCAATTAAGATCCCTGTTTTAAATGCACGCATAATATTAGCCTAAAATTAAGTTACTCCTTTAATAATAACAAAAGCTGTATAAATAACAAACTAATATTTATCTGTAATAGCTAAGGCCTGTTGAAACTTGCTAGTTAAAGTGTGTTCTCAAGCTAAGAGTTTTTAAATCGCGCCCCGAAGTTTGTAATCGAGTGGGCACAATAACTGCTCTTACGTAAACTAATAACTTTTATCATGTAAGCATGGCTTGTGTATCCTACTCACGGCCTTACCAAAAATTAAACATGCTGCCCAAAACTCAACCACTAAAGCTCAACACGCCCTAAAGCTTTTTATAAATAAATACTTATATATTTAAATCGATATTTTTAGTTATGCCTAATTTACAGTGTATTACTTGGGAAACCTCAGCATTTACGGTACATTAAGGCATATTTTACTGATTGACGGATTACTATGTTAAACCCTGAACAAAAATACTTAATTGCGCCTTCTATTTTGTCAGCCGATTTTGCAAAATTAGGCGAAGATGTGGATAAAGTACTCGCTGCAGGCGCTGATGTAGTACATTTTGATGTCATGGACAATCACTATGTGCCTAATCTCACTATTGGGCCTATGGTGTGTAAAGCGCTTAGAGATTACGGTGTAACAGCCCCTATAGATGTGCACCTAATGGTAAAACCAGTCGATAGTATAATCCCTTTGTTTGCAGAGGCCGGCGCATCAATAATTACTTTTCACCCTGAGGCCAGCGAGCATATAGACCGCACCATACAGCTCATTAAAGACCATGGTTGTAAAGCAGGCTTAGTATTTAACCCTGCCACTAGCCTTAGCTACCTCGATCACGTTATTGATAAGCTAGATACTATTTTATTAATGTCGGTAAACCCAGGCTTTGGCGGCCAAAGCTTTATTCCCCACACCCTTGAAAAACTAGCTCAAGCAAAGCAGCGTATAATTGCGTCGGGTCGTGATATTCGCCTAGAAGTAGATGGTGGTATTAAAGTTGATAACATAGCCGCAGCAGCGCAAGCAGGTGCCGATATGTTTGTAGCAGGGTCTGCTATTTTTAATGAGCCTGATTACAAGGTTGTTATTGATCAAATGCGTGAGCAGTTAGGAAATGTAAAGTAATGAAATATGATGTAGCTTTGTTCGACCTTGACGGCACACTTGTTGATAGCGTTTACGATTTATACCTAGCAGTAAACTTAACACTGAGTGATTTAGCGTTTCCTATTGTTAGCCAAAGCTTGGTTGAAAGCTGGATAGGCAACGGTATTGAAACCCTAGTCAAGCGTGCACTCAGCGGCGATATGCAAATTAGCGAACATTTAGATGAAGCGCTTAGTGCAAAAGCCATTGCCTTATTTTACCAACATTATGAGCAGCTAGTGGGCAAGTATAGTGTGTTGTATCAGCATGTAGAAACAGGGCTCAGTGCTTTGCGGGGCATGCCAAAAGCACTTGTTACTAATAAGGCGCGTCTATTTACCGAGCTACTACTTGATAAGCTTTCCCTTACCAGTCACTTTGAAGTGATAGTGTGTGGAGACGATATGGCTAAAAAGCCTTCACCAGCGCCTTTACTGTATGCATGTAAAAAGCTGAATGTTGAGCCGAGTAAGGCTATTATGATTGGCGATTCAAAAAGCGATATATTGGCAGCACATGCCGCTAAAATTGATGTAATAGCGGTGGATTATGGTTATAACCAAGGCGAAAATCTTGAGGATTATAATCCACAGTACCTATGCGATAACTTCTTAGATATAATACCAACACTAACACAGCGTTAAAATTTTTAATTAACTAAACACTAAAGGAAAATCATGAGTAAACCAGTAGTTTTAAGTGGCATTCAGCCAACCGGTGGTATGACAATAGGCAACTATGTTGGCGCTATTAACCAGTGGCTAAAGCTACAGGAAGACCACGAAAGTTTCTTTATGCTTGTTGATTTACACGCGATTACCGTGCGCCAAGAGCCAGAACTTCTTCGCTCTCGTGTATTAGATGGTATAGCGTTATACGCGGCATGTGGCATAGACCCTGAAAAATCGGCCTTATTTGTACAGTCGCAAGTGCCAGAACACGCGCAGTTAGCATGGGTGCTAAATTGTTACGCACAAATGGGCGAGCTTAACCGCATGACTCAGTTTAAAGACAAGTCATCTAAGCATGCTAACAATGTAAACGTCGGTTTATTCTCGTACCCAGTATTGCAAGCAGCGGATATTTTATTATATCAAGCTGACCAAGTACCGGTAGGGGATGACCAAAAGCAGCACTTAGAGTTAACGCGTGATATAGCGACACGCTTTAATAATTTATACGGTGACGTATTTAAGTTACCAGAGCCATATATTCCCGAATTTGGCGCACGCGTAATGAGCCTTCAAGATCCGCTCAAAAAAATGTCTAAGTCTGACGAAAACCCTAATGGCTACATCATGCTATTAGATGAGCCTAAAAAGATTGAGAAAAAGCTTAAAAAAGCAGTAACCGATTCAGACGAGCAAGCGCGTATTTACTTTGACCGTACTGAAAAGCCAGGCGTTTCTAATTTACTTACTTTATTAAGCGTAGCCACTAAGCGCTCAATTGAAGACTTAGTGCCAGAGTATGAAGATAAAATGTATGGTCACCTGAAAAAAGACACAGCCGATGCAGTTGTTAGCATGATTGAGCCAATCCAAGCACGTTTTAAAGAGATCAGAGAAGATCAAAACCTACTTGACAGCATCATGAAATCAGGCGCAGAAAAAGCCAGTGTACGTGCAGAAAAAACACTTAAATCGGTTTATGATGCACTAGGGTTTATTCCTCGTACATAAATTGCTTTATTAGTATAAGCAAATAAAGCAAATAAAAATGCCGCTAAATTTAGCGGCATTTTTGTGACTTTTAATGAATACTTTTTATTATCTATATTAAAGCAATGGCTTTAGGTAATGCCCAGTATGCGAGCGTTCACATTCGGCTACTTCTTCAGGCGTGCCTGCAATGAGTATTTCACCGCCGCCAGCGCCCCCTTCAGGGCCTAAATCAACCACCCAGTCTGCGGTTTTAACCACATCTAAGTTATGCTCAATTACCACAATGGTATTACCATGATCGCGCAGGCGATGTAATACCACAAGTAGCTGTTCAATATCGGCAAAGTGAAGGCCGGTTGTTGGCTCATCAAGTATATACAGTGTTTTACCTGTATCGCGTTTAGAAAGCTCACGAGCCAGTTTTACACGTTGTGCTTCACCACCAGAGAGCGTGGTAGCAGCTTGCCCTAGGCGAATATACGATAAACCAACGTCCATTAGCGTTTTAAGTTTACGCGCTATTGCAGGTATTTTATCAAAGTAGTCGTGCGCGTCTTCAACGGTCATTTCGAGCACTTGGTGAATGTTTTTACCTTTGTATTGTACTTCTAAGGTTTCGCGGTTATAGCGCGCGCCCTTACATACATCGCATGGTACATATACATCAGGTAAAAAGTGCATTTCTACTTTAATTACACCATCCCCTTGGCAGGCTTCACAGCGCCCGCCTTTCACGTTAAAGCTAAAGCGACCTACTTTATAGCCGCGAGAGCGGGCTTCTTGTGTACCTGCAAATAACTCACGAATACCGGTAAAAATACCTGTGTAGGTTGCAGGGTTTGAGCGCGGTGTGCGACCAATTGGGCTTTGGTCAATATCAATCACTTTGTCAAAATGATCAAGGCCACTAATTGATTTGTAAGGCGCGGCTTCTGCTGTAGTCGCGCCGTTAAGCTCGGTATGCGCAAGCTTAAAGAGTGTATCGTTAATGAGCGTTGATTTACCTGAGCCCGATACCCCTGTAATACAGGTTAATAAGCCAAATGGAATTTTTAAGTCTACATTTTTTAGGTTATTACCTGTGGCACCAAATAGCTCAAGCCATTTGTCGCTGGTTGGGTTACGCTCTTGTGGCACTTCTATTTTGCGCACGCCTGATAAAAACTGGCCAGTTACCGAGTCTTTAGTGGCTAAAATATCGTCACGTGTACCTTGTGCAATAATGTGTCCGCCGTGCACTCCCGCGCCTGGGCCAATATCAATAATATGATCGGCTGCGCGAATCGCATCTTCATCATGCTCAACCACAATCACGGTGTTGCCTAAGTCGCGTAAATGCACCAATGTTTGTAATAAACGGTCGTTATCGCGCTGGTGTAAACCAATTGATGGTTCATCCAGTACGTACATTACGCCTACAAGGCCTGCACCTATTTGGCTGGCTAAACGAATACGCTGGGCTTCACCACCGGAGAGGGTATCGGCACTGCGCTCAAGCGATAAGTAATTAAGGCCTACATTAATTAAAAACGATAAGCGGTCGCGAATTTCTTTCAGGATTTTTTCAGCTATTTGGGCTTTTTGGCCTGTTAGTGATAGCCCTTCAAAAAAGTCCATCGCTTCGCCAATACTCATAGTTGTAATAGCAGGCAGGTTTGTTTGACCTATAAATACATGGCGTGCTTCTTGGCGTAAACGCGAGCCATGACAACTAGGACACGCTTGGCTAGTTTGATATTTAGCGAGCTCTTCACGCACCGAGTTTGACTCAGTTTCGCGATAGCGACGGTTCATGTTGTTTAACACGCCTTCAAACTCGTGGTTGCGTGTTATTAAATCGCCTCTGTCGTTACGGTAGTTAAAGGCTATTTTTGTTTGCCCTGAGCCTTCTAAAATAATTTTTTGCGATTCTTTAGCCAGCTTTTCAAATGGCACATCTAAATCAAAGTTATAGTGCTCGGCGACCGCCTGTAGCATTTGAAAATAATAAAAGCTGCGTTTATCCCATCCTTTAATAGCACCACCGGCAAGGCTGAGCTCTGGGTTATGTACCACACGGTTAGGATCAAAATATTGGCGTACGCCTAAACCATCACAGCTTTGACACGCACCGGCAGGGTTATTAAACGAAAATAAGCGCGGTTCTAATTCGGTCATTGCGTAGCCACAGGTAGGGCAGGCAAAATTTGCCGAGAACAGCATTTCTTCTATCGTGCTGTCGTCCATGTAGGCTACATTTGCCACACCGCCAGACATCTCTAGTGCGGTTTCGAACGACTCTGCTAAACGCTGCTGTTGGCCATCTTTTACTTTAAAGCGGTCAACTACGACTTCAATAGTGTGTTTTTTATGAAGCTCAAGTGTTGGCGGATCTGATAAGTCGCATACTTCGCCGTCTATACGAGCGCGAATGTAGCCTTGGCTTGCAAGTTGCTCAAGTAATTTAATGTGCTCACCTTTACGATCTTTAACCACTGGCGCTAAAAGCATCAGCTTAGTGCCCTCTGGCAGTGCTAAAACGGTATCAACCATTTGGCTAATTGTTTGAGCTGCAAGCGGTAAGTCGTGGGTTGGGCAGCGTGGTTCGCCCACGCGGGCAAACATTAAACGCAAGTAATCGTATATTTCGGTAATGGTACCCACTGTTGAGCGAGGATTGTGCGATGTAGATTTTTGCTCAATAGAAATGGCGGGAGAGAGGCCCTCAATATGATCAACGTCGGGCTTTTCCATTAACGATAAAAATTGCCTTGCGTAGGCAGAAAGTGACTCAACATAACGACGCTGTCCTTCTGCATATAAAGTATCAAATGCCAGTGATGACTTTCCCGAACCAGATAGGCCTGTGATAACAATTAATTTATCACGTGGGATGGTTAGGCTGATGTCTTTTAAATTGTGCGTACGGGCGCCTCGGACTTCAATGTTTTCCATGCTATCTCGTTTATTACCAAAATTATTTGTCCAGTATCGCATAATACGAAACATTATTAATCAATGATCAACGAAAAAATCCTTACTTATAGGCGATTAATTATTGCCAAGCTTGTGGTAGAATCCCAGCCTAAATTTTTCATATCGTAAGAATACGCAGATAATGACCGCATCTTCACTTAATTCACGAGAAAAGCGCGCCGCTGTATCGCTGGCGAGTGTGTTTGCATTTAGAATGCTCGGCTTGTTTATGCTGATGCCTGTATTGGCTATTTATGGCCAATCGCTTGATGGTTTTTCGCCTATGTGGATAGGATTTGCTATTGGCGCGTATGGCTTAACGCAAGCGGTACTGCAAATTCCTATGGGGCGTTTGTCAGATAAAATAGGCCGTAAAAAAGTCATTGTTGGTGGCTTAGTTGTGTTTGCGTTGGGCTCTGTTATTGCAGCCCTTGCTGAATCTATTCAAATGGTTACAGTGGGCCGTGCACTACAAGGTATGGGCGCTATAGCCAGTGCGCTGCTTGCTTTTGCCAGCGACCTAAGCCGCGACGAACAGCGCCCTAAAGTAATGGCCGTAATTGGTATGAGTATAGGCATGAGCTTTGCTTTTGCTATGTTACTTGGGCCTATTGTTGCCGCGTCGTGGGGTGTAGCGGGGGTATTTTGGTTAACAGCAATACTTGCCGTGTTCGGTATTGGTATTATTTTATTTTTAGTGCCAAACGCAGTAAACAAAGCGCCCAAAGGCGATACTTTGGCAAGCTTTAGTGATATTAAAAAGCTTATTAAGCATCCGCAATTATCGCGCTTAAATGCAGGCGTATTACTGCTACATTTAACGCTAACCACTATTTTTGTGGTACTACCCAGCCAACTAATAAAAGATGGCTTAGTGGCAAACCACCATTGGTATTTATATATTCCGGTATTGCTGTTAGCGTTTATTTTAATGGTCCCTATTATGATTATTGCCATTAAAAAAGAAAAAGAAAAACAAGCGTTTATTGGCTCAGTAGCACTGCTTTCTATTAGTATGTTTGCTATGTCTATTTGGGTGAATAGCGTGGTTGGCATTGCCATTTGTATGTTGCTTTATTTTGTGGCATTTAATTTTTTAGAAGCCACTATGCCTGCGCTTGTATCGCGTATTGCGCCCGCTAGCCAAAAAGGTTCTGCTATGGGTGGGTATTCGTCTAGCCAGTTTTTGGGGGCTTTTTTAGGTGGTATTTTAGGGGGTTATGTTGCCCAAACTACAAGTACGCAAGCTGTGTTTGCGGCAGCGGCACTTGTTGGGTTAATATGGCTTATTATTGCGTGGAAAATGCAAGTCCCACCGAAAAGTAAAGTTATTAGTTTAATGACCAATTTAAGTTCTGAAGAGCAAGCTCAAGCACTTGCTTCTCAGCTAGTTGCTTTACCTGGCGTAATAGAAGCAACAGTAGTACGCGACGAAAGCCGCAGCTATTTAAAGATTAATGATAAAGAATTTGACCTAGACCAAGCACGTAAAGTAGCTGGTTTAATCTAACGTTTATAGGAGAAGGTTCCATGGCACGCGGTGTGAACAAAGTAATTTTGGTTGGTAATTTAGGACAAGATCCTGAAGTTCGTTACATGCCTAATGGCAATGGTGTAGCAAATATTACCTTAGCAACGTCAGACAGCTATAAAGACAAAAACACTGGCCAAATGGTTGATAAAACTGAATGGCACCGTGTAGTATTTTTTGGCAAGCTAGCTGAAATTGTTGGTGAGTACTGCCGTAAAGGCTCGCAAATTTACGTTGAAGGTAAACTTCAAACACGTAAATGGACCGACCAACAAGGCCAAGAAAAATACACAACAGAAATCGTTGTTGATGGCTTTACGGGTCAAATGCAAATGCTAGGTGCTCGCGGTGGCGATCAGCAAGGTGGTGGTTATCAAGGTAATCAAGGCGGCCAACAAGGTGGCGGTTACCAAAATAATCAACAAGGCGGTGGCTATGGTCAAAACAACCAAGCCCAAAACAGCCAGCAAGGTGGTTATGCACCACAGCAACAAGCTGCACCAGCACAACGCCCAGCTGCAGCTCCTGCTCCACAGCAAAATAACCAATACCAACAATCAAACAACAGTGGCTTTGCTCCTGGGCAAAGTAATGCGCCACAGCAGCAAGGTGGTTTTGCACCTAAGCCGCAAAACGCCCCTCAGGGCGGTGCATCAAATCCTATGGAACCAACAATAGATTTTGATGACGACATTCCGTTTTGACCTAAGACAAAAAACAAAATGTTGAAAAAATTTTTAGAAAGCCGCTACTAAGCGGCTTTTTTGTAACTACACGTTTTAGCACAAAAGGCACAGTTTCTATCTACCATTTAACGCGTTAAAGTCACTCAAAACGCGCTATTAGCGCCTTTTTATAGGCTAAAAATTGAATGGCACATATAACTAAAAAGCAGCCTGAGTAAGTCACTAACTGAGCAATTGGTTCGGGGCGAACAAAATATTCATGTAACAGCGCCCCAATTAACGTACCCGCCAATAAAACATACGCAACATAGGTAAACAGTGCTTTTTGCTTTTCATTTTTAATAAACAAAAGAGCAAGCATCATTAAACCCACTACCAATTCCAGTGAACCCACGCTATACATATAAATTTTAGCGTTAACGGGCAGTACCTGCGCAAAGTAGCTAAAGGTTTTAACGCTTACTTGCGCAGCTAATAATTTTGGCAGGGCAAACTTAAACATAAAAAGCGCGCTGGCTAAATTTAAAAGATTACTAAATAAGTTTTTCATGAAAGCTTATGCCTTAATAAAGCAGCCGTAAGGTAATAAACGCCACGGCTGCAATTTAAATGGTTACACAACAGTGCCGCGAATAGGGTAGTTATTTTGCTCTTTAATAAACTTTAGGCCTCTTACAACCACGTCTAACTCAGGGCGTAAATACGGGGCATTAGAAATATTTACAGCTTGCAATATCCCTTGCTCATTTACGACAAAAATAGCGGGCTCTGCAAAGTTGTGGTCGGTTTCTTGCTCAGAGCGAGGTGAGGAAATATACAGCCCAAGTTGTTTCATTTGCTGCTGTGTTAAACCATAAGCTATAGGAAAGCTAACCGCGAGCGTGTCCATGCTTTGTGTTAGTTGTGCACAGCTATCTGCAGAAACAGCACAAACGCTCACCCCAAGTGCCTTTAATGCGGGTAATTGCGCTTCTAGTAAATTTAAGTAACGCATACAAAGCGGGCAATGCTTGCCTCTGTATACCACGAGCATTTGCCACTCGGCACCACCGTGCGGCTTACTTAGATCTGCGGTTGTACCATCGAGCAAGTGTGCAGTAACTGTTGGAAAAAAATTACCGGCTATTAATTTAAATGACTCTGACATAAAACCTCTTTTATACTGATTGTGAATAATTTTTTTTAACAAATAAGTACAGCGCAGTGACTGCACATAAGCTGATACAGCTAATAAAAATATTGCGAGTGCCTCCTGGGATATATTCAACAAACGATGTTAAAAATTGCCCAGAAAAAACAGCCATTGTGAAATAAGAGAGGTTACGACCGCGAACAGAGGCTGCGCTGCGCTCTACGGTCATATGGTTTAATAGTGGGATGCTAAAACCAAAGCCAATACCGCTAAACACAGCGCCTATTACCAATAACGCTGTACCCGTTTGTAAAAAGAAAGCAAATGATGCCCCATAGCCTATAAATGCCAGCGCAAGTACTTTTTGCTCGCCCATTTTTTTAGTTAACTGAGGCATAAAATGTGCCCCAACAACAGCCACTAACGAGATGAAAGAGAGTAAAAACCCTACTTGTTCTTCATTATAATTTTGCGCATGCATTGTGCTGGGTAGTAAAACAATTGCGCTAAAAAACGTGACCATTGCAAGCACAGCCAGCGAATACACATGCTTAAGAGATAAGCCTTTATTTGATATTACGTGCTCTTGTGTTGCTTGTGCCTCTTGTGCTTGAGGGTGATTACGCGGCACAAAAAGTAGCAACATGGCTAAAAATACCCAAGAAATAAGGTACAACGATAATGGTAAAGCCCAATGCTGCACAGCAAGTAGGCCACCTATAAATAGAAATATAACGCCACCTAGCTCTATTGCCATACCTTGCTTAGCAAGCATGCCTAGGCGCGCTTTACCAAAGTACCACTGTGATATTAAAACGGTACAACCGGCCATAACAATTGAGGTAACACCGCCAAGCAAAATACGGTTAGCAAAAACCAACAACGGCCCTTGCAACCAATACACGCTTGCACCTAAAAAGCCGTATAAAAATAAGCCAATAATTAATGAACGGTAAGCGCCATATTTATCAATTAATTTACCTGCAATAGGCGCAAATATAACAGCCCCTAAAGCCGGTAAGGTCACTAAAAATACCGCACTGTCAGCAACATTTAGGGCTGTTGATATACTGATTAAACCAGGTGCAACCAATGCACCCACCATGATTGTTAAGCAGGCTATACACAGCAAAGTGAAGCTTCCTGCGTTATTGAGTTTATTCATAAGTATTCTCTGTTTTTAAATGAGGCAACTAAGGGGGACTTACGCTTAGTTGCAAGGAGTTAATGGCGGTTATTTTTTTGCGAGAGAGTTAAAAGCAGCGCTGATGGTAATTAACACTACACTAAGGACGACTACGCCAGGCCACTGGTACAAAGCAAAGGCTTTCACACCAATAATTGAGCCAAAGGCGCCGCCTAAGTAGTAGCCAAGCATGTAAACACCATTAATACGGCTTTGTGCGCTTGGGTCTATGCTAAATACGCGGACTTGATTGGCTACTTGTGCGCTAAAAATAGCGAAGTCGATTAAAATAATACCGATAATTAGGGCTATTAGGTTTCCTAAAAAAACGCCTGTAATAGCAAAACCAATTGCGGCAAGTGTGAGTACTATCATGACTAATTTTTTAGAGCCCAGCGCATTGACCCACTTACCCGAAGACTTAGCCCCTATTACGCCAGCTAATGCAATGATGCCAA
This sequence comes from Pseudoalteromonas atlantica, assembly GCA_007988745.1. GTDB lineage: Bacteria > Pseudomonadota > Gammaproteobacteria > Enterobacterales > Alteromonadaceae > Pseudoalteromonas > Pseudoalteromonas atlantica. The sequence continues at coordinate 94,747 of BJUT01000002.1, forward strand.
ATAATCCGGCCTCTTGGGCACTGTAGTTAAAAGGTGCATCACTGACATAAATAGCTAAAGTAGCCCAAAGTACATTAAAAGCAGCAAACCAAAGCGCGCCAGTTAAAGTAAACACTTGTAGTGGTTTGTGCTGTTTAAATAACGCCACTGTACTTTTAAGTAGCGGCCAGTAACGTAAGCTAGTTTGTGGTTTATTTAGGGGTAAAAAGAGCCTAAGTAGTACACCAAATAGCGCAGCTAATATTGCTGACATAACAAATACGCCACGCCAACCAAAGTGCTCTCCTACAAAACCGCTTAACGTGCGTGAAAGTAAAATACCAATGGTTAGACCCATCATTAAGGTGCCCAATGTCGCCCCTTTATTTTCAGCAGATACAAGTGATGCCGCAAAAGGGATTAATTGCTGGGTAATGTTGGCACTTACCCCTATTAAAAATACCGACATTAATAACAGCGGTAAGTTAGGTGTAAATACGGCAAAGCTACATGCAATAACCAGTAAGCCCGATAAAATGCTTATTAAGCGACGACGCGCAATAGAATCCCCCAGCGGCGAAATAAACAATAGGGCAAAAGCGTAACCAAATTGAGTAAATGCGGGAATGCTACCAAGTTGTGAATCCGTTAAATTAAACTCGTTACCAATCAGGGGTAAAATTGGCTGGCTGTAATATAGGTTTGCAGCGGTTGCTGCAATGGCGGTTGTCATTAACAATAAAGTAAAGCGACTTAACGAGGCACTCTGCGTTACCTGGGACATTTTGCTCTCCAACATTAAAAGGTAGGCGAATGATAGAGAGAGATTATCGATATTAGAAATGTTTAAATTTGATGGAATCTATACAAATAACGTATAGTTGTTGCTATACCTCTCACACAGAGCAAATTCGAGTCGCACATGGATATAAAAATATTAAAAAGTTTTATTGCAGTGGCTAAGCACTTGAGCTTTTCAGAAGCGGCTCAAGAGCTACATACAGTTCAACCCGCTATAAGTCGCCATATTTCTTCGTTAGAAGAGCAGCTAGGTGTTAGCTTGTTTACCCGTAACTCTCGGGAGGTGTCGATCACGCAAGCCGGAGAGCAGTTAGTTAAAGATGCCACGGCAATTTTAGCGCTTACAGAGCGGGCTAAAAATAAGGTTAAACTGGCCGATAGCGGGCAGTTAGGCTCGCTGAGTATTGCGTATTTAAGCTCTGCGTGTTTAACATTTTTGGCCAAATTAATCCGAACGTATAAGTCGCAGTTTCCTAATGTTCACGTTACTTTGCTAGAAATGACCGCAACCGAGCAAATAGAGGCCCTTAAAAACGAACGGGTAGATGTCGCGTTTTCTCGGCCGTTACCAAGCACCATAGCCGATGAGTTTATAAGTGAAACTATGTACGTTGACCGCCTCGTAGCGGTGGTCAACAAAAACCATCCCTTTGCATCGGCGCAAACTATTGATTTGAAAACCCTTAAAAATGAGCCGTTTATTCTTTTTAATCGCGACGAAGCCTTAGGGTTGTTTGATGAAATTATTACTCGTTGCAAGCGCGCTGGCTTTTCACCTAACATTATTAGTCAGCCAAGGCATATGCAAACCTTAGTAACAGAGGTTGCCGCTGGTTTAGGGTTAGCTATAGCACCTTATTGTGTAAGTAAATTATATAGCGAGGGTTGCCATTTTATAGAGTTAGAAAAGGTCGACACACAAATTTATTTGCAGCTGCAATACAAGCAAAATAACAACAGCGCTACCACGCAAGCGTTTGTTGAAATGGCACTTAATGCCCAAGCAGAGATTCAGCTTAGCATGCGTAATTGAGTTGGCTTTATAAAAGCGCTTTTAGCTAACTTATGCGCTGCAATAATTAGCGAGGCGTAAATGCGAAAAAACGCAAATACACCTTTGTAATTTACATCTCATTTAATTGATTTGTAACTAATTAACATCTACTCTAGTGGTACTAATCACTTCAAGCAACTATGAGAAACATGAAAGCCATTATTTTATTTTTATTTCTTGTTTTTCAATTTGCCAGTTTGCCGGTAAGCGCTCAACCGGATTCTAAAATTACCAATGTCTTATTTATAAATTCTACAAACCAACATATGCCTTGGCATAAAAGTGTTGAAGAGGGCTTAAATAGCGAGCTATCCACACGGACTTTTGACTATGAGCTTTTTGTTGAAAACATTGATGTAGGGCGCTTTGATGAGGCCACTCAAACGCAATTAATGAGCGACTACCTCAAGCAAAAATATAAAAATAAGCACATCGATATAATTGTCACGCAATCCCCCTCAGCAGCCACGTTAATATCGCAATTGAATGATTTTTTTACTAGCACGCCAAAAATTTATTTAGAACCTGGCGAACAGTTTAGGCTACCGGCCAACACTAATAGTGCCTCAATGCAGGCTAAGTTAGACTACAAGCAAGCAACCGCCAGCGCGGTTAATTTAATGAAACCTAAAAAGCTCATAGTCATCTTAGATACTAAAAATGAAATAGGTAGAAACTTTTATACAGGGCTGTTTAATTTTATCAGCCAAGATTTTTCGTATTTAGAAGTTGAGCAATGGTTTGATCTTCCGGCTGCTGAACTGATGACAAAAGTAAAAAATGCGCCTTCAGACGCCATTATTTTATTTACCCCTATATTTAGAAATTACGAAAATAAGTCGATTAGCCCGTATCAGCTCGTCAGCTTACTCGCTCAGCACAGTAACGCCCCCATTTTTAGCTACTGGGAAGTTTTATTGGGCTCAGGTGTAGTGGGTGGTTATGTTTTATCAGGTGAGAAAATAGGTAAACGCGTGGGTGAAGCTATTATTTCTTACAGTGAAAATAACGTGTTACCTACTATAAGCGATGAAAATTTAAGTGTTCATAAATACGATTGGCGACAGCTAAAAAAATATAATGTTGCCCCGCAAAGCCTGCCAGAAAAATCGATTATTGCTTATTACAAGCCGAGTTACTTTGAACAAAATAAAGTGTTAATTTACAGCGCCGCCATTACTATTTTTGTATTGAGCGCTTTTTTAGTGTTTGTATTACGGTTAAACCGCCGCCGCATTCAGCTTGTAAACGCGCTTGATGAAGAAAAGCTACGACTTGAATCGCGTGTAGAGCAACGCACTAAAGAGCTATTACAAGCTAAAGAAGAAGCAGAGCAACTTACCTCGTCAAAATCTGAATTTTTAGCCAATATGAGTCACGAGATCAGAACCCCAATGAGTGGCATTATAGGGCTGACAAATATTTTATTGGGCAAAAACTTACCTGAAGAAGATAAACAGTATTTAGAAAAAATAAAGTACTCGTCAGATCAATTGCTTGTGGTTATTAATGACATTTTAGATTTTTCAAAAATCGAGTCAGGAAATATCAAACTCGAGGCCTTTGCATTTTCGTTAAACGCGGTTGTCGATTATATAACGACCACATTTGAAAATAGGGCGCGGAGTAAAGGTATTGCGTTTGAGATTAATATTAGCGATAACGTGAAACATAACTTAGTTGGCGATGTGGTGCGTATAAACCAAGTATTAATTAACTTGTGCTCTAACGCGATTAAGTTTACCTCTAATGGAGCTGTTTCGGTGCAAATAGACGCAGAAGAAGCCCCCCATGACACCAAAAGTACTGTTTTACGCTTTAGTGTTAAAGACACTGGCATTGGTATTGATGAAAAAAGCTTACCTAACTTGTTTGAGTCATTTACTCAGGCCGACAGCTCTACAACCCGAAAATACGGGGGAACAGGGTTAGGCTTAGCCATTAGTAAACGTTTATGCCAAGCAATGGGTGGCGATATTTCTGTAAGCAGTACGCAAGGTGAAGGCAGTGAGTTTATTGCTACCATAAACGTTGAGGTAAACACCCAAGCATTAATAGAAGACAGCCCGCAGTTATCATGTGCTGAACCATTTGATGTATTACTAATAGATGATAACGAAGATGATTTAAGCTTAATTAAAAGTCAGCTTAGTGCAATGGGGCTGCGTTGTACGCCTTGCACGCAAGCAAGTGATGCAATAGAGATAATTAAAGAAAATATAAACACTTATAAAATTATTATTGTTGATTGTGAAATGCCGACCATGAGCAGTGAAACGTTTTTTACCCGCATTTACAAAGTAAACCCACAGCTTTGCAACAATATTATTGTACTTACAGCAAGCAAAAACGACGCAATTTACGACATAGCTAAAAAAATAAACATTAAAACTATTTTGCATAAGCCTGTGCTTACCAGCGTGTTATTTGAAGCGATGAAAAGCAAAGTGGTTAGCCCTTCTACAAGCAATACCCATAAACCTGCCACCGAAAAGCCACTGCAAGGGGCAAAAATACTCGTTGTGGAAGATAACGCCATAAACAGATTAATTGTATCCGATATATTAGCCGCCAGTGGGGCGCAGGTGCACGTAGTAGAAAATGGTTTAGAATGCATACAAACCGTAAAATTAGAAACGTTTGATATTATTTTAATGGATATTCATATGCCCATTATGGACGGTGTAGAAGCGACTAAAGTAATACGCAGTGACAGCAATACTGCGCTTGCCTCTATGCCTATCATTGCGTTAACTGCAAACGTAATGAAAGATGATATTACTCACTACCTATCTATTGGTATGAATGCACATGTTGCTAAACCAATAAAAGCTAAAACATTACGCGATACAATAATTAGTTGCTTAAATAAATAAACTTATCAATTACCTACCTTTAATAGCAGGCTTTAACACCTGCAACGTTAAAAAACCAAACGTAAAATTTATATAAATAGGGTTTGACTCACACCTTTTAATATGTGAAATTTCATATATTCGTTTTTTCATATATGTTTAGTTCGCTATAGAACTACAAGGTTAAGGATTATGAGTAAATCAATTGAACACGAGCTACCTAATTTAGAACTTTCACAAAGCACTCCGCCTACCGTTAAGGATTTCACGCTAACGTTTTCATCTCATAAACCTAAAATCTTATTGTTATACGGATCGCTAAGAGCTCGCTCATATAGCAAGTTAGTTATAGAAGAAAGTGCACGCTTGCTAACCCACTTTGGCGCTGAGGTTAAAATATTTAACCCTGAAGGTTTACCCATAACAGATAGTGAAGATGAGACGCACCCTAAGGTGCAAGAGTTGCGTGATTTAATGCTCTGGTCTGAAGGGCAAGTATGGTGCTCGCCGGAGCGACACGGTGCTATGACGAGTGTGTTTAAAAACCAGATTGATTGGGTTCCATTAAACCTGGGTGGGGTAAGGCCTACACAAGGTAAAACGCTGGCTGTGCTGCAGGTTTGTGGTGGTTCGCAGTCATTTAATGTGGTTAATCAGTTACGCGTATTAGGGCGCTGGATGCGCATGGTAACAATACCTAATCAGTCATCGGTGCCTAAAGCGTTTTTAGAATTTGAAGAAAATGGCCGAATGAAGCCTTCCGCTTTTTACAATCGAATTGTGGATGTAATGGAAGAGCTCGTAAAATTTACCTTATTAATGCGCGACCAAAAAGATTACTTTGTTGATAGATACTCTGAGCGAGTAGAAACAGCAGAGCAGCTCAGTAAACGCGTAAATCAAAAAGACATTTAGGAGGTTACTGTGGGGTTATTTGAACGCTTTTTATCGGTGTGGGTTGCGCTGGCAATCGCGGTAGGGATTGTCGCCGGTTACACCGTACCCGATGTATTTAGTGTTGTTGCAAGCTTAGAATATGCACATGTAAATATTGTTATCGCTGTACTCATTTGGTTTATGATTTACCCAATGATGGTGCAAATTGACTTCTCTTCTATTAAAGATGTAGGCAAAAAGCCTAAAGGCTTAGTACTGACAGTCGTTATCAACTGGCTCATAAAGCCCTTTACCATGGCCTTACTAGGGTGGTTATTTTTTAAAGGCATTTTTGCAGACTTTGTTGATCCACAAACGGCAACAGAATACATAGCCGGTATGATTTTATTAGGAGTAGCACCATGTACTGCAATGGTGTTTGTGTGGAGTCAATTAACAAAAGGTGATGCTAATTACACGTTAGTGCAGGTATCTATCAACGATATTATTATGATATTTGCCTTTGCGCCCATCGCAGGTTTATTACTAGGGGTAACAGACATAACGGTACCGTGGGACACGTTATTACTCTCGGTGGTTTTGTATGTACTTATTCCATTAATAGCAGGCGCTATTACCCGCAAAAAGTTAGATAAAGGTGAAGATCACACACGGTTAAATCACTTTTTAAAGGTAATGAAACCGTATTCTATAATTGGCTTACTGGCAACGGTGGCACTTTTATTTGGTTTTCAGTCTCAAACATTAATAGATAATCCAGAAGCCATTGTATTGATTGCTATTCCGCTGCTTATTCAAACGTACGGTATTTTTGCAATAGCCTATATAGCCGCAAAAAAAATGGGCCTAGCTCATAATATTGCAGCTCCAGCTTGCATGATTGCAACTTCTAACTTTTTTGAACTCGCTGTTGCCGTAGCCATTTCATTATTTGGTTTACACTCTGGTGCTGCGCTTGCCACCGTTGTGGGCGTTCTTGTTGAAGTACCCGTTATGCTTAGCTTAGTTTATTTTGCTAATAAAACGCGTCATTGGTTTAACTAGGAGAGTGTCATGGTCGTTATTCATCATAACCCTGATTGTGGTACTTCGCGCAATGTATTGCAGATTATTAAAGCCGCTGGCTATAACCCCACGGTTATTGAATACCTTAAAGAGGGCTGGACAAAACCTCAATTGTTAGCGTTATTTGCCGCAGCAAACTTAACACCAAAAACAGCGTTGAGAGTGAGTAAATCGCCTGCTGAAGAACTCGGCTTGTTAAATGAAAATGTAACAGACGAAGTTATTTTAGAGGCCATGCTTGAGCACCCTATACTGGTTAATAGACCTATAGTGTGCACCGAAAAAGGGGTTAAGCTATGTCGCCCTAGTGAGCAAGTTTTAACGCTATTAGCGCAATGGCCTAAAGGCGAGCTATACAAAGAAGACGGCGAAATGATATTAAACGCGCAGGGCGAGCAACCCTAAAAGTAATAAACTATTTGCCAAAACCCCGTTTACACGGGGTTTTTTTGTTTAGCAAAATTATAAACATTTAAACTTGCTTTGCCTGCTTGTGCTAATGACTATTTTGAACAACACTTTAAATAGTCGCGTTGCCACAGAGAGCACTATGCATAAAGCCTTAATAAAAATTGCTGAGCAAAAAAAAATAATTTACTTAACCAGTTTCACGCTGGTGGTAATTATTTTTAATGTGCTTTTAAATGATACGCTCCATAAAAAAATTCATAAAAATGGTCAGCAGTTAACACAGCAAATTTTTGAGCTGCAAATTAATGCCAATGCCGATAAAGAAATAGTGCAGGCATTGGTGCAAAGTAAGGGCTTTATGCTGGCTGCACACTCAAATGCTGAACACTTCAAATACTTAGTTGATATACAGCACGATGTATTTAGCTATAAAACGCTCAGCATAAGTTTATACCACTGGCCTGCCTGGGTGGAGCAAGCCTACTTATTTTTATTATTAAATATCATTATATTAGGTGCCACTAGCTGGTGGGTTAGATGGTGGAAAGTATTAGTAAAAAAACCGGCAGCGAACATGCCATTGCCTTACAGCAAAACTAAAGCAGCAAAAAAACTTTCTACGCAAATCACCACATTAAACTGCGAAGTAAAGTCTATGTACGGTGTTAGTGCAGCGCGTCATAGCTTATTTGCCATAGTGAAATGTGATTGTGTGTTTGATGAAAATACCGATACCCAAGCAAGCTTTAAGGTATTGATAGCAAAATATTTTAAAGAGCTTCCTGCAGTATCAGTTAATGTATTTGATGCTAACAACCTTGCTATTACTTTAAATAATATCCCTGTAGCAAAGCTAGATACATACAGTGAAAGCCTACACGAATGCGTTTATCAAATTTGTAAGCGTTATCGAAGCACAGTAACACGTAAAAACATAAAGGTTGGTTTGTGCGATTATCGATATGCGGCTGAGCAACCCGTTATTTTTAAACTCGCTAAATCGGCCTTAGTATTTTCAGAAAAAAGCTTAATTCAACACTGGCATAGGCTCGCGTTACAGCACGAGCAAGGGAACTTAATTTCAAGTAAGCAGGTTATTGAAAATATTAAAAAGAATAAATTTATCTTATTCTTTCAACCGTTATTTATGATCACCAGCGGCGATATTGTACAACATGAAGTGCTAATAAGAATTAGGCAGCAACCGCACGGTTTATTAGCTGCGCGTTACTTTATTAATCAAGACTTTAACAATCACCAAGCATTTGAGTTAGATAAAGCGGTGCTACTTCAAGTTAAAAAGCTTATTTTAGCTGAGCCCAGTGCTCTAACGGTAAGCGTTAATTTGCATATAAGTAATTGGTTTAACGAGCAGTTTTGGAACTGGTTTGTCACCAATATGAAAGATTTTACGACAAAGCGAAAGTTACAGTTTGAAATTAGCGAAGCAGACTTTATTAAGTACCAAGCGCAACTAGCAGGTGCCTTTGAAAAACTTACAGCCCTACAAAGTTTGCTGGTGATTGATAATGTACAGAATGTGGAGCACATTAACCAAATTGCTTCTCAAAAATTAGTTAGCGGTATAAAACTAGGGTATCCGCTTGTTCATAATGTGGATGAAAAAACACAACAGCAAAAACAAGTTAAAAACATTGTGGCGCAAAGCAAATTGCTCAATATACCTGTGTACGCGGTGGGTGTAGAAACCCAAAAAGAGCTACTTATGTTGGCTAAACTAGGCGTAGTTGCCGCACAAGGTTTTTACTTTTCTGAGCCCTTGCAGGAATACACACATGCCACGTTTTACTAAGGGCAGTTAATCCTTTTAAGCTAAGTACAGCCAAAAGGGCCACTCTAGCAGCGGTTGTAGAGCTCACTAGGTTACACATTGCACCGTGGTTAAACTGGCCTTAAGTAAGCATGTTTTAATGCCCAGAGGTTAATAGCCCTAGATCAGGCCACGGTATTTTAGCCCATTGAGCCCCTGTAAACCGCCTGTATGAATCGCCATTATATGACTACCAGCAGCAAAGTAATCTTGCTCGATAAGTTGCCATAGTGCATACATCATTTTACCGCTGTATATAGGCTCAAGAGGTAAGTTATGTTGCTGCTGCATGCGTTGGCAAAACTGCCATAAGTCATTACTAAATTTGCCATAACCGCCATCATGAAACTCAGTAAGTAGCTGCCAATTGGATTGCTGAGCTGCTTTTTTACTGAGTGCTGTAATTTCTTTGTTCAAGTACTCGGCTTGTTTTAATACCGCAATTCCTAACAGCTGTGTGGCCTCATAGCTACCTTCAATTAAGCCTGCAAGTGTTCCTCCACTTCCTGTGGGACATACTAAGTAATCATGCTTTGGTAAGCTTTTAGCAAGCTCAGCACACCCAGGCAGGGCGTATGTATTACTTCCACCTTCAGGGATTATATAGGCGTGCATAAAGCGTGCTTGCAACTGGGCTAAATAATCAGGGTCATGGCGCTGCTTATATTCAATACGAGTAACCGCATGTAAATCCATTGCACACTGTTTAGCAAATTGCAGGGTGGGGTTTTGGGTATCTAAGTGTGGCCCTCTAATTATGGCGTGGGTTTTTATATTAAATAGTTTACCCGCCCCTGCACAGGCGTGAACATGATTAGAAAAAGCCCCCCCCAAAGGTGAGTAGTTGTGTTTTATTAAGGGCTTGCATTTGCTGTAAATTATATTTTAGCTTACGCCATTTATTACCACTTATTAGCGGGTGAAGTAAGTCATCTCTTTTTATACTTAACCGTATGTTTCTCTTTTTTAGACAGTCGCTATCTATTTGTTGTATTGGACTTTCTTTTTCAATATTAAATAAGTTAAGCATTATTTCTCGCGTTTAAACTTGCAAACTAACAATCTTGTACGACACTTAATTAATCTCTTATTAACAATAGTAGCTATATGAAAAAAAAGCTGTTTTCGTTGTTATCTTGGTTAAATCGCAGTTTAGACTCAAGCACAGCGATTGGTATTGCTACTTATGCAGATACAGTAAACGCGGTGTGTTTAAAAAAAAACAAGGGCAGTGGTACGTACATAACTCACACAGTGTGAATGTAGAGGACCAAACGGATTATACAGTCGCTATTGCAACTTGCACAAATGAAGTTTGCGCTGAGGTGTGCCCTGTAAATTTAGTGGTTCCTCATTATTTTTATCAAATAGTGCAAATGGATAAACCCATGCTGAGTGACGAAGAGATCATTCAATCCCTACCATGGACAACAAAAGACTTAGTTGATATTCCACCAGAGAACATTGTTGCCGACTTTATCGATTACCCCATTATTCAGCCTATGCAAAGCAGTAAAATGAATGTGTTTATTACTAATAAACTACAGTTACTGCCTTTTATTGATAGCTTTTCAAAAATAAAGCCTGTGCTCAGAGCAATGACCTCGGAAGAAATGATTTTAGTGACCTTGTTTGGCGAAGATAAAAGCGCGCACATGCTTATAGTGCAACATGCAGGGCATGAGCCGCGTATTTTAATTATTCGTGATGGTCAGCTTTTATTAGCTAGGCGTTTAAACGGGTTTTTAGGCATTTCAGATAAAGAGCGTACACACGGTTTGGTTGAAGCCTTAGGGCTTGAGATCCAACGCTCAATGGATTTTTTTGAAAGCCAACTAAAACAGCCTCCTATCAGAAGCATTCAGCTGCATTGCGATGATTTATCGTCTTTAACATTAAGGGCTGGCCTTGCAGAATTTTTGCAAGTAAAGGTTGTTGATTTTAAACCTAATATAGATTTAGCACAGGATCTCGAACCAAGCTTTTATTACGCATTAGGCGCAGCGTATCAATTAACTGATCCGGATTCAGTGTTATGAAAACACGGATTAATTTTTACCAAAAAGCCATTAGGGTTAGGCGCGACCCCGTGCCCTTTAAAGGAATGCTGTTGCTGTGGCTAGGTACATTGTTAGTGGTTGCATTAACTTGGTTGTTTTATTTATACGAAGAGCACAGTAGCCAGCAATTACTTACGCAAAGCCAAGCTTATCTAAAGCAAACGCAGCAGCAATTAAACGTGGTAAAGCAGCGATTAGCTGATAAACAAAATAAATCGCATTTGATAGATGAGCTAAAAGTACTGCAACAAGAAATTTTGCATAAACAGCAGGTGTTTGATTATTTAGAAAACACATCCATGCACACGAAAACGGATTATGCCGATGTAATGCGCGATTTGGCAGCGTACCACGAGCCGCAAATTTGGCTTGATCAGATAAAATTTGAAGGCCAAAAAGTAATACTCAAAGGGCGTACTCAGCAAGCTAAATTTTTACCTATTTGGCTTGCTAATCTCAAGCATTCGAGCTTTTTCAAAGGGAAGGAGTTTTCAGTGCTGGAGCTGTCGAGCAGTGATGGCGTGAGCGAGTTTAATGTGGCTACAGAACTTAGTTCAAGTGAGGTAACACAATGAATGAGCAAAATGAAAATAAAGGCTGGCCATTATTTGTTAAATACCAAGCACAATTTGCGGCATTACAGCAGCGGGAAAAGTATTCTGTACTGTTTGTTGGCTTATTTCTTATTGTTTATTTAGGTTTATGGTTTGTGGTGTTTCCACAGCAAGATGCAGTAAATAGTTTACGCGTGGAACAAAATACATTGTGGCAAAAACTCAACCAAAATGAAGCACAGCTCTCTATGCTTACCCAGGCATTAGAGCATGACTACACAAAAGTACTTAGAAATCAGGTAGGGCAAACCCAGCGCGAGCTAGAAGATATAAATAATAAGTTAAGCACGTTTAGCCAAGGCTTTATTTCAGCAAACAAAGTACCTGCTGTATTAAAGGATTTATTAGTAAATACCCCCGATGTGCAAGTGGTTGGCTTTAGAGTAAACCCAGCAAAAGCAATTGATGTAGAAAAACTCGGTGAGCACGATACGCAAACCTTGTTTTTCGAACACCAAATGGTGGTTACTTTGCAGGGGCGTTATTTTAGCTTACAGCAGTATTTAGAAGGCCTTAAAGCTAGCCAACAAAAGTTGTTAATACAGCAGTTTAACTATCAGGTGCAAACATACCCTAATGCAGAGTTAACATTACAAATAGCAACGGTGAGTGCCAATGAAAAATTTATCGCTTTATAGTTTGTGTGTATGTTGCGTGTGTTTTTTCTCTGTTAGTTCAGCTGAAATACTGCGCGATCCTACTCAGCCAAGCAATGCACCAATACTAAAAGGCGCTGCAGTTAGCAATACAGCGCTGTCGTTACAGTCAATTATTAAAACCGAAAAGCAATACAAAGCGATTATTTCTAAGCAGGTGTATAAGCCAGGAGATGTAATAGGTGAATTTCGGGTGCTAACAATAAACGCCAATTCAGTGTTGTTAGCGAATGATGATAAGCAAATAAAATTAGAATTATACGACTATGAAATTAAAAAATAATATAACAAAGCCATGGCTTGCGCTTATTTTAATACCGCCTTTTTTAACGGCGTGCCATAGTTTTAAGCCCGGAAAAGAGATTCAGCCACACATAGCACAAGAGCTTGCTCCTGTAAGCAATAATGCTAAAAGTGTTGCCCCGGTAGAGGTGAGTAGCGCGCTTACACAAAGCTTACTTTCATCACTTAATAGCGAGCAAAGTTTAACAAATGAGTTAGCTGTAAAGCGTTTTGATGTTGCCGCAAAAGAGGTAGAAATAAGCTCATTTTTTAATGGATTAACTGCTGATACTCCATACAGCGTGGCAGTACACCCAAAGGTGAGCGGAGTTATTTCTTTAAATTTAAAAAACGTAACGTTTGAAGAAGTTATAGCTGTTATTAAACGCATGTACCCGTTAGATATTGTCCAAGAAGGTCGTATTGTGCAGGTGTTACCAGCGGTCATGCGCACAGAAACTATACCGGTTAATTATTTAATGATGCAGCGCCATGGGCAATCAACGGTAAGTGTTGTTGCTGGTGGAGTGAGCCAGTTTTCACAAAACAACTCAAGTTCAAATTCAAGCTCAAACAGTAGTAATAATTCGAGCCAAAATAATCAGTTTGGCAGCGATAATCAAAATACCGAGCTAAATGGCTCTCGCATCCAAACAATTAACCAAAACGACTTTTGGAAGGAGCTTGAGCTTGCTCTTAAATCACTTATTGGTTCAAACGATGGCCGTTATGTAGTTGCCAGCCCACAGGCAAGCTTGGTTACGGTTAATGCATTACCCAGTGAAATAAACCAGTTAAAAGACTTTTTACGTCAAAGCCAAGAAAACCTTCAGCGACAAGTTATTCTTGAGGCTAAAATTGTCGAAATAACTTTAAAAGATGAATACCAACAAGGGGTTAACTGGGAGCGAATTTCTAGAGGGTTAGAAGGAGGGGTGTCGTTTGCAACAACAGCAGGCAGCATAGGTAATTCTATTTCAGCTACTTTAGGAGGGGTCTCCTCGTTAACGATTGAAAAAGGCGACTTTAGCGGCGTAATTAGCTTGCTTGAAACGCAGGGCGACCTGCAAATGCTTTCTAACCCGCGTGTAACTGCAACAAACAATCAAAAAGCCGTGATTAAAGTGGGGCAAGATGAGTACTTTGTTACTAACGTTTCGAGCACAACAGTAACGGGCACCTCAACGACTACGTCACCAGAAATAGATCTAACTCCGTTTTTTTCGGGAATTGCCTTAGATGTCACACCACAAATTGATAAATATGGCTCAGTTATTTTACACGTTCACCCATCGGTAACTGAAACAGAAGAGCAGCTCAAGGTGATTACATTAGATGATCAGCGTTTTGAGTTGCCGCTTGCACAAAGCAATATTCGTGAATCTGATACGGTGATCCGCGCTCAAAGTGGTGAAATAGTCGTAATTGGTGGGTTAATGCAAACCACCACAGAAGATGAAGAATCGAAAACACCTATTTTGGGCGATGTGCCAATATTAGGTAATTTATTTAAAAGTATTAGTAAGCGCCAAGAGAAAAAAGAGCTCGTTATTTTAATCAAGCCAACGGTGGTGATGCCCGACACGTGGAAAAAGCAACAAGCTCACAGCCGCGCGCTGTTAAATACATGGTATGAGAACTAACTATGTATTTGAGCTTTTTTAATTTAAGTGAAATGCCTTTCACCTTAACCCCAAACACCGAGTTTTTTTGTGCACTTGAGCCGCACCACGAAGCGATGCAAGTACTTACCACAGCGCTAGAAATGGGGGAGGGATTTATAAAAGTAACAGGAGAAGTAGGGACAGGCAAAACCTTACTATGCAGAAAACTTTTAAATCAAATTGAAGAAGACTACTTTGTGGCTTATTTACCTAATTCTTATTTAAGCCCTGAAGAATTACGTTGGGCTATTGCTGTAGAACTTGGCATGGAGGTAGATAAAAGCCTAGATCAGCAATCGTTAAGTCAGCAAATAAACCATTACTTATTAGAGCTGCAAGAAGATAACGAACGGGTTGTACTACTAATAGATGAAGCGCAGTGCTTGAGTTGGGATACACTTGAAGCGCTTCGATTATTTACAAACCTAGAAACCGAAACCGAAAAGCTTATTCAGGTGGTGCTATTTGGCCAACCTGAATTAGATGAAAAACTTGCTAATAGTAAAGTGAGGCAACTACGCCAGCGGATCAGTTTTTCCTACTCATTGCGTGCAATGACCGCCAGTGAAGTTATTTATTATATTAATCACCGTTTACAGGTGGCAGGCTTTAATCAGCCACCACTATTTACTAATCGTTTAGGATTAAAAATAGCGCGTGCGAGTCGAGGAATTCCCCGTTTGGTCAATATTTTATGCCATAAAGTTTTACTGCAGGCATACGGTGAAGGCCTTAAAAGAGTAACGCCGCGCCATATACATCTTGCCATTGCAGACACCGAAGATTGCAAAAAGCACCATGCTAACCATTACTGGGCTTACAGCTTATTAGCTATTAGTGTTTTTGTTATTGCAATTATGTGGGTATGGAGGCAATGGTTATGAGTGTTATTAATAACATGCTAAAAAATATCGACCAGCGCCAAACTGCACAGCGTAATCAGCAAAGTGGTGGGGTCGATATTCCCCCTGTACGCGACTACCACGATGTATTATTTAAAGTGCTGAGTGTTTTATTAGCGATTGTACTAATTTTTACAGCCTACCTTTATTTACCTTTTGCACAGGCACCACAAGCGAGTAGCGACACGGCTGAAAAAGCATATGCGGTTAATAATAACAGCCAGCCGATTGAAATTGCTCAAGCTAAAATTACCCCCGTAATTAAGCCCTTAAAACAATTAAGCGAAGAAAACACTGGCGCTAAAGCAGCTCATATTAATGCAGATACGCAAAAAGAGCTGGCGCAGGTACAAAGCAATAACGCATTGCTTGATCAGCCAAAAGACGAAGTAATACAGCTACACGCTGCAGACAAAGCCGCGCTACTGAGCAAAAAAGCAAGCCCCCCAGAAGTAAGCGCTAAAGTAGCCACTAGCACAGAAATAAATGCCCCAGTTGAAGCAAAAAGCAGTGCACCAGTAAAAAGCATTACACAGGCTAAGCAGCCGCCCGCTGAAAATAAATTAGTAAAAACTGCCAGTGTTAAACAAAGCAAAGCCCAGCGCATAGCACAGCAATTAAAGCGTGCTAAACAAGCGTTGGAATTTGCTTTATATGATGATGCGATTAACGATTTAACCGCTATTTTACAAACACAACCTGAGCATATAGAGGCGCGTAATTTACTCGCGGCAACGTATTTTCAGCAACAAGATGTACTTATGGCTCAGCAGTTATTAGTTGCTGGCATAAAAATAAACCCTGAGGTTGTGCAGTGGCGTGTAATGCTCAGTAAAATTTTAATTATGCAACAAGAGTACGAAGGCGTACTTAAACTGCTTATAGCCGAACTTGAGCCGCAAGCAAACTTGGAGTTTTGGTTATTAAAAGGTACTGCAGCACAAAATGCGCAGCAACATCAAATAGCGCTTGCGAGTTTTACACAGCTTACACAGCTTCAGCCTCAGCAGGCTAAGTGGTGGCTGGCGTTAGCTACTTCAAAAGATGCGTTGGGGGAATTTGCTGATGCAAAGCACCTTTATAAAGTTGCCCTAGATTTAGGCGGTTTAAATGCCGCAATGACGCAACATGCACTACAGCGCTTAGTCGCATTGAAGGAGGCTGTATGAGACCCAGTTTAAAAATGCGCTTAGGGGACTTACTCGTTCATGAGCAAATGATCACCGAAGCGCAGCTAAGCGAAGCACTCAATGTGCAAGCTGCGTCAGGGCGAAAGTTAGGGGCTACATTAATTGCGCTTGAGTTTATAAGTGAGCCGCAATTATTGCGCTTTTTAGCCCAACAATTACAAATACCGTTTTTAGATATATCGCAGCGCAAAATATCTTCAGATGTATCTAAATTACTTTCAGAGGTTTATGCCAGACGCTACCGAGCATTAGTAATAGAAGATAACGGGGATTCTGTGTTAGTTGGAATGAGTGACCCCGCTGATTTGAGAGCATTGGATCAGTTAGCGCCAATGCTAGCCCCTAAGCGAATTGAGCTTGCTGTTGTGCAAGAAAGCCAGCTTATGGCAGCGTTTGATAATGTGTACCGCCGAACAGAAGAGATTACTAACTTTGCTGAAAAGCTACACGAAGAATACGAAGACGTAGAAGAGTTTGATCTTAATTCCTTAGCAGATGAAACCTCTGACGCCACCGTAGTAAAACTACTGCAATCTATATTTGAAGATGCAGTACAAGTACGTGCCTCAGATATCCACATAGAACCCGATGAAAGGCTATTACGCATTCGCCAACGAGTTGATGGTGTATTGCAAGAGCACACATTAAACCAAGTAAAAATAGCCTCTGCTTTAGTACTTAGGCTAAAGCTTATGTCGGGGTTAGATATATCGGAGAAGCGTTTACCGCAAGATGGCCGTTTTAATATAAAAGTGCACGCGCACAGCATTGATGTACGTTTATCGACAATGCCTGTGCAATATGGCGAGTCAGTTGTGATGCGGTTGCTCGACCAATCTGCAGGGCTTTTATCGTTAGATGAAACGGGCATGCCGGTGCATATTTTAAAACGCCTGCGCAGCATTATAAAACGCCCTCATGGCATGGTGTTAGTGACTGGGCCTACCGGTTCAGGAAAAACGACCACCTTGTATGGCGCTTTAAGTGAGCTTAATCAACAAGAAAGTAAAATTATTACCGTAGAAGATCCGGTTGAATACCGCATTGGACGGGTAAACCAGGTGCAAATAAACAACAAAATAGGCTTAAGTTTTGCCAGTGTATTAAGAACCACGTTACGCCAAGATCCCGATATTATTATGGTTGGCGAAATGCGTGACCAAGAAACCGTTGATATAGGCCTAAGGGCTGCATTAACAGGCCATTTAGTACTTTCTACGTTACATACCAACGATGCTATATCAAGCGCAATGCGCTTAATTGATATGGGGGCACCCGCTTATCTAGTTGCAAGCTCACTACGCGCTATTATTGCTCAGCGTTTAGTTAGGCGTATTTGCAATGAATGTAAAACACCGTATCACCCAGATAAACAAGAACAAAGCTGGCTTACGTATTTAGGCGAAGATGTTAGCAGCACACAGTTTTGGCGAGGCCAAGGCTGCACAGCATGTAGCCATAGCGGCTACAAAGGCAGGGTGGGGATTTTTGAGCTGTTAGAAATGAACGACGCTATGATGGATGCCCTGCGTATTAACGACACACAGCGTTTTGGTGAAGCGGCTAAAAATAGCGCTAATTTTGCACCGCTTTCTTATATGGCTTTAACGTATGCAAAGCAAGGCATTACCTCGTTAGATGAGGTATTTAAAGTGGCTGAATATGTACCTGAAGTGGTAGGTGATGACGATGCAGCTTTATAGTTACAAAGCCAAAGACGCAAAAGGTGCGCTGGTTAAAGGGCGTGTTGAGGCAAATAATGAGGCCGGTGTGGCCGATAGCTTATTAAAGCGCCAGTACATACCTATTTCAATTTCGTTAGTTGAAACAAAAAACAATATAAAGTTATTCGATAACCTATTTAGCGAAAAAATAACCCTTGATGACATGATCATGTTTTCACGGCAAATGTATTCTTTACTTAAAGCCGGGATCCCCATTATTAGGGCAATGATAGGGCTTGCTGATACCACGCAAAATAAAGAGTTTAAAAGTGTATTGCTTGAGGTAACACGCCAGCTCGAACAAGGCCGTGAACTATCTAGTGCGTTAGCTATACACAGCAAGGTGTTTAGCCGCTTAACTATCTCTATGGTTAAAGTCGGAGAAGGGTCGGGACGATTAGAAGATGCGTTTTATCAACTGGCTATTTATTTTGAAAAAGAGCAAGAGACTCGTAAGCGCATAAAAGCCGCTATGCGTTACCCCACTTTTGTTATTTTGGCGCTTTTAGTTGCGATGATCATATTAAATATTTTTGTGATCCCTACCTTTGCCAGCATGTTCGAAAAGTTTGATGCAGAGCTGCCTTTAATGACCCAGATCCTCATTGGCACCAGTAACTTTTTTGTCAATTATTGGTGGCTGCTAGCGCTAATGTTAGTGGGGGGAGTCGTTGCATGGCGTCGGTATTTAAATACGGCGGCTGGGCGCTTTAAGTGGGATCACCACAAACTCAAAATTCCATTTGTAGGCGATATTTTAAAACGCACCTTACTTGGCCGTTATAGCCAAAGTTTAGCCATGGTGCTGCGCTCGGGCGTCCCTATGACGACAGGGTTGTCGTTAACGGCCCATGCAGTTGATAACAGCTACATGGAAAAAGCCATTATCACCATGCGTCAAGATATCGAAAAAGGCGATAGTTTGTTGCGGGCTTCGCGAAGTAGCGAGCTATTTTCACAGTTGGTACTGCAAATGGTAGCAGTGGGTGAAGAAACTGGTCGCGTAGATGAGTTATTACAAGAAGCAGCTGATTTTTACGAACGAGAAGTCGATTACGATTTACGCAGTTTAACCGCAAAAATAGAGCCCATTTTGACGGTGTTTGTTGCCATTATGGTGCTTATTTTAGCACTCGGTATTTTTATGCCAATGTGGAACATGATGTCGGCTATTAAAGGGTAGCCATTGTGACTAACGGTCGTGTTCGTGCAACAGGTTTTTCGTTATTTGAGCTCGTTTTAGTAGTTGTTTTACTGGCAGTTATTATGGCTTTTGCTATACCTCAATATATAGGCATTAAAAATCAGGCACACAATGCGAGTGTGGATGTGGTAGCTGGTGGATTTGCCTCTGCGGTGTTGATGGTCAAAGGTCAGTGGGAATTATCGGGGCGTCCAAAGGGCGTTAATAATACAACACATATTAATTACGGAGGTGTCATTGTTGGTGTCGATGGACACAGAGGCACACCAACGGGTGATAAAACGACTAATACTGATACGCGGGCCAGCGCAATGACTGCACTGCAATGCCAAAAAGTATTAAGTGTAATTTTACAAGATGCGCCTACAAGCACATTAAGTACCGAGGTTTCTATAATAACCAAGGTGAGTTATTTAGTGCGTTATAACACTAAAAACAACCAGTGTATTTATTATTTAACTCATAATTTAAACACCAATAACCTACCTACCGATGGCGCCGTTATGGCTAAAAAAGTAGGGTTTTCGTACTTTCCAACAACAGGCAAAGTGCAAATTTTTAAAAACTAAGTAATTATAAAGAGGCTTACTTATGAAAACGCAGTCATTAAAACAACCAATGAATAAGCAAGCAGGTTTTACGCTTGTTGAACTAATAATTGTAATTGTAATTTTAGGTATTTTAGCGGTGACCGCTGCCCCTCGTTTTTTAAACCTGCAAGGTGATGCTAACGCTTCTACACTCGAAGGTTTACAAGGCTCAATTCGCAGTGGTATGAACATCGTTAATGGTAAATCTATTATCGCAAGTGACCACAAAAAAGCGAGTGCAACGGTTACTGTTGATACCGGGAATGCAGTACCTACAGTGTATGGCTACCCTGCAGCGACAGAAGCAGCTTTTGAAGCTTTTTTAGATGTTGAATTTGCATCTGATGACTCTGCTGATTTTAATCTTGTAGCAGTTGCCGCTGATGAAAAAGCAATTATTTTCCCTAATAGCTACGTGCAAACTGATGATTGTCGTATTGAGTATACACAAGCTGCAGATGCAAACGACGGCACGCCGCCTGTATCTGTTACGCCTCCTACTGTTACGCTTATCACGAGTGGGTGTTAATTTACATAAATGAATAGCAGTAGTAATCAACGATTGCGTGGCTTCACACTGGTTGAATTAATTATTACTTTAGTTATTTTGGGCATACTGTCGGTAACGGCAGTGCCCAAGTTGCTAGGAAGTTCAACAGAGCAAGCATACTCATACAGAGATAGGGTATTAAACGCCCTGCGCACAGTACAATTACGCGCGATGCAAAATACTGCAACAAGCAGCTGCCATAAACTGTATATTTCACCTACCTTGGTTGCGGGGCCAGAGCCAGAAACCTGTACTGGCGGCCCAAGTACCAATAATAGCGAGCATTTAGTTGTTGCTATCAATACCGAGCGCAGCGACGTACGATTTAATGCCTTAGATAGCAATGCTAATGTGTTTACGCAAATTAACTTTGACCCATTTGGGCGAGCAGATCAAAACTGCACAGTACAATGTAAAATTGACCTAGGTCTAGCCGCGGTGTGCATTAGCGGTGAAGGGCTTATTTATGCCTGCCCCTAAAATACAATCAGGTTTTACCTTGATTGAGCTGATTATTGGCATTGTAATGTTTGCTATTGCGCTAAGTATCATTACAGCGCTTATAGCACCTCAAGCAAAGCAAAGTGCCGAGCCTATTGTCGCACTCAGGGCCTCAGAGCTTGGGCAAGCATTAATGAACGAAATATTAGCTAAATCATTTGATGAACATAGCGAGCGCACGCCACCATTTAGGCGCTGCTCCGAAACAAGCTTAGGTGCCCAGCCTTGTAGTACTCATTCTGAGCTTGGTGCTGATAGCGGTGAAGCACGGACTAGTTTTAACGATGTTGATGATTACATTGCGCTCACAGGGCAGCCTATTAGTGATAGTTTAGGGAATACATTAGCGCAATACAGCGACTTTTCACTGGCTGTAAACGTGCAATACGACAGCGACCTAAACGAGGCAACCAATAACGATGGCGTTGCCTTTAAACGAATTACCATTGAAGTAACCTCACCCTTGGGACAAGTGTACGGCTTTAGTGCATATAAAGGTAATTACTAATGAATAGAGCAAAGCAAAAGCGTGGCTTTACCTTAGTTGAGCTATTACTTGTGATGGTAATTATTGGCATTTTAGCCGTAGCGTCATTTTCGTTTATTAGCGCCGGATTTAATATTTACAGCCAAGGTGTGAAACGCCAAGAAGCGGTAGCGCAAAGTTGCTTTGTTTTAACCCGATTAAGTAAAGAGCTTCGCCATGCAACCCCTAACTCACTGCGCTTAAATTGCGATAACGCTAGCAATGGAGCATGTAGCACGCAGCAATGTTTAGAATTTACGCCGTTTTTATCTGCCACTCACTATACCGATTACTTACCCACTAGTGCCCCTTTTGAGGTTACCGCCGTGAATTTTGCGCTTAATAATTTAACTGAGCCACAAATAAACGATTGGGCAAGTATTTATCCATTAAATAGCAGCGATATATACGATGAAAGTCAAAACAAGCGCCTACAAGTTAGTGGCTACAGCGCCGTTACAAGTGAGCTAGATACATGGCAATTTAGCAAAGCATTTGCTCAAGAGTCACCGAGTAAGCGCCTTTATTTATTAGATCAGCCCGTTAGCTTTTGTGTAGAAGGTAATTCACTGTATCGCTATAGCAACTACGGCTTTACTACAAACCAATTAAACGCCGCCAGCTTACAGGTTAGCTCGGGCGTTAAACGCGATTTAATGAGTAATTATATTGCCAATAACTTAACGAGCAGAGCCTTTTTTACGTTAAGTGAGATTTCGCTACAGCGCAGCGCAGTTGTTAATGTGTTTGCGCAAATGGGGTTTAACGACACCGAACAAATAAGTATTAGCCATGAGGTGCATGTGCCTAATGTCCCCTAATATAAAAAACATCAGTTTTGCTAAAAAGCAGCAAGGTAATTTGCTCATAATTACGTTGGTGATCATTGTCACTTTGCTGGCACTAGGGCTGGCGCTTTCTAAAGTGTTATCGGGTGCGGCGCAGCAAAATACCATTGAGTATTACGGCGCGCGCGCTTACATGGCAGCCCAAAGCGGATTAGAAACCGGCTTAAGCGAAATTTTTGCACTAAATAGCACTGCGCAAACATGCAGTGCAGTAACCACCAGTAGGAATTTTAGCACCCTCTATCTAGCCAATTGTGAAGTTGAACTGAGCTGTAGTGAATACATAGCTTTACCCGATAGCAGCACCCGCTCTGGCACCGTTAATATTTACTACTTACAAAGCTCTGCAATGTGCACCGCCAATGATTGTGCTGCCGGTGAAGCATGTCAAAAGGAATATTGGCAAACCCAACGTACTCTAAGTGTGGAGGCTAAAACATTACCATGAGCAAATATACCCTCTGTATTTTATGTTTAATAAGTTTGCTACTAAGCCGATGCGCTATGGCTGTACCGCCTAAAATTGAAGGGCGATTTATAGAGCTACAAGACACGTACACTTCACCCATATGGACAAAAATAAATTTTCAGCAGCAATACATAACCCCTCCTGCGGTATTTATGTTGTCCACTAATCAAGGCGGTAACCCCGCTATAGTGAGAATACGCAATGTAACAACCACAGGGTTTGAAGCATTGCCACTTGAGCCATCAGGAGAAGATGGCGAGCATATAACCATGGGCGCGCACTATTTAGCGGTAGAATATGGAGTGCATGAATTTCCTGATGGGACCATTATGGAAGTGGGGAACACCGACTTACGCCTTGAGCTACAATACGGTGATAAGTCGGGGTTTGCACCTATCACACCTAAAGGTTACAAATCACTGACTTTTAATAAACCGTTTGCGGTAAGGCCTAACTTTTTTCATTCGTTACAAACACTAAATAGTTTAGATAGTAACCCGCCGTCTCAAGCGCTTGTGCCTTTTTTAACCATTGCAGTGCAAAGTGGTTCCTTATCTACAAGCGGGGTAAATATAGCGTTAGAGGCCTCAGAAACCGCATTAGGTGTTATTCAAACTGAAACGGTGGCCTACATGGCTGTAGAGCCTGGCAGTAATCGCACCTTTACCGATGACAATGGGGTAGAAGTGTCCTGGGAGACCTTTTTTACAGGGTTCGAAGTTGATGGTTGGAATGATGGATGTAACTACTTTAATTTTAACAATAACTTTAGTGAAGCACCGCTGGTGGTGGCAAGTAAAAATTCCCGACTTGAAGAAGACGGTGGGTGGCTGCGCAGCTGTAATTTAAGAGCGGATCGGTTAGGGCTGGTGGTTGATGAAGACCGTGATGGCGACAGAGAGCGTAACCACGTAAAAGAAGAAGCCTCTATATTGGCCATGACCAGTACGTTTGTATTTAATGGTGATATTTTAGATTGCGATACTTTATTTCCTGGCGCTATTTCTACCTACAATGATGGACAAGTGCAGCTTGTTCAAGGTGTGGAAATAACCGATAGCAATGCACAATTTATCACCACTACTAATTTAATATCAACGGCACTCACCAACCCGCCTTTGTGTAATGGCCAAGGCTGTGTGGCAACTGGGTATAACTCCCTTGAGCCAAATCAAGCTGCGCAAGTACCCACGGTCACAAACGATGGAAGCTCTACCGGTGAAGTGCCTGTATCGTTAGCTGGCGATTATTTTTATGACGAACTAGCACTTAACTTATTGGAAGATGAGTATAAGGTAACAGCGCCCACCCGTATCTTTTTAAAAGATACATCGTCGCTAATTTCTAGCGCATTTTTGAACATAGGCAAAACGAATATTGTGGTTGAGGAAGGGGCGTATTTAGCTATATATGTCGATGGCGATGTTGCCATTGCGGCCGATGCAAATATTGCTGCATACATTGTCGCAACGGGGGAAGTAAGAATTGCCCAAAATGTCACATACCAGGGCTCTATAACCGCTGCAACACAAGTAATAACCGAGGGCAGCTCTACGTTTGATGCGTTAACAGTGCCAGAGAGTATTCCTGGATTTTGCGGTATTTTTACGCCGGTTTTGCTTGATCACTACCGCATATCATTAAGTGATAACCAAGGCTTAACCTGTCAAGCAAAAGAAATGACATTAACCGCCTGTGCAAACGATGCATGTGATTTACTGTACGATGAGCCCTCCGCACTTGACCTGTCTCCAGATAACAGTGGCCAACAAAGCTGGGTAAGCGGTGAAAATATTACCTTTACAGGCTCTGCCACAGTAGCGCTTGCAAAGCGTACCACAGGCACCGTTACACTTGGCTATAATACCGCCGACCCATCTGCACCGCTGCGTTGTTATATTAATGGTAATAACGTAGGGCTGGGCGGGTGCAAAGTGGTTTTTTCTGATGCAGGGTTTATTTTTAATAACGACACAGCCAATACAGCGAGTATCCCCACTCAATTATCTGGTAAACCCTCTAGCGAGGGTTTTAATGCCGCCGAGCTATCCATTCAAGCGGTTAAAACAAATACTACAACAGGCGTATGCGAAGCCGCATTCCCTGCAGGTGGTCAAGTTGATTTAGATTTAGCTTATAGCTGCAGTGCCGGCGCTACGTGTTCAGATCCAATACAACTTAGTAATAATGCGAATACGTATAGCGTGCAGCAAGCATATCAAACTTTTTCGCTCACCTTTGATCAAGACTCAAAAGCCCCTATTGCTATTAACTACCCTGATGCCGCTAAATTAAGTTTAAATGCACGGGCAACAATTGTATTAGACCCAGTAACTAATTTATCAGTAAGCTTAACCGGCAGTTCTAACGAATATGTAGTTAAGCCCTTTGGGTTAGCGATGCAAGTTGCAAGTGACGGCTATGCCCAAACAGCAAACGATAGTTTATTTAGATTAACGGGTGAGTCATTTGATTTAAAAATGAATGCAGTACAGTGGCGTGCAGGGCAAGACAATAACAACGATGGGATACCTGATAACTATAGCGCTATTCATAGCAACCCCGTTGCCAAACACTTCATTAGCGAGTCTCCTTTAGTAACACATAGCTTAGTATTACCCAGCTCTGGTAATGAGGGGCAAATTGAAGCGCTAAGTACCCTTGCCTTTACTGATACGGGAAACTTGAGTGAATCCATATCGCAGTACGCTTATGACCAAGTGGGTATTATAAACGTATTTGCGGGTTTACAAGATGGCGATTATTTTGGTGTGGGCGATGTAAAAGGGCAGCTAAACAACGTAGGGCGGTTTGCTCCATCGCACTATCAAGTATTAGGTGTTCAAGCTGCTGCGCAATGTACACAGTTAGGCAGTAATTTAACCTATTTAGATCAGCCCTTTGAGCTTGGTTTTACGGTACAAGCGCTTAATCATAACAACCAGCTAATGGCTAATTACAAACAAGGCTTTGAAAAAGCCCAAGTACAAATAAATGCCGAAAACAATCAAGCTGGTAATTATGTACCAGCAACAACGCTAACCAGCAGGTTAGCCAATATAAGCAGCAATAGTTGGAACACCCTAGCCGATGGACAGTGGCAAATGAGCGACAGCACTGCCATGTTAACGCGCTTGGCTATAAATAACCCCGACGGCCCATTTACTATGGTTAATCTTATGGCCACCGTCACTAATACAGAAGGCGCTACGTTAATTGATGCCAACGATGAGCCGAGTACGCAAGCAAGCTGCAGCACTGATTGCAATAGTGTGCGTTTAAACGATGTGCCAATAGACTTTCGTTTTGGACGCTTAGTGCTAGGCAGCAATGCCGGCTCAGATTTAGACTCATTACGTGTGCCTATGCAGGCTCAGTACTTTAATGGAACAGGCTTTGTATTAAATACCGAAGATAACTGCAGTGTATTTGAGCATCCGCAGTTATCCCAAATATCGCCTTCAACGCCAATATTAAGCTATGAGTATGGTGCAGGTGCAGCGGGTTCATTAGAGGCAGGCAGCTACCCTACAAACAATGCTATTTATGCAATACCAAATGGCAGTGGTACATTTACATTAGAATACGAAACAGAAAATTGGTTAAAGTGGGATTGGCTTGGTGATAATTCACAGCAAGATCCCCATGCTATTTTGCAATTTGGTCGCTTTAGAGGAAATGATCGGGTTATTTACTGGCGTGAAACAAGAGAATAGTTGTAAACTAAGATAATAATTGAACAAAGCTTGTGTTTTGTGCTTCAAGTACATAGCATAAGGCATTGGGTGTATTGATTTTTGATGGTTGAAAAATGTTCAGCTTTCAAAAGTGAGTACACTCTAATAAACAATAATAACGACCAAATAATTGCCGCTTTTTGGGACTGGAATATATGCGAATTGCTCCTTTATCTCTGTTAATTTCCGCTAGTTTGTTAGCTAGTAGTGCATTTGCACAAGACACAGCAACAGTAACCGGAATTGAATCAGAGATTAGTATTAAACAAACAGAATACGATAACTCGACACAAATACTTGAAAAACACTTAAAAGAAGAAAGTCAGTTACAAAACCAACTTGAACTACTTCGTTCTCGCTCTACAGAGCTTGATAAAGAGAAAAACCAAGCACTTGATGCGATGAACGAAATGTATCGCCGCTTAATTGACGATCCTACGCTTGATATTAGTGCTGCCCAATCGCGCTATCAAAAAGCCGTGGTTGATCATAAGCAAAATAAAGACGACATCTCAATGCAGTTGGCGGCAATTGCATCTCATCGTAAAGATATAGAGCAAATTCGTGTTGCAAAACATACGCTTTTAAACACCTTAGAAAGCTTAAAAGAGCAATTAACTACAGCCCGAGTAGAGCGTTTACGTAATGAGTTTACCCGCGAAGGTACACTTGAAGTAAACCACACAATTAACTGTAAGCGTACCGAAACGCTCGCAGCTTGTGAGCAACGCGGCCAGCAAATGGGTTTACAAAAAGCCACTAAGCGCTTTGTTGATCAAATATTTGCTAATTTAACAGAAGAGCGAATTGTTGAACCAAAACGCAACATGGCAGGCGCACAAGTACAAATTTTAAGTAGCCATGTAGTTAACAGTGCATTTAGTGGACAAGGCAATTACAACGTTAACTTAAGCGTAACCATGCGCGGCGAAGTAAACAGCAGCCGCCTATGTAACTTATTAAACGTAGATAACCGTTATTGTTCTGAATATGGCTCGCCACTCGCGACAGCGTATCAGCCTGGTTACGGTACAACCTACTCTGATAGTCAGTTAACATTCAGCAACGCCGCGGATAATACCGACACTGTGTCTGTATCGCGAATGAACAATCAGCCAGTGCGCGATTATTCAGTGAAAGCTGCACCTACAAAAAAAAACTATCCATCAATTATAAATAAAGAGAAAAATCAGCAAGTTGAGCTGACTTTACGTTCAAATGTTTACGATGATGAAGTGTTTATTGATGGGGTGAGCTTTGGCTCTACGCGTTTAGTTACGCGTTTACCGCGTGGTGTGCATAACGTAGAAATACGTAAATTAGGTTATAAGCCTTACAAAGTGAGAGTTGATTTAACTAAAGCACAGACTATTCATGCTAACTTAGTAAAAAAGTCTGAGTCGATTGCTGCACCGGCTTACACTCGCGAGCAACCAAAACCTGTAAGTCGTACAGCAAGCACTAATCGCTCTGCTGATGTACAAAATAATGTTGTAGTTGTGCCCGCCGGTAAATTTAAGATGGGCGATATTAACGGCAATGGTTTAGCAAATGAACGCCCGGTTATTGAAAAAGTGATAGCCAGCTCATTTGCTATGCAAACCAAAGAGGTTACCGTAGGTGCCTATGAAGCGTTTGTAGCAAGTACTGGGTATAAAACACAAGCAGAGCAAAGCAAAGGGTGTGCTTATTATTTAAATGGCGAACCCGTATGGGAAGCTAATTTAAACTGGCGTAACCCAGGTTTTGAGCAAAGCAGCGATTTTCCTGCTGTGTGTTTAACATTTAACGACGCGAAAGCGTACGCCGAATGGCTCTCTGGCGAAACCGGCCAGCAGTACCGTTTACCTAATGAAGTTGAATGGGAATACGCCGCTCGCGCAGGTACAGAAACAGAATACCCTTGGGGTAACGAAATAGGTAAAAATTTAGCTAACTGTGGTTGGTGTGGTAGCGAATGGTCAAACAAACGTGCAGCACCGGTGGGTTCTTTTTCTCCTAACGCATTTGGATTATACGACACCGTAGGCAATGTGTGGGAATGGACAGCTAAAGAGTCGGGCGAATCTGATGTTGCAGTAAGAGGCGGGGCGTGGAACTTTGCACCAAGCCTTGCACGTGCTTCAACACGATTAATTTTAGCGCCAGATTTTAGATCTAACTACATTGGCTTTCGCTTAGTCCGCGAACGATAGCATTTAACCAAGGAAGCCTAGCTTCCTTTTTTCACAAATTAACAAAGGTAGTTGCGCTTTATATTGCTCATCTAATTAGGCATGTTAAAGTGAGTGCAGCTAACATAAGAACGTATTTCAAAGGTCATCCAGCCTCATGTTTAAAAAACTCCGTGGTATTTTTTCAAACGATCTATCGATCGACTTGGGTACAGCCAATACCCTTATCTATGTAAAAGAAGAAGGTATTGTACTTAACGAACCTTCAGTTGTAGCTATTCGTCAAGAACGCGCTGGTGGACCTAAAAGTGTCGCTTCTGTGGGTACAGAAGCAAAACAAATGCTAGGGCGTACACCGGGTAATATTAAAGCGATTCGCCCAATGAAAGATGGCGTAATAGCCGACTTTTATGTAACCGAAAAAATGTTACAACACTTTATAAAACAAGTGCACAACAATAACTTTATGCGCCCAAGCCCGCGTGTACTTATTTGTGTACCGTGTGGTGCAACCCAAGTAGAAAAGCGTGCAATCCGCGAATCAGCAATGGGTGCCGGCGCGCGCGAAGTGTACCTAATTGAAGAGCCAATGGCCGCAGCAATTGGTGCTGGGCTACCAGTATCAGAAGCAACCGGTTCTATGGTTGTTGATATTGGTGGTGGTACTACCGAAGTTGCTATTATTTCACTAAACGGTGTTGTTTACTCATCGTCTGTGCGTATTGGTGGCGATAAATTTGATGAAGCCATTATTAATTATGTGCGCCGTAACTTTGGTAGCCTAATTGGTGAAGCAACGGCTGAAAATATTAAACATCAAATTGGCTCTGCTTTTAAAACTGACGAACCAATTGAAATTGAAGTACGCGGTCGTAACTTAGCCGAAGGTGTTCCTCGCTCATTTACACTTAACTCGCACGAAATTTTAGAAGCACTCCAAGAGCCGCTAATGGGCATTGTAAGTGCGGTAATGGTTGCACTTGAGCAGTCGCCACCTGAGCTTGCATCGGATATTTCAGCTCACGGTATGGTACTGACTGGCGGTGGTGCACTATTAAAAGATTTAGATCGTTTATTAATGGAAGAAACAGGCATTCCTGTGGTTGTTGCCGATGATCCACTTACGTGTGTAGCACGTGGCGGCGGTAAAGCACTTGAAATGATTGATGTTCATGGTGGTGACGTTTTTAGTTACGATTAATGAAATTACTGTTTGGACAAACCATCTCTTTGCAACTGCGACTTTTTGTCGCAGTGCTTTTGAGCATAGTGCTCATTGCGGGCGATAAGTTTACACAAGGCGGCACGGTTATACGTACAAGCCTTAATACACTTGTCAGCCCATTAATTTACGTTGCCAACCTACCTTACGAAATATTTAGCTTAGGTGCTAAAAGCCTGCATACCCGCGATCAGTTACTGAGTGAAAACGAAGCGCTGAAAAAAAAGCAAATGCTACAAAGCGAGCAATTGCAGCAATACCAATTTTTAGCCCGCGAAAACCAAAAGCTACGCGCTTTACTTGGCTCATCGGCTAAGCAATCTAATCGTAAAAAAATAGCCCAAGTACTTTCTGTACATTCAAACCCTTATAGTCATCAAGTGGTTATTAACCGCGGTACCACCGACGGCCTAAGCGAAGGCCAAGCGGTAATTGATGAAATGGGGGTTGTTGGCCAATTAACAAAAGTAGGCTCTACCACATCGCGCGTGCTACTAATGACCGACACAACTCATGCTACGCCGGTACGTATACTACGAAACGACGTACGCACGGTAGTCGAAGGCATAGGTAAAATTAACGTTGTTAAGCTTTCGCATGTACCTCATAGCCTTGATGTTCGCATTGGTGATGTACTCGTGACCTCGGGGCTTGGCGGTACGTTTCCTGAAGGTTACCCGGTGGCTGTTGTCACCGAAATAAACCGCGATGAAGGGCGCCCATTTGCTCAAGTATTTGCAGAGCCTATTGCACAGCTAGACCGTATTCGTTTGTTGGTTATTTTATGGCGCAATCAACAGGAGCAAATCAGCGATGATTAATCGTTATTCATTGTTAATTGCCCTAAGCATCTTTTTTGCTTTAATTATGGCATTAATGCCACTGCCTTTTTCGTTTGAGCCTTTCAGACCTGATTGGGTATTACTGGTATTAATGTACTGGTCGCTGGCAGTGCCGCATAGATTAAATATTGGTACCGCGTGGGTTGTTGGCCTACTCATGGACTTAGCCTTAGGCTCGCCATTAGGGGTTAACTCACTCACGTATTCTATTTGTATATTTGTGACCGCAAGTAACTTTCAAAAAATACGTAACTTTTCGCTTTGGCAGCAAAGCTTATTAGTGGGCTTATTTTTAACCTTGTATCACTTAATGCAATTTTGGTTAAATCACTTTTTATTAGGTGTTTATTTTAATCCACAATACCTGTGGCCAGTGGCGACCGGTATGGTCAGCTGGTTTTGGGTCTTTTTACTTCTTCGCAAATACCGTAGACATTTTAGGATCAGGTAATGACAACCGCAGTATATTTGGCATCAGCCTCCCCGCGACGTAAAGAGTTGTTGAGTCAGTTAGGCATTGAGTTTGAACAGTTCAGTGTAGATGCAGATGAAACCCCACTTGCAAACGAGCAGCCTCATGCATTGGTTGAGCGCTTAGCTCGCTTAAAAGCGCAAACAGGCGTAGCGCTTGGTTACACAGACCGCCCAGTGCTTGGTAGTGATACTGTGGTTGTTATTGATAACGAATCGTTGGGTAAACCACGCGATAAAAACGATTTTATAACAACACTTAAACGTTTATCTGGTAATACACATCAAGTACTTACTGCCGTTGCTTTTGCTACACAAACAGATGTACTAAGTTGTGTAGTGAGTACCGATGTGACCTTTAAAACCCTCAGCGATGAAGAAATAAATAGCTATTGGGAGTCAAACGAGCCACAAGATAAAGCCGGTGGTTATGGCATTCAAGGCTTAGGTGGTCGCTTTGTTACACACATTGCGGGTAGCTATTTTGCTGTTGTAGGCTTACCTTTATACGAGACCGAACAATTATTACAAGCATTCTTAAGAAGGTAACATGAGTACAGAATTACTAATAAATGTCACGCCAAGTGAAAGCCGTGTTGCCCTAATCGAAAACGGTGTATTACAAGAAATTCAACTAGAGCGTATAGGCAACCTAGGTATTGTAGGCAATATTTATTTAGGAAAAATAAGCCGCGTACTGCCAGGCATGCAAGCTGCTTTTGTTGATATAGGCCTAGAAAAAGCCGCTTTTTTGCATGCATCAGACATAGTCAATAGCGCCTCAATAGTTGAGGGCGTAGACGACGAGCCAATAAAAAAAGTACAAGACATACGTGAGCTAGTACGCCAAGGGCAATACATTATGGTGCAAGTGGTTAAAGACCCACTAGGCACTAAAGGAGCAAGGCTTACTACCGATATCACTATACCTTCGCGCTATTTAGTGTTTATGCCAGACGCTACGCATGTAGGTGTTAGTCAGCGTATTGAAACCGAAGAAGAGCGTGCGCGACTAAAAAAAATAGTGGCAGAATACGGCGACGATAATGGCAGTTTTATTGTTCGTACAGCGGCAGAGGGCGCCAGTGAAGCGGAGCTAAGACACGATGCTGAATTTTTACGAAAACTGTGGCAAAAAATTGTATCACGTCGTAAAAAAACCAATAAAGCCAGTATATTACACGAAGACTTAACGCTTGCATTTAGAACCCTGCGCGACTACGTAGGTGAAGATATGGAGCGTATTAGGGTTGACTCTAAGCTAACCTATCAAGAGCTAAAGCTGTTTACTGAAGAGTTTGTGCCTTTGCTTTCGCAGGCACTTGAGTACTACCCAGGTGAGCGCCCAATTTTTGACTTATTTGACGTTGAAACCGAAATTCAAAAAGCATTGCATCGTAAAGTCACGCTTAAGTCGGGCGGTTATTTAATTATCGACCAAACCGAAGCGATGACAACCGTTGATGTGAATACAGGTGCGTTTGTAGGGCATCGTAATTTAGAAGAAACCATTTTTAATACCAATGTAGAAGCCACATCAGCCATTGCTAGGCAGCTACGCCTGCGTAACTTAGGCGGTATTATTATTATCGATTTTATCGATATGATCAGCGAAGATCATAAACGCAGAGTATTACATTCTCTAGAGTCAGCACTATCTAAAGACCGTGCAAAAGCCAACATAAATGGCTTAAGCGCATTAGGCTTAGTAGAAATGACCCGTAAGCGCACCCGCGAAAGCCTTGAGCATATTTTGTGTGATGTGTGTCCGGCTTGCTCTGGGCGTGGCTCACAAAAAACAGTCGAAACCGTATGCTATGAAATACTGCGTGAAATAGTGCGCGTTAATCGTGCCTACGATGCCGATAAATTCATGGTATATGCGGCGCCGGCTGTAAGTGAAGCCTTACTCAATGATGAGTATCATAACCTTGCCGAACTTGAACTATTTATTGGTAAGCAGGTCAATATTCAAACAGAGAGCCTATACAGCCAAGAGCAGTTTGATGTGGTAATGATGTAATGAAAACGAAAGCGGTCTGTTTTTTTTGTTTTAGAAAGTTATGGCAAACCTGCGCCATAATTTTAGTATTACTGGCCGTGATTGTTTCTATTTTAAAGTACACCTTACCTTATGCAAACGACTACAAAGGCGATATAGAAACCTACCTGCACGATAAATTTGCCATTAGTCTTTCTATAGGCGCAATCTCTGCCAGTTGGCATGGCGCCGGCCCTGCCTTGGTATTAGAAGATCTCTCCTTTAAGGATAACGAAACTGCGCCTATATCGCTTACTATTGCCAAAACAAGCCTAGAACTTAACCTATGGGAGAGCATTAAAGCCTTTCAGTTAAAGTCTAATTACTTTGTTATTAATGGCTTTCATACCAGTGTAAATATTCAAAATTTATTTAATAACACCAATAACGATGATGTCTCGTTTGAACAAAAAGAGCTAATTGAAGAGCTGTTTTTGGGAGATACAGGGCATTTTGCTATTGAAAATTCGAGTATTAATTTCATTTTAGAAGATGGTAGAGAGCGCAAACTATTACTCGAAAACATAGTATGGCAAAACCAAGATGAACAGCATTTAGGAAGCGGCAGCCTCGCCTTGCCCGGCATTAGTGTGGGTAGCTTTGACGCTCGTATCGCACTTAGTGGCAAAACTATAGAGCAAATTGCGGGTGATATTTACGTACAAGCAAATAGCGTAGATGTGTCTAATTGGTTGGCGCAATATATTAATACTGAAAAACAACAGCTTTACACAGACATAAACTTAAAGTCTTGGCTTAAGCTCGAAAATGGTTTTATCAGCGATGTAAAAATGCAGTGGTTACCTAGCTTTGTGCACTGGCAAAACAACCAACAAGCTAAACAAGTAAGCTTAAGCGAAGGGGGATTTCATTTATTTCCTGAGGCAAACGCTTGGCACTTAAAAAGCACGGGCCTAACATTTAGTAATAACGACACAACCTGGCCAAGTCTAGAATTTGAGGCAAACTTAGGTAAGCAAAATAAAGTGTGGCTGCAGCAGGTTGATCTTTCTTTACTGAGTAACTTGGCGTCGTTAACTAATTTTGAAGCATTACAGCCACTTTTAAACCGCAAACCAAGCGGTTTTATCGATCAAGCCTACCTAGAACTTAATCCAGATGAGCAATGGCAGTTATGGTTTTCAGCTAATAATATTGGCTGGCAAGAAGTGTCTGGTATTCCTGCAGCGCAGGCGCTGAGAGTCTCGGGGCTTATAAATCAGCAGCGCGGGCGAGTGCAGCTATTTGGCGAAAACGGGACTTTAATAACCGGCAACAGCTTCAGTAAAAATATTGATTACAACCAAATTAATATCGATCTGGATTTAGCAAAAACAGATAATTACTGGAATGTAAGCAGTAATAATATTTGGTTTGATAATAACGAAGTTACCTTAGCGGCTGAGCTAAATGTAAGCCTTAGCGACGATCCTCGCTTAGATCTATACGCAGAAGCCTATGCAGAGGATGCCACAGTAGCTGGGCACTACTTTCCGTTAAAGGCAATGAGCCCTCAACTTGTAAGCTACTTAAACGGTGCAATAAAAGGGGGCGAAGTAGCTAAGGCGCAAGTATTATTTGCAGGTCCGCTCTCAGGTTTTCCTTTCACCGATGGCAGCGGCCAATTTGATGTACTCGCGCAAATAGATAACGCAACGTACGCGTTTGACCCCAATTGGCCGGCAGTAACTAACGCTAATGTGCAGCTGCATTTTGCCAACGAGCGAATGGATATTTATAGCCAGCAAGGCCAGTTAGTTAATTTAGAAGTAGGCGATAGCGTGCAAGTGAGTATTGCCGATTTAATGCACGCTGATCAACTCATTGTACAAATAGATAAACGCGCACAAATGGAAAAACTGCATGACTTTTTTGCAGCCACCCCGATTGCAAACCCACTGGCCAATATTTTTGAAGTGGTGCAGGGTAAAGGTCAAGCCGATGCAAGCGTAACTCTTTTGATTGGCTCTAAATTTAAAGGTGGAGCCAGTGTCAGCGGCAAAGTAAAACTAAACGATTTGCCTGTTTATATTGCAGCCCCTGGCATTGCGCTTGAAAAACTAAGCGGCGAGCTCAGCTTTGAAAACGATACAATTAGCATGCAAAACGCCAGCGCTACATGGTTGGGTATGCCGCTTAGCATTAACTATAATAGTGCAAGCGAAGCACAGCAGTACACCGCTAATATTGATATAACGGCGTTACTAAATGCAGATAGACTAACAACCCAGGCGCAAGGTGTACTGAAAGGGTACCTGAGTGGGCAAAGTGAAGTTGATTTAGGCCTTGCACTTAATTTTACTGAGCAAGGCTTTAATTACCGCGCTCAGGTAAGCTCAGAGCTACGAGGGTTAACGAGCACGCTACCAGCGCCCTATGGCAAAACAAGTGAACAGGTTTGGCCGTTAACTGGCATAGTGCAAGGCGATGATATTTCAAATCTTATTACGGCTAATGCTAATCAGCAGTTATATTTTAATGCGATTTTAGAAAACGGTCAGCCGCAATTTAGTAATATGCATATTGTACTTGGTGAGCAAGATTTAGGGCTAAATCAAAAAGATTTAAGCGTTAATATTAACCTTGAACAAACGCAACTAGAAGCATGGTTTGAATTAATAGACCAAATAATTAAAGCCGCTCAAGCTAAGCCAAACCAGCAGTCTGAGGGTATTATGCCGCCATTAAATGAAGTGGTTGCGCATATTGACAAAGTTAATGCTAGCGACATTATTTTTAACGATTTTGAAATGCGCTTAGCGCCCCAGCAAAACGACTTATATTTAAAGCTTAATGCCAAAGAGCTGCGTGCTGAGGTGTTTATTCCTAGCTCTCAGCCAAGCCAGCCGATACGTATAAATAGCGATTACTTAAGACTCAACTTTGCACCTAAAGTAGATGAAGAACTTGAGATCACCGATGTACTGCCAGAGCAAAACCTAGAGTGGCTTAACACAGTACCTGCCATTGAATTTGAATGTGCAGATTGTAAAGTGGCAAGTTATCAGCTTGATAAAGTGAGCGCTTCGCTGGTCGGTAAAGGCGACAAGCTCAGTATTTCTGAGCTTGTGGTTGATAAGGGCGACCATATTTTACGTACCAAAGGGCAATGGCAAGGTGGCTTTACGCAATTTAATGGTGAACTTAAAAGTGACGATATAGGCGCGCTATTTGATGAGTTTGATATCACCACCGCTATAAAAGACTCAAAAGCCGATATTAACTACAACCTTGCTTGGCAAGGCGCTCCGTATAACTTTGATATACCTAGTTTGGGCGGTGAAGTTAAGTGGGATTTAGGCGAAGGCCACATTGCTGAAATAAGTGATGGTGGGGCACGTGTGTTTTCGTTACTTAGCCTTGACTCGCTAGTGCGTAAATTAAAACTCGATTTTAGAGATGTATTTTCAAAAGGCTTTTTTTACAACAGCTTAAAAGGCTCTATGCAGCTAGATAAAGGTATAGCCTACACAAAAGATACCAAAATGGATGGCGTGCCAGCCGATTTAACGATTAACGGCTATGCTAATTTAAACACCCTTGAAATAGATTACGATTTAGCAGTGGCACCACAAGTAACATCTAGTATTCCGGTTATTGTGGCTTGGATGGTTAATCCCGTCACAGGGCTTGCCGCTTTAGCGCTTGATAAGGTTATTCACTCAGCAAGGGTGATCTCCGAAATTAACTTTAAAGTAACCGGCAAAATGAATGACCCTGTGGTACAAGAGCTTGAGCGTAAAAGTAAGGAAGTTACCTTACCGCAAGCTGCGCAAAATCAGCCGCAAGCGGCCAGCACACTCACACTTAAAGATGCCGCGGTAACAGCAACACAATGAGTATGCTAAATACCAATATAATTGCTTTGCAAATGTGCTCAGGCATCAACCCCGACGACAACATGGCAACCCTTGGCGAGGCGTTAAATAAACTCCCCACAGCCAGGCCAATGCTTGTGTGTTTACCCGAGGCGTTTTTAGTATTTAGTAAAAGTGGCCATGATACGCTAGCGGTTGCTAAACGTATTACACACTATAAGCAGCAATTAAGTGCATTGTGTAAAAAGCATAATATTTGGCTAAATGCGGGCACTATCCCTGAGCCACACAAAAATAATAAATACTTTGCGGCCTCGCACTTATTTAATAGCCAAGGTGAATGCGTAGCAACGTACAATAAAATGCATTTATTTGATGTTGATGTGGCCGATAAAACCGCCAGCTATCGAGAGT
This sequence comes from Pseudoalteromonas atlantica, assembly GCA_007988745.1. Taxonomy (GTDB): domain Bacteria; phylum Pseudomonadota; class Gammaproteobacteria; order Enterobacterales; family Alteromonadaceae; genus Pseudoalteromonas; species Pseudoalteromonas atlantica. Next base: position 132,139 of record BJUT01000002.1, read on the forward strand.
CAGACTTTACTCAAGCAGGCGATGATGTGGTGGTTGTTGCTACACCGTTTGGTAAAATTGGCTTAACAGTATGTTATGATTTGCGCTTTAGTGGATTATTTAGCGCACTTACGCGCCAAGGGGCTGAAATAATTTTAGTGCCCAGTGCTTTTACAGTCCCTACAGGGCAGGCACATTGGCAGCCCTTATTAAAAGCACGCGCAATAGAAACGCAATGTTACGTTATTGCAGCGGCGCAGTATGGAACGCATCAAAATGGCCGCCAAACATACGGCCACAGTATTATTATTTCACCGTGGGGCGAGCAAATAGCAACGCTTGAAAGTGGGGTAGGGTTTATAAGCGGTTACGCCGACCTAAACCAGTTAAATAAAATTAGAAGAGATATGCCCGTGCAATCTCATCAACGATTTAGAGAGCATTTATTATGAATTCGGTTGAACAGCATTTATTACACGACAGCCAGCTAAATCGAGAAGAACTCGAAAAAACGCTTGGGTATATTCATCAGCATAAAGTGGATTACGCCGATTTATACTTTCAATCAAGCCATCATGAGTCATGGGTGCTTGAAGACGGCTTAGTAAAAGAAGGCTCTTACAATGTTGAGCGCGGAGTGGGTGTTCGTGCCGTTAGTGGTGAAAAAACAGGGTTTTCTTACTCTGATGCCATTAACCTTGAAGCGTTAAACAAAGCCGCAACGGCAGCTCGTAGCATTGCCGATGCAGGCGAAGATAAAACCATTAAAGTATTTAGCGATGTGAAAGCAAAAGAGCAATTTGCCCCGCATCAGCCAATATCAAGCATGAGTGACAGCGATAAAGTGAGTTTATTGCGTGAGCTTGAAAACTACATACGCGAACTCGCCCCTGATGCTGAGCAAGTAATTAGTTCAATGTCGGCTGTATACGAAGAAGTATTAATTGCTGCTAGCGATGGCACGTTTGCTACCGATATACGCCCGCTTATTCGTTTAAACTGCTCCGTTTTACTTGAAAAAAATGGCCGCCGTGAACGCGGTGGTGCAGGGGGCGGCGCACGCTTAGATTATGGTTACTTTAAAGAATTAGTTGAAGGCAAGCCACGTTGGATGGGCTTTGCCGAAGAAGCAGTACGCCAAGCTAAAGTAAACTTAGAGGCAATTGATGCGCCGGCTGGCACAATGGAAGTTGTGTTAGGCAATGGCTGGCCTGGCGTGCTTTTACACGAAGCGGTAGGCCATGGCCTTGAAGGCGACTTTAACCGTAAAGGAGCTTCGGCATTCAGCGGTAAAGTGGGGCAAAAAGTAGCATCTGAGCTGTGTACAGTAGTTGATGATGGCACCATGGCCGATCGCCGTGGTTCACTTAACGTTGACGATGAAGGCACACCTGCAGCTTATAACGTACTTATCGAAAACGGTATTTTAAAAGGCTACATGCAAGATAAGCTCAATGCGCGTTTAATGGGTGTAAACCCAACGGGTAATGCACGTCGTGAGTCGTATGCGCATTTACCTATGCCGCGTATGACCAACACCTACATGTTAGGGGGCGAGCATAGCCAAGCTGATATTATAAGCTCAGTTAAAAAAGGGGTATTTGCACCAAACTTTGGTGGCGGCCAAGTAGATATTACTTCAGGTAAGTTTGTATTTAGCGCATCAGAGGCGTATTTAATTGAAAACGGTAAAATTACCCAGCCAATTAAAGGTGCAACACTGATTGGCAATGGCCCAGAGGTGATGCAGCATATTTCTATGGTAGGCAACGATTTAGCCCTTGATAAAGGCGTAGGTGTCTGCGGTAAAGATGGCCAAAGCGTTCCTGTAGGGGTAGGTCAACCAAGCCTTAAAATAGACCAACTTACAGTAGGTGGCACCGCATAAAACAATAAAGCGCGAAGCAATTCGCGCTTTATAGGTTACCAATGCGAGGTTTACGCCTCGCTTTGCTCTTCTTTGTTCTTCTTCGCCTGTTCGTACCACAAAGCCATAAAACACTCAGTTAATTTATGCTCTATTTCAAGTGCTTTGTTGGTTGGGCAAAATAGCGTAAAGCTTGCTTTAAACTCACCAAGCTCCGTAGTACCAAAGTGAATAACCGGTGCCGGACCTGAAATTTTTGCATCGAGTTTACGCTCTATCATCGAATTATAACGTGTTGCTACATCGTGAAACTCTTCGCAGTACAGCTTTGCCTGATTGACTAACTCGTCATGAATAACATAAGGGTTAAAGCTCTCTCTGCGTACAATAGTAAAATGATGAGTAACAAAGCGCTTTACATAATTAAGGTTTTTAATTGAGCTGGTGATCAGCTTATTATTTGGTATATAAATTGTTTTGCGCGAAAACTGATAAGTGTGCATGTCTATTTCATGCATGGTGGTTTTTACCCAGTCTGTTTCGGCTACTTCGCCAAAATAGTCACCTACTTGTATCCAATCACCTACTCTAAACGGGCGGGTGGTAACTAGGTAAAAAAAGCCAATAACGCATTGTATAAACTCGCGAGTTGCAAGCACTATAGCCACTGCAAACGCAGCAATAGACAGCGCAAAATTTTGTATTTCGGTCGACCACACAAATAGCAGCGACAGCACCATAACAAAATTAATAAAGTGCTTAATGTTATGAGTGATGTAACGAATGTCTTTTTCTTTTTTTTCTGCGCGGTTTCTTGCTAGTTTATCAACCAGTACTTTAAGCACAAATGCAATGGCAAGCACGAGCACAGAAACTAAAAAAGGGTGCATGAGTATGTCTTTAATCATAACTTCCAAATACGAGTAGCAATAGGCACACTAAGTATATTGAGTAATCAAACCAATTAGCAAATTTAAGCTACATAAAATCACTTATACCAATTGTATTAAGTTATGAGCCATTTATAGGAATAGCTGAATAGCGTTATAACCCTGTTAGCGCTTTATCTTGTACGCTAGAATGGCTAATACTTAATTAAACCGGTATTACTTAGCAGCTAGGCTGTTTGCTCTGTAATAGAGGCTTGCGTGTGTTTAGCGTGTTTTTGGCAAAACAATACAAGCTCAATAGCAGCGATAAAAATAAGCGTGTAACCCAAGGTTTCTATGCCTTCCTCAATAATATTTTTAACGACCCGAACGTATTGTTCTCCCATAACTGAGTGCCAAAACTCGCCCTTGCCCATCATTCTCGAAAAAGCGAGTAAGGTCACTAAGCCAGATAGACAAATACCATAACTCGGTGTTTGCGCATAGGCTTTTAACGAGCTGTAAATAAAGCCTCGTTGGGCTTTTAAGTAAAGTAGTACGCTCCCTAACAGCGTATATACAATTGCTTGCCATGCGCCATCAAACACATACATATCTAGGTAGGTGTCAAATTCTCTAACAAACATAGCAGCTGTCAAAGCAGCCAGTAACAGCGCGGCTATTTTAAGATCAGAGTGAATACGTGAGGCGTAAAAAAACAGCATACAACTTAAAAAGGTTAAAATATCTTGCATGTGTTCGGTTAGTGTTTCTTCACTGTAAAGTGCATTTTGCTGTAAATCAAAACCTTCAAGCTGAATTAAAAAAGCCACACCTGCTAAGCATAATAAGTAAATAAAAGATCGCAGTAAAAACATATAAAAGCTCAAATAGAAAACAATGCGCGGCAGTTTAATTATAAAAATAGCTAAAAGCCAAAACATTATAGAAACTTTTTATAAATTTATCGGTCTAATTTTTTTACTGTTAAATTAATGGGTTATGTTTTTATTTTATGTATTTATGATGTGTTTTTTGTAATAAGTTGAGTTAATTAGTTGTGCTGCATAGGGTTAAATGCGTTAAGCATAAAAAAGCCCTTACTAAAACATAGTAAGGGCTTTTAACGTTATAAGCAGAATTTGCTTAGCGCATCGTCACAAACTCTTCTGAGCCTGTAGGGTGCAGTGCAACAACAGCATCAAAATCAGCTTTAGTTGCGCCCATTTTCATAGCAACCGCAAAGCCTTGAATCATTTCGTCAACCGCAAAACCAATGCCGTGTAAGCCAACTACTTTTTCTTCAGGGCCTACGCATACAAGCTTCATTGCACACGGTTGGCGGTGTTGTGTAACGGCTGTGTACATAGCGGCAAAGCCCGACTTGTACACTTTTACATTTTCTTCGCCGTGGCGAGCAATAGCTTCTTGCTCGGTTTCACCAATAGTACCAATAGGTGGGTGGCTAAATACCACGGTAGGTACAAGGCTGTAATCCATTTTTAAATCATCAGGTAGGTCTTTATTAAATAAACGCTCTGATAGGGTACGGCCGGCTTTAACAGCGACAGGCGTAAGTTCTATACCGTGCTCAATAATATCGCCTACAGCATAAATACCAGGTACGTTTGTATTTTGATATTCATCTACTTTTACATAACCAGAGCTATTTAGTTCAACCCCTGCTGCTGCAATGTTAATTACATCGGTGCTTGGCTCGCGGCCAATAGCCCAAATTACTTGGTCAACATTTTGGCTGTAACCATTTTCAAAATGAATGGTTAAGCTACCATCGCTTTCTTTAACAATTTCTTTAGGCGAGCATTCGGTATGCAGTGTTGGGCCTTCTTTTTTCATGATCTCTACCAGGGTTTCAACCAGTAGCGTATCAAAATTACGAAGCGGCGCGTGTCTACGTACAAATAAATGAGTTTCTGTGCCTAAACCATGCAGTACACCAGCAAGTTCTACAGCAATGTAGCCTGCGCCAATTACCGCTACTCGCTTTGGCTGCTCTGTTAATTCAAAAAAGCCATTTGAGTCTATACCGTACTCAGCACCTGGAATATTAGGAGTATGCGGACGTCCACCTACTGCAATCAAAATATGATCAGCCGTGTAATGCTCGCCGTTTACTTCTACGGTTTTGCTATCAACAAATTTAGCAAAACCATTAATTACGGTTACGCCATTGTTAGCTAAACCGTTGTCGTATCCTTTGTGAATGCGACCAATGTACGCTTCGCGGCTCTCAACGAGTTTGCTCCAGTTAAAGTCTTTTACTTCTACGTTAAAGCCGTAATCAGGTGCATATAAGTTAATTGCTTCAGCAACTTGTGCGCCATGCCACATTACTTTTTTAGGCACACAGCCTACATTAACACAGGTGCCGCCCATGTGTTTTGCTTCGATAAGCGCTACTTTAGCGCCACGCATTGCCGCACGGTTAGCAGAGGCTATACCGCCACTACCACCACCAATCGCAATGTAATCAAAATGCTGAGCCATGTTTTATCCTCAAAAAATATATTTAACTATAATGTGCCGATGATAGCATATGCTAAGTGCAAGTCACCCAGCGCGGCGCGCTAAAAAGCTGATAAATACAACAAACGAAATTGTTTATTATGCCGATCAGTTTCATCCTAAGCTATATTAGACCCATTAATGGAGGCTTGTATTTCACCGTTTTGCCCCAACTTCAAATTCATAGTCAATTAAATTGAGAAAATTCATGAGCGAAGCACAAACAAATCCACTCATTGGCCTAGAAGGCTTACCCCCGTTTTCAAAAATAAAGCCAGAGTACGTAGTACCGGCACTAAAGCACGGTATAGAGCAATGTCGTAAAGCCATAGATGACGTGTTAGCGAAAGGCTCGTTTACATGGAACGATTTAGTATTACCCCTTGAAGAAGCCGACGATAAACTCTCGCGTATGTTTTCACCGGTATCGCACCTTAATTCAGTCATGAATAACGACGAGCTGCGTGAAGCCTACGAGCAATGTTTACCACTTATATCTGAGTACTCAACATTTGTCGGGCAGCATCAAGGCTTGTACGAAGCGTATAATGCACTTTATAACAGCGATGAATTTAAAACACTCAGCACTGCGCAGCAAAAAACCATCACCAACGCTCTACGTGATTTTAAACTTTCAGGCATTGCATTATCAGCAGAAGATCAAAAGCGCTACGGCGAAATTAGCACGCGTTTATCTGAACTAGCCTCTAAATTTGGTAACAACGTAATGGATGCAACGCTTGCATGGCATAAACACATTACCGATGAAAGCCAATTGGCAGGCTTGCCAGAGTCGGCATTAGCGCTTGCTAGCGAAACAGCTAAAAGCAAAGGTTTAGACGGCTGGGTATTTACGCTTGATTTTCCGTCTTACTTACCGGTAATGACCTATGCAGATGACCGCGAGCTGCGCAAAGAAACCTACACGGCATTTTGTACGCGCGCTTCAGATCAAGGCCCTAATGCGGGTGAGTTTGATAACTCAGCCATTATGAAAGAAGAGCTTGCACTACGCCATGAGCTATCGCAGCTGTTAGGGTTTAATAACTACGCTGAAAAATCATTAGCAACTAAAATGGCTGAGTCGCCAGCGCAAGTTTTCTCATTTTTAGAAGACTTAGCCGCTAAGTCTAAACCTCAAGCAGAGCAAGAAGTGGCAGAGCTAAAAGCCTATGCTGAGCAACACCATGGTATTACTGAGCTTCAAGCATGGGATTTTGGTTACTACAGCGAAAAGCTCAAGCAAGAAAAATACGCAATTTCAGATGAAGTACTGCGCCCTTATTTCCCTGCAGATAAAGTACTTAGCGGTTTATTTGAAACCGTTAGCCGCCTTTTTGGTATTAAGGTAAAAGAAGTAAGCGACTTTGATAGCTACCACAGCGATGTTCGCTTTTTTGAAATTTTTGATAGCAGTAATACATTGCGCGGTCGTTTTTATCTTGATTTATATGCACGCGAGCGCAAACGTGGCGGCGCGTGGATGGATGACTGTATGGGGCGTAAAGTGCGCGCCAGCGGCGAATTGCAAACACCCGTGGCATACTTAGTGTGTAACTTTAATAAAGCGGTAGGCGACAAACCGGCGCTATTTACACATGACGAAGTAACCACGCTTTTCCACGAATTTGGCCATGGTATACACCACATGCTTACCCAAGTTGATGCTGCTCCTGTTGCTGGTATTAACGGCGTTGCATGGGATGCCGTAGAGCTACCAAGCCAATTTTTAGAAAACTGGTGTTACGATGAAGAAGCGCTGAGCTTTATTTCAGGCCACTTTGAAAGTGGTGAGCCATTACCAAAAGAGCTACTTGATAAGCTACTGGCTGCTAAAAACTATAATTCTGGCATGCAAATGCTGCGTCAGATTGAGTTTTCGTTGTTCGATTTTAGAATCCACCACGACTACCAGGCAAACCAAGAGTGCCAAATTCAAGCGATTTTAAACGATGTACGTAGCCGCACGTCGGTGGTTAACCCGCCTGAGTTTAATCGTTTTCAACATGGCTTTAGTCATATTTTTGCAGGTGGCTACAGCGCCGGTTACTACTCGTACAAATGGGCTGAGGTACTCTCTGCCGATGCATTTTCTAAATTTGAAGAAGACGGTATTTTTAACGCCGAAACAGGTAAAGCCTTCTTAGAAAATATTTTAGAAAAAGGCGGCAGTGAAGAACCTATGGAGTTATTTAAAAAGTTCCGAGGTCGCGAGCCAAATGTTGATGCGCTACTGCGTCACAGTGGTATAGCTGCATAAACAACTACTTAACCTTATAAAGCGCCTACATGGCGCTTTTTTTATGTTTTTTAATATATTGGCCAATTGTTTTTAGTAATTTTAACCTCCCGTACTATGCTTTGTGTATACGCAGCAAAATGGACTAGGGCATGGCAAAGTTGGTACTAACGATTGATGACGATTTGTATGTTCATCGAATTATTGAAGAGGCTTTAGCGGGCTTTTGTAAGCTTATTCACGCTAAAGATGGCGAACAAGGACTTAAGCTAGCCAAAAAGCACACGCCCGACATAATTTTACTTGATATAGAAATGCCCGGTAAATCCGGCTACCAAGTATGCCAAGCACTAAAAGAAGATGAGTCAACACACGATATACCCGTTATGTTTTTATCCTCTAAGGTGGAGCTTAACGATAGAGTAAAAGGTTACAGCGTAGGCGCGTCTGACTACATAATAAAACCCTTCAACACCGAAGAGCTAATGGCACGCATTAAAGTGCTTTATGAGTACCGGCAGCAATGTGAAAAGCTAAAATTTGATGTAGCTAAAGCGCAAGATACCGCCGCAATGGCCTTGGCGGAGTCGGGGGATATGGGGCGTATTGTTAGGTTTGTGGGGCAAAGCTATCACTGTCATAACTTTCAGTCGTTAAGCGAGCACTTACTTGCCTTTTTTAGCCCGTTTAATTTAGACGTTGTTATTGTATTTTGGTATCAAGGGGGGAGCTATTTTTATAGTTTAGAAAGTGGCGTATGCCCGCTCGAGCAGGAGCTTTTAGAGCAGCACCGTAATGCCAAGCGGTTTGTTGATATTGGTAGCAGCACCATTATTAACTACCCCAAAATATCTTTATTAATTAAAAATATGCCGGCTGATAATCGTGCTTTATACGGCCGTTATAAAGACTTATTCCCGCACATACTCGAAGTGACAAACGAAAAGGTCGTTGCTATGGAAAGAAACGAAAATAGCTTTGAACAAGCCACCCAAATTAGCACTGCTTTGCAAGATATAGTAAAGCAGCTTACTAGCCAAAATGTTGTACAAAACGACTACACAAGGCAGTTTATAGAGCAGCTTCATGAACTTAACTGTGCAATTAAACAAACACAAGCACACGCCAATCCTGCCGATTTAACTTTATACATGTCGCAATTAGACGAAACTATGCAGCTGCTAGTAACCGCAAATAGTGATTTAGCGTTTATAAAGTACCAGCTTAAACAAGTGACCGAGAGCCGCAACGAATTATTGTGCAACTTACGCTCTAAAGTAGAGGAGGCCAGCTCACATAGTCTTGCGCATCAAAGCGATATAGAGCTATTTTAGTGCTCTAACGCTTGTTATACTGCAGCTGAAATTTTTCGTCGGAGTGTGTAGTGGTTATTCAGTGTGCTTTTAAAGAGTGTCGCCCATATTTAAATGAGCTAGAAACGCGTTTTAACTTAGCCCAATGGGCGCAAAGTTGTAGCGGTTTTACTCTGCATTACGACGATAAGGGCCTTAGCCTTTTAAAAAGCGACGAGCCTAAACTTGGCGCAATAAACGTAGACTTTGTAACAGGTGCTGTTGCTCACAGGCGTAAGTTTGGCGGCGGCAAAGGCCAATCAATCGCAAAAGCGGTAGGGTTAAATAAAGGCGCAACCCCTGTTGTACTTGATGCTACTGCCGGGCTTGGCCGAGATGGCTTTGTGCTAGCGTCACTTGGCTGTAAGGTTATACTGCATGAGCGCCACCCTGTGGTAGCGGCTTTATTGTTTGATGGCTTAAAACGCGCTTACGAAGATGCAGAGATTGGTTCTTGGATGCAGCAAAATATGAGTTTAGTGTTTGGCTCAAGCCACACTTTGTTAGAGCAGTGCGAGAGCATGCCCGATGTAGTGTATTTAGATCCTATGTTTCCACACCGAGAAAAATCAGCGTTAGTTAAAAAAGAAATGCGTGTATTTCAGGCATTAGTAGGCGCAGATACCGACGCAGATGACTTACTTGAATTCGCCTACCCACTTGCCAGTAAGCGTGTGGTAGTTAAACGCCCCGATTACGCCCCATTTTTAAACAACCAAACCCCCAGCATGCAAATTAAAACAAAAAAGAACCGTTTTGATGTGTATGTAAAAGCGGCCATGGTTTAACGGTATTTAGCGTGTTGATCGGCTTTAAGGATCTAGGATCTTAGCGCGCTTTTATGTTAGAATTCGCACAATTTTTTGGCATAGTAAAGTAGCACAGCAATGATCTTAGATGATATTCGCATCGTTTTAGTTAATACCTCACACTCTGGCAACATTGGTTCGGCGGCTCGCGCCATGAAAACCATGGGTTTATCAAAACTGTATTTAGTGGACCCTGCCTGTGAAGTAGACAGCCATGCAAGCGCCTTAGCAGCCGGTGCAACCGATGTTTTAGGTAATGCGGTTATTGTTGATACCGTGGCTGATGCGATTGCCGATTGTGCATTAACTATTGGTACGAGTGCTCGTTCGCGCACGCTGTCTTGGCCTATGGTTGAGCCACGTGAGTGCGGTGAAAAGCTAGTTGCTGAGGCTGTAAACGGCCCTGTAGCGCTTGTATTTGGCCGTGAAAACAGCGGATTAACTAACGAAGAACTACAGCTGTGTAATTACCATGTATGTATTCCTGCAAATCCACAGTACAGCTCGCTTAATTTAGCTATGGCGGTACAAACGCTAAGCTACGAAACGCGTATGGCGTTTTTAAATCAGCAGCCAAAGGCTGAGCAAGCAGACGATGAGACTGCTTACCCAAGCTCAAAACAAACAGAGTTATTTTACGAGCATTTAGAAGAGACGCTCGATAACACCGGTTTTATTATTAAGCAGCATCCAGGTTTAGTAATGACCAAGCTACGCCGTTTGTTTAACCGTGCACGCCCAGAAGAGGCAGAGCTGAACATACTGCGCGGTATTCTTACCTCAATTAATAAATCTATTCCTAAGTAAGGTATAGCGATTGGTTATAAAAACCTGCGGGTAAATAACGAGCTAATACTTGACTAAAACACTCAAGTAATTACAATACACCTAATACTTGACCAAAAAGGTCAGGTATTAAAAATTTGTTAATAGAACAGTGTTCTTTAATCAAATTTTTATCAAGTGATAATACTTGACTATTTTACTCTGGTAATTAAAATTTGCACTCTTTTGTGCGGGGGGCGTTATGAAGTTAACATCAAAAGGCAGATATGCCGTAACAGCTATGCTGGATGTTGCACTACATGCGAGTGTAGGTCCTGTTGCCCTTGCTGATATTTCACAAAGACAAGAAATTTCTTTGTCTTACCTTGAGCAATTATTTGCCCGTTTACGTAAAAATGGCTTAGTGAGCTCGGTTCGTGGTCCTGGTGGCGGTTATTTGCTAGGCCGAGAAGCCGCGGTTATCTCTGTTGGCGATGTAATTAGCGCCGTAGACGAATCGGTAGATGCAACACGTTGCCAAGGTGCCGATACCGGGTGTCAAAGCGGTATGCGTTGTTTAACTCACAACCTATGGTCTGATTTAAGCGCACGTATCGAAGAGTTTTTAAATAATATTACCTTAGCTGAATTGGTGGAAAAATCAGATGTGAAAGAAATCGCATCTCGCCAAGATAACAGCATCAATAATGCAATTAAGCAGTTGGAAAACATTCAAGTAAGCTGTCAACTATAAAAGTTGACCTGCAGCGGAGAGAGAAATGAAGTTACCGATTTATTTAGATTACGCAGCGACCACGCCTGTTGACGAGCGTGTTGCAAAAGAAATGATGCAATGCCTGACAATGGACGGTAATTTTGGTAATCCTGCGTCACGTTCGCACCGTTTTGGTTGGCAAGCTGAAGAAGTAGTTGACCAAGCGCGTACAGACATTGCCGATTTAATTAATGCCGACCCGCGTGAAATTGTTTTCACATCGGGCGCAACAGAATCAAATAACCTTGCAATTAAAGGTGCAGCGCAGTTTTATAAAAAGAAAGGTAAGCACGTTATTACCGCTAAAACTGAGCACAAAGCAGTAATCGATACGTGTCGTGAACTTGAGCGCCAAGGCTTTGAAGTAACCTACATGGACGTTGAAGAAAACGGCCTATTGGATCTTAAAAAGCTTGAAGAAACTATGCGTGACGACACTATTCTTGTCAGCATTATGCACGTTAATAACGAGCTAGGTGTAATTCAAGATATCAATACTATTGGTGAAATGTGTCGCGAACGTAAAATTATGTTCCACGTAGATGCAGCACAAAGCGCAGGTAAAGTATTAATCGACGTACAACAGCTTAAAGTTGATTTTATGTCGTTCTCAGGCCACAAAGTATATGGCCCTAAAGGTGTTGGCGCACTTTACGTTCGTCGTAAACCACGTGCTCGCCTAGAAGCGCAAATGCACGGTGGCGGCCATGAACGTGGTATGCGTTCAGGTACACTTGCAACTCATCAGCTAGTAGGTATGGGTGCAGCATTTAGAATTGCTAAGCAAGATTTTGAAAAAGATCACGCACACATCAGCGCATTACGTAAACGCCTAATTGACGGCATTATGGCTGATATGGACGAAGTATACTTTAACGGCGCACAAGACCAATCAGTACCAGGTATTGTAAACATCAGCTTTAACTTTGTTGAAGGTGAGTCGTTACTTATGGCAGTAAAAGACATAGCGGTATCATCAGGGTCTGCGTGTACATCAGCAAGCTTAGAGCCTTCATATGTACTACGCGCACTTGGCCGTAACGACGAACTAGCACACAGCTCAATTCGTTTTAGTATTGGCCGTTTTACTACCGAAGAAGAAATTGATTACACCGTTGAATTAATGAAAAACTCTATCGGTCGCCTACGCGAGATGTCTCCTTTATGGGAAATGCATCAAGAAGGTGTTGATTTAGATTCAGTTGAATGGGCTCACCACTAATACGAGTGAGCACCTACCGTAGCAGGTAATGAGGATAGAATTATGGCTTATAGTGATAAAGTAATCGACCACGTAGAAAACCCACGTAACGTTGGTGTTTTAGACAAAAGTGATCCGTCAGTGGCAACGGGTATGGTTGGCGCACCAGCATGTGGTGACGTAATGAAATTGCAAATTAAAGTATCGTCTGAAGGCGTTATTGAAGATGCAAAATTTAAAACATACGGTTGCGGCAGTGCAATTGCTTCATCGTCACTTGTAACAGAGTGGGTGAAAGGCAAAACACTAGACGAAGCATCAACTATTAAAAACACTGATATCAGTGCAGAGCTTGAATTACCACCAGTGAAAATTCACTGTTCAATTTTAGCTGAAGATGCAATTCAAGCAGCAATTGCTGATTACAAAAGCAAACAAGCGAAGTAAGAGAAATTCATGGCAGTGACATTGACAGATGCGGCAGCAAACCGCGTACAATCATTTTTAGCAAACCGCGGTAAAGGTTTAGGCCTGCGCGTTGGCATTAAAACGACGGGCTGTTCAGGTCTTGCTTATGTACTCGAGTTTGTTGATGAGCTTAACGAAGACGATGAAACCTTTAAAGCTAAAGGCGTTACCTTAATTGTTGACGCTAAAAGCTTGGTTTACATCGACGGCACTGAGCTTGACTACACCAAAGAAGGCTTAAATGAAGGGTTTAAATTTAATAACCCTAACCAAGCCGACGAGTGTGGTTGTGGCGAAAGCTTTACTGTTTAAGCTCAGCTACCTTTGTAGTATTTTTAAGCCCTGCCAGTAATTGTAGGGCTTTGTTATTTGTGAAATTTGTATTTCTAAATTTTATTGGTTGAAGCTATGCGTTACTTTGAGTTATTTGCAATACCAGTTGATTACAACATTGACTTGGCAACAATAAATAAGCATTACCTAGAGCTGCAGCGCGCAGTGCATCCCGATCGCCACGCTAATGCGAGCAGCCGTGATAAGTTAATGGCCGTACAAAGTACCGCTGAAATTAACGATGCGCTACAAACGCTAAAACACCCAGTAAAACGAGCAGAATATATGCTCAGCGAACTAGGTGTTGATATTCGAGCTGAGCAACAAACACTGCAAGATCCAATGTTCTTAATGCAGCAAATGGAACTGCGTGAGGAGCTTGAAGAGCTCGCTTCAGCAAGTAATCCTGAGGCCGCTATCGCCAATTTTGAATCACAAATAAAGCAATTAAAAATCCAATACAGTAATGAACTTGCCGAGCAACTTGCAAGTAACGACGAGGCGCAATATCAACAAGCTGCTGACAACATTCGCAAATTAAAGTTTGTATATAAATTAGAAGACGAACTTGAGCGCATTGAAGACAGTTTATTTGACGATTAATTACTTGCTGTAAAGCGAGCAACACGAGTTTAAAGAGCATTATGGCATTATTGCAAATTGCTGAGCCGGGGCAGAGCGCGGCACCACATGAACACAAATTAGCAATAGGTATTGACCTAGGTACCACTAATTCATTGGTTGCAACGGTACAAAGTGGCGAAGCCCGCACATTAACAGATGACCTTGGTGCAGCCATGTTGCCATCGGTTGTGCGTTACCAAGCTGGGGGCATCACGGTAGGCGCCGATGCTGCACAAGCTGCAACACAAGACCCAGCCAATACCCTTATTTCAGTTAAGCGTTTTTTAGGTAAAACCCAAGCTGAAATAGAGCAAAGCTACGGCCAATTACCGTACCAGTTTTGTGAAGATAACGGCTCGCTTGCCATTCAAACCGATGCCGGAAAAATCAGCCCTGTTAAAGCCTCTAGCCATATTTTAGCGGCTCTAAAAGCGCGTGCAGAGCAAAGCTTTGGTAATCAAGAGATTTTAGGTGCAGTAATTACTGTGCCTGCGTACTTTGATGACGCACAGCGCCAAAGCACTAAAGATGCAGCCGAACTTGCTGGCATTAACGTATTACGTTTATTAAACGAGCCAACCGCTGCGGCAGTCGCTTACGGGTTAGACTCGGGCCAAGAAGGTATCATTGCTGTTTACGATTTAGGCGGCGGCACCTTTGATATTTCAATACTTCGCTTACACCAAGGTGTGTTTGAAGTAATGGCAACTGGCGGTGATTCAAGCTTAGGTGGCGATGATTTCGATTCGTTATTAGTCGATTACTTTAAGCAGCAAACTGGTATTTCGGCATTATCGCCTTCTGTGCTTCGCTTATTTATTAATAAAGCAAAAGCCTGTAAAGAAGCGCTAAGCCAGTATGCAAAAGTAAATGTAGTGCTTGAATTTGACGAGCAAAAACACACAGTAGAAGTGACACGCGAAACCTTTGACGAGCTGGCTATGCCACTTGTTAAAAAAACACTTCGTTCGTGTCGTCGTGCAGTAAAAGATGCTGGCATCGAAAATGAAGAAGTGCTGCAAGTTGTAATGGTAGGTGGTTCAACTCGCATGCCACTGGTTCGCAGCCAAGTTGAAGGCTTTTTTGAAAAAGAGCCGCTAACTTCAATCGACCCGGATCGTGTTGTTGCACTAGGTGCTGCATTACAAGCTGATGTATTAGTAGGTAACAAGCCCGATTCTGACATGCTATTACTTGATGTATTGCCACTGTCACTTGGCCTTGAAACGATGGGTGGGTTAGTTGAAAAAATAATTCCTCGTAATACCACTATTCCTGTTGCTCGTGCACAAGAATTTACTACTTTTAAAGACGGCCAAACGGCAATGTCTTTACATGTGCTACAAGGTGAGCGCGAACTGGTTGATGATTGCCGCTCGCTGGCTAAATTTAGCTTAAAAGGCATACCGGCTATGGCAGCAGGTGCTGCACATATTCGTGTTACCTTTAAAGTGGATGCCGATGGCTTGTTAAGTGTATCAGCAATGGAAAAATCAACTGGTGTGCAAGCTGAAATTCAAGTTAAACCATCATTTGGCTTATCTGATGACCAAGTAGCTAACATGCTTAAAGAGTCAATGAGTAACGCTAAAGACGACATGCAAGCACGTATGCTTAAAGAGCAACAAGTAGAAGCGCTACGTGTTATAGAAGCACTAGAGGCGTCACTTGCTAGCGACGGTGACTTGCTCGACGATATTCAACTTGCTAATTTAAAAGCTGAAATAAGCGAGCTTGCTAAAGTGCGCGAAACCGCACAGCAACCAGGTGAAATTAAAGCCGCAATTGAAAAAGTAGATAACGCTAGCAGCGATTTTGCCTCGCGCAGAATGGATGCATCAATTAAAAAGGCCCTTACAGGGCAGTCAGTAGACAACGTTTAAAGAGGTTAGAATGCCACAAATTATTTTTCTTCCCCATCCGGAATTATGTCCTGACGGTGCAGCACTTGAAGCGCCTGCGGGCGAAACAGTCCTTGATGTGGCCCTTAAAAACGGCATTAGCATTCCACACGCATGTGAAAAATCGTGTGCATGTACTACATGCCATTTAGTGATCCGCGAAGGCTTTGACTCACTAGATGAAAGCGATGAGCTAGAAGACGACATGCTAGATAAAGCATGGGGCTTAGAGTCAGAATCTCGCTTAGGATGCCAAGCAGTTATTAGAGATGAAGACTTAGTGGTTGAAATACCTAAGTACAATCTCAATATCGTTAATGAAGAGCACTAGTTTTTAATTAACGAGAATTTTTTAAAAGCCGCTGTTTTTTACAGCGGCTTTTTTGTTTAAGAGATTGTATAAGCACGTAGCAGCGACTTTATGTCGCGTTTTTAAATGAATGATCACGTAATCATAATCGCCGGGTAAACCCGCTGCTACATTTACACCTTAGCAGCGACTTTACGTCGTGTTTTTAAATGAATGACCACGTAATCATAATCGCGGGGTAAACCCGCTGCTACATCTTACACCGTAGCAGCGACTTTATGTCGCGTTTTTAAAATAGGCCTAGATCTAAAGTGATCACGTTTTACAGGTCAATTACAGTCAAGGAATTATCGCTTTTGGCTAAACCCGCTGCTACGCGTTTTACCTAACCCATAAAACTATTTCGGAGGTCTATTTTGAGTAATCTAATTTTTTGTGACTCGTTTATTAATGGTGAATTTTATAAAACCAATAAACGTTTTAGCGTTGACGACCCCGCGACCGAAAAAAGTATTGTTGAAGTAAGTGATATAGACGAGCAAGGCGTTAATAGCGCAATAAAGGCAGCGCAAGGTGCGTTTGTTAAGTTAAAATCAACCAATGCTACTGAGCGAAGTGATACGCTAATGCGTTGGTATGAGCTGGTAATAAAACACAAGCAAACGCTTGCTGAGCTAATGACAAAAGAGCAAGGTAAACCGCTTAAAGAGTCGTTAGGTGAAATAGACTATGGCGCTGGGTTTATAAAATGGTTTGCAGAAGAAGCTAAACGCAGTTACGGCGATGTGATCCCCCCAACCGACGATACACATAGATTAACGAGCTTTAAACAACCTGTAGGCGTTGTGGCTGGCATTACTCCTTGGAACTTTCCGGTTGCTATGGTGACACGTAAAGTGGCGCCAGCATACGCTGCAGGCTGTAGCTTTGTGCTAAA
Source organism: Pseudoalteromonas atlantica (assembly GCA_007988745.1). Classification (GTDB taxonomy): domain Bacteria; phylum Pseudomonadota; class Gammaproteobacteria; order Enterobacterales; family Alteromonadaceae; genus Pseudoalteromonas; species Pseudoalteromonas atlantica. The sequence continues at coordinate 149,094 of BJUT01000002.1, forward strand.
ACCTTCTGAATATACACCTTTATGTGCTTTGGCATTGGCATACCTTGCCGATCAAGCGGGGTTTGTAAAAGGGGCTTTTAACGTACTGATTTCGCAAGACGCAAAAACAGTCGGACAAATACTTACTGACTCAGAAGTGGTGCGCAAATTTACTTTTACAGGTTCAACAGGCGTAGGCAAGCAGTTACTTTCTCAGTGTGCGGGTACGATTAAACGTACCTCCATGGAACTTGGCGGAAACGCCCCCTTTATTATTTTTGATAACGCCGATATAGACGAAGCAATCGACGGCCTTATGGCGGCTAAGTTTAGAAACAGTGGCCAAGCATGTGTAGCCGCAAACCGCATTTTTATTCAGCGCAGTATTTTAGATGAAGTGCTGAGTAAAATTACGCCTAAAGTAGCCGCATTAAAAGTAGCCAACGGGTTTGAAGAGGACGTAGACATTGGCCCCCTTATTTACCCAAAAGCGAAAGAAAAAGTGCAGCAGCTTGTGCAAGATGCACTTGATAAAGGCGCAGACCTAATAGGGGATAGCGGCGACTTAGGTGGCAGCTTTCAAAATCCGCTTATTGTTACTAACGTAACGACCGAAATGGATATATACCACGAAGAAGTATTTGGCCCAGTATTAACGGTTATTCCTTTTGATGAGGAAAGCGAAGTACTAGCCCTTGCTAACGATGTTCCATATGGCTTAGCGGCTTATTTTTATAGTCAAAATATCAAGCAGATCTATCGTATTAGCGAAGGGCTTGAGTTTGGCATGGTTGGTGTTAACGAAGGGGTTATATCTAACCCTGTGGCACCGTTTGGTGGAGTTAAGCAATCTGGATTAGGCCGAGAAGGCGGCCATCAAGGGCTTGATGAATACCTCGAAGAAAAGTACGTGTGTATCAAAGTTTAAAAACGATGACACCATAAACCATGAAAAATTGGTTACCCAGCACGGTTTAGGTTACTAATACCAATTTGCTTAATTAAATGATCAATTTGGGGATGGAAAAACGTGTTGATAGCTAGGCAAAAAATTCGCTATTTAGTTGTTCTCGGCAATTGCGCCTGCACTGCTCTACCTTGTGCATCCATGCAGTCGTAAATGAGCATTTTTTAACGCTGGTAGCGGCACGTTTAGCCCAAAAAAATGATTAAATATTATTGCGAATTGGTATAGGTTTATAACTACAGGTTACCTTTTTATTGCTAGATATAGGCCTTAGTGCTACATTTACGGCATAATTTTTGTTTAAAAATAATCAAAAATAAAAAGAATTTCTACTTGTAGAAATAACCCGTGTGTAAATGCCACCGCAAGGTGGCATTTTTTATAGCTTGAGTAAGTTAAGCTGGCTTATTTTATAGGTGAATAGCCCGGTAGGGTGGTTAAATCAACAAAGTCTAATTGCTCTGCAATTGCGTACTCATTTATGTAGTGCTTATACACTTCACTCTCTACAAATACCGCGAATATATCGGCGTCTAAATGGTTGTTCTCTACCATTTTTCCTAAAATAGCTAAACACTCACTGACAGGCTTTGCTTTTTTATAAGGCCTATCTACTGCTGATAAGGCTTCAAAAATGTCTGCAATGGCCATTAGCCTTGCCGGAATCGACATTTGCTCTTTAGTTAATCCTTGCGGGTAGCCTGTACCATCTAGTTTTTCGTGGTGGCCCAATGCATATTCAGACACATTACTTAAATGTTTAGGGAATGGCAGTGTGTCTAAAATATTTTTAGTCACATCCATATGGCGCTTCATAACGTCGCGCTCGCCGAGCGTTAGTGTGCCCCTGCGTATTTGTAAATTCTCTACTTCATCTGCGTTTAGTAACGGGGTATCTTTGCCGTTTATAGTTAAATGATAGTGAGATGCTATGCGGTCAATATTCGCAACATCTTCATCTGATAAAAACTCGCCACCCACATTAACTCTTTGCAAAAACGCGCGATCTAAAGAAAGTTGTTTTAATTCGGTATCGAGTAAGCGCTCAAATTGTAAAACCTCAATTGGCCTATTGAGCTTCATTGCAGAGATAATTTGTTTTTGATAGCTTATTTCTAAATCACGTTTAATAACTTCAAATTTAGCTTCAATGTGTTCAATACGATCAAAAATAGTTTCTAACTTGGTCGACTTTTCCATGATGTGATCGGGGGTCGCTATTTTGCCGCAATCATGAAGCCAGCCTGCTATATCTAGCTCATGGCGGTCTGCATCACTCATTAAAAAGTTAGCCAAGGGACCACGGTCAATTTTATGCACAGCATCAGCAAGCATTAAAGTAAGCGCAGGAACTCGCTTACAGTGTCCGCCGGTATGAGGGGACTTTTCGTCGATGGCCATAGCAATGGTTTCTACAAATTTAGAAAATAGCTCTTCCATTCCCTTAATAAGGGTAGAGTTTGTCAGTGATATAGCGCCTAACGATGCAAATGATCGTATCAATGTGACAAGTTCGTCACTATAAGTGATGATATTGTCGTGTTGATCTTTTACGTTGATCAGTTGGATCACACCAATAATATCATCGGTATGATCTTTTAGCGGAATCGTTAACATAGATTTAGTACGATATCCCGTACGCGCATCCATATTACGCGCAGCGCTCATATCAAAGGGCAGGGCCGCGTAGACATCCGGAATATTAATAATCTCACCAGAGTTAACCGCATGAGCGACAATAGCTGTTTCGTTTTCTTTTCCATCTATAAACAAATCTATATTAGGAAAGTCAACGGGCTTCCCTGAAGCTCCCCCTAAATAGAGGTCTAAAGATTTATTAATAACCGTTTCAAACTTTAGCTGCTTGTCATCTGTAATAGAGTAAATAGTCCCTGCGTCAGAGTTAGAAATAGACATAACAACTTGTAGAATTTCTTCAAGAAGTTTACTCGCATCCTTTTCTGTTGTTAGCCTAATACTAATATCAATAAAGTGATGAAGATTTGTTCTATCTTTAATGTACTCAGACATATTATTACTACTTTGTTTTGTGAATAAAGGCGCCATTCCAATCCTGTGCTAAAGTTTGCAAATCGGTATTTTTAATTCGGTTAATAAAAATGTGGTAAACGTGATCACTCAATAAGGCAGTTTCACTTAGCTCTTCAAATAACGATAGAGCCAGTTGCCAATTTTTATTATTGTAATGCTGCATAGCAGTGAACGACTTTTTAATTTCAAATAGCTGGCTTTCGCTTATATCAGCTATAAAGTTGACAGGCTCATATAGCTCAGTTGCATTTACTTTACCCACTACCTGTACTTTATCAATTAAGCGAAATGCAATATGTGGACAAGCAAGCATTGTCTCTTCTGTAACCAGAATAGCTACCCCGTAAAATTTGGTCAAGCTTTCTACTCTTGAGCCTAAATTAACTGCATCTCCAAGTACTGTATAGGCTTTTCTGTACACCGAGCCCATATCGCCAACATTCATTTCGCCAGTGCTTATACCCACACCAATGCTAATGGGAGGAAGCTGTTGCTCAGCAAATGCTTTATTAAGGCTTGTAAGGCCTGCTACCATGGCCATTGCTGCTTCAACACCGTGTTTTGCGTGGTCGCTATCTTCAAGTGGGGCATTCCAAAAGGCCATAATCATATCGCCTACGTATTTGTCTATTGTGCCGCTGTGATCAAAAATAACTTTTGTAGTCGCCGATAAGTACTGATTTAAATAATCACTTAATTGATTTGCGCTCATTCCTTCCGACAGCGCAGTAAAACTTCTTATATCAGCAAATAATACGGTCATATTTCGTTTTATACTTTGCTGAGTAAGCTGTTTACGTTGGCGAATTAACTGCTCAATATGATCAGGCGGTACATACTGATTAAACATCGATTTAATTTTTCGGCTGTGCTTCATTTCTGCTATAGAGCCAATAAAAACAAAGTAGGCTGCTAATAGGGAAATAAGTAACAGCGGCATAAATAGCGGCAGACTAATTTTTTGTACTGACCATAAATAAAAATTAAGCAATATAACCAGCCCGGCCATACTCACTGAAAGCGTGACAATAAAGCGGGCGCTTTTACGAAAACTTAAAAACGATAAGCAACAGCCCACAAAGGTAATTATTAATAATGTTGCCCCTAAAGCCCATGTGGGTTGAGAAGGTAAAATTTCTGGATGGAGTAGCCCTTCAAAAATATTGGCATGCACTTCTACCCCTGGGTATTGTAAACCCACTGGTGTTGCTCTTAAATCAGCTAAACCAATTGCGGATGTACCAATAAATGCTACGCTGCCTTCTAATTGCTGCTCGGCAACTTTTTTGGTCAATACATCTGTGGCAGAGTAATATTGAAAACTTTTAGCACGGCCTTTATACGGGATATAAATTTGGCCGTACTCATCTGTTTGAATCCAATGCTCATGAAATTTAACCCCTTCAAAAAAAGTCAGGTCGCCTTGGGCACTCGCGCGTGTTTCAATACTGTTCGCTAAGGTATATAAACGTGCTGCCTCAAGTGCTAAAGAAGGGTAGAGCTTATCACCGACTCTATTAACCAGTGCCGCTTTACGGATAAATCCGTCGTTTTCGCTGTGAGCATTGATAAATCCGTTGCCCGTAGCACTATTTTGCAGCATAGGTATATTAACAGTAGCGCCTAAAAACTGGGTTACTTGGGAGTTACTTTGCTCGCTCTTAGGCCATAGTACGCTTGTTTCTGGCAACGGGTTACGCTGTTTGTAGGTATCGTTGTTTAATAAAAAACCCAATACGGTATCGTTACTATTGAGTGCTTTAGCAAAGGTGGTATCAGCATCTACCTGATGTTTAATATCATTTAACGCTACTTTGTATGCACTTAATAAATCAGGGGCTCTAGATTGAATTTGGTTAACAGGGTTTGTTTCCGGTTCAGAAAAAAATATATCAAATGCAATAACTACAACACCGGCCTCTGTGAGTTTATTTACCAGGTCAGCCATTTTTGCCCGGCTCCACGGGAAACGCCCTTGCTGTTGCATCGTTTTTTCATCTATGTCGATAATAACAACGGTTTCGTCGAGCTGACGGGGAGTATCGGGTAAAGTTAGCAATAGCCTAGAGTCGTAAATAATACCTTCGACCCTATTGAGCAGCTTGGCTAATGCGCCACTAGAGAATAATTCTACAGCAGCTATAAGCAGCGTAATGGCTAAGCCTACAAATATGTGGCGATAAATTTTAGGAATATAAACGCGAGAAATAACTATTAATCCTTACTTGGCGTAAACTCAAACGTTCGGCCTTCTCTGGCACATTCAATATTAATATGCTCGCCATAATTTGCCTGTAAATGTGTTTCTATTGCGAGTAGCTCGTCATCGGCTCTTGTTGGGTCGTGGCTTATAATCGCTAAATTTTTAATACACGATTGCATTGCTAATTCAGCTACTTGCTTAAATGTACTATGCCCCCAACCGTGCTTAAGCGTGAGCTCTTCGGTAGTAAATTGTGCATCATGAATTAATAAGTCAGCATCTTTAATAAAATCAGCCCACTGGGTAACTGTGGTTTTAACAACACCGGGTGGGGCCAATTCGTTATCTGTTATATAAGCAATTTTTTTGCCTTCAGCATGCACACAATACGCTGTACCACCGCCTGGGTGATTTAACGGCGCGGTAAATACGTTAAAACTATTTAGAGTAAAGTTTTTTTGAGTAGCAAGCTGAGTGTTTAATGTAATGTTTGCAGGTAAGTGTTGGTAGCTAACCGGAAAAAAAGAGCCAGACATTTGCATTAAAATCGCATTTTTAGTTTGCTCGTCTTCAACATCACCTACAACAATGGTTATATCACGATCGGCTTGGTAAATAGGCTTAAAAAAAGGAAAGCCTTGAATATGATCCCAATGATTATGCGTTAATAAAATTGCAATGGGGGTCGTGTGCTCTATGAGCTTGTCACCTAACTGTGCAATGCCCGTTCCTGAGTCGAGAATCAGGCTTTTGCCATTTGTTTGCTCAACATACACACATGAGGTGTTACCACCAAATAGGTGCGTATGCTCACCCGGAGATGGCATTGAGCCTCTTACGCCATAAAATTTAACTTTCATAATTTAGGGCTTAACTCCATCAGGGTAAAAGTTAAACTTAGATAGACTGACATTATTAGAGGCATTATCAAAGCATGTACTGCTAAGTACCACTTGGGTATCTGTTTGTAAAAGCATTGATGTAAACTGATGTGTGCCATCGCATTGATTAGCCTGATAATAACCAAGCGTATTTTCTCCAAATAAGGTGTCGATAGTGCCATTAGCTAATATACGGCCAATCACCCCTTTAGAATCACTCATGCCTGATAAAATTATACTACCTGTAGTATCAATCGCCGCATCGGTAACTTTAGTATCAGAACTTGGTGCTAATTGATATTGCCCCACACCACTAGTGGCAAAGCTTGTATCTTCGCTACCATCTGGTTGTAACTTGATGATCACCGCTTGGTTTGGCGTAGTGCCTTCATTAGCAACTAAATAGAGATTTGCCGCGCTATCGGCGAGTATTTTTGCTGCTCTATTACTAATATCTGTCGAAGAGCGGCTATCTGTATAGCTAAATAGCGCGTTAGCATCATCGTCTATTTTCAACATTATTAATTGCGAGTCACTGCCAGATACTTGCTTGCCTGCAATATATATATCTTTATTTGCATCTATATAGAGTGTTTCAAAAAACTCATTTGCGCTGCCGTAATAAGCACCGCTTGTACCAAAGCTATTTTCTAAATTACCATCGCTTTTTAACATCGTTGCAAACGACCTTTTTACGCTTAAAGCATTAGTCGAAGATCCTACAGCAACAATATAGCCGCTGCTATCTACTGCAACATCTGCAAAGTTAATATTGATATTTAATATATCTACAGTGGTATAAATACCTTCGCTGGCAAAGCTTTCATCTAGGTAACCGTCTTGGTCTACTTTTGCTATAAAGCCTTCTTCGTTTAAACCGTTTATGAGTGTACCCGCAATAATGATGCTGCCATCGCTAAGCTCTTTTAAAGTAATGGTTTTAAACGCAACATCAATATTTAAGGCTTTACTACCATCAAGGCTAAAGCTGGTATCAATAATGCCTGCACTGGTATAGCGAGTGAGCACTAGCTTATTATTAGTATTAAGTTGTGCAATAGAGGCACTTAAAAACTTATTGGCTTGCACGCCGTTTTGTAGCTGCAATACATTCATCGATAAGTCGTCTGAGCTAACACTTAAGTCATTTATACTTGTATAGCCATTTATTGCAAAGTCGGTGTTTAAATTTACATCACTCGTTATTGACGTTACAAAAGGCTCATTAGATGAATCGTTAAATTTGCCTGATAACCACAGAGTGTCATTTACATCAATAGTTGATGCATTAGCAGATTGATGACTGATAACGTTAGAGACGATGTTTATGCCTGCATTGCCGTAGCTAGTGTCAAGCGCGCCATCAGATATAGATACTCGCGCCGAAAATAGTTGCTCGTTTTGGGTATCACCAGAGGCTTCCACACCAGTAGTACCTGAGAGAATTAGTTGATTACTCATAGGGGCGTATTGCACCCCCGTTATTTGTGCGCCGCCATTAGCAGAACCAGAGTTTCCATCAATATTATAAATTGTAATTTCTTCTTCAATATCATCATCGTCAATATCGCCTAAGTGGTCGACTGAAATCAAAACGGCTTCTTTTTCACCTGATGGACGAGTAATATAACCTCCTAAATAAGCAGTAAAATTAATCGCGTCTATGCCACCAATAGCAAATAGCTCATCGTCCCCTTCTTCATCCGATAAATCTAATATAAGCGCTTCGCCAGAGTTAAAACTTCCTCGATTGTTGCCATCCGGAATAAGGTATCTGATAGTTGCATCTAAATCACCTTCTTCACCTATGGCGCTGCCCACTACAAGTAAATCAGAGTTACCAAAGTTTTTAATAGCGTGTGATTCATCATCCAGGTTCTGGCCACTTACATCCACTATACCTGGGCTGCCTGATTCATAAGCGAGGGACGATACATCAAATTTAAGAAATAAACTGTCTTTGTCTGAGCCACTTACCGAGTAGCCAACGCCTTGTATTTTATTATCGGTGAACTCAAGGTCGTTTATTACAGATTCACTAGCCAGTGTTGTACATTTAGTACCGCTGTTAGCGTCACCAGAGTTAGTACTTATAATGCCTGTAGCACTCATTTTTAATAAACATGCTTCAGTTTCTGAGCCATTAAAGCTTGAATAACCTATAAACAGCTCACCATTACCAGAGATGATAGCAGTGCCTTTTTCATCTTCACCTAGGTCAATTGTTATAAAGCCATTGCCATTAAATGCTGTGTTTACATTGCCGGCATTTGTATATGAAGCAACAATAATATCTGCGTCTGAGTTGTTATTGTATCCAACAAAATAAAGGTTAGTGTTAAGCTCAATACTGTCGTTAAATTCACCGTCAGAAAAAACACGCGTAAGGTCTATTTGCCCACTAATTGGCCGCCCAAATGTATCATCTTCCACTGGAATTAGCGGGTCGTCTTCGCGAATAATGTTTACAGTAACGGTTATTGTCGTGGTTTCATTTGGAGAACCATCATCAGTAATATTAATATCTATAGTATGTTGCGTAGCCGTTTCATAATTGAAAGGGCTTGTACCATTTGCGCTTAATTGCCCGCTAATGCTATCGATACTAAATAGCGTTGTTTCGCCGCCGCTTAGGCTAAAAGTGAGGATGTTATTTTCAATATCAGACGCTGTTACAGTACCAATTGTTTCTCCATCTGTGGCATTTTCACCAATAGCAAAGGTTTGGTTTACTGCCGTTGGAGCATCGTTAATTGGTACAATTGTAATGGTTAAATTACCTTGCACCTCATCAGTACCATCACTTAATGTGTAGGTGATTGTTGCTGTGCTTTCGTTGTTTAAGGCGGGGGTATATTTAATCTCATTATTTTCAAGGCTCGCTGTACCAATATCCGCTGTAACAGCTGTTATAGCTAGGGTATCGGTTGCATCTGCATCGGTGTCGTTGCTTATAACGTCAATGGTTGTTTCGGGAGCATCTTCATCGATTGTTGCTGTATCAGGTTGCGCTACAGGCGCATCATTTACCGGGGTTACATTAATGGTTAGTGTTCCCGCAGCAGTGTCTGTACCATCGCTTAGGATATAATTTACGATTACTTGGCCATTAAAGTCGGCTTCTGGCGTGTAAACAACGTTAGCACCAGAGCTAGAAATAGCGCCAACATCAGCATTTACAGAAGTAATAGAAAGAGTATCGTTTTCTATATCAGTATCGTTGCTCAGCACATTTATATTTGTTGCTGCGGCATCTTCTAAAATAGTGGCAGTATCAGGGTTTGCTACAGGGACATCGTTCACAGGTGTAATTGTTACTGTAAGCGTACCTGTAGCACTTTGCGTACCGTCACTAATAGTGTAGGTAACGCGGGCAGTGCCATTATCGTTTGCTTCAGGTGTATATTGAATTTGATTATTAGCAATAGAGACATTACCAACATCACTTACTACTGAACTAATTGTTAAGTTATCGCCATCTAAATCAGTATCATTACTTAGTACATTTATTAAAGTTGCCTGTGCATCCTCAGCAATTGTAATATTATCGGAATTTGCCACGGGTGCATTGTTAGTCGGAGATATAGTTATTTGTAAATTGGCGCTGGCACTCGCTCCATTACCATCTGATACTGTATAAGAGACAATGGCAACTCCATTACTGTGAGGGGGGGGGCTATACTGAATTTTATTATCAACAATACTGGCTGAGCCAAATTCGGTGCCAACACCTGTTATAGTTAAATTATCACTGTCTATATCTGTATCGTTGGCAAGCACATCAACTAAAATTGGCGATCCATCTTCTTGCATTGCGGCGCTATCAGCCACCGCAATGGGGGCATCGTTAACCGGTATAATAATGAGGGTGGCTATTGCGCTACTTTGAGCTGGCGTGCCATCTGCAATGCCATCAGAAATCGTATAGTTTAGGGTTACTTCACCAAAGTAATTGGGCTCAGGTGTATACTCAATTCTATTGTTTACAATGCGTGCGCTGCCGATTGTATTTGTAACATTAGTAAGGGTAAGTGTATCGCCGTTGGCATCGGTATCGTTTTCTAATACGTTTAACAAAGTAGCAGGGCTGTCTTCTAATAACGTATATTCATCGTCATTAGCTTCAGCAGGGGAGTTAGACCCTGTTTTACTTAATACAACTTGTGCTGTGGATGTTAGCCCTTGTTCATTTGAAACTGAATAAGTAAAACTATCAACATCTAATGCATCTGAATCGGGTTGATAGGAAAATGACCCATCAACGTTAAGTGCCAAAGTACCGCTTTGTACGTTAACTACGGGAGTGGTGTTAACGGTGAGATTACCTGGCTCTATGTTTACATCGTTTTTAAGTAAGCCATTTTCAGCTGAAATAACCAGTGTTTGATTATATTGAAATTGGTATTCATCATTTTGAGCATTAGGGGTATCAGGCATGCTATTTATTGTGAGTGTTGCCGTTGCAGTGGCCGTGGCACCAAAAGTGTCGATTACTTGGTATTGAAATTCATCGATACCGTAGTAGTTAGCATCAGGAATATATGAAAAACTACCATCGGTAGCTAATTGCAATTGCCCATGGGCAGGTGAAACAATATAAGTATCATCAATGATGAAAGTATCATTATTAGGGTCTGTGTCGTTAGCAAGTAAACCCTGGCTAGCATCAACTACAAGTGTGGTATCTTCATCTACACTATAGCTATCGTTTGCAGCAGTAGGCGGGCTATTTTGATCCAGTGCATTAATTGTAACACTTGCAATAGCCTCAGCACCTTGAGTATCAAAAATACGGTACTGAAAACTATCAGTGCCTTGCATATTTGCACTACCTACATATTCAAAGCTGCCATCAGCAACAAGTGTGAGAGTACCTTTAATCGGTAGGCTAACAGGCGTTGTATCTAGAGTGAGCAGATCTTGGTCTATATCGCTGTCGTTATTTAATAAGCCGGGGGCGCCAACTAATAACGTTCCGTCAGCACTTATGTTGTATGTGTTACTAAGGGCTATGGGGGCATCGTTTACAGCATTAATCGTAATTTCTACAATGCCGGTATCTGTCATCCCAAGCTCATTAATTACTTGGTAACTAAATGCATCAATGCCGTTAAAGTTAGCTCGCGGGGTATAAGTAAAATCACCGCTTTCGCTGAGTGAAATACTGCCATGCTGAGGGGTAACTAAAGGGGTTGTGTTTATATATAGCTCCCCTTGGTACTCATCAGTGTCGTTAGTTAAAACGTTGCCTTGCAAGGCTTGATCTTCATTAACTAAAAATTGATCGTTTACCGCTTTTGGCGCAAAGTTTAGCTCTCCTCCTTGCGGTGCTACGTTAATTAACTCAGCAAAGCCACTTTCACCACTGCCATCTACACCAGTTATTAAAACTTGATAGCTTTTATCAGCTAATAGGTTGTCTACACTAAAGCTAGAGCCAGATACACTTAAAAACTGCTGGCCATTTTCTAGCGTATTTATATTGCTGGTGGTAATGCCTGCTTCGGTTGCTAAGTAAATATTGTAGCGGTTTAAGTTTTCGTTTTCTTGCCACGCTAAATTAATCGTTTGTCCGTCTCGCTGTGCTGTTGTGCCTTCTATTTGGTAGGGTTGCCAATTAGCCGTCACTGCGTCTGCAAGTACCTGGTTGTTAAGGCTATCGGTGATCCATATCTCTAAGCGTAGATCACCAGGATCAACGCCATAAAAGTAAGGGCTCAACCCTATAACCGACTGCTCAAAATCTGTTCCACATGCTTGTGTGCAAAGTGCTAGGCTTTTATTTACACTCGGCAGTACTAAATTTACTGCGCTAATGCCATCGGGATCAGACACGCTAAGTAAAAAAGTGATATTGCCTTGTATCACTTCATTAGTTTGCGAAAGAGTTATTGTAGCCTGAGAGTTTGCAACCGTTGTGCCTATAACCCCTCTGCTAGAGGCCACAGCACCCGACACCTGTGTTTTAGTAACAACAGAGTCACCCGTTATACCTGTAAGGTTTATCGGTGTATCAGAAGGGGTGGGTGTAACTTGTTCTACAGGTAGCTGTTCTGAGTCTTGTTGAGCTGTCTCATCGGAGCCTCCACACGCACTAAGCAAAAAAACCATTGAACCGAGCAAAAAAAGGTTCTTTGCTGTCATTCTACATACTCCAATAAAAAGCTTTATATTCAAGTTACTTAACCTGAATACTAGTTAAGAAAATTATTACCCACAGTGCAGGTTACTTAAGGTTCTAATCTAAAGTCGCCACCGGCATTTACAGCAGGGTTATTAATTTCACTAAGGCTAAAATCACCCGTGATGGTATCTATGTCATTTAAAAACACAGCATCAATTTGGCCAGTTGCTTTATTGTTGTTATGAGAAGCAAATGTAACGGCTAAATCTAGTTTGGTTAAATCAATTAAGCCGCTGTAAGCTGCGTACCAGTTGCCGCCAGCATCATTAAAGCTAATTTCACCATCGGGAACTGTGCCGTTATCAAAATCTACCGACATAGACATAGAAAAATCACTGACTTCTCCTAGGCTCGACGACACATCAAAGCTGGTTGCTTGGTAATTAAAAACACCTTGGCGCTGCGCGATTTGGTCAATTAAGGTTGCATCATTTACCGCCTGAAATTGCTGCTGAGCATAAACATCAGTTATTGATATATCGGCCTCTGTCGTTTTTTCTGAAGTATTGTTTTGTACTATTGATTGCTGCTCTGTTGGTTGCTCAGCACTTGTGTCATCACTAATAGTCGCTATGGTTTGGGTAAAAACAGCAGGTGCCTGAGTTGTTTTAATCACGCGCCCTAATGAAGTAACCTGCGCAAAAGAAAAAGGCTCATTACTACCAAGGGATACAACGCTTTGATCTTCTAGTGTTAAATCTATTGCGCCATCCCAAACAGCTACATACATATCACCATCTATAAGCTGTAGTTCAAAATGGGTACCGCGAATACCAATTGATCCAACCGGTGTTTTAACACTGTACGCGCCACCATTTTTTTTAATAACACCCGAAATAGAGCGCAGCCCGCCTTTTATTAGCTCAATAGAGGCAGAGCCTTGCTGAGTCGTTGTATTAAACTCATAGTTAGCAATATTTAGCTCAGAGTTTTCTTTTAATGCTATTAAGCCGCCATCAGACATTGAAAATTGCGCTCTGCTTTTTTCGCCAGTCGTTATTTTATCAACGCCATACACCGTGTCGCGTCGCTTAAGTGTTCGTTGTTGAGCGGATTCGGCATCTGTAGCAAGTACAGCGCCCCGAGCTAAAATAGTTTTTCCTGCAACAGTTGTGCTCGCTTGAGAATAAAAACTCACACAAAGTAAGGTGGTTAATACCGGAATTAAATGTTTCATAAGTACCTTAATTAGAATGAGTAACTTGCGCTTATATTGGTATCAAAGCGATCGTATTCGAACAAAGAAATATCACTGGTTTTGTCTTGGTAGTTCAATGCTAATTGCAACGCTAAACTTTTATTAACTAAGTAGCGTAACGAGCTAGAAAGTATCAATAGGTTATCGCTTCGCTCTTGAAGAAATAGCGGGTGCTCATCCTGATATTCAATCCATTGATACCCTATTTGTGCAGAGACTTGCCATTGTTGGCTAAGTAATGCATTTATTTGGTAATAAATTCCGCTAATGCTTCTTGCATTAAACTCACCTTCGTCAATGTTAGCGCTTTCATTTTTAAAGTTTGCGCTAACGCTTTGGTACCATTTTTGAGATAGATAACTTGCACCTATATTAAGAGTGTAAAAGGAGTTATCTAGTTTCTCGTCAAATGTATTATTCATAAGGCCAATTGATAGCGCTCCAAATACACTTAACTGTTTATCAAACTGGTAACTAGCTCCACTTGTTAATGATGTCTCGGTTCTGTATAGCTCGCCATCTAACAGTAAAGGCGTAATACCAGCTTGCAAATACCAGAGGGTGTTATCATTTAACTTTTGTTGGTATCGACCTGATATATTGGTATTAATACGGTCGTATTCAGATAGCTCATTAAATTTATACCAATCGGTATTTACACCTAAAGCAAAAGAGCTTCGCTGATCAATGGGGTGAAAGTACCGCCCTTTATAATTTAGCTTTATATAATTATCGTCAGTGCTTTTACTTTCTGGTGATAGTAAAAACTCACCCAAATTAGGGATTAAAATTGTATCCTCAGAGGTGCCTGCATTAACGTTACCATCTACACCATATGCAAGCTCAATGCTCTGATCATATGTACGCTCTGTTAAGCGCTGCTTGTGCTGTGATGTTGCTAATAAAGAACGAGCCGCTTTTTTTACACCCTCTGGTGAAGTATCAGTATTAATTAATAAAGTCGCTTGAGCGTTAGCTGCAGGTAAATTATTGGCAGCAATATAAGATTTTACTAAATATAAACGTGCCTCATACCACTGTGGTTTTGCTTCTATTACTCGCTCAAAAGCAAATACCGCCGGAGCAGAAAGACCAGAATTTAGTGCTGAAACCCCAAGCAAGTAGTCAAAATCAGGTTCGCCCAAATATTTATAGTGTTTTTGACTGCTTTTGTATGCTTCATCAAATTGCTTTTGCGAAATTAAATATTGCAGTTCACCAAGTAGCTTTACATAGGAAATATTATTTTGAGCTTTTGCATTCAAACTAGCAAAAGAAAGGTAACCAAGTAATAAAATAAAAATAGCGTGTTTGATCATGCTCGTTAGAATATCCCAAGAAGAAGTGGTGGTTTGCTAATACTAAATGCTATTAAACGTTAATAAGTTAGCACTTTCTGTTTATATGTAAAGTATATTGGTGCATTATTGTGCGATTGTAAACAGCAAACTAATGTTAATATCTGAACAAGTAAGGTATTAGGTAAAGTAGGATAGATGAGCAAATTTAAATTTAAAAACGAACGGGGGATAAAACAGGAACAAAAAGAAAAGAATGGGGCGATTGACGGGGCTTGAACCCGCGACAACCGGAATCACAATCCGGGGCTCTACCAACTGAGCTACAACCGCCACTACACACCTCGTTTGGTGTGGCGCGCATAATACATAATATTATAAATGTTGTGAAGCCTAAAATTAAAAAAAATCAAAAAAAATAAATATTTCATAAAATTGCCTACTATCAGTAAAGGTTCATAAAGAGTGTGTAGCGTAATAGCGCTGACAATAAAAACTATTTTGTAGTGATAATTTACTATTTAATGAGAATAAAATGTAAATTAATGTATACTCACTTGCGGGAAATTGCTTAATAAAAACTATTTGGAGTTACTATGGATTCAATACTTACTTGGCTAAACGAAAATTCAGGCCTAATTTTACACTACGGTATTCAAGCAGTTATTGCGCTTGTTATCTTTTTACTTGGTAGCCGTATTGCCAAGTTTTGTGCAGGTTTAACAGAAAAAACATTCGATAAAAAGAAAGTTGATAAAGCTGTAGGCTCATTTGTATCGAGTATAGTTTATGCTATCGTATTTGCTGCCACTATTTTAATGGCACTTTCGCAAATCGGTATAGAAACAACCTCGTTTATTGCTATTTTAGGTGCGGCTGGCCTAGCTGTTGGTTTAGCGCTGCAAGGTTCGCTGTCTAACTTTGCATCTGGCGTACTTATTATATTACTTCGTCCATTTAAATCTGGTGAGTTTGTTGAAGCTGGCGGTAAAATGGGCACAGTTAAAAAAATCGAAATATTCTCTACAGAGCTTCGCACTCCAGATAACAAAGTAATTATCGTACCAAATTCACAAATTATGTCTGGTGCAATTACTAACTTCTCGCGTGAGTCTACTCGCCGTATCGATTTAGTAATTGGTGTAGGTTACGATGCTGACTTACGTAAAACAAAAGAAGTATTACAGTCAGTACTTGACGCAGAGACTCGTTTACTTAAAGATCCAGCATACACTGTTGCAGTTTCTGAACTTGCAGACTCAAGCGTAAACTTTATTGTGCGTCCTTGGGTAAACTCTGGTGATTACTGGCCAACGTACTGGGCATTATTAGAGAACATTAAAATTGCATTAGATGATGCAGACATTACAATCCCATTTCCACAAATGGATGTACATTTACACAAGCAAGATTAATACAAATCCGCAATAATACTTAATCATTTTGCGGGGTTAAACGTGTCGCTATCTGCGTTAAAAAATTCTCATTTAGAACAACTAAATAGCGAATTTTTTGCCT